>JAXLVK010000066.1:0-37049 GCA_046329055.1 Bacteroidia bacterium
GCTGAGTCCCAAATGCAATCGGCGAGACATCGTCGGATGGCGGTGTGAACACGACGTTTCCAACTCCCGACACGAACCATTCGAATGATGTTTGGTCCACCGTCGATCCAATTCCGAAATTGATCTGATCGCCGGAGGAGATGGTAGGTGAGGTGATATTGGAAATGACTGTGGGGCGAGGAATGATGGTAATGATCGTGTCCACAGAGTCTCGGCAGAATTGCGAAGTGATGAACACCATTTCAATCGTGTCTTTGTCCACCAGATCCGTGAATGTCACTTGTGCTGAAACCGAAGCCTCCACCCCGTTTTTCCTGATCACAAAGAAGTCTGCTCCAACCCCGGTGACGGTAAGGCTTACTCCATCACAGATCGAGTCCCTATCGAGAGAGTCTCCTTGCGATGACAGCAGCATCAATGCGTTGGCTGGATTCGGGAATACGATGATCCTCCGTGTGGTATCGTCATTGCAGGCTCCACTCGTAGTGTAGGTGACGTCAAAGGTTCCCGACTGTGAGCCGGACAGGTTGATCGTGCCCGTATTGGGATCCACCACCAAGCGGGTATGATCCGAGGTATCTTGCAAGTTTACCCAAGTGTAGGTACCGCCGGGATTCGTTGAGGTGGGTGTTACCGAGCCATCCGATATACAAAACTCCCGCTGTCCCTGAGGATAGGAAAAGAATGGGTTCGTGGGTGTCTGGATTTCAAGCGTATCCTCGAATTTTTCACCGCATATCCCGTTGACCTCATAGCGAATCGCGTAGAAGCCGGGCACCGATGCATAAACCGCTACAAGACCATTCGCCCTATCCTCCCAGACCAAACCACTTGGCGCGAAAAACACACCTGCGAGGGTCGTGTCGCCAACAACGATTTGAAGCAGTGAGTCAGATTCACAAACCACGCTGTCAAACTGAATGCTCGAGTTGTTGTAGGCCTGGATTTCGATATTGGCCACGTTGGTGGTAGGGCAATTGCCACCGATACTGTCCAATATGAGCGTGATCGTGTAGGAGCCCACTTGGCTATTCGCGAGGTCAATGATACCCGTTGTCGTGTCCACCGCAATGTTGGTACTGGACCGTAGGAAGTGGAACGGTGGATTCGGCAACACACTGGGTGAAATCGAGCTGGAGTCGGTCTCGCAGAAAATGTTCTGCGGGTATTCGAAGTTAGGCTGCGTAGAGCTCGTGACCACCAAGGCAAAGGTATCGCGCTGCGGACAAGGGCCGCTTGTGGTATATTCCACGTAGTGGACACCCGGGGTGGATTGCTGCAAGGTGATGAGACCGGTATTGGGGTCGATATCCAAGCTATCGTTCACAGTTGCACCCAGCTCCAAGAATGTACCACCACCATCTCCCAGAATCAACGGAACAGGGTCGCGGTCGGACTGACAGAAGGTATCAGGCGCATAGACAAAGGTGGGATCCTCCAATTGCAAGATCCAGAAATTTTGAACCAATGAGTCCTTGCACAGCGGGCCATCCCGTGACGCAGCAATCGGTAGGGGCCGCCGTAGGGCAATGCATCGGTATCGATCGAGTTTCCACCGATGATGGCGCCCGGGAAAGGCACGTATTGGATATCCGTCACCGTGAACGTGGACACGTTCGGTGAATTCG
Source organism: Bacteroidia bacterium (assembly GCA_046329055.1). Taxonomy (GTDB): domain Bacteria; phylum Bacteroidota; class Bacteroidia; order J057; family JADKCL01; genus JADKCL01. The sequence continues at coordinate 1,629 of JAXLVK010000066.1, forward strand.
CCGGGGTGATCACGGGGATCAGATACGGCCAGAACCCTGGCAAAGGGTGGTATCCTGCATATCGAAGAAGGTAGGCGGAGCAGCGACGATGGTCACGGAGTCCACCTCGATCACGTTGGTACAACCGGATGCAGAAACCGAATAGTTGACAGCATAGGCACCTGGAGCTGTGGCACTCACGTCAATCAATCCTGATTGCGGATCAATGATTCCAGCAGGTGAGAGTGAGAGTGTACCGCCAGTGGTTCCACTCACGAAGACCGCAAATGGGTCTGTTTCATTCTGACAATAAGGGTCACCGGGATAGTTCACCACGGCGTTTGGCGCATCGGTAATCGTGATGTGCCGCTCCATGGTATCCCGACAGACTCCGGATTGCACCAAGTAGAAAATCGTATAGGGTCCTCCGATGAGACTGTTGGGTACGTCGATGTAGCCTGTGTTGCCCCCGTGGAATTGGATGGCGCCTCCGGTACAGAAGAATGAACCGCCTGGCGGCAATCGCCGTTGCGGCAATGGAGTCCGTATTCGAACAAATCGTGTTCTGAATATTGAAAAACGGATTCGGCGAAGAGATTACATTGAAACTGTCTTGGGTGAGTTGAACGCATCCCCCAGTCACAAGGTACTCCACACGGTATCCACCTACAGGCGTGTTGTTGACATCGATCGTCCCTGCGACGGAATCCGTGAAGATCAGGCCCGTGCCGCCCACCTGATGGAAATATCCCCGGAGGCAAGAAGCCGATGGTCTGCGGGCCAACCAAGCTGTACCCCGGACAATAGATGGAGTCGTAGTTGAACGTTGCCGCGACCAAGGAATCCACCTGAATGGATACCATTTTGGGATTCTCACAGGCTGTGGGGCCAGGGGTATAGGTGATCGTATAGCTGCCCGCTGGAGCAGACAGATCAAATGCGCCAGTGGATGTATTCAGAAAGGGGGTTGCAGGAAAGCATGAAAACACCCCCCCTGGACCCGTCAAGAAGGGTGCCTGAACATTGATCGTATTGGCGCTCTGGCAAAACTGATTCGCGCCATAGCTCAGGACTTGCGTATTCAGCGTATCCACTTGGATATTGAATGTCACGCTATCCCGGCACTGACCTCCTGCCGATCCTGTCTTGTACTTCACCACATTGGGACCTGCGGTGCCACTGTGCAAAATCAATTGCCCCGTGGTCGCATTGCCCAGGATACCCAAGCCCGTTTCATCGTAGAACAGGCCAGGGTCACCCGTATTGGAGGGCAACGGGGGATTCGATCCATTCAGGCAATAGGTCGGACCTGTAGAATAAGAGACAGTTGCATTGACGTTGATGGTGACGTTGACAGTGTTGGAGTAATTGGCTCCCATGTTGTTACACCCCTCATCGTCGTCAAACTTCACCGTATAGTTCCCACAGATCAGGTTACCAGGGATGGTAAACCTCACGGTGTCAGATCCAAGGAATGGCAAAGTATCTCCAAGGTAAAATGGATCCCCCGTGCCTGAAATGGAGTTCCATGGCTTAAACACGTACTGTTGACCACTACTATGAACCCAGATCATGGAATCACAATTGGCCACTGCGGCAGGATTGTCATACACCAATGGGCCCACAAACTTGATGGTCTGCCCAGGCTGATAATACGGCTGCAGCGTGGGGAGTACCACGTTGATGGTTGGTGGTTGCCCATAGGAGAACATGGGCATCATACAAAATATACATGCCAAGGTCGCAAGCCACCCTTTCTGTGGAATGCATCGCAACAGCAAGCCAAAGTCTAATTTCCCCTTTCTCATACCTCTGATTTCTTCCCTGTCCAAGATTGAATCCGATTAGTAAACCTTGTCCCTGATTTGACGACGCTGACGATCAAGTTGCTTCCGCTTCACGCGTCTGCTCTGATCGCTCTTGTCACCCAGATTGGCGAGCTGCTCGGAAGCACCATCTCCACGGGTAAAGCGCATACGAATAAAGTTCACCTGGAAGGGTTCCTGGTGAGGGTGGTTCGGACTGATACGAGGCTTCTTGATATACACCACCTTGCGGCCCTGCGTCTTTTCGACCGACAGCTCCTCACCTTCCCAAGAAACTGCCCAGTCTTGGCCGTATCGTTGGTTCAACTCGTACTCAAGCTTCTTGCGCATGGCATGCAGCTTCAAGCAGGCGAGTTCAAGGTTGGTGATCTGACGATCCTTGCCGATGCCTACGATGGTATCCTTCTCGTTGAAGACCACCTTCAGGTAGAGCGAGTCATTGAACTTGTTGTTGACCCCCAGTTCACCTTCATACATCATGCCTTTCGCAAGTTCGTGGGCCTTCTCTTCGTCCACCAACAGGTCACTCAACAACTCGATATATACCAACCCCTCCAATGGCTCCAATATATAAGGATTGGAAATCTTGGCCGTATCAGGTGTCAGAGCCTCTCGAATCACCTCATTGACCATGTTTTCCAGGATGGCGTCCACCCCGAGCCACTCCTCCCCGATGATCGAAAGCAGGGTATCATTGGCGCGTTCCGGCGCACTTCCCACGTATTGGTAGCTATTGTCGTCAAACGAGTAAGTCAAAACACAAGCCTTCGTCGCAACCTGAGTATTTCCCTTGAGACCCGATGGCGCTGTCGGTTTCAGGCGCTCCCACCAAATGGTCATTCAGGAGACCATCGTTTTTCCAGAATGACCTGGAGAGGGCATGACCGTGTCTCGTCGGTACATGTGGCGGTGGTTTCGCCCGAAGCTGCAAGTTCAAGCCGATCTCCAAATGTGGGCCCGAACAACGCCGATTCCCCCATCGGAAGCAGGAACGATGCGTTCATATCCAGGAAATAGCCGTACAGGTCCGGAGCACCCACGGTGTCCGTCTGCATCAACCGCATCCCAAAGGCAAAGTTCAAACCTCCCTTGTTCACACGGTAGGCACCTCCAAACCACATGTTCTGCCGATCAAGCTCTGCCTTCAGACCGATGTCCGTGGTTGCGCCATACATCTTGACGTTGTTGGCACTGGTATCCGCGAAGATGTTCCTGTAGAACACCCGCGGACCTACAAACAGGTTGTGGACCGGCGAGAACAGGATTCCTGCTCCACCAAAAAGGTGCGGATACACATACAGACCGGGCAGGGTCTTGGAGATGGCATTTTTCGGCAATTGCTGCGCATACACGTTTACGTCAGCACGCAAGCCCTTGGTGAAGATCTTGTACTCTCCGCCGAGGCCCGCATCCACCTCGAAGAAATTGCTCCGATTGGCGACCAATTCATCCGTCCTGTCGTACACCCGCACCTTGTCGTAGCGAGAGCCCCAGTTGATGAATCCAAGCATCCCCCCTACGGAGAGACGCATGTTCTTGCGGTTCAGCAATGCCACCGCTCCACTGACATTGATACCCAAACGGTACTCAGACCATTCGATATCATTGATCACGTTGGCGCCCATGGCGAAGTTGCTATGCCTACCCAAGGGTTGACTACGGAAATTGAGGAACTGTGAAATCGATCGCCAGTTCGCCTCGACGGTCTTCCGCTGTTGGTGACTGATGTGAAAGTTCGCCAGCGTACTCCCTCCCAATGACCCGGGATTGCCGAGATAAGGACTGAAGATGTAATTGTTGGAAACCCTCAACTGCTGCGCATGTGCCATGCCCACTGTGAGAAAACCATAACCAACCAAGATCACAACCAGCGCACGGAGGCTGTTGACATTCAATAACTTGCCCATGGTCATTTCCTCCTGATTGTTAAGCCGCCAGCATCGATCTTCTCACCTGTGGCATCAAACAACAGGTACCAATACACACCGTCCGGGAGATAACCTGCGTCGGCATTGTCACCAGTGAAGGTCCGTACCAAGGGGTTCATCGTATGCACCAATGCACCCGCAGAGTTGAACACCTTCAGGGTATAATCTGCGGCGCTCACTCCCTGCTTCAACTGGATTTCACAGACATCGTGTGTGGTATTGTTGTCCGGAGTAATCACTTCAGGGATGAAGACATCGATGTCATTCGGGTTCACATTGAACGTGTCCACCACGATATCTCCAGTACACAAGAAGTTGCGAGGCGTAATCGTATAGGTGAATGTCGCCGGGTTGAATAGGTCATTGAGCTTGACAGTGTTCCCGAGGGAAGTCGTTTGGCTCGAATCCATCACAGGCGATTGCCCTGACGTCGAGTCGAAGGTAAGATCACCCTGACCAGTCACGTACCAATCAACCCAAGTATCGTTCGTGAGCATCATTACCTGGATGTCGATCGGGTCATTTCCTGACAAAATCGACGGAGTCGGCTGCACGGCAATCTCGGGGCGGTCAAATACACTCATCACCAAGGTGCGCGCATCATTGCAGCCCTGCTGTGTATTGAAGTAGGCCGTAACCACATCCCCCGAATCCAAACTGACCCCTTCCCACGTTCGACCATTCCCCACGGTATCCCCGTTCAGGGTCCATGTGATCAATTCCGCACCCGTTCCAGTGAATTCCACAAAGGTGTTTTCACAGATGGAGTCGCCCTTGTCCGACCACATGTTCACGCTGGTTGGCTGCGGTAGTATTCGCAGGTCCTGACTGAAATTCGCACTACATATCGCCCCGTTTTGCGGTATCAGGTAGTTGATCGTATAGCTACCCGGACTAGAGTTGATCAAGTCCACCCCTCCCGAATCGATGTCCAGCGTAAGTACATGGTTCACAGAGTCAGCCATGTAGGAGAAGATGCCGACCGTAGGTATGCACCGTGTCGGGATCCAGAATAGGTCTGCCCCACGCAGTAGATCAATCCACTATAATAGAACTGTGCATCTGGAGAGGGCTTCACCACGATGGTATCAAAGAACACCTCTTCGCAGGCCGTCAACTTCTCAAATCGCACGACATAGGTATCCGGAGGAGTAGAAGCCAAGGCGATGGTTCCGGAGTCTTGGTTCGAGAAGTACAACCCGGGTGCGGAGAACAAACCAGAGTTCGCGTAGCTGTGCAGTATGATCGGCGTCGGGTCTGGATCAGACTGACAGAAGGGACTATTGGCGTAGTTGAACCGCGTGGAGTCGTCCCTTCCCACGATCGTCACCCTGTCTGCAAATGAACTGTTACATGATGTGGATGACCCCATTGCATAGACGACCTGGTATTCTCCTGCAGCCGACTGCTGCGGGTCATAGATCCCCAACGAATCGTCGATGAAGAACAAACCAGGAGGATTGCTCGTGAAGGCCCCACCTAGCAAGAATCCAGGAATCGGCGAATACAGGACCGAGTCAGTCTGGCAAACCTTCGCGTCGGCATAGTCAAAGTCAGCCACCTGCTCACCTCGTATCACGAGGAAAGCGGAGTCAACAGATGGGCAGAATCCTTGGGTGGTGTACACGACGTAGTAGGTATCCTGGACCATTGAGTCCACCAAGAAGACGATCCCGGAGTCCGGATCCACCACCACAGGATAGGGTGCAGTAACGCTGAGCGAATAGAGACCGCCGCCGTCACCATTGATCAGCGGGAACGGATTGTTGCCGCCGATGCAGATCAGACTTGGCACAAACTGAATGTCCGCGCTGTCCTGTTCCATCACCGTGAGGTAATCGTATGCAGTATCTGCGCACGACGTCAGCGGGAAGGACTGGATATTCTGGATCACGTAGGTATTGTTCGGCAACAATACATCCGAGTCGATGTCAGTCGCAGATGTGGCATTGGCCACAGGACTTGCACCATGGAAGACGGTCAGGCTATAGTTGCCTGAGCTAGGCATGGTATCGATTGGGTACAGGCCCGTCGCCTCACAAATGCTATCAATGATGAGTGCGAAATGTGCATTGGGGACCGGGTTCAGATCGATGGTTGCCACCGTAAAGGTGTCGGGACATGCCGGGTCCGGCGCAGCATACATGACCTCGTAGGTTGCGCCGGGAGCCATTGCGCCAAGATCTACCTCGCCAGTTGCAGCACTCACAAATTGAGTGACGGGGCCGGGGCCAGTCAAGAAGGTTCCACCTGCACTACCGCTCAAGAAGATCGGCGTCGGGTTCGGCTCATTGGCACAAAGGACCGTGTCGGAGAAAATGATCGCCGCGGCAGCAATACCCCTGAAGTAAATCGGCAGGCTTGCAGTATCCGGGCAGAAGGCATCCGGCGCAACGTGCGTCAAGATGAACGGCCCACCCGAAGAACTCGAATCTGGATAGATCGTGAGCGAGTCGATGCCGATGTAAACCCCACCCGTAGAGGTCGTGTAGTAGCCCGTTGCCGGACTAGGTTGGAACGCCGCATCACTCAAGCAGAATGTATCCGAAGGAAGCAATGCAAACGCAGCGACAGTGGTATCGCGGATGATGATGGTGTCAACGGCGTTGTAGAAGCACGGGAAACCTGTAACTGTGTACTGGATATGGAACGTGCCGGACTGAGATGCCGTCAGATCCACAGCACCAGTGCTAGAATTGATCACCAAGGTTCCGCCTGGGGAACTCGCTGCCTCAACGAAACTGCCAGTCGGAGCAAACTGAATCAAGGGGATGGCATCTGATGCACCACGGCAGTAGATGGAATCCGGATAATCAAAGTAGGCGCGGGTCGGAACATTCAGGTGGATCACAGTGGTATCAATGTTACCACAAGTCCCCGCAGCTGGAGTGAATGTCACCACATAGGTGCCTGGAGTACTCACGGGAAGGTCGATCACCCCAGTCGAGGTCATCATCAAATACAAGACCGGGAGAAGACGAAAAGATGCCGATCGTCGGTTGGCCGGTCAGGTTCACTAGGTGTAAGTCCAGCGCCTCCGCGCCTAGAATGTACTTGGAACATAGGCAATATTCGGCGAGGTATTGGCCTTGATCGTGAAGGTGTAGTTGGCTGTGTCCTTGCGAGGATGTACCTGTCGTGACATAGCGAACGGTATGAGTGCCCACCGAACCTCCGTGGGCCGGGATCGTGCCGTTGGTAGTATTCGGCATGATCATATTGGGATTGCAAGCGGTCCCGAAACGTATTGGAACACACCAGGAGAACATGTGGGCGCTTTCACAGGTGCTCAAGTTTGGCTCGCTCGAGCAGTAAATGGTGTCGGGCCCCGGCCATGTACCGAGGCAAGTTCTCCAGTGTCGATGCGAATTTCCTTCAACTGTGCTCCGTGCCGGTCAAAGAAACTTGGAAAAGCCGACAAGAGACAACCAGCGGCACGGGCATAGTATCCACCAAGAGTTGGTAGGTTCCGGCCACGGCGACTACGGGGCCTCCATTGGATGGTATCCAAGCATTTTCCGCCGCATTTGTCAGGATTGAAAGTGCCGTCTAGTGAGCTCCGCCTTGGATCGCTTGGTACTGTGCAGCCGTTTTGACGAGGGTCAGCGCTGTGCACACATCAGCCAAACGCGCGCCCTTGACGGTGAAGAGATTCCCCTTACACAGGGTATCCTTGCCCATAGTGAGGGTATCAAGCTCCGCTCCAAAGGTGAAGTAGAACGGACTCGGCAAGGCGCGGTACAACGCCGATGTTGCCATACCCCGGGCGAGGCTAGAGGTCGCTCGCGAACTTGGTGCGAGTACCGGAAGTAAAGTTTCCGTCATCATCCACGTACATATAGTAGGAAGATGCTTCAGGAGGCAGCGGTGGCAAATCGAAGCCAGGGACGTCACGCTCAACCTGAACTCCACCTGGTCAGTGCCCCAAGTACCGGTGACTTGCCCCTTCCATTCACGTTGAATGCGGTAATGATTGCCCTGCTCCCCGGGAAAGCTGATGTCCAAGTCGGTCCAGCAGAGTTGAGGATCACCATTATGACCCGTCTGGGTACTGACCATTGGTCGAGAAGGCGATGGGATTCAGCGAATCATGGGTCGCATGGTTCATAAGGGCCAACGACAGCACCGAAGTGGTGGAAACCGAGCGGCTCTGCTTTTGATTCAGTTGACCTGCGTCATCCCGTCCGATGCCTGCCACTTCATTTGCAAACCGAAGTCAAGGCATAGACAGTCGCATTTGAGGAATTCACATAGTCATGACTCAGTGTCATACCATAGCGCAGACCGAGATAGGACTGCACCCTAAGTTTTGAGCGGGGGTCAGGACGGTATCGTACACCATCACCTCCGCAAAGTCATAGTTCGCGAAGGTCCTTCCTCCGAAATAGTCACCGAGGTAAAATTCTTCCCGGTTCCAGATCGAACTCCGCTCCCCAAGAACGATCCCAAAGTCCTGAATGATGGCGCTGGAGCCCAGGGTACCGTTAAGGCTCAAGGCCGACCCACAGGTTGAGTCCAGTCATCCGAATTCAGTACCGCAATCTCGGCGACACCATTGGTACTAGCCTTTCGGAGCCCCTTGTCACCATCAAACCCCATGTAGCCATCCTTACTGCGAGACGTTGCCACTTGCTCGACCTACCGCGATGATGGTCGCTTCCTCGGAAGGTGAAGTCACCCCAATCTCGATCCGGGATCAACTCCGCTCACGTAGGTATGGTAGTTGAGATTGGTAAGAACTACAGGCCAGGCCATTCGGGCCGACTGTGGTCACGTGGTGATTGTTGCCACTCCGATCACGCCAACTCGAAATCGTTGGAAGCCCCACGATGCCTACCTCTCCGCGTAGCCAGAGTTCAAGCCGCGGATACAGCAGCTGGGGCAGCAAAAGTATTCTGATTGGTGATCGTGAAGAATACCGTGTCATTGGCCGGGAAGTCGATTTCTGCGTAGAAGCCTGAATTTCCATCGTCTGAAAGCGGAACAAAACGCTCCCCTACTCCAAATCCTTGATCGTTGGAAAGCGCCAAGTAATAAGCATTAAGGAACTAGGTTGTATTTCGTATAGTTGAAATAGATGGTGACACCACTCATGTTCCCAACCTCTGCCACCTTAAACGTGCGGGCCATCCTAACGTTGTTCAACCCCGCGATCGGCTGGTTGAAGGTGGTGAATCCCTCCATTGTGCCCCATGGTGAGGTAAAGATTGTCACCTATCCTTTGGACGGAATCATTATCGGGCAAGTAGGTCCCTCCATAACCAACTCCAGTCATCAAATACAAGCCGACTGGGATCTGCAGCAGGTCGCGATATCCTTTGATAGAGCCCTGGTTAGTCCCATCGGCCAATACCAATAATTTCATTGATATAGGTGCCATCGACTCGATAAACCGGAACGGTACCAAGCGGTCCCCCTAGTCGCTGATAGTTATGATTGAGGTAATTCCATACTTGATCGCCAAGTACGTCTCGAGACGCTGCCGTTCCGTATTGGCCACCAAGTCGTCATTGTAGAGGATTACATCACCATAGTGTCCATTGAAGGCAGCAGATGCAGGATTTCCGTTGGTATTACCAAGTACGGAAAGATCGAATTGGTTGTAAGTCACATTCGCTTGTATCGAATTGGCCCCTACTTACACCATCGATAAACAACTCGCTATCATTTCCAGGGGCGCCACTCTTAGTACGATTGACAAATATGATATGAGGTCGGTTGTCAAAGTAGGTTGTGCCAGTAGGCTGATAGCGGTAGCCGCTTGCATTTCCGTCATCTCCAACTCCTATCCAATCCTCCGGCCATCGTAACACCGATCCTGTTATTGTTAACATTGACTTGATTGCCAAGGATAGCTGGATCAGTGCGCCAATCACCCGATGCGGTTGTTGGGTATTCGTCTGAACAACCATGCATATCGAGACGTCATCTCCCCAATTGGGCATCGCACCTGTCGATCTAGCGAATAACATCCTGCCATTCGTTATCTTGATAGATGGATTATAATTAGAACCGTCCTTGATATATTGAACTGTCCCAGCGGCAGTTACAGGAGTGGAGCCACCTTCTGGGTGTGATAGAAGTCACAGCACAGTTGTTTATCTCACGCTTTGCTTGCTCGGAGTCGGAACCAATGTGTAAGATTGGTGTTCTTACCGGACAATCCGCCTGGATAAGCCCCTTGAGCCTTGATTGAGTTCCCCGAAATGCATAGCAATAGCAAACTGGATGTTAGCAAAAGCACCCATCTGGCAGCAAGGCGCACAGGACCATTTCCGTTCGATTCATAGCTTCAGCCAAGATACGACATTCCGATTGATCTCCATCCAATCCCTGAATTCCCAATGAAATCCACGAAATGGAATGTTTCTCAACAATTCATAGCGCTTTAGAGCATCACCGATTCAGCCCGCGCCGATACATTACCGGAGAGGCAAGGTGAAAATTTTGACGATTTTAGACCCAATTGATCCTTTCCTCTCCAATGGTTGGAAGGCACCATTACAACGATACACCAAGATAGCTGTAAATTCCCAAAAATCAATCGGTAATTGCCTTTTTTCCCACTTATGCACCATCCGCAGATGTTCAGCAATTCCAAGGCGCGATGCATTCGCTCAGATGGGTAGCATCACTGTGTCCAATCGCCCAAAACGATCAAGGGAGGAGTGGTTTCCCAACTCCTCCCTACGATCAGATATAGACTCAGGTGTGTATCAGAGCTTTACTACTCGCCTCGACAACACCTTGCTGTCTGATTCCGAGTAGAGGTTCAGGAAATAAACGCCCTTTGCAAGCTCAGGTGTGTTCAGGTTGCATGTCCCTCCACCACGTCGAATTCGGCGATTTTCCTTCCGAAGAGGTCGAAAAAAGACTTGCACGGCTGATGTCCCCCCTTGTTTGAATTTCAAATTGACCGCTGAAGGGGTTCGGGAAAATCGTAGTCGCTTCCGACAACGCATGATCCACTCCGACTGTACGACAGTTTTCACGACCAGGCGTAGCAAAGATGGAATCACCTTGGAAGATAACAGAGTGAAGTCCCCGGGAGTACCAAGGCTCCAACTATTGGGATCTTGCTGTGCGGAAGTTTCGTCACACATCTTGATGCCGTAACCAGTCCCATTTGCACCTGTAGGCCGATCCAGTGGTTTGGTACGTGGGGTCGCCAACCAAGAGCGCATCCGACAAGATCTGAATCGTCCCTGATTGATCTCCGAGCGTCCCAGTCGCCCAGCCGCCATAAACTCTGGGAGCTTGATAGACAACGTTGCAGTCGAAAAGTAATGCAAGATGGCAACCCGCTCGCCGGCTGCCAACGTCACATCAGGCAGCACCCCAGTCAGGTCTCCACCAAGTCGCAGACCTCCGAGGGAAATCTGGCCAGGAACGGAACTATAGATCTCAAAAAACTCCAAGCTGTCCCCAGAAGTAGGATCGTCGTACATGACCTCGCTAATCTTTAGAGAGGTCGCTAGGTAGTTGATTATTGACAATCAGAAAAAGATGTTGGTGCAATCGTGTTACAAGCCATGTCCGAGACTCCGGAGACGTGAACTGTGTCGAATTCTCCATCGACCAACGGAGTCGAAAGCATCAAGATGATCGAGTCTCCAGCAGGGCCAAACGTCGCTGAGGCGATTCCAGCATTGCAGCTGAAGTGGTTCAGCCAAGTGGAGGGCTTGCTCAGTACCTCACTGAATCCAATTCCGACGATTGTATCCGGTGAATTTGTAACCTGTGATTGTCGGAGGTGTAACATCGCTGTAGGCGCAACAAGAATTGGGATTGGCAAATACCTGCAATCCTTGCACCACTACAGAAGCAGGGGTATTGCAAGCAGACCAGTTTGCTCCGTTGCTGTTGTCGGAGTCAACATCGCAGAGGGTAATAGAATAGCCATCCCCAGCCCCTTGAGTCAGCCAAGGACTTACATTGCTATAAGAAACGCTATCCACCGTTACTCCATTAGGATCCTTCAACGCACCAAACTCTCGCCAGTATTGGCCAACGAGCCACCGAAGTTTGCAATAGCTGGCAATGTCGGGAAGAAAGTATTAAATCCGCCATTTTCTATAGAGATAGCGGCGCTGTCCTGGATCAGAGGCGAAACGATGGCATTGTTACAGATAACACCGACCATTATAGCCATCAGGTCAATGACTGTGTCAGTATTGTTATACAATTCAATAAATTCCAAGCAAGATCTCCCTGCCCTGAAGGCACACATGGGGACTGATACATGATCTCTGTGATCATAAGCTGCCCCTTAACGGCAACTCCGCACATCATGCCAAACGCAAGTAACGGTAGTGTAATTGGTTTTCTCATTTTCCATCAACTTTGTGCTAATATTTTCCAATGGAGGCAGATGCCTTTCATTCAAAAACCCTGCATCAACCCCTATTTTGGGGTGTGTGTGTCGGGATCCCAGTTTGCAGGCACCTCTCTCCTAGCATCAGCAAAGATAATTGTTCTCTACGAAGATGAAAGTGAATTGTTCGTTGCTCCTCGCCTCCGTTTATGGTTACCCACATGGGTGTTGATATCCTTCCCAGTGGCGGCTATTGCCTCGTTTGGGGGACGAACAGCCTTGTCAATGCGCCCACCAACCGATTCAATGCTCCTCCCCGCCTTCGCCCCTTCTTCCTGCGTTGGATCACATGAAAGGGACGCGTGAAATACCCTGCGTCGTAGTCCACCATATCATGTGCATAAGCCAAAATGTCGCGCCAGTCCGAATTGAGGGCAGGATATTCCTTGAAGACCTTGAAAAGCTGCTCGACGGATCCTTCGGAGATGACCACGATCGCCCTTGCCACTTGTTCGTCTATCCCTGTGGCGATGCGAATGAGCTCGTCCCGGTCTTGTTCGGAAACCGCGACACGTTCGATCTCAAGCCGGATATCTTTTGGAAGTGTTTGGCTTCTCCCCTGCTTGGAAATGATGTAGTCCGATTCCATTCCCTGTTGGTGATCGATCTGAAATTTGCCCTCCACGGTATGCAAGAGGCAAAATGCACTCTTCGGTTGCCACACGACAGTCTCCCAACAGAGGGTGTCCTGTCACCAAAACGAGCCAAATCGTCACGGAACCAAGGGGGGCCTCACACCCCCTGCTCATCCCGCTCGCGTTGACGCCTTGCGCGGCGGTCTCTGCGGATGCGGTACCTCCACCTTGGGTGCGCGCCTCGGCGGTGTTCGCGGTATTGCAGGTGGCTCGGGCTCTTGTGCTCGAAACTGATCTTGTCGCCGTCAAAGAGTGCCACGCGCTCATTGGGGGCCACGGGGTCGCCGTTGATCTCGGTGAAGACCTCGGGGATCAGATAGACCACCTCGTTGCGCATGAGCAGGTTGCCGAATGTCTGCGTCACATTGCCGGGGGCGTTGTGCGCGGGGGTGTGGCGGACTTTCATTCGGATGGTCGCGGTCGGACCACGGCCGATGGTCACCTCCTCGTTCTTGCGCAGGAGGTCGGTGATATGGATCTTGTCGTATTGTTTCCGTTGGGTCCAGACTTCCATTTCACTGAACTCCAATGCGGGCGAACCTTGTGACATGATGAGGGCAAGCACCGCAGCAAAGCCGACAAAGGCGAAAATCTTCGGCGCCTCATAGCCATGCGTTTGGAAAATGACCATGGGCAGATAGTAGATGTGGAAGCCGACAAATCCGGCCGCCAATCCTGCCATCACGCCACGAATCGCCCGAGTCCCGGAGCGCACGGACAGCACCAATCCCAGCATCACACCAAAAAGCAGCATCGCCAACAATCCGGGCAGGTAGAGGTGGTGCAGGAAGACAAATCCTTGCAGGTAGCCAAATCCAGCAAACACCAAGATGCCCAGCACACCTGCGATGATGCCCCTCAGGGCTGACCGCAACAGCGCCTTCACCAAGGCCCAGGCCGTCATGCTGCCCCTCGCCAATGCGATTTCGGAAGCGATGGCAATCAGGAACACGATCATCGCACCCATGATCCCCGCCAGCACCAGCTGCTCGAAGAAGGGGTTCAAGAACCCTTCGCGGGCGGCACGGATGCTGTCCTGAATCGGCGCGTCGATCCCCTTGAGGCCCCAGCGCTCCTGGACCCACTTGCTGCTCGCAAGCCGGTCCATGTTCAGGTTCCAATAGACCTTCTTGTTGTTCTCGAACAATGCCCACAGGCCCCAGCCGATGAACGCGCCGATCGCCCCCAGCATGATCCAGAACAGTTGACGGAAAATGCCGACTTGCCCGAAGAAATCGCTGCTACCGCCAGGACCATGACCGCCCTCGCACTTATTGGGATAGTAGATGCAGCGGTTCTTGCGCTTGCGGTTGCCTTCCTTGCCGCCTTTGCGGCCTTCAAATTGCCAGGTTTCGAGGGAGGTCATGTGCTCACAGCGCACCACCACCTGGTCCTCGTCTCGGAAGGGGAACTTCGTCAGCGGGTCGTACCGCCGCAAGCCCTCCTGCTTCACCTGCCAATAAAACTTGACGTACTTGCTCTTGAAATCCCTCCACTGTCGCCGCGGGATATAGACCGCAAAGATCACGAACAATGCGATCAGCACAGCGCCACCCACGAGGGAGTCCAGCTGCCACGTCGTCTGCTCGTTCCAGGGATTGTAAAGACCACCGAGACGGTAGGAAGCAGTGTCGCGAAGGGCGCCGAGGCGTGCCTCCACGTAGCTGACCCTGCCCACATGCGGGAAAGCGGTCGATTTCACCAGGATGGTATGCGTCGCCGGCCACTTCTGAAACTGCTTGACTTGCGAGCAGAGGCCATTGCAAGCCACACCGTAGGAAACGCTGTCCTCCCGGTTCCGGGTCGCATTCACGATGGGCAATGTATTCTCATAATAGGTGCGCTCGCCGAAGAGGATCGGATACACCGTGAACGACTCGTCCAGGCTACGGAGCTTGTCCAGCAGGTCCTTGCGGGTAAAGCGATCCTCCGGCTTCCGGTTGCTTTGGTCATCCTCGCCGTCGCCCACCACTATCAAGAGCTTCCGCCCTTTGGCATCACTCATCAGGTCGATTGCCCGGGCGACGTTTTGGTAGAGGTAGGTATAACGTGCAGTGGCAGGCCGTTGCGTGTTCATGAAGGAGGTCTCCCCTCCCAGGGTGCGCTCGTAAAGGTTCTCGTCGAATGTGAAGATCCGGGCCGCATAAGGGGCATCCAATCCCCGCACGATCGAATCCACCAAGGACTTGGCGCTGTCCATGTACATGGGTTTGCCGTCGGAGAGCTTCCACATCGAGGAGCTCACGTCCATGAGAACCGTTACCACGTCAAACCGCTTCGCGACGACTTTTTGAATCTCCATCGGCGCGCCTTGAACCTTGCCGCCGCCAGATCCATCTCTGGACAGATACTCAGTGATCCTGAGGCTGTCCTGCAAGTATTTCACTCCCGGGACGGAGTCGCCAGTCATGAATTTCACATGCACGTCGAGGTAGCCAGGGATACGGGTGTTGGACACCACGTATTGGATGGAAAAGGTGGAGTCCGCAATGGCATTGGGGGTCTTGATATAGACCGGGGTCACATCCTGCCCAGCCAACCAGAGTGGCAGCAGCCCCAGCACCAATAGCCCATATCGTAGCACCTTGTTCATGCGATCTCTTATGCCGTTTCCTGGTTTTTCAACCTCACCTTGATTTTCCCGTCACCCTCTCCTTCGCGGACAGGCTTGGGTGCAAACTCATAATACCCAGCGTCCTCCAATTCGTCCCAATTCATCCAGTCCGTCACGCCTTCCTGCCGATCATTCTTGTTGTTGATCTTGCCGGAGGTGGTCCGGGTGAAGAAGCCACAGAGGCGCTTCCCTTCCACGATGTCGATCTTGAGCAGGAGCTGGAACAATTCGCTGAATTGCTCATCCTGGAACTGCTGCTCCAGGTCGCCCAACTCCATCGGGCGGCCTTCCACTACCTGCAACCAGCCGATTTTCACGAGGTCACGATGGTCATTCGCCACTTCCCGGATCTCCGGCCATTGTTCAGCTGTCGAGGATTCCTCGTAGTGATCCAGTGAGCGGGCATCAATCGCACGGAAGCGGTCGAGACGCACCTCGTACTGTTCGTTTTCGAAGTCAAACTTCAAGACCGTGCCCAAGATCACCCCCTCGATGCGTGGCTTCTCCGACTTGGAATGAGGTCTTTCCTTGAGGTAAGTGGAGATTTCACGGATGAAATTCTTGTGCAGGGACAGGTCGCTGATCGCCGTTTCCTTCCAGAAACCCGCGAGTTCGGGCTTGGGCTTGCGCTTGACCTTGGGCTCGGAGCCCCCACGGGTATCCAGCAAGCGTTCGAGCTCTTCATCCTTGCGGCGTTTTTCGCGACGGTACAGCAAGAAAACGATCAGGAATACCCCCAAGGCCGCCAAGCCGGCGTACCAGACCACGGGAGGAATCGGCGGAGGCGGTACCAAGTGAACAAGCCCGGAACCCGTCTTCTTCAGCTGTTGCGAGTCCACGATGAACATCCGGAAATCGCCCTCTTCACCCAATTTGTAAATCCGGCCCAGCTTGTCCTTATCGACAATCGTGTCGCCTGCGATGACCATGGAGCCCTCGATGTCGAAGAACACGCCCTCAGCATAACGCTGCAAGAAAAGGGTATAGGGTCCGTTGCCACCCTTGACTTTGATGGCAACGCGGGCACCTTCCATGGTGTCGCGGTAGCTGAAACGGATGTTGTCCTTGACACTGTTCAGCGTGATGCTCGCCTTGATTCCACGCGTGCTGCGGTGCTCGGCGGTCACAATGTAGTCCACGGAGTCGCGGGGCGGCCGCAGGAAAACCTTGCCCTCGTCCCATCGTGGGGAAAGAGCTGATTCAGGCAATCCCACCCCATACCTGCTGAAGGCAATCTCCATGTCTTCCTTGGAGGGAACCGCGCGGGTCCATTTGGCAAACTTGAAGTCCACCCGATAGGTCACGCTGTCCACCAATTCCTTGGTCATTTTCAAGGTCAGGTATTGCCGTGCATCCTTGACACTTTGCACATCGGGGTGGTCCTTGATCAAATCCATCAAGGATTCGGCATCCTCGTTCTCGATCGCTTGCTTGACCGCAGCATCGATGTCATCGGTATTTTGGTTTTTGAGGGCCTCCTCCGCCTCGCGGACACGGCGCAGCGAATCCTCTCGCGCACGGCGCAAGGAGTCTTGGTACCGTTGCTCCTTGTCGGGATCGGGTGCTTCCTCGATCGAGGCCTGCAAGCCTGCCACCCCAAAGCTGAAATTGAAGTCAAAGGGGCGTTCCTCGGTGGTCTTGGGCGTGAGCGCCTTCACACCGATGGTGAATGTATAACTCCCGTTCTTGTCGATCTTGAAGATCGCGGGCGGCGGCAAGGAGTCACCCTTGACATATTCGAAGTTCTGAGCGGTGATGTAGCGTTTCCGAAGGTTAGCGGCGTTGCCCTTCTTCCCGTCGAGGTAGATCTTCGGGGACATTTCCACCCATTGGTTCCGGACGATGACCTTGTAGTCAGGTGATCCGTCATAGCCGACCTTTGCATCGGTCAACCATTCGATCTGGCTGATCCTGAATTTGATATAGCCGGCTTCCAATCCAGGGAAGCGGATTTGCTCAGGCTTGCCATTCACCGAGGCGATTGGCTGTCCCGGGCTCGTCGGCTCGGTGAGGCTGAATCCTTGAAAGGTGATCTTGGCAACATCCATCGCGCCAGCTTCCCGACGGTCAGGTAGGGTGATCGTCTCTGTCCAGGCACCTGACTGCGCCTGAAGCAACATCGGAGCCATGCAGGCCGAGAGCATTACCAGCACACAAAGCCAGCACATCACCCTAGCATTCAATCGCCTATACATGGTCGCCTCCTTTCATTTTGATCAATTGCCGTGTCTCCTTGCGCACGTGGCGCTTCCAGTCGTCGGGCACTGCCCCATGCGGGATCAGTCCGATGCCGGGCTTCACGATGCCCAAGGGTTCTGCATATTCTCTGACCCAGCGGGCCACATTTTCATCTTCGGGATAAGGGAAACGCAACTCCGCATGGTAGATCTCCCACCGCAGCATCGCCTGAATCCGCAGGATCAATTCATCCACGGAATAATAGGCCCCAAAGCCTTCCGTATTCCCACAAATCCGACCCAGGTAGGGCCCTTCATCGCTTTGGATATTCGGATGCCAGATTTCGCTGATCATGTAGCAAATCGGCGCCTCGGCGGGGAAGCCTCCTGGCAGGTGGATTTCCATCATGTGCGTCTCCGCAAAGACGGGCAACATGTCGGAGTCGATCCGGATGATGCTGGACAATCCCCTGAAAGTGATGCGGTAATCGCGTGGCGGGAGTTGGTCGGGATGAATGAGCTGATAGGAAATGCCGGGATGCGTCTCGCAGAGTGCCTGTACCTGCATGTGCTCGCGCGCAAGCCTCCGCTCAAGCGGATCCAAGCGACTGCCGAGTTGCGCGTAGTAAGCCGATATGTCCTGCTGCTCGAATTGCGACATCTCTTTTTCTCTCCAAGCCAACCTAGCGCCTCCGTTGCGGCACCATGGCCATGCGTTTCCTTTGATTTTTACAGATTGGCTTTCCTCTGGCAGGCGTTATCAGCCCGGAACATAAATGCGCACCATCTCCAATTTCGCCTCATTCAGGATGTTTTGCTCCTCAAGGGGCTTGTCTTGGTCGATCTCGATGCGCTTGTTTTTCTCCCGCTTGAATATCTTGTACTCGATGGCCTGGGACTCCCCACTGATCGAGTTGGGGTCCTCCTTCGGGATATTCAACTCCTCTTTTTCCAGCAGAGTGTTGATGATGTCAATGGGCGACGCGGACAGCGGCAATTCCACATCCACATCCGTCCCGATTGAAGGGATCAACACGTTGACTACGACGATATCATCCATAAATCACACTAAATCAATGCCCCGTTGATTGCCCTTGCGACTACACCGGCCATCGGGCGGGAATAGGCTAAAAATAGAACTTTTTTAAATACATCCACATTCGTACACGATTTTTTAGCCATCCGGCAGACCGTTCCACCAACCTGCCAATACATCGGCAGTCGCTTCCCACCACGGATTGTCCAGCAAGCTGATACCCTGGTCGGACCATTGAAACAACCCGTCGTCGCGGTCGAGTGCCAGCACCAGTCTCCCCTCTCCCCTCCCAATCCTCAGCCAATGTCCCGAGGGAATCCCCAATTGCCACAACTTGACCAATTCCAGGCCCATCCCCGGCCTCACTTCCTCCACGATCACCCCGCGTGGCACCGCCAATTCCTCCCCTGCCAATTCCTCAATCTGCTGCTTGATGGCATCGGAATACATCGGCAACGGCAGGACCAGCGGATAGCGCCGCCCCGTCTCCACACCCTCCAATTCCATCGCCACACTGTGATCCAGTTGCATTACGGGCGAGGAGACTCCCATCCCCCGCAAAAATGCCCAGAGCGCCTCCAACGTCGAATGCGAACTCAAGCCACTTGGGATCAAGTTTTCCGACATATAATGACTCATGCACTCCTCCCGCACTGCACGCTGCTCATAAACAGAAAACTGCGCATAATCCCCTTCCACGGTCAGCATCTTGCCCATCAGGCTCCCCGCCTCGATCCCCAAGCCCGCCTTGATCGCTTCCTGCACCTGCAAAGCTCCGATCACCGATGCCGCGATGGGCGTTGTAGGTGCATGGCCATCCACGGCATAGCGCCGCGCCATGTCTGTGCAACCCAGCCGCGTCCGGATTTCCTTCCAAGCCAACTCAGTCAATCCGCATTCATAGCATGCCCGACCGGGTCCATACACAGCCACCTGCCCGCTCAGGTTCAGGATACCGCCATCCACCCAAGGCTTGCCCGCCCGCCAGCACAGTCGGTTCAGGTACAGCCTAGCCAGCCGATTGTCCACGCAGCCGATCACCACATCCACCTGGACAGCAATCCGAGCGACAAATCTGTCACGACATCACCTTGCAGGACCTGCACCCTCATTCCCGGATGCAATTCTAGAAGACGCATCGCGGCAACCATTGCCTTGACGTGCTGACCATCAGCGTCCTCCGCCCGGAACAACACACTCCTGCTCAGGTTATGGGCCTCGATCCGGTCAAAATCCATGATCACCACATGCCCCACACGCAGCAATGCCAGATTTTTCAGCACTTCATTGCCCAGTGCCCCTGCTCCCACCACCAAAACCCGCAGCTTTTCCAAGCGGTCTTGTGGCCACGGGCCCGGTGAGCCAGCAATGCCATTGGGATTCATATATTCGTCATGAGGCTCATGAGCGAATCGCGCCGGACATTGAAGTGCTCCAATGCCTCTCCCCTCAATCCACCAGCGCCGAAATTCTGCTCCTTGCGGTGATCCACTTGCTCGCCATTTTTCCAGTAGCGGAAACAGACGTGAGGCCCCGTGGAGCGGCCCGTGCTGCCGACAAAGCCGATCACTTGCCCTTGCCGCACCTCTACCCCCGGCTCGATGCCTTCCGCAAATGCCGACATGTGCAGGTACTGCGTCTGAATCGAATCGGTATGGAAGAGCTTGACATAGTTGCCGTTGCCGCCCTTGTTTTCGGCATTCATCACCACACCGTCGCCCACTGCCAGGATCGGAGTCCCAATCGGTGCGGCATAGTCGGTGCCCAGGTGTGGGCGAACGCCAGAATGCGTGATGGGGTCGATGCGCTTCAGGTCGTAAGGCGACGAAATCCGCACATACTCCAGTGGCGCCATCAAGAAACCGGATTTCATCGGGCGGCCCTGCTCATCGTAGAAGCCCTTCGCGAATTCATCCGAATATGAAAACGCCCAGTTCTGTTGGCCGTCCTGACGGTAACCGACTGCCATGAGGTCGCCAATCTCGCTCACATTGCCTTCGTACTTCGTCTCCTCGTACAGGATTTGGAATTGGTCGCCGGGAGCGAGGTAGAAAAGGTCCACCTTGTACTTGACTGCCTCCTCCAATTGCCGCGTCAGGGTTAGGCCGGACGGACGGTTGTACATGGCATCAGCGAGGTTGGATTGGATCACCACATCGAGTTGCCGGGTTTGCTTGGCGAGCACCTTGCGGTGATGCATGTGGACCAATGGCTGCCCCTGCAGGTTCATGATGACATAGCCTGCCAAGCCGGGCTCGTAGGCAAACATCACTGGATGCTGCAAATCGCGCTGATCGAACAGGATATGGTAGCGGTTGCCGGGTGAGATGCCGGGCATACCTTGGTCCTTGGCCGCTTCCTGCACCTGGATCAGGTGACGATAATCGACATTGTATTGTGTTAGGATATCGCCGATCGTTTGCCCATCCTCCAATGCAGCCGTGCGACAATCCAAGCTATCGAGCTTGTGTCCCCAATCGAGGCTCAATTGTACGCCGAGGCATTCGACCATCACCGATTCGGGGGCCTTGGCCTTGACCACAGGAGGTGCCTTGGGCGGAATGAAAATGAATGCCGCCAAAACCGTGAGCGCCACGAGGGCGAGCAGGGTCGTCAGGATGATGCTCGGCCGGACAAATCGATTCGGTGCCTTGGGTGGGCGCTGCGAAGGCGTGACCTCTGGCTCTGGGACATGACGCTGCTTCGGAACCTCCCGGACGGGTAGGTCTTCCGGCTCGTCGTCGATGAGGACGATCTTGGGTTTCTTCCTGGGTTGCGACATCGCCCGATCAGACGGTCTTGCCCTCCTTGCGGTATTCCGCCCGGATGCCTTCCACCACGTCTTCCTCGTAGATCATCGGCGTCTCACGTGCCACAGCTGCCAATGCGCAGAACCGCAACACGTTGATGATCATACCGCCAGAGATTTTGTATTCCTTGGCCAGGGTCTTGAAGTCGATGTTCTCGTCCAAGGGAGCCTTCTCGAATGCCTGCCTCCACAGTCGGAGACGCTGCGGGGCGCTCGGCACAGGGAAGTGAACGAGGCTTTGGAAACGACGCATGAACGCGGGGTCGATGTTGGACCGCAAGTTCGTGCTCAGGAGGACCACACCGTTGAAGTCTTCGATGCGTTGCAGCAGGTAGGCGACTTCCTGGTTCGCGTAGCGGTCTTTGGAGTCACTCGTCGCGGTACGCTTGCCGAAGAGGGCGTCGGCCTCGTCGAAGAAGAGGATCCAAGACTTGTTTTCTGCGTAGTCGAAGATGTTGCCCAAGTTCTTCTCGGTTTCACCGATGTACTTGCTCACCACCTTGGAGATGTCCACGCGATAGACATCCAATCCGGCTGTCTTGCCCAAGAGGCTCGCAGTAAGCGACTTACCCGTGCCTGGAGGGCCGTAGAAGAGGCTGCGGTAGCCACGCTTGAGCACCTTGCCCAGACCCCAATCGTCGAGGATCAGCTTCTGGTAATGGATCCAGTTCAGGATTTCTTGGATGCGGTCAAAGCTTTCCTTTTCCAGGACCAAGTCCTCCCAATCCAAGCGGGTATCGATGCGTTGCGCGGGGAATTCGCTGCCGAAGACAGGCTTGAAGGGTGCGCCGGTTGTCAGATAGCTGAGGTACTCCTTCCCCATTTGAAGGGGGGCGCTGAAGTCAGGCTCCTTGTTCCGGTCATTGTCCATCAGGATTATCTTCTGCTTGAGGAGGTAATAGTCCTCATCGAAGAGTTCCATGATCTGGAAACGGCGGGTCAGGTCATTGGCGGCGAGCAGGAATGCGGCGGTTTCACCTGTGGGCAAGAAGCCGCGGTGAATATTGCCCTTCATGCCCCCGAATTCGGTGAAAATCTGTCCATTGGTCTCGTTCCGCACGAAAAGGCAGTCCAGCAGCTGCGGCGCGACGTGCGGCGCCAAAGCCAGCAAGACCACAAGGCGGTCGTTCAGGCTCATGTTGAACTTCCGCACAAACTTGGCATAGACCGAGGGGTATTCGTCCAAGTCGGGAGGCGTGATGTCCCAAATGCTCTTGTAGGGGGAAGGTTGCCCGAAATACAGGTTGATCCGCGTGTCCAGCGTGTTTTTCAACCATTCCATCTCCGCCCGCAATGCCCTCGCGTTGGCCTCTAGGGCCGTGAGGGAATTCGACTCTGCAATCACCTTAGCCATGTTCTTCTATGCGCTTCTCGCCGTTGTCTATCGGGAGGGAAAATCCCTTCCTGCTCCTAATTTAGATGAATATTCCTTTCCCCCAAACGCCATTGTCACGGCCAATCCACCTCGATGGTGTAGCTGAGCCAAGGCAGGCGCACAGGGTTGGTGCTCCAGGGGATCTTGTTTTTCAAGAGGTCCAGGCCATTTTGCTGCACCCGCAGGATCCAGTTGGTGACATTGTCCTGGAGCCGCCCCTCCCGTTGCAAAAAGGTCTTCCGCAGGTAGTCCGGGCCGGCATTTTTCATCACCGTCCATTTTTCGAGGACAAAGTTCACCATGTAATCGCAGGTGTCACGCTCATCCTCCGTCAGCGGCTCCGACAGCGGCTCCAGCGGCTTGTCCACTGGCAGGCCCACGAGGAGCTTGTTCAGCACCATCTTCTCCTCCGGCGGATCCAATTCCTGGTCGGTCATGTACTGGATATAGTGTGCCGCACGGGTCGCAGCCTCCAGGCTCACGAACTGCTTTTTGTCCTCGGTGAGGAGCTTGAAGCTGTGGAACAAGGTCTGGAAAACCGCGAAAATCAGGGTCGCGCCGCAGTTCGAGACATAGATGTCGCCATCGGGCGCCTTGATCATGACCTGCTCGGGCCTGGTGGTGCTCGGAGCTGGCTTCTTGCGCTTCACAGCCTGTGTTTCCGCCCGCTCGACCACATCCAGCACCTCCATCAGCGTCTCCGCCAAGGGGGTGCTGCGGCCTTCGAGCCGCTTGATCGCCCAGATCACCATGTCCTTCGCCTTCCGGCCAGGCAATGTGTCCACGTAATCCACAAATTCCTGCACGTAGGTCATCGGGCTGAATGCCGTGCCATGTGCCCGCAAGGCAAACCGGATCGCTTGATCCAGCACATGCACCCTGCTGATCGGGCCGCCGCCCATCCCTGCGATGCGCAGCAATTCGACGGTAAAGGGACGCATCCGCTCGGCGATCATGGGTTGCAGCACCCCGATCAGGAGCAAGGCCGCCTCGTCCCCCAATGCCATCACCCTTGCACGTGGGCCCGACTTGGTCATCAGGTCCCGCAGCATGGCCGCCATGGGCTTGGTGCTCAGGCGCAATGTCCCCAACACCATCGCCTTGAAGGTCGATTCTGTGAAAAATGCCGTGGCCTCGCTGGTGAGCGTGCCATGCTCCAGGTATTGACGGATGGTCGCGATCACGATGTCCGACTCGCTTTCCTCGACAGTATCGAAACGCGGCTTTTCCCGGGCGATGCGCTCCAGCACCTGCTCGCGGGTGAGACGCTCCCGGCTTCGGACGACCTTCTCTTCCGGCCTTGTAGCAGGCTCCTTCCCGGCTTCGATCCCGGGGGTGATATGTGGCTCCGAGGGTTCGGTCGTTGCTGTTTCGGGCAATACCGTCCCAGGCTCCGTCATCTCGGGCGTTATGCTCTCTGGAATCTTGCTTTCGGGGACTTCGTCTTCCGGGACTTTGCCTTCCGGTGACTTGCCCTCCGGCCCATCCGCTTCCAGCAACGGCTTGACCTGTCCATCGTGCAAGGGCTCCTCGGCCTCCCGCGCTGTGACCGCCTCCTGTTCCTGCCGGGCCTTGAGTTCCTCGTCCCGCGCCGCCAGCAGCCTTTGCAGCAGCACCCGCTGATCCACACCCGTCAATTCGGGCATATCGATCACCGGGATCTCCTTCTCAGGCGTCGCCGCCAATTCCGCTTCCAAGGCCGCCTTGAGTGGCGCCAATGCCGACCAAGGGTTCTCCACAGGCTCATGCGGTGTCGGCGGAGGCACCTGAAGTCCCTCGAAGGTCTTCGGCATCACCGACTTGAACACGTTGAACCGCTTTTCTCCCTTGGCGATCGCCTCCTCCGCGATGGTCGTCATCCGCTCGATCATGACCCGCGGCGACAGGCCCAAGGGCGCGGCAAGCTGCCGCAATACGAAACGTACAGCCTGACCGACGGACAAGCCACCACTCAGGTATTCGACGATGTATTCGAGGATCGGCTGCCACACGAATTTCGCCTCGGTGGACAATTCGGAGGGGATCGCCAAATCTGAGCCTTCGGCGTATTGACGGAGTGCCTTCAAGGCCATGCTCACCGTGACGAGGAAACCCGAGATATCGGGCGCCAATGATGTCACGAGTTGGGTCATGGTGCCCTCGTTCAGGCTATCCAACAATTTCAATATCAGGGCTTTCCGCTGTGCCGCTCCCAGGCTGCGGACGATCTGGTGGAATGTTTCCTTGACCGCAGGCGCATCGTCACTCAATGCCGTGCGCAGGTGCATTTCCAACTGCACGGTCGTGAGCGGGGGTGCCCACCAGGGCCGCTCCCCTCTTGCCATGGC
The DNA here is from genome assembly GCA_046329055.1 of Bacteroidia bacterium. Taxonomy (GTDB): domain Bacteria; phylum Bacteroidota; class Bacteroidia; order J057; family JADKCL01; genus JADKCL01. Next base: position 26,709 of record JAXLVK010000066.1, read on the forward strand.
CTGGAACACCAATTCTGCCTTGCCCGCAGCCGTGATGACCTCAGTCGGGATGGACTCAGGGTCGATGCCGGGCAACACTTCAAATCCCTCTTCCTCCAATTTGCGCAACCGTTCGCGCGCCTCGCGGAAAAAGGTCTCGTCGTCCATGTCCTCGACTTCTTCGACGGTACCTTTGGCCTTGGCCTTGCCTTTTTTCTTCTCCGATTCCTTGGCCGCTTTTTCTGCCTCTGGCCCCTCTGGCGCCTCCCCTTCCGGAGCATTTGCCTTGGGCCTAGCCTTCAGTTCTGCGATCTTTTCCTGGAATTCCCGTTCCGCCGTGGCAGCCTCCGCATCCTTGCGGGCCTGTTCCGCACGTTTTTGAGCGGCGGTTTGACTGCCAGGCAGGCCCAAATCCGCCCAATCGCGGATCAGTTCCTTTGGCACCTCGGTGATCTTCTTCAGTCGGGCCTTGATCGCCTCCGCGACTTTGGCGACGGAAGGTGTGCTGGTCCCCGCGACCAATTGTTCGATGAGGGTGACATACACTTCATTGGCGATCCGCTGCTCGGCGCTCGCACCCTTGGAGTAGGTCGCAAATGCCGCATTGACCGCCGTGGCGACATGGAGCATTTGCATCGGGGCATTGGGGACGAGTTGGGTCACCAAGTCCTTGATCGAAGCCGCTGGCACGGTGCGCAGCAATGTCTTGATGTCCGTGGAGCTCACATTGCCGCTTGCGAGAAACTTCCGGAGGGCCACTGGATCGGCGGCCACGAGGTGTTCCCAAGCCTCCACGACATTGATGGTATCCGGCAATGGGGCCGCTCCCCGCAGATAGCGCTTGAGGACATCGATCGCTGCCTCCGTGCGGGCTAGCTTGTCCTTTTGTTCACCGAATCCCTGCTCGGTTGGGGCTGCCGATTCTGCTTCGACCCATTCAGGCTGGATCTCCTTGAAAACCCGTCCCAGGCTTTGTTTGACGCTTTTGACCAGCTTCGCCTTGTCAAACACCCGGTTCGATGGCTGCAACAAATAGGTCATCATCGCCCGGCGCACTTCTCTGGTAAGCGAAGCCAGCGATCGTTTGGAAACCTTTTGTGCCTCCGCAACCAGTTGCTGCTCGACCTTCGGCAGGCTCACGGCGGTGTCCGGCAAAATCAACCGGTACAACCGGGTCACCAACCGTTCGGAAAAGCTCATTGCCAGACGGATCATGGCATTTTCCTTGGTCACGACCTTGGCAAGCATGGCGCGCACAAGTTCCTCGTCTGTATCGATGAGCTCCATGAACAGCGCCTCGACTTGCCCTGCCATTTGCTCCGCTCCAGTGGGCAGGCGGCCATTCACCAGGAAGTACGCGACAATCTCGATGCGGGCCGGGGTCAACTTGACGACCTCGCCTTTGGAGCTTGCGACCACTGCCTTGGCATGCCGCAACTCCCCGATCCGCATGGCCAGTTCCCTGCGGAATGCATGCTCGAAGCGCATCAGGACTTCCTTGTCAAAGGATGCCTCGTAGATCTCCCCGAGGTCGATTTCCAGACTGGGAATGCGGATGACCACGTTCGGATCGTCCAGCTCGGACATGATGTCGTCGAGCATGCCCTTGATCCGCTGATTGAATAGGCGGCTCAGATCGTTGTGCAGGCGGTGTGCATCCTCCTTGCTCTCGATCTCAAAGTCAAACTTGAATCTTTGGATAAAATGCGACTGCTCAGGCGCCTTCATCTCCGAACCTCATGGTGAGCCCGTGCTTGTCGCGCAAGGCGGGCAGTTCCTTCATGACCAAGGGATCGTTGGGGTCGGCGAAAAACTTGAGCAGAATCACTAGGCACCATGACAACTCATCGAGCCAGGGCTGCTTGGGTTGCAGCTTGGCCTTCTCAGTCCGCCATTCGAGGTAGATTTTCTCGAAATCGGCCATTTCCGCCAAGTCCACCCAGTAGCATACGACATCGAGGTGGGCAGCGACATTGAGCTTCACGACCTGCTCGAAGAGGGCGCGGAACTTGTCATTGCGGAAGCGAACGGGCCAAGCGGGCAGTACCACGCTCAGCTGCAAGGAGTAGAAGTCGTCAGCAAGCAAGGCACCTTTGGGGATGTGTTGCTCCTTGCGGATTTCCAATCCTGAGTTCTTGTCGCCCAGCTGATCGATGAGCATCGTGAGCTTGTTGCGCTCGCGCTCGGCGGATGTTTCGTCGATATAGCCCTCTTTGTAGGCAATCACGGAGCCATCTTCACCAGTCAGCACCAATGTGAAGCCTTCGTCCGGCGTTCCGGTGGTGATGTAGTTGTCGATGTCCTTGGCGCGTGCCTTGAGGAGTTCCACGAACTTGGCCTCAAAGTCGTCCTCCTCCATGACCGGAGTCTCAAGGAAGATGCGGCCCTCGCGGACGAGGTACCAGGTGTTCATCACCTCCCCTACTGGGCGAAGCAGCACATGCTCCACCAAGTGGAAGCCTTCGGACAGGGCATTCAGTTCCCGCACGCGGCGCATCAAGGCAGTGATGGCCGCCTCGCATTTTTCGACGGAGGCCGCTGTGAACACCGGATCCTTGGCACCCTTGCCGGATACACCCGCAAAGAAGATTTGGAACTCGCCTTTCTTCTTGGCGTTTTCTTCGATGACAAAGTTGTCCCGGCTCAGCCCCTCCTTCATCACGGAGGAGAGGATGTCCTTGTTCTTGGCACTGAAAGTGAAGGATGCCCCAGATTTGGTGCTCTCCTTGGCTTTGGCCTTTTTCCCGAAACCGACGCCGTCTGCATCCCGGATGGCATCCGCGAGCGAGACGTGTTGGTGATCCTTCATGTTGAAGAGGAGGGCGAGACGCTTCTGCAAGGCGGAATTGTGCGTCACGAAGTCGGACGCCTCCAAGCCACCTGCGTACGAGAGGTAGTCCAACCCCCGGCCACGGTCGCGCCCAAGTTCGGTCACATTGGCAAGGAACCGGAGCTTGGCCTTGATGAGTTCGTTCTCATATTTCTGCTGATTCTCCTCGATGGCGTTGCGGGTGATCGCATTGTAGGCATCGGAAAGGAATTCCTCTCCGAATCGTGCCAAGAGGTGGTCCAATGCGCGGTTGCGCCGGTCCGCGATTGGGTCAAAGGATGCTCCGATGCGATCCAATGCCGCTTCCAGGTCCTCATTGGTCTGCTGCGACTTCAGAATCCATTCGTGGTTCGGCAGGATGGGTACCTGATGGAAGTACGTGGATGGAATCTGATCCTTCAGCGAGAACAGCTGATAGAAATTGGTGAGCTGCGAAAGGTAATCCGCCATGATCTGCTCGAAGAAGAACAGATACGTCTTGAGGTGCATGGCATGCTTCTTCCACTCAAACGGCCGGCTTTTGGAGACACCAAACTGACCTATGCCGTAAATCTCGGGGAAGCTGTTTTGGATGCTCGTGTACTTCGCGAGTTCATCCACATGCCGCTTGGAGCTTCCCTTCCGTTCCGGAAACTGCAACTCGGCTTGGTATTGGGTGATCTGCTCCGCGACCTGCCGCTCGTAGGACTTGCGCACACTTTCTGAGTCGTACTCGTACTGCAATCCCTCGATGGAGCAGGTGATGGTACGCTCATTGATCATGTTGTTGATGTCCAGCTGCGGATAGAATCCGGTGGGGATCACGTCCTCCTCACGGACATTGTAGAGTCCGGCAGGGAGTTCTTTCTTGGCATTTTTGATGGACTTGACGCGGTGTCCCCTCGGCAGCTTCTTGTCGGAGCTCGTGAGGTAATACCCGTCAAATTCCTCATCGCCCTTGAGTTTCTCGATGAGCTTGAAGCCCTCTGGCAGCGAATCCTTGATGAACACACCGACTTCGAGCATGCTCACGCGTTCCACGCCCTTGATCTCGCGGATTTGGTTCACGAGCCTTGTTGGCTGCAGGATGGTCCAAGTGGGCTCCATACCGGAGGCCTTGAGGCTGTTCACATCCACGAAGCCATGCTTGGGAAGCGGACCGTGGAAGATTTCCTCCAGCGGCATGCCTTGCTCCAGCAGGTCGTTCAGCGAATTGAACCGGACTGTGGGAGTGAATGCATTGGCAAGGGTGAAATAGATCTCACCGATCACCTGCTCGGCATGCGCCTTGGGGTCGAGGGAGATGTCCGCCTTCACTGCGAGTTGCAGGGGCAGCAACACCTTGACTTGGTCGAAGTCTTCGCAGAGGTTCCGGAACTTGTTCAGCAGGCGGAAGGCATCCTCCCGCACCCGTTGACGCAGCTCTTCCGAATTGTCATTCAGGATGAGATTGACCTGGAACAGGCCCGACATGTTCACGCCGAAGGAGCCGCTCTCCATGGGGACGAGCCAAGCGTTCTTCACCACGGGATACAGGTAGTCCACGAGCATCCTCCGGTAGTCCATCTGCGTGAGCGGACTGCATGGGAAGACCTTGTCGGCACTGTAGAAGGCATTGTCCTTGGGATCAAATGCCACCTTCCGCTTGGCGTAGAGCAGGTCCTCCATGGACATGCCAGTCTTGTAAGCCATCTCGGTGATGGCATAGCACAGCTGCTCCAGGATCGTGATACCCGGGTCATGCTGGTTATAATCGGTCCAGATATCGCCCGCGAGCGCCTGTACACGATCCACCCCCGCAGCCTTGAGCAGGGAATAATTCTGACTTTCAGGAATTTGGGGTTCCTTGAGAATGAAGGCTGGTTCCTTGGCCATAATTCCGGTGCTTTACTGGGTAAAACCTAGGGGTAAATGGATCACTCGGTTGCCCTCAACTGATTGGCATTCTTGATCTTGATGCGCTTCGGCATGGTCTGCTTCACGTTTCTGCGCTCGCGGTAACCCTCGTTTTCAAAGGCTTTGTCCCAGAGCTTGGTCACGCGGTAGAAGATGAGCTTGGGCTTGCCATCCACGGTGAACCCGTAGTGGTCCCTGGCGCGCATCTGCACGACCTCCTTGCCATATTCTCGCTTGATTCTGAACTTGATGCGATTGAGGAAGCGGCCCCACAGGTAGCGGCTTCCGGCGCGGGTGATCTTGATGCGTTCGCCCCTGCGACCCTTCGCGATCAGGATCACGGCATGGGTGAGGGAGTAACGCTCGGTCTTGCCATCATAGATATGGGCGAAGATCTCATAAGCCTGACAGTCGTTCAGACCGTCCGACTCGGAAAGGATGGTATGCCACTGCTTGTCGGCGGGGACGCTGTCCGCCTTGAAGGTGCCGACCCGTGCACGCATGGCCACGGTGCCCTCTACATCGAGGGTGAACTGCGGCTTGATCGTGCCGATGCCTACCCGAACCTCGTGCTGCAACTCATCGTCCACAAACTCCTCCTCCACTGTAAGGAAGAGCGTGCGACCCTGTGTGAGTTCACTGGAAATGTCGAGTCCTTTCGTATTCTCAGGGTTGAGGCGGATGAACCACTCGGCGGATGTGCCTGCGCGGTCGCCAAAAAGGCTCAGCAACCTGCCGGCATCACTGCCCGGTGCAAGGCGCAGACCGTCACGCTCATCGATGTCGATGCCGTCATCTTTCTTGTTGATCGTCGAATCGATGAGCGCCCTGTAGGACTCGTAACCGATGTTCGCCGCTTCAAATTTTTTCTTGAGCTGGGCTCTCCCTTCCATAATTTCTCTCAGTCAGGTAGGTCAACAAATATACGCATCTGGTCTTCCTGTTCGTAGCGGATGTTCGGATTGTCCGAGGCCGCCACCACCTTGGGGAGGATCTTGATCAGGTGCGGTGAAATTTGGAATCTGCCTTGGAAGTCAACGGGTTCCAATGAGAAGTCCGGTGCCACCTCGATCTCACGCTCGGTGAATTCGATCTCGTGGTCGCTGTCTGGAATCAGCACCGACCAAGGTTTGCGGGCACGGATGAAGCTCCGGTCGATCTCCGCAAGTCGCGGGTCTGCGGTGCTCAGCAACTGGTAGATCCCCGTGTTTTCGTCGTCCACGTAGAAGTGCAGGACGGCAAACTTGGTCACGAAGTCCACATAGCTCAGGGACTTGATGAAGCGGTAGAGGTCTTCAACCTTGATGCTTCCTCCGATCTCCACGTTGCCATCCGGCTCAGTGAGCCACGGGCAGATGAAGGCACGGATGTCCTTGCGCAGTTTTTCTAGAGAATCCCCGTTGTTCTTGTTGTTGGCAAATTTTACGCGGCAATTGACCCTGACATATTCGTATGAGGGATTGCTGACCCGGAGGTTCACAAAGGGCGAACTGCAATCGCGCAGGTATTCCTGGATGCCCAGCAAGGTGCCGTGGTTGACCTTGGGGGTCAACTCGTCCGACGCTTGGTTGCTGGCTGGAATCACCACGATGCGCAGGTCTCCCGGCTCCACAAAGTCCGGATCAGATATATGGCTTAGACATTTGACTTGGTTGATCGTGTGGAAGCGATCCAGCACGATGCGCTCGAAATCCCAGTGGGAAATTGCACGGTTCTTGTGGCGCAAGCGCTCGCTCACCCGTTGGAAAAACTCATCCCTCACTTCGGCGGCACGGGCGTGGAACGAGGGATATGGCTGGATCACGCCACGAATCTCGGGCTTCTTGTGAACCAAGCTCCTGATCGATCCCGCCTTGAGCGGTTCACGCAGGCGCTCGCTCTTGCCATTGTCCACCCACTCGGCGCGTACGGCTTGTGTACGGATTTCGATGGCGCGGCTCAGGTTTTCCGTGTCGCCCTTGATCGCGATCCGCAGCCAATAGTACTCCTGCGGCAGGATGCCGTTCCCATCGGTCATGCTCGATGGCAGCCTCATGCGGATCACACCGGTGCGGGTGAAGCGCTCGGTGCTGTCCGTGAGGATGTCGATCGCGCGCAGCGGTTCCCAGTCGTTGTTGTTGAGGTAGCTCCACTCCATTTCCGGCAATTGCGCGGTGAAGGTGGTCTTGCCAGCAGCAAGCTGGAACAACAGCGACAGCTCCTGCGGCGGACGCAATCCCTTCAATCCAATGAACAGGTAGCCATCCTCGCGGTACTCCGGCACGAGGGCTGCATGCTTCATCACCATTTGCCCCATCGAGAAGACGGGTGCGGACCCAAATGGATGGATATGGTAAATGGAGTTGCGGCTCGTGGGGTCGTATTGCTCGGTGAGGATCTTGTCCACTGCGCGGTAGCTCAGGTGGACGGTCTTCACCATCGGGCTGAAGGGCGCGTTGGGGTAAGCCAACTTGTCCGTCAGTTCCGGATTGGAGTTTTGAACGGCGACGTGGCTCAGGCGCTCCTGATACAGTGAGTGACCGAAAGCCTCACGGGGTTCCTTGAGCTCCAGCTTGAGGAAGCCAATCGGGGTCTTGCTGTCGAAATAGTCCACTTCCCGCATGTCGGGGTTGGGACGGATTTGCAGACGCGCAGGATCCTCTACATTGATGGTGGTCAGGGTCTTGCCCGGATCCGGGAACAAGCGATGCACGAGGGGATCATCCTTTTCTCCCGGCTTGAATTCATATCCGGAGAGGGCCGTCAGGTGGACCTTGTACTTGTCCTCCTTGAGCTGCACCTCGCCGTCGAAGTATTCATTGTAATAGTGCTCAAAACCGCGCGGCGGCAGGTTCTGCCAGTCGATCGAGATCTTGAGGTTGGTGAGTTTCTTCCGGAATATCTCGGCCGAACCCAACAACATATAGGAACCCTTGCTCGGAATCGGGCCCAGGGCTTGGAAGGGCTGCGTGGAGTCGAGCCTGCCCAAGTCGTTGAATGCCACGATGGATTTCACCTTGTCCACTTCGACCTCGATGTCGATCTGGTCAAAGCGCAGGGTTTCCAGGAAGGTATAAGCAAACGGCGTCTTGCGCGGGTTGAGGCCGAACTTGACCACCGGGAACTTCGTGCCAAACCCTTCCGGATTGAACTTGGAGGGGTCGATCGCGGTGATCGGCGGGCAGGACGGGGGAATGGTGAAGGCAATCGTCAACCGGTTCCAGCTCCAAGGCTTGGACTCGATGTAGAGTTCATTGCTTGCCTCTTCGGCCACGTCGATCCAGCCATTTGCACCGCTCGCTTGGATGATGAAGGCGCAGTTTTTCCCCCGACCAAAGACCTCCAACAAGGCGAACTTTAGGCTTTCCTCGTCCTCACCTTGGCTCAAGTCCTCGATGAGTTTGCGGTATGTGCCTTCTGTCTCGGCCGATTCGGAAAAGGTGAGGTGGAGTTTGATCTTACGCGTACCCTCTGCCAGCATGAACATGGGCGAGCTGATCGCAAACCCGATGTTGGCGGGCACCATGGTCGTGCGTCCGGCTTTGTACTGTTCTTCACCGAACAGCGCCCAGTCCCGAACACTGCCATCGAAGGGCATGCCCCGGCCATCCAGGGAGTTCGCAACGGGAGCGCCGTACATCCCCGTGACCAGTTTATAGGTCCAGGTTTGACCTTCCAAGACCCGCGACACGAAGACCGACTTCAAGGAACCGATCTGTGTCTGATTGATCTCGGCCTCGTCGGTGGTGCGGTAATGCACCTCCGTGCCATCATCCAATCGTCCACCGAACAGCAGGGTGCCAGCGGGCAGGCGACAGATTTGGGCGGTATTCACCAACTCGAAACAGACGTGTACCGCATCGCTGATGGCTGGGCGGTATTGCTGATCGAGGATTTTGGCGTAGTAGTATTCTAGGTGCCGCAGCGTGACTGCGTTCAGGTCCTTCTGGGCGTACTTGTACAGGTCCAAGAAGGCCATGAACAGCGCTGTATCAGGATGGTGGTTTTCCTTCTCGTTCAGCGACCGGTCAAAGTACTTCTGGAAATACACCTTGGAATAGGCGAGGCAATTCAGGATCACCTGATAGATGCTCCGCAACTCCACAAGTGCAAAGTCGATCTGGTGCACGACGCTGGGGCCTTTGAAGATTTCCAGCGGCTCATCGTCGAGCTCAGCTTCACCTTCCAGCGGTAGGTAGTCCCTGAATGGCAATTCGCGGAACGTCGGGAGGAGCCCCTTCGCCCCTGCCTGCTCCACGGTTTCATTCAGGTGCAGCAACGCCTCATGGAGGTTTTGCTCGATCACCTTCCACAGTTCCTTCTCGACTTCGTATTCAAGGGTTTCCGATGCCCCGTTCATGGCCACGACCAGCTTCAACCAAGACGGCAGCTTTCCGGCAATGTCCACCATGAAGGCGAACAGCTCTTCGAAAGCGTCCTGCTTCGGCAGCGGCTCATGCAAGGCTTGCACCTTTTGCACGAGGTGCTCGTAGGTCGAGTCCAGTCGGTCCACATCCAGCCCGACGATGGCGGACAGGACAAAGGAAATATCTTTAGTGAAGAATGGCTGCCAACTCCGAACAATGCCCTTGGCCTCAAGTTCCGAATCCTGAAATCCGATCTCGGCTGCATACGCCGCCGTGAAGGCCATAAAATCAGCGGGGGTGCGCTCATCAACCCCAAAGTATTCGGGCAACAGCTTCTCGGAAAGCCGCGAAGCTTGGGAAGTTCCTTTCCTTCTGGGAGTGATTTTCTGTCTAGAGACGCCCATAGAGATTTACAAACAATAGGTTAAAGCAAGGCTGATTGATTTCTCCTACACTGCGACGATGTCGGTACCCTCGATCTTGTAGTAGGGGTACACGATATTCGTCCTAACATTAACCTTTGTTACCGTATAATCCAAATGGATGAAGATAGTTCCTTCCCGCTCGTCGGTGTCCACATGGATGTCCTCGATGTTGATCCGGGGCTCGTACCGCAGCACCGCATGCTCGATCGCCTCCTTGATGAGGTAGATCGTGGCTTCGTTCAGCGGACGCCAAATCAGCTCGTGAACCCGGCACCCAAATTCTGGATTGGTAGGGCGCTCACCGGGGCGAGTGGACAGGAGGATAAAGAGGCTTTCGCGCACATCTTCATCCATTTCCACCATCTCCAATTGACCGAGCTTCCCGTCAAATCTTGGCGGGAAGCTCCATCCTCGTCCTAAAAAGGAAGTATTTTCAGACATTACGTATCTCCTGAATACCAGTCGATTAGTTGATCATCACCATTCCACCCTTGATGGTGGTTTGGCCTGAGCCGTTCACTTCGGCCGTTGCGCCCTTCATCGAGATGGCTACAGATGCCTCGCTCTTCACGTTCAAGCCCTTGATGGACAAGTCTTGCGTCGCTTCGATAGAGATCGTCTTGGTAGCCTTGATATCGATGAGACCGTCAGCGGTGAGTTTGAAGTCCTTCGGGGTATGCCAGGTGATACCCTTCGGATCCATGACCATCTTGTTCTGGGTCTCATCCAGGATAGTGATGGACTTCTCATCGTCGCTGATCACAATCTGATTGCCCGCAGGCGTCCAGATGGTGATGATCTTCTTGACATCCTCAAACTCGATTTTCATTTTCGAGTTTGTGGTGATAGCCTTGTAGGTGTTCGGCCCGTCAGGCGTGTAGGCAGG
>JAXLVK010000067.1:0-36383 GCA_046329055.1 Bacteroidia bacterium
TGATGTGCTTCCTCGCGGTGGTGGGCATCATCTATGGCGGCATGGCGGCCATGGTACAGGACGACGTCAAGCGCCTCGTGGCCTATTCATCCGTCTCCCACTTGGGCTTCATCGTGCTGGGTATCTTCTCCTTCACACCTGAAGCCTTGAACGGTGCGGTGATCCAAATGGTCAACCACGGCATCACCACTGGGGCATTGTTCCTCATGGTGGGCATGATCTACGACCGCCGCCACACCCGCTACATCGCCGACTTCCAAGGTCTGGCCCGTCAGATTCCGATCTTCACCCTGTTCTTCATGATCACCGTGTTGGCCTCCGTGGGTCTGCCGGGTCTGAATGGCTTCGTGGGTGAATTCATGGTCTTGGCTGGCTCCTTCGCTTCCGGCATGGTGAGCGACTGGTGGGCTGTGGTCGCCGCTTCTGGCGTGATCGTGGCCGCTGTCTATCTCCTCTGGATGTTCCGCAGGGTCATGTTTGGCAAGCTGGACAAAGAGGAGAACATGAAGGTCACCGACCTCACCCGCAATGAAATCTGGGTGATGATCCCGCTGGTCCTGCTGATGTTCTACCTGGGCTTCAACTCCGGTCCCATGCTGAAGCAGATCGACAACAGCTCCACTGTGGTGCTGAAGAACATCCCCGGCGCTGGAACATTTGTCCGCCACAACTACGGCGCGGCTGTGACCCCGGCCCCTACAACTGAACACGAGGAAGGGCATCACTGATGCCCCGACTGCAATAAGTCAACATGGCCCCGGCTCACAAGGCTGGGGCTTTTTGTAAGCCAGCAATTCCAACTCCACCATGTCCTCCACCCTCAAGGAACAGTTTTTCACCCAGACATTTTGGGACAGCCTCGGTCGGCATATCCGCATAATCGTGCCCGGATTCAATCCAAACGCATTCCAAGCACAGGTCTGCAACGCCCAATGGTCCGCCATGGAGCTCAAGCAGCGGGTCCGTCGCGTCGCCACGGAATTGAGGCCGCACCTGGCACCCAGCTACCCCAAAGCCATCGGCCAACTCACGCAACTCGCCACCCATATCATCGAAAAGGAGGCCGGAAATGTCGGCTTCGCCTACCTCTTCCTAGCTGATTTCATCGAAGAATATGGCTTGGATCACCTGGAGGCGTCAGTCGAGGCATTTCCTATAGTGACCCAAGTGATGAGCTGCGAATTCGCGGTGCGCCCCTTTATCCAGCGCTACCCAGAGCAAATGATCGCCGAGATGACCCGTTGGGCCCATGACCCGAACCACCACGTCCGCCGCCTTGCGAGCGAGGGATGCCGTCCCCGGCTGCCATGGGGCATGGCACTCCGTGCCTTCAAACAGGACCCCGACCCCATCCTGCCCATCCTCGAACAGCTCAAGGCCGACCCCTCCGAATACGTCCGCCGCTCCGTCGCCAACAATCTGAACGACATCTCCAAGGACCATCCGGGCCTAGCCCTGGAGATCGCGGAGAAATGGATCGGCAAGAACCGGGAGACGGACAAGCTCCTGAAACACGCACTGCGCGGCTTGCTGAAGGCGGGCAATACCAAGGCGCTCGGGCTGTTCGGATTCGAGCAATTGAAGGATGTTGCCATCGAGAGGCTCCGCTGCCAATCCGAGGTCGCCATCGGCGGAAACTGGGAATTTTCCTGCGAATTGGTGGTGACGGGCAAGGCTGACCAAATGCTGCGGCTGGAATTCGGGATCGATTACATGAAGGCCAATGGGCAGCGCAACCGCAAGATTTTCCAACTGCGGGAGGCGGTCTTCGCTCCGGGCACCTACCTCATCGCCAAGCGGCATTCCTTCCTGGAGCGCACCACCCGCAAGCATCACCGGGGCCTCCATGCCGTGGCTCTCATCGTCAATGGCAACGAAATGGCCGTCGTCGAATTCGATGTGATTTGACGGCATCCCTTGGTTCTGCCAAATCCTTGCCCGAACTTCGCCCAGAAGTTTGATTCTGATTCGTTTACATTAATTCCAATTTTCAATGAAGCAAGTTCGTTTGCTCGCCACCCTCGCCCTGTTCCTGGGCATTTTCCTCCCCTCATTCGCCCAAAAGCCCATCGGCAAGACCATGATGGTCAGCTACGTGGACAATACTGGCCGCGACGTGGTCCTCACCTGGTTCACCGACACGGGCAAATCCGTCTTCTATGCTTGGGACACGGACATCGACAACTGGGCCCCTTACAATGTCAATATGCCCGCCACACCATTGGCGCCCGTTTCCGGGAAGATCATGATGGTGCCCTACGTGGACAAGACTGGACGTGACGTGGTGCTGGTATGGGACACGGGCAGCGGCAAGTCCGTCTTCTACGCTTGGGACACGGACATCGACAACTGGGCGCCGTATGAGATCAACATCCCCGCCAACCCCATCCCGGATGCCAAGGGTACCATCATGATGAACCCCTATGTGGACAAGACCGACCGCGACGTGGTGCTGATTTGGGACACTGTCAGCGGCAAGTCCGTTTTCTATGCTTGGGACACGGACATCGACAACTGGGCCCCCTATGAGATCAATCTCCCGGTGAATCCTGCTGGGAAGTAATTTGTCCTGAATGAAATCGGCGTGGGCGCCCCCCCGTTTTGGCGTGGTCGGCGACGCACTTTCATTGAGGAGGTAAACAAATTCTCTGGAAATTATCGGGTGACCGTGAAGCGGAGGCTTTGCAGGCCGTTGACATTGTGGGTCACTCGGGCCACGTACATGCCATTTGCCCATTCGGCGACGGAGATTTCGATGTCCTGCGTGCTGCCTGCCTCGGTTCCGATGCCTTCCTTGGCGAAGACCCGCTGACCTTTCAGATCATACACCTCGATGGTGGCGGTGCCTGCGTCAGGGCTTTGGATGCGCAGGGTCAGCTCGGTGCTGGCTGGCACGGGATAGGCCGTCAGGGTGAACTCCAGCGTGGGTTGGGTGGACATGGCGCTGGCTTCTTTGTTGGTGCAGGAGCCGAGGCGGTCACCGTGAGCGAGGTGGGCGGCCACTTGGTTTTGGTTCACGCAGAGGGTGGAGCCGCTGTGGCAGAGGAGCACCTTGTTGTTGCTACTGCCGCAACGGACATCGACCACGTTGACCACGATGGCATCGGTGCCGGAGCAGCCACGGGAGTCGGTCACGGTGACAGTGTAGGTGGTCGTCACGGTCGGGCAGACGTTGATGGAGGCGGTGGTGGCACCATTGCTCCAGAGGTAGGTCTTGGCTCCCACGGCTCCGGTGACGGTGGGGGTGAGGCTGGTGCAGGACTGCGGGCTGTAGCCGCGATAGACGGTCTTGTCGGCGCCGAGGTTGGCGGTGACGGGGGTGGCAGCGGTGATGGTGAAGCTGCCAGTGGAGGTGCAGACGCCCTGGACGTCAGTCACAGTCACGGCGTAGGTGCCGGGGGTGAGGTTGCTCAGGTTGGCGGAGGAGGAGCCATTGTCCCACTTGTAGGTGTAGGGACTCATGCCGCCGGTCGGATTCAGGCTGATGCTGCCAGTGGCGTTGGTGCAGGTGGGTTGGGTCACGGTTGCGCCCAAGCTGATGTTGCAGAGCCCGCTGGCAGGATAGACGGTCATGTCAGTGCCAGTGCAGCCAGCCAGGATGTTGCCTGCTCCTTCGGCGCCGCGCACCCAGATGCTGTCGGGCAGCACATCGGTTACGATCACGAAGTCGTAGCACACCGTCTGGATACCGCCACAGCCATTGCTGATGCAAGCCCATGGCTGCGGAACGCCCGTCCAGTAGTTTTCGCTGTAGTACACGAGCGTGTCGTGGCTGGGGACCAGGGTGTCGATGTAAACAGCGTTGGTTTGGGGGCTGATGATCGGGGTCGGATATGACACAAAGCTGGCATTGTCCGAAACAAAGAATGCAAAGTTGTAAGTGTCTTGATCGGCTCCGAAGGTGGTGCTTGTACGTCCGGCACCCACGCAGAACCGCAATCCCAGCTCGTATTCGCCGCTAGGGGTCACATTGATGCTGGTGAGGGTGAGGTTGGAGCGGTCACATGCCTTGGTCGTTTTGAAGGCGAAGACAGCGACAAGCAAGAGCGTAATCGTACGCAACGAAAGATGCAGATTTCTCATAACTCAAGTGGTTATTAGGGGTGAAAATTGACTAGTTGTGTAGTTTCCAGATTGCACAGTTAAGGTGCAAAAGGCCCTCGTTTTCCATAAGCGATCCCCCAAAATCAGCAATCTGCCCTTGTTGGCTTTTTCCCAGAATCATCGTGTGGAATGCAGAAATCCACCCGTATTTGCAGGTCGGAAGGCAATATCAGCTTGACCGGGGCATGTAAGATTTGCCCGGCATTGTGCTAAAAAATGGCGAAGATTTCAGCCGCGACGCAGCTCGATCAGGGTGACTTCCGGCCAGATTCCGACCCTGCCGGGGAAGCCGATATGCCCAAATCCCCGGTTCACATACAGCCTGTGGCGACCTTCCGAGTACAATCCCGCCCATTGGCGGTAGCGGTATTGGGCGGGGCTCCACTTCACACCGGGGATCTCGATGCCGAATTGTGCGCCGTGGGTATGCCCGCTCAGCTGCAGATGGATGTGCTTGCGGTGTGCGCGCACCTGTGCGTCCCAGTGTGAGGGATCGTGGCTCATGAGGATGGTGAACTCGTGGTCTTCCAATCCCTCGGTCGCCTTGTTCAGGTCACCATATTGGGGAAAGGGCGGCAAACCCCAGTTCTCGACCCCCGCCAGCACGATCGATTGGCCGTCCCGCTCAAGGCGCAGGAATTCATTGTGCAGCATCTGAAAGCCCATGCGGGCATTCTGCTCACGGATCGCGAGGTGGTTGTTGATCTTTTCCTGCTGCGAATCGAACTGATAATAATGTCCGTAATCGTGGTTCCCCAGCACGGAATACTTGCCCATCGGGGCGGAAAGCTTGGAGAACATCGCGACATAAGGCTCGACCTCGGTCGCCAGATTGTTCACGAGGTCACCCGTGAAGAGGATCATGTCCGCGCCCTGCTCCATGATGAGGTCCAGACCCGCCTGCACACCCGACATGCTGTCAAATGTCCCCGCATGGATATCCGAAATCTGCACAATCTTCATCCCATCAAATGCCTCAGGCAGGTCAGGGAAGGCCAGCGTCTCCTTGTGCAGGGTGAAATCGTACTTGCCCTTGAGCATCCCATAGACCGCCCCTGCAAATGGAATCCCCACCACGACCAGGCCCAATTGCCCGATGAATTTGCGACGTGCGGGCATCTCGACCACCTCCGGTCCTTTCCCGATCGCCGATGCACCCTTGCTGAACAGCCATTGCACCAGCCGCACCACGTCATCGATGAGGAAAAATGCCGACAGCAATATTTTGGTCAGGATCAATGCGAATCCCAGACCCATGAGCAGGTTCACCAGGATGTTGGAGCGGCTGTAGCCCCCAGAGAAGATCACAAAGATGGTCGCCACCGCAGCCGCCTCGATCCCGACACTCACCCAATACCCGATGCGCGCGGCCCGCATGGCCCATCCGGTGCGGAAGGTGCCCTTGAGCGCGAAAAAGACATAAACCTCGATCAAAACGACCAAGGACAGGAACACAGTGAGGAAAATGGTACGCGACATGCAATCCGATCGGGGTCGATTCACCCAATGCGTCTAATGACCAAGAAGGCCCTAGGAATGTTTGGAACCGCCAGACAATCCGTCGAATGCCCCCTGCCAAAAATGAAAAGGCCACCCGGGCGGGCAGCCTTTTCTGCTTCTGATAGGGATTGGTGGTCCCGATTCGCTCCAACTGAGTGCCAACCGGGCCGACAAACAAAACTCTTCAATGTGCGTGGCCCCCTTCTGCTGGAAGACAGGATTTGGGACTAACGGGTGGGCCGACGCATCCTTCTGCTTCTTGATGCGAGACCTACGAATGAAAGCCCCGGCTTGGATCACTGGATTTGAAAAAATTTCTCTCCCACCCAGAAAAGAATTCGGCAACCCTGAATGGATTGCCGAACTCGAGGATGATCATGGACCTTGAAGGATTAGCCGTTCCACTCGCGGGCACTGTCGATGTCGTAGTGGCAACCCCATGAGTAAAGGCCGATGCCGCCATTGTGGATCTTGCCAGCGCGGATGAGCTTCTTGAGTTCTGCCTTCAGCTGTGAAGGCGAGTAATTGCTCGCGTCGATGTCCACGGCCCTGCCAAACTGGTGATTGCTCTGGCTTGCGGAGCCTTCCAGCGTGGAGTTGTAGTAAGGCGAGCGGTAGCCGCAGTTCACATTGAAGGTGCCGCGCAGGTTGTCCGCGATCACATTCATGTTCTGGATGAGGCGGTTCATGTTGCCGTAGAACTGCCGTGGCAGGATCTCGCCAGCCGTGTCGGTGGTCATGTGTGCCCGGTTGGTCCAGCGGCTGTGCGTGAGGCGAGGTGCGTCGCGATCTTCACGCAGGTGCTCCGCCGTGTTGTCAAATGCGCCATTGGGGGCGGAATTCATCGTGTTCAGGGTGCGTCCTCCCGGATCCACGCGGCCATCGGAGGGGATGCCCATGCCTTCTTGGAAGGCTGCGATCGCTCCAATTGTGTTCTTGGCGACGGTGCCATTGATGCTGATGCGGAAGCCCAGTGCGTGCAGCAGTTGCTGGATCTTGATGACGTCCGCACGGACATTCCGACCGCCCTGACCCACGGATGCGCCGATGACGGTGGGCTGCCTGCCGGAGTGACCGCCGTTGCCGGGGGTATTGGTGTGGCCGCCATTGCCGGGGGTATTGGTGTGGCCGCCATTGCCGGGAGTGTTGGTGTGGCCGCCATTGCCGGGAGTGTTGGTGTGACCGCCGTTGCCGGGGGTGTTGGTGTGGCCGCCGCCAGAGGAGCCGCTCGTGCGGAGGTATTGCTCCTTGACCCAGCGGCCGATGCCGATGCGCGCCCAGCCATCGCGGCGTTCGTAAATCGTCACCGTGGCGCCCCGATCCAATTGGTTGCCAATGGTATCGTGGTTGGTGCCGGGACCCTTGCGAACGTTCACGTTGTCGCCCGTGACGGTGCCATGCCCGATGGGAGTACCAGCGGTCGGGGTCACGTGGATGTACTCGGCCTTGACCCAGCGCCCGTTTCCGATGCGCATCCAGCCATGGGATTCTTCAAAAATTGAGACGTGGGCACCGCGGTCAAGCTGTGCACCTACAGTATGGTGGTTGGTGCCTGGGCCCGAACGGACGTTGACGTTGTCGCCCGTAATGGTGCCGGTGCGGGTGGCGTGGCCCCCGGAATTGCCGGACGGATTGTTGCCGTGTTGCCCACCCACAGGCGGCCTGTCGATGCTGCCGTGGCCGCCACCTGAGTTGCCTCCGGAATTTCCCCCGGAGTTGCCACCAGAGCCGCCACGGGCGAGGGCACGCAGTGCCGCTTGGAAATCATGGACGCGCACAGGGGTCTGCCGTGCCCAGGCGCTGTCCGCGACCTCGGTTGCGGCTTGCTCCCAGCGGTGCTGCATCATGAGTCCCCAGGTGCGGGTAAAGGTGCGGTTCCAAGCCGTCCCCAGCTGGAAATTGACGGAACCGAGGGCATTGATGAATGCCTGGCTATTGACATTGAGTTGCCCAGCTTGGGAAACAGCGGCATTGTAAGCGCCACGGGAGTCATGGGCGAGCCAGCCGTCGCGGACCCCTCTTGGCACGATGGTGCCGACGGGATACCTGCGGCGCTCGGCGGCAGACAGGAGGTGACCAACACCGCAAGTGGGGAAGCCACGGGAATCCAGATAGACATCTGGACGGTCGCCTTCCCGCAGACGCAGGTGGGCGAGGTATTCAGCCGGCAAACCGTCGGTTCCAGATTCTTGTTCTTGGGGTGCAGCCTGCCGCTGCACGATTCCACCCCCATTGTTGTTGGGCGGGGGGACGGGCTCAGCCATCAATTGGAATACAGGAGGGGACATCGATTGGCCGCCTTCTTGCCCTTCATTCTCTTGCCCGCCGTTGTTCGCGACGCGCTTTTCTTTCACATTTTCAGACATAGCTTTCCTCTTTGCAATCCTACAACATGCATCAACCGGCCATCACCCACGATGTACCTTGATTCTGAAAAATGAACTGGACGATCCCGATTGACCAAAACCCAATGTTACAACACAATCCCTTGGCCTGCAAATGAAAGGCTTCAATTTCAGGCAGGTTGCCGTTGAATATTCTGAAAATCGCGATTCCAAAGGGGAAGTGCAGAATTTTTCCATGGCCACCACCGTGCCCGGGTTCGGTCAAATGGCAAAAGAAAGGGCCATCCCGGAGGACAGCCCATACACAAAACAATCAAGAAGTATGCTTAGATCACAGCCTTGGCCTGGGCTGCGATGGGATGGTCCAATGTTGGATTGGTCTTGAATGCAGATTTGATCTGCGCCTTTCCGGCTGCCTTGTCACCCGTCTGGTAGGCGATCCAACCTGCGAGGCAGTTCTTGCTGGGATCCTTGGAGCCGGTCTTCAGCGCCGCGTCGATGTGGGACTTGGCTTGCTTCCAATCTCCCAATGCGACATAGATTTCGGCCATGGCGGCGTTCACGTCGATGTTGTCAGGACGGGCGGCGAGGGCCTTTTTGCAGGTTTCCAGGGCGACTTCTGCATCGCCTTGCAGACGGAGCTGCGCGAGGGAAAGTTCAAGGTCCATCTTGTGTCCGCTCGCCTCGTCCTCGGCCATCATGGTCATGACCTCCTTCGCTAGGGCATCCGCCTCCTCGTTGCGGCCCAGCTTGCGGAGGAGCTCTGCCTTTTGCTCATAGAATGCGACCTCGGGAATGAGGGCAATGGCCTTGTCGAGTTGTGCGAGGGCGGAGTCCATCTTGCCTTCCTTGGCTGAGATCGAGGCGAGTCCTGCGATGGCGAAGGGGTAGTCGGGGCGCTCCTGCAGGGTGATGGCGTAGTGCATTTTGGCCTCGGCAAGCTTGCCGTAGCGCTCGTAAAGTTGGGCCAGGGTGAGGCGGCACCATGCGCTCTGCTCATAGCCGGGCATGGCGGCATCCACTGCAAGGTTCATGGCTTCGATGGCGCCATCAGGGTCACCGTGGATTTCGCGGAGGTAGCTGATGCGGGAGTAGCTGCGCAGGTCGGGACGGATGCCCACCATGATGTCGCTCAGGCGGACGGCCTCATCGTATTGACCGAGCTCGACGTTGGCATCGATCATCACGCCGTAGATGCCGGCATTCTGCGGGAACAGCGATTGCCCTTCCTGGCCCGCGAGGAGGGCTTGCTGGAATTCGTGCTGGGAAAGCAGGATGCTGGATTTGTAATAGGCGGCCTGGAAACGGATGTCGTTGCTCTTTCCGGCGAGGTTGGGAATGGCGGCGATCATTTTCAAGGCAGCAGGATAATAGTAGGGATGTTCGCCAGTGACGCGGGCTTCGTTCATGAACAGCTCAGCGAGTGCGAGATAAGCCTCGGCGTTGTTGGGATCCTGGGCGATGAGGGCCTTGTTCTTGTCGTAAATGCTGGCGACATGGGTGCCTTCGTCCATGCTGCCCAGGCCTTCTTTGCGGCTCTTGAGGTAAGGGATTGCCGCAGCAGCGTTTTCTGTGACTTTGTCAGTCTCCTTGGTGCGGGCATTGGTATCGCCGCAGCTCTGGAACAGCAATGTCAACAGGGCCGTGAGGGCGATGATGGAGATCAGGGTGGCTAAATTTTTCATCTTCTTGATTTCTATTGTGTTTTGTGTCATCTGTCTGGTTCCAGAGAGCAGTTAGCATGTAGCAGATAGCAGCTCTAGATGCTGGGGCAGCTCGAACTGCTATCTGCTCATTGCTATCTGCTAATTCAATTATTTGGTCTTGATCAATTTGAAGGTCTGGGCCACCTGTGCTTCATCGTCATGACCGATGATCAGGCGGGCGGTGTAGTTGCCTGCGGCGATGGTGCCACAGTTCCAGGTGTAGTCGTGGTCACCCACGCCCATCACTGCCGGAGCCATCTTGTGGATCAGCTGCCCGTTGATGGAACGGATTTCGATGCTCACTTCGGAGGTCGCGTTCAGGTGGTAGCGGAAGGTCGTGGACTCCAAGAAGGGGTTCGGGCCCACTTTGGCGAACACCGCAGGGGCTGCCATACCCAAGCCCACGGAGGGACCGAGGATGGTCGGCTGGGTGTAGTTGATGACTTTGCCGCTGCATTTGCCCGTGCCGCTCCAAGGTTGCTGCACGTAGGGGAAGGTGCTGCGGAAGGAAGTGTCGTTGGACTCCACGCCAGTGGTGTAGGTGAGCACGTCCAGCAGGTTCTGGGTGACCGGGTTCGGGCCGCCTGCGGTGTAGTCGTCGTACCAGAGGCCGATGGCTGCGAGGGCCACGCCTGCGACAGCTTGCAACTCGATGCGGGTCACGTCATCCTCGAGGCGGCGACCGTTGGGGAAGCCATCCATGTTGGGGATGAACTGCAGGGCAGCGGAGGCATTGTAGGTGGAGTTGGTGAGGCCGAGGACGGCGGCTTGGACGAGGCCCAAGGTGCTGAAATCGGTGCTGGTGCGCGGGGTGACGGGCACGGCCATGTTCAGGCGGAGCATGTCACCGAAGATGGGCAGGAAGTTGTTGATGAACGGCTTGCCATTCGCCAGGGGGTTGCCGCCTGCCTTGCCAGTCCAGAGCTGGTAGGGAGCGAGGTTGGGCACGCCGGTGTGGAAGATCGGGAGGATGTCCACGGAGCGGGGCTCGCCTTGGCGGAGCAGGTAATTGCCGAAGAGCATGGTGTCCAGGGCTGTGCCTGCGCCGCCGTTGGTGGCCCGGATGGGCCAGAGACCGTCCTGGGTGTTGCCGAAGTCAAAGGACTGCAGGGAGTTGCGTTGGATGCGCAGGGGAGCCATGGCAGGCACAGCGCCACCGAAGAGGCTGTTGTCCATGTACAGGCCCAGCTCCGGGTTGCAGAAGAAGGCTTCGTGGGTCGGGTCCTCGTTGTAAGGCGTGCGGCTGTTCCAGTTGTCCTTCTGACCGATGGGGATCACGACCTCGTTGGTGAGGGGCATGCCGAGGCGGCTCACTTGGACATAGTTGCCGCTGTAGCTCGTGGTGCCATTGGTGTTCAGGGTGCGGATTTGCTGACGGCTTGCGCTCGCCCAGACACCGATGATGAACTCGCTGTCGAGGATGTTGGTGGCGGAGGTGACGGGCAGGCCGTTCTTTTGCAGGGTGGCAATCGGAACCTTGATGGCGATGGTGCTCACGTTGAGGCAAGCGAGGCCGTCGCGGGGAGTTCCATTTTGACGGGGCAGGTCACCCACATCGAACACACCGCCGAGGTCCACGAAGAAGGGGTCATCGGTAGGTCCGCAGAAGACCTTCTCGCCGCCAGCGCCCGTTGCTGTCATGACGCCGCCATTGAAGAGGGCATCATAGGTTGTGTTCAGGCCAGCGCCACCGGTGATGCTGCGGGGGCCGATGTTGTAGGGCGGCACCACGCCATTGCTCACGATGGTGGTGAAGGCACCGCCGTTCACACTCTTCTCCAGGGTGTAGGTGGTCTTGAGGTTTTGCTGCCCCAGGCGCACGTTGAAGAAGGTGGTCGGGTCTTGGTTCGCCTTGGTGAAGGTGAAACGGTAGGTGATGTCGTCACCCGCAGTGCCGTCATTTTCGATATGGATCTCGTAGCGGATGTTCTCGCCAAAGCCATAGTAGTTAGGCCCGCCATGGGGAAGTTGCAGCGGCACGTAGGTGGCGATGATGGTCACGGTATTCGTGTCATCGGGGCTGCGGAACGCGTACACGTCCACATTGTCCGCCAAGGGGTCATCGGCGATCAAGGGCGCCTCCCTGTGGCTGGACGCGATCAGGTTTGTGCAACTGAGGACCAGCATCCCGGCCAGCAGCGCCATCCCGAACAGTCTCTTTTGGATATTCTTTTTCATGTTCTGATGTTCCAATTTGTTGATAGGACAATTAGATGTCGCTGCCTCTCCACGGGGTCTGGACATAAGGGAATGCGGCTTGGAAGGTCGTGTCATTGGACTCCACGCCCGTGCTGTATTGCACCACGTTCAAGAGCAGGTTGCTGGGCGGGGTCACGCCGCTCACCTGGTCGTCGTACCACAATCCAATGGCTGCGAGGGCCACACCGGCAACTGCTTGCAGCTCGATGCGGGTCACGTCATCCTCGAGGCGGCGACCGTTGGGGAAACCGTCCATGTTGGGGATGAACTGCAGGGTGGAGGTGGTATTGAAGCGGGAGTCCAACAGGCCCAGAACGGCCGCTTGGATGATGCCTTCGCTGCTGAAGTCGGGGCTGTTGCGCGGGGTGACCGGCACGGCCATGTTCAGGCGCAGCATGTCGCCGCCATTGGGGAGGAAGTTGTTGATGAAGGGCTTGCCGGTGGCGAGGGGGTCGCCGTTTTTGCCCGTGGCGAGTTGGTAGGGGCGCACGTTCGGAACACCAGTATGGAAGATGGGCCAGATGTCCACCGAGCGAGGCTTCGCAGCCGCAGGCAGGAGCAGGGTACCGAAGACGGCATCATCCAGGGACGTACCAGCGACAGCGGGGCTGCCTTTGAGCGAGTAGAGGCCATCCTTGCCATTGCGGAAGTCGAATGCACCGAGGGAGGCACTCTGAATCCGCAAGCCTGCAAATCCGGGAACCGCGCTACCAAACTGGCTGTCGTCCATGTAGAGGGCGAGCTCAGGATTGTAGAAATACTCGTCGAGGGTGGTCTCAGCCAGCTCTTGGTGCGGGGTGAGGGAGTTCCAGAAGTCCTTCATGCCGATGGGGATGACCGCCTCGTTGGTGAGGGGCATGCCCAGGCGGGACACTTGGATCCAGTTGCCGCTGTCCACGGAACCGCCGCCGCTCGTGTTCAGGGTGCGGGTCGCCTGACGGCTTGCGCTCGCCCAGACGCCGATCACGTAGTTGCCATCGAGGATGTCGGTGGCGGCGCTCACGGGCTGACCGTTCTTTTGCAGCAGGGTGATGGGGATTTTGATGGCGATGGTATGGGTGTTGTAGTGGGCGAGGCCATCGCGGACCTTGTTGCCGCTGTTTTGGCGGGGGGCATCGCCGAGGTCGAAGATGCTGCCCAAGTCCACGAAGAACGGATCATCCACCGGGCCGCAGAAGACCTTCTCGCCAGCGCCAGTCGTCTGGATGGCTGCGGTCATCAGGGCATTGTAATTGGCGGCGCCAAGGCCCACGGTGCCGTTCTCAATGGAGCGGGGGCCGATGTTGGCTGGAGGCACGACGCCGTTGGAGATGATGGTCGTGAAAGAAACGCCGCCATTGGTACTCTTCTCCATGGTATAGGTCGTCTTGAGGTTTTGCTGACCGAGACGGATGTTGAAGAAGGTGGTGGGGTCCTCGTTCACGCGGGTGAACATGAAGCGGTAGATGATCTCATCTCCAGCGATGTTGGCATCGTTGTCGATGTGGATCTCGTAGCGGATGTTTTCCCCGAATGTGTGGTAGTTGGGGCCTCCAAATGGGGCTTCACCGGGGATGTAGTTGGCAATGATGGTCACCGTGTTGGTGTCATCAGGGCTGCGGAAGACATAGAGGTCCGTGTTGTCCGCCAATGGGTCATTGGCGATCAGCGGCGCCTCGCGGTGGCTCGATGCCCGGGCGACCCAGGGCAGAGCCGCCATCATCGCCAGGGCTGCGCATGTTCGCGCAAAGCGACGGAGGGTCGGCATTTTTTGGAAAACGACGTTGTGTTTCATGTAAATCAATTCCTTTAGAACCTTTCTGATGATTGCAATCTGGGAGACCTACGGAGGGGGATGCCGGATTGGATCAGTCAGGAATCGGGAAGATTCGGGGAAAATCTAACGTGGGGCTCAGCTTGCAACGGGGTTAGAGGGTGGAGTCTGGGACAGTCATCACCTGCATTTTTGCATGAGTCCATTGGATTTCAGGCCAATGCCGATGCGCAGTGTGAGATGATCGCCGGAGCGTTTCAGCTTGGATTCTGACGCGGCCAAGTTCGAGCAGGTGGAAAAGCAAGCAACGAGTTTGGGAGGCGGCTATTGCAGATCGGTCGGCTCACAAGCCATTCGGGATGCTGGTGTCACCATGGCAAAAACCCTCTGGCAACGGTGTAGGATGGGTGCATTCGTGTAGCTGGAGGTACCGTCTTGGGAGGAACCGTCCTGAAAAAACCTTACAGTTTTGTACAATGATCCTGAATAGAGTTTACACTTCCAAAGAACGTCCTGATTGTGCTTGACAGGATCGGATCCTTGTCCTGGACTACACGTAAACACCTGCTTCGACACCGAGAAGGAAAAGGCAGCAAGCTACCAGCACAGGGTGACTATCTGTACGACGGAACGAGGGCTGCAATCTCCTACCGGCGGCGAACAACCCGCATCCGGTGGATTTCATCAAATACCAGAGCCCGTCATACTGGAAGGCCTTCGACTTCAACGGCGATGTTCGAGGTCCGGTGGCACGTTTGACTACCCGTCAATTCTTCGGCAAGAGTTAGGAACACTCAAGGTCCAGCGCATCGTGGCCAGCGTGCCGCCCCACCGATGACGGGAAGCTGCACCACGTCACCAACGAGCCGTTCATTCATCGCGCCATCATCAACAACGACCAAATGTCCCCGCTGACGGATCTGACGCTGTTCAGGCGCAGCAGTTCATGGAAGAAACCAACGGCGGATTAACATCGGGAACCGTTACCTGTTCTTCTCCTTCATGTTCCAGAATGACGTCTTCATGCTTGTGGACTGCGCATGGGGTTTGTCGCGTAAGCAACTACTTGCCTGCCAAGTTGTTCTCCTCCCGCGTGGACTTCATCCAGCCGTCATTCCGGCTCAAGGCGTTCCGCTTCAATGCCATCAACGTGTCCGCTGAGTGGCGCGGGGACACCCTCCTGATCCACGACAAGTCCCGGCCATGGGAGAAACTTGCGGGATAGTAAAACAGGGCTCCGGCCCCTTCTTTCTTGCCATTTTGCGGATAAAATGTAATGTGGTGGTTCGCATAAAAATACGGGCGACCGCACTTTGCAAGTTCTTCGCGAAATAATATAGCCACAAAGAAAACGCGTCTTCGACTGCCACGAAACGGCCATTTTCAGAACGTCGGAGACTACGCCACACGCATAGCGTGGACTTGGTTTGTTCGACGGGGTGCTTGGCTGTACCCGCTGGCAGTGGATTATGTTCCACGCCTAATTTTTGCGCCAAACGGATGAAAATCGCGACAATCTCCGCTCATGCGTAGTCTATGCAGTTTATGCCGTATCCCTATGTATGGAGATTGAGACAGACCATAAAATGGGCCGCCAAGGCGATAGCCAGCGAGAATGACTACATACGTGGGTTGGAGTCCAGCATATCCTCTGGTGGTACAAAAACATTCCTCGTCATAATGTCTGCCATTCCAATCGTTATTACTGTTCTTGGATCTATCCATGCATGGTGGTTCGGGATCGCCTCAATGACTGTTTCTTTGGTAGCATCAATGGCTATGTTCTTTTTTGGGCCTGGAGAGAGATTTGTTGACTATTACCTTGAGATCGTAATAAAAGCAACCCTGCGACAGTCACAAACCCTTGCAAGGTCAGGTACGATGTTGAGCATGACGATGTTGCGGGATATTATCGAAAAATCGAATGACTTGCATCTGATGTATCAGTGCAAGTCCGTTCCCGTTCCGAGCAAGTTCAATATCAATAAATGCCAATGCAGACACAGAGTGGTTGCTGGATGAATCCAAGACTGCCCATTGAGGTCATCCATTGTACAAATCAATAGCAACAATCGGGGTGTACACTATCAGTCTTCGATTTTATGACTGGTTGAATCCATATTTTTGCCTATACTGGGGTATGGAAAAGGATTTCGAGGCTGCCCTAGAGAGGGAGAGGGTTCTGAGAAGAGACTGAATCTCCAAATGTTTGTGATGCCGTTTGTGGCAATCGCGATTGCCTCCTTGTGGTTGCCGATTTGTTGCGATATTTTAAGTCTGGAAGAACTATTGGACGGAGAAAGTTGCCGAGTCCAATCAAAGCAACGAAAATAGCTATGCTAGTTGTTATACGAAATCGCTTCGTAGATCTCTTCTCATATTCTCAATGTCCTTTTTCAGCGAGGCGATCTTATCATCCTCATCACCTTCTCAGATTCAAGCAACTCTATTTTGCCCCCAGTTCGGCAATTTCCTCAGTTCAATGAGCAGAGGCGGGACAAGACTTCATTTTGATCATGGAACCTTGTGTTTTCCTGCCCCAACCTCTCCTTCATGTTGGACAAATGAGGCGGCAGTGACCTTCATCGTGGCCGGCGGCATGCTCCTCCCGCAACTCCTTGCAGTTCTGACTGGTGCCTCCATCATGCCATCCGCCTTAGTCTCTGCCAACTCCCCGCTTCTTGTCGGCAAGCTGACATGGAATCCCGGCTCCAACATGTATCGATCAAGTTCGCCGCGGCGCGCGTGTTTGGCGCAGAACTTCAAGAACATATATCCTGTCTCCTCGCCTTGTGCCTGTCGAAGTCATTAATGTCCATGCCAGTGCTGGAATAGCCCCTCACATACAATTCACGAATCCGATCCATCTCATGTCCTCTTCCCGCATGTTCTCTATCCCTGAACGGGTCGCGTACTTCTGTAACCATACCCGACACATACGGCCCCAATACTGATGACGTCGTTTGGCAAAGGAAAAGGGGCCGAAGCCCCTGATTCACTTTGCGACGATGCGCTCCTGCAAGTCGGTGAGGATCGCACAGGGCGTGGCACTCCGGCTCCCGGAGGTCCAGTTCCCTTCGTCGGAAGACCATCGTCTTCACTTGGCAGATGTCGGCATGGAGATTAGCGAGTACTCCCCGGCTCCCTGCCCCCGATGGGGATGGTGACCGTGTTCGTGGACGACATTCTCGTGAAAAATGCGGGAGGCCGGGTTTAGCAGTCACAGGATGGTCGCCCAAACTCCGAAGGGTTTCCACCCAGCCACATGCCCGTCTCCCATCGAAAGACAATGGAAATGACCGCCGACCTCGTGATCACCACCCGCTACGTGGTTCTTTTCCCCGCGTTCCAGCCCCTTCCAGCCCAGATCTCCCCTTGCACTATTTTTCGCAGTTCCTCGTTGCTATCTATCTTGCTTATTCTCTTCTGGATTTAGATCCCTAAATTTGGCAATGTGGAGAACACATGTTAATGTGGTGTCCCACTTGCAGTTGCGGGGCAACCCGGCGTCCAGGCTTCGACATACGCCCCCGTACAACAAAGGTCTGTCGGCCTACGGTTCTGCCAATTTCAGCGAATGCCGCAGAGACAAGACCCGCGCTTTGGGCGCGGCTTGACTTTGCGGGTGGGTGCTTGGCGGTACCCGTGCGGGGGACAAGTTCCACGCCTGATTTTTTCACCCGATAACCGTGTGCAGTCAAGAATGATGGCATCTCAAGCCCGTCTTCCTGTGCCATCTCAGCGATAAGCCTCGCGGCCATGTGGCTGGCCTTGGGCCTGACTGGCAGCGAAAAAGCCATGATGGGGGCGGGGACGGTGGCCTTCTGCTGCTCCCTGCTGTTCGTCTCCTACATGTACGAGAACGAGAGTTCTCAAATCTGGTCCACGGCCCTTTCAATAATCTACATTTCGAGTTCGTGTTTGTGTTCGCCCCACTTCGCGACTCGGGGCATGGAAAACCTGTTCGTGAGTCCGTTGTTCGTGTTCCCGGCGAGCTATTTCCTCGTGAGGTGGATGTTCCGGAGCGGGAAAAGGAAAGGGGGCGGCGATGTGGCTCCGTGAATTCCTCGACAGGCTCAGGGTTGTGAAGTCCAAGGAGGCGCTGACATTCCTATGGATGTTCATGGTCGCCGACCTGTTCCTGATCTGCCTTTGCGAGCTGGTCATGCTTGCATCCCAGTATGCGTTTAATGGGCGATACGATTTGTCTTTCGTCTTTCCGTACCATTTTGCGCTCGTGCTCGCAATAACTTTCTTGATGATGAAGCTCAAGAAACGGCAGGCAACCGCGATACACTTTGCCCGCATGTCAATGGTGTGGCTCCTCAGCAGGCTTGCCATAACCTTCCTCACGACCCGCCTGTTCGCCTTCTCGCCGGGAACAATCATGCAGGATGTGGCTGGGAATTACTTGGCCGTCACCGACAAGAAGGTGGTGTCCGATGGATATGGGGAGGATGACCGCAGCTATTGGGCGGGAGAAATG
Organism: Bacteroidia bacterium; assembly: GCA_046329055.1. Taxonomy (GTDB): domain Bacteria; phylum Bacteroidota; class Bacteroidia; order J057; family JADKCL01; genus JADKCL01. The sequence goes on from JAXLVK010000067.1 coordinate 18,094, forward strand.
GCGATGGTGACAATGGACGATGACAGGTGGATTGACAGGGTGAACGCGTCCTTGGCCTCACGCGACTTGGGATGCAAGGTCGAGTGGGTCGAATCACTGGGCTGCCACCTGCTCATCTATCCCGAATATGGGACAGCTTCGTCGGTTTCAACACGGAATTACATATTCTGGCGGGCGGCGGTGGCCTATGGCCATGATCCAGTGCCGAAATACGAGTTCCCCCTTGAGGGTGGCGATGCAAGATGGATAGTGGGGATTTTCACAGTCAATCCGTTTGTGATCCTTGAACTGTTAGTCAAGGAGATTCCGTGCATGATCCTGTACGGGTTCATCCTATGGCTGTGCAGGGGTTATATCGCCCCAAGCGTGTTCTCGCCAAAGCCGGATTATGGCCACTGGTCGTAACAATTCGCCACCGTCTGCAACTCCGACGAGAATTTGCCGGATATTGGCAGCATAAACAGGATTGGCCCCTCTGTGCTAGGCAATGTAGGTGCCGTGGCCATTCTGAATGAATCTGCGGCAATCTATTGGTATTGTTTGACTTCCGCTACTGGAATTAGGGGAGGTGCCGAGCCAGAATGTTTAACCCGGCCCGTCGGTTTTTCTTGGGGAATGCCCTATTCTTCAGTACTTGCTTCAGGTATCTAAACACCGCTACATGTCCATGATCAAAAAAAGACGCATTATAGGTCTATTGCAGAAATACAGCCTCAAGGCTTGTGTGGTTGGCTTGGGTGTTACGCTATTCAGCGGATGTGGGTGGAGGTCTTGCTCAGAGATTCCATCCAACTTTGAGTCCTTTGATACAGCCATTTCAGCGATCGAGGGTTCCAACTTCTTGGTTGAAGAATCCGTCAACACCTCCTCCAGCTCCTTTATCACCGATGCGGACTACTACAGCTGTGATGGTGCTCAGGGGTATTTGATTTTGGAATTCAAGGGGGAGAGCTACCTGTTTGAAGGAGTCGGCATTGAGGTATGGGAGGGTTTCAAATCGGCTGACTCTTTTGGACAATATTATCATCGTCACATTCAGGGTCGCTATCGATATCACGTACAGTAACTCCTGCTTGATTGTCGCAATTCGTCCGAAAGAATTCCATCACAATTGGGGTGCAACTCCATACATTGGCCAGATGGATGGCAACATGAAAGACCGTACGATGCTCCTACCGATTGAACTCGGCCTCTGAGATTTTGTAGGCATCAAATTTGTGACCCGCGGAGGTGGAGACATCCAACCAGAGTTCAAAACTTGGAATCTGTTCCCCATCCCAGGTTTTGATGACGTTGAAATTCAGGATGTCTTCCCCTTTTTCGTAGTAGCCATTGGTTTTGAACCTAAAGAAACACTCGCCTCCTATGTATTTCTTCACAAAATCGCGACCGTAGGCAATTTTCAAGTAATACTTGCCCTCTGGTATATTGGGAAACCGAAGCGTACTACCACCTTGTATATACTTGAATCTTACACACTTGTCGGTATATTGCTCCATGACCTTGATGGCCACATCGATGGAGTTCCCCACATGCACGTCCAGATAGTTGTCCAGGTTGTGGTCAAAATAGTTTCCAAAGTTCCCACAATCGGGAGTATCTCCTGTGATGTGGCTTTCCCGTTCCCATCCGTACCAGGGATCAAGAATGGACTTGATCCTTTCGTCTGCCTCGTATTTGTGCGCTCCATTTGGGAACTCACCAAGGTAGGTCCGATATGCAACCACGGTTCCAAGTCGCTCGGCTTTCTCCCAACTCCTCCTTTCCAATTCCTCAAGCAAACTGACTGCATCGGATTCGTAATCTGATCCTGGGTATTTCTTGAGGTAATCACGTACTCCAGCGGCAGAGTTCAGATTTCGAACCTTTTCGAAGGCAACATGAGCGAGGGAATCCATCTTGCCTTCCGCAACGCTGACAAACCTAGAGTTTGGTTGTTGGTCAGTGAATTCTGCATATCCTTGGTATGTGTTCCGACGACGTGCTTCTTCCCAAGTCCGCAACTCAGCAAGCAATTGGTTTGCTTGGATATGGAGTACTTTCCGTTGAGATATCTGCTCAGATAGGTGCGAACACCAGAGGATGTTTGCTTGGCCTTAGCATTTTCCCATTCAAATCTCCTCCATTGCGGAGATGGCTTGACGGCATCCTTTCGCAGCTCTGAATTTGATATGTCTCACGAATTTTCTGATAGGCAACTTCAGTGTTGATAGCTTTTTATGGCATTGAACGCAGTCGTTTTCAATGGAGTCAATTCTATCGTGCTGTAATGGTATAGGCCACGGGGAAATTTCGCAGCAAATTCCATATCCAATGTGGCTGTTCTGAAGGATTGCCGCTCTCATGCAGGCTGGAACAATTCCGGATTTCTTCCAGTTTGTTGTTGGCTTCAATTACGTGCATCCCAGTGGGTAAAGTCTAGCGTAGGTTTTCACAAGAAATGGCAGTATTCGCCTGCTGCGCAATTGCCCAATCCCTCTTGTCCTTCAAATTGCAATTCTGGGAGGATGCAGCCTTTGCGAAAGTCGATTGAGAATGGAAAGCCATGAAGTCTTCGTAAGCCTCGATCGTATTGGTTGAAACGGCAGCTTGCCAAGCATCGTTTTCTCGAATGGCATCAATTCGCGCCCGGGCATCAAAGCGGTTGACCGACCCAGGATGCTTTGCAAGGTAGCCTTCATAGCTGCTGATTGAGTTTTGTTTGTACGTAACTCTCCAATCATCTTCGTCGATGATTTTGGTCATCAGCTTTTCCGCCTCTTCGCTTTGTAGAATTTGGGTATTGCTCACCAGTGCTTGAAGGCGATCGTTGTCGCCATTTTCTTCGCAATTCCCCGTCTCGTTCCTCGCGGCAATGGGCAAGCTCTACTGGCAAGTTGTACATTCTTGTTTTGGGAAATTCCTTCACGAATTGCTCATACGCCCAATGTCGTTTTGCTTGACGCCTCCTTGTACATTTGAGGCTCTGCAGCCGAAAATCATACATGCTAGCAGGAAGCCTATTGCATACTTGGGCAAATTGCACAGACATTTGACTATTGATGTTAAGCTGGAGGAAGACGCCACTTTTCCGCTAACCGGAACAATTTGGCAAAATCAACAAAGTCCGCCCAACGCAGCGGCTACAGTCCTAGAATCATGAGAAACGATTTGCCCAGAGACATCCCTTACTCTAGGAGGAGAGGTGAATGTCAGTTTGGTAATTCAATGGTGGGTCACATCAGGTGGTGATGCAAAATTTGAGGCCGACATACAGTGGTCGGCCTCAGTCGTTCAATGTTCAATCGCTTCTCCACCGATTCAGGCAGCGTGCTTGCCACTGTTGCTGCAAGTTTCACTAACAGTGACACCGTCCTCTTGCTGTTCTCGGGGTACTGCTCCCTCGGGGTGACGCCAGTGTTTTTCTTGAAGTATTGCGGCCTTTTCGTAGAGCCCTTCATTCTGGCACGCCACTCACCTCGCAATCTTCAAGCCCCGGTAGTAGCTCCAGGCTCATCGTCAAGGCGTCGTGCTTGGCCACGAAGAGGGCATTGTCAATCGACTCCACCAAGCTCATAGCGCCGATCTGCATCGCGACGAGGTTCTCACGCTGCTGACGCGGGTGTAGTAGTCCACGACGTCATGCCATGTGGGCATCAATTGGGGTGCGCCCGGTGATTTCGTGGATGTCACCGATGAACTGCATCTGCGGGTCACCCACCTTGATGCAATAAGTCTTGTCCTTCTTGGTGACGTTAAAATCCCGGGCAGGGCACCTTGCGCACTGCTGACGAGGTTGGCAATCACGTTCACGTGCGTGATGTTCACGGGGTTGTTCAACCATGCTTTTTGTAACATGTTGCAAAGAAATAATTGTTTATATGCGTGCTTGCCTGCACGAGCCACCACCGTGGTGACTGAACAAAATTACGGTCGGCTCCTATAGAAATTGATTCAGTTGAAAAAGCCGTTTCGAGGTCAATTGAACGAACGGGTACGTTGAAGGAAAAGCGTGTCGAAGCAGCTTTAGTGGCACTCTGGCTGGACGAACTGGCAGATATTTTTTTGCGAATTCGGCATTACTGGACAATTTTTCTGGGTGCTCATGCGTCCTGAGAACAGCACACCTGCGTCAGGACAGTGGGCGCGGAAGCATCAGTTGACTCCTTGATTGCACTGCTCTACCGTGGATGCCTAGCATTTCCACCGCATTATGAACTGACTGTCAGGGCAATGCATACTCTATTGCAGATCACCCGCCCATATATAGGCTGTGGACCTGTTTGGGTATTGGAGGCCGATGAGGCTGGCACTTCACCCTGTGGCTGCTGTCGCCTCAACCTGCTCAGCGGCCAAGTCACCCCATCATGGAGACCATTGCCACCCCCAACTGAAGGCCACGCCACCCCATCATGAAGGCCGCGAGCCCATCCAGCACCAAGGCCACAGGCATCACCTCGCCAAGGCCATAGGCATCCCAGCGCCAAGGCCACAGGTATCCCTTATGGAGGCTGCGGCAACCCAGCATGGAGTCCATCATCATCCCCACATGCAGGCGTGGTCACCACCATGAGGAGACAAGGTCACCCCCACATGGAGACCCATGCCATCATTATGTGAGTTTGGGCATCCTCACGTGGAGTTTCGCATCCTCACGGGAGTTTCGCACTTCTACACATGGAGTCGCGGGCATCCTTACGTGGAGTCGTTGGCATCCTCCCATGGAGTCGCGGGCATCCCTACGTGGAGGTGATGGCATCCTCCCATGAAGTCGCGGCACCCTACCGTGGAGCCGAAGGTATACCCATGGAGGCGGTGGCACCCTATCGGAGGCAATGCCACCCCCATTTGGAGACCAAGGCATCTCTTGATGGAGGCCAGGGCATACCCTCATGGAGCAGATGGCTACCCCCTACATTGGCTGGAATCGCCATTTGTGCAGATTTGGGGTAGTAACACTACGCTTTTGGATTCAATTCTCTTTGTATCGGGAAGGTAAACTCAAACCCATTTTGCGGCACCATGTTTAGGAGCCCAAAATTGGCTGTGAGAGAGACGGTGGTGGTCCATCGACTAGTCGTTGGCCGACCTTTCCATGTACTGTGCGGCAAGGTCGGCCAACGACAGTCATGATGGTTGGCCTATGGCGGGAGGCGAGTATTCTTCCTGGCGTGGCGCACAGACCGCTAGGCGGAGCTTTGCGCCCTATTGTCCTAAATGTTGTCCTGCATCCCGAACTGGACAAGCTCTGATGCGCCCCCTCGCCGCGGCATCCACGTGGTTTTGAATGATGTATCTCCTTTGGAGCTTTCATTACGCTCCTTCCAATTGCGCTCGATCGATCACAGTGTTTACTCACGGAAGCCTGTCTCCAAGGTGTTCGTGAACCTTGCGGCTTCTCTGTTGATTGGTGTCAAGGGGCTGCCGCTCAGTGGCCCCCGGCATTATCACATATTACGCTTATACCCTGCAACCTTATGAAGAAAAAGACAAGTTCAACGCATCTTGACAAGGCCGAGTTTGAGGTCCTGATTGCTGCCATGGAGCAGGAGACTGCGGCACTGCGCCGGGACATCAGGCGAGTGCGTGGCATCCTCTTGGAAGTTGATGTGGGTGGTGATCAGCCGACATCCTTGTCAATGCCGTGCCCAAAGGGATCAATTGAGACAATTGGTTCCAAAACAATCCTGGCTACTTGACACAAGATGTCAAATCCTGTTGCCATATTGCATCATTGATCACATTCACAATTAACCATTGAGCCTTGGTTCCACCAAAGTCATTTCTCTTATCGGCGTTCTTGCTGCTGCCCTGCCTTTGGGGCATCGCCCAACCTGCTATCACGGTGCAATTCTTGTCTGCGACGGAATCAGCGGCTGCCGGAAATGGGTGCAAACCGTTGCCATGTCAGAAATAACCCCTATCTTTAATTCTATGCTACCAACAAGGAACATACTCCTCACGGCCACATTCCTGTCGCTCTGCGGCATGGCATTGGCGCAGCCCGCGATCACCGTCACCGGGCCTGCGATCCCCGCGCTCACGCGGGGAGCACTGTCGTGGGCGGACTACGATGCTGACGGGCTTCAGGACCTGCTCATCTGTGGGCAGGACAGCGGCGGGCAGAGGCAGACAATACTATTGCACAATTCGGGGACATCTCTGGATCCTGACACGTCGCAGGCACTGGCAGCTGTGTCGCTGGGCGATGCAGCCTGGGCGGACATGGACGCGGACGGCGACCCGGATCTGGTGGTCACCGGGGAGTCGGGGCCGAGACGTAGCGTGACGCTGGTCTATCGCAACGTAGGGGGCGTACTTACCTTGGTGCCCACGCCTGACCTGCCGGGCTTAGGGATGGGCCGCGTTCGCTGGGCGGATATGGACAATGATGGAGACCCGGACCTGGTGCTCACCGGGTTCAGCGAGGCGCTGGGTTTCCAAGGGCTGATCGGACGCAACGACGGTTTGGGAGTATTCATCGCAGTGCGGCCCCCCGCCTTGAATACACGGGAGTGGACCGCGCTGGATGTTGCTGATGTAAACGGGGACGCCTTGCCCGACCTCGCTTTTAGCGACATCTCGCCCCGGGTGGACGAGGGCGTGCGGACGCTGGTGCTGCGCAATGCGGGCAATATGAATTTCATCGCCATGGCGACACCGTCACTGGCCCCGCTCCACAATGGGAGCCTGGATTTCGGGGATATGGACGGGGACGGGCGGCCGGACTTACTATCCTCCGGAATGGCGGCGGGGCCGCAGGTGGCGGTCTATAAGAACACTGGGACACAGTTTCTCATCAGCAGCAACCTCACCGGGGTGGGCTATGGAGACGCAGTCTGGGCGGACTTTGACGCAGACGGGGACATGGACTTGGTGCTTGCAGGGCTTGGGGCGGCTGGCGCGATCATGGAGGTTTACCGTAACACGGGGGCGGGACTCGTGCTGATGCAAGGCCCGGCTCTGATGCCTGGGTTGGTGCATGTCAGGCTGACATTTGCGGACTGGAATGGCGACGGGTTTCTGGACATGGCAGTGATGGGTGAAGACCCTGCGGATGGCAAGCCCTACGCCTACATCGGGACTTGGAACAACGTGACACAACAATTCAAATTCTGACCAGACATGGAAGGCAACACTCCCCTTTGGATGAAAGATGGAAGTGGAAAGATGAAAGTCTCTGGGCGCAGGTGGCCGCATTGGCGCACAGGCTTGTTTTGGCCTTGTCCGTTTTTCCTTCATCTTTCAATCGTCATCCTGCTCCTCGTCTCTTCGCTGATGGCGCAGCACACGCCTTTGGGATATTGGCGCTTTACCCCTGGGCCGCAAAATCAACAACGGGATGACGCCTCCGGCAACGGGAACACAATCACTGCAGGGACCCTGATGCTGGACAACAACATCTCCACGCAGGCCCCCATTGCCGGACCGTTTTTCCGTGCGCTGGATGCACCGGGCACACCGGGGGTATGGGGCATCGACGCAGGTTCGACGATGGCCGAGGTGGGCCTGGAGCTGTGGCTCCGCGTGCGGCAGGGGCACTGGACGGGGAGCGTGCATTGGGTCAACAAGTGTCAGCTCGTCATCTCGGACAACTACCTGGAGTGGATCGTGAACACGGGCGACCCCTTGGGCAAGCGTGTGCTGAACGTCCCGCTCACGGGGATCGGCCCCGCTGATCCTTACGACCTGCTGGACGGCGGATGGCACCATGTCGCGGCATTCTACAGTGCGCGGACGGGAGAGCAGCGCATCTACATCGACGGCACCTGCCCGCCCGGCTTCTTCTTCCACCACCCCAACGGCGCGCCCATCAATGCGGGGGGTGTGCTGCACTTCACCTACAATGGCGGGGTGGACAGACTGGTGGCTGACATCGACGAGTTTGCAGCCTATGACACTGTGCTGCCCCCGCAACTGGTCTGGGAACATTACCAGCGTGGACTCGCCGGGCTGCCCATCTTGTTCACGCAACAGTCCCCTGTGGCGACCTACCCCTTCCCGCCGCCCGTGCAGGAAACCGGGATCAACCTCATGGAGTTCGCACCCGGCTATCCCAACGTGCCCCTGACCCCGCTGGAGCTGTTCAACACCTACCCCACCCGAGGTACAGCGTGAACGGCCTGATCCGGCCGCTCATCCCCTTTGTCACCGATGTGGAGCCCTTCAGGCATGGCTCCGACATCGCCATGAGCCATTCAGAGGCTCGGCTCATGCTGGAGCACCTCGCGTGGGACTGGAACTACTATCAATACTGCGGCAGCACACATGGGAACTACAGCTACCTGCATCGACCGCCGAATCTCGTTGACTCGATTTACTTCCCCTTCCACATCCTCCGTAGCCTGAACAACCCTGCGAACGACGGCTTGCCACGTTCACTGATCACCTACTGGAACCAGGTGTCGGAGTCCTTCCTGCATGACGGTGACACGCTGAGCGGGTACTACCGCTCGCCGATCATCCTTCAGCAATCGCCGCTACCTGTCTGGTACAGCCCCCCCGCCCTTTCCGACACTTTTTTTATCCGTGACTCCACATGGGCAGCATGGTTCCCTCCCCTGGGTCCGCTGTGGCGTGACGCCTTCAACAGGACGCGGCTCAACTGGGCGATGGCCGCAAGCCCGCTCGACACCCGGTTCCAACTGCTCGGGCTTGATGGCGCGGTGCAGGCACAGCTTGTGGACACCTTCTTGGACTACCTGTCCAATCCCTACATCGACCTCGTGGCCGAGAACGACGAGGTGGTGGGCATCTTTGACAACAATTTTGTGTTCCGTGACGCCGAGATCACAAGGGACTGGCATGCCAACTTCCCCGGCTGGGACAGGCGCGCCTACCAAGGATTCCGTGGGAACCAGTTCAGGGAATCCTACCAGTCCCAGTGGCTGGCACGGATCAACAACTACAACGCGACCGCTGGCAGGGCAGCACCGGAGACTTGGTGGTACGAGGTGCAGGGTGAGCCGTTCAGCTATACTCAAGAGCGTCAGATTGTAGTGAATCGGGATACCCGGCACCGGGCAGGCTCCACATTCTATCCGAACAACCCCCGGTGGTGGCGGCATGGACGGGGGGCGCTCACAGGCATGGACCAGCTCTGCATCTCCCTCCGGCACCAACTGCAGGCAGGCGACTCCCTGTGGATTCCCGCCGTGTCGCCCGGTTTCAATGATGGCAAGACATGGCAGATAGAAGATGTGGAGCAGATCAGGCCGGGTCAGTACCTGGGGCAACTCAAGGCAATGGCCGCCATGGGAGCTGAGAGCTACAATACCTTCATGTTGCAAACCAGCCTGCCCCCGGACACTTTCGGGATTGCGGCAAACTGGCGCACCTGGCACCTGCCCATGGCAAGCTACGCGCAGGCCATCACGAGCCGCTTCCGAGACTTCATGTATGCTGGCGAGGTGCTGAACGGGGACACGACCTGGACCTACAATGGCGGGACCCTTCCCACTTACTACACATTCTCCACTGGCAACAACAACGACCTGATCACCGCCCGCAAGCTGCACGGGGCCTACACCTACATCATCGGGGCGAGCGCGCAGCGGACGGGCAACATGCCGAGCCAGGCACCCAAGGAGAAGGTGGTCTCGTTCAAGTTCCGGGACAACCAGAATGTGCAGCTGGGCTTCCAGCGGATCGCGGTCAAGGAGCGACTGCAGGGGAGCACCTACGTGCTGGACATGAACGGGCCCAATGCGCCTGTGTTTTATCAGCTGGACCGCTGGCACGAGTGGAAGGAGCCGGGTCGGTGGTGCCGGGACTTCGACTTCGAGGCGGAGGTCTGGGACAGCGCGGCGGGGACGGCCTCGGTGCGGACGGAGCGGCCCGTGCCTGCCACGAGCGGGGACTTCACGGAGTTCACGAGCTATGTGCGGCATACAGGGCCTGGCGGCTGGACGCGGTACTACTTCCGGCCCACGGGGGATGACCAGCACACGCTTCACTTGCCGTGGCTGCGGAACAATGCGGGCGTTGGCAGGCAGGTGCAGGTCTCCGGGGCTGGCACCGGGCATATCTGGGTGCTGCCGGACACGGCCTTTGGCTGGCATGGAAGGGATGCCGGAGGCGCCTACATGCTGCTCGCGCCGCTGGACACTACGGAGCATTTTGTGGAGATCAGGCCGCAAGGGACGCAGGTGGACATCGACCGGGTGGTGCTGCTGCGGGCGGGAATGTGGACACCACCATGGGGGGTGAATGCGAATATCATTCAATGGGATGACAGCATCTGTCTGGGTGCCTTGGCGACCTTCGTCGGCAAGCTTGGCGGAGGGCCCGGCTGCCATGACCATGAGTGGGACTTCGGTGACGGGACGCACAGCAGCGCTGGCACCTACGCGGACACGGTCGCGTCGAGCCTGCACGACACCATCACCCACCTGTACCAGTACCCTGGCGACTATCAGGTGACGCTGACCATCACGAGCGCCCTCTTCGGGACGACCATGAGCCACTCGGTATGGGTGCATGTGGGCGCGCCTGTGGTGGACGCCGGGGCGGACACGGTGGCCTGCCGAGGAGTGGGCATCACCTTGCAGGGTAGTGTGGGGGCCGGAACCACGGGCTTTCACTGGTCGGATCCGGCTCCGGCCTCATTGAGCGACACATTGGTGCTGAACCCTGTGGCGACACTGGACAGCTCGCAATACTTCTATCTCACCGCCGACAGCGGAGGCTGCTCTATGACAGACAGCGTCTGGGTGACGGCTGTGGGTTTGGATTCCGTTCATTGGCCGGACACGGTCTGGGTCTGCGCGGGGATGCCTGACACGCTTTCGGTTAGCGGGGCGTTCTGGGTCACATGGGACCCGCGACCGGGACTGAGCGGGTACAACATCCCCAACCCGCTCGCGACACCCTCGGTGACCACGACTTATCCCTTCACGGCGACGGACGTGGGGCGCTGCGACACGGTGCGGGACAGCGTGGTGGTGGTGGTGCGGGGGATCACCCAGCAGGACACGACGTAGGCTCAGGAACGACATTGACACTGAACACGACTGGGCCGGGGGGCTGGATGTGGATCCCGACGGGGGACACTGTCGCCTCGATCACGGTGTCGCCACTGGTGACGACGACCTACACTGTGCTGTTGCCGGGGGATTTCTGCGGATGCAACTCGGACCAGGTGACGGTGACCGTGCTGCCGTGGCGGTGCTGTGACGTGCCGGGGTGCAGATGGTGCAGAACCCGAGGACCTCGTTTTGGTGGCCACAGCCGGGGTACCCTACCCAAAACGGCGTTCTGCACATCATAGACATTGTTCGTGGACCAGAGCTTCACCTTCACGAACATGACCTTCTGATGGACTCTGATGGCGGTGGTGTATGTCCTGCCTGGGCGGACGCTGACGACACAGAATTGCACCTTCCGGGCGGCATGCCCGTTCATGTGGAGGGGGATCGCAGCTGGCTCCGGGTGGCAGCCGATGGGACGGCACGGGCGGCATGGTGCGCGAGGCCGAGCGGGGGCTGAACTCGTGGGGCGGGACGCGGTTCACGCTGAGCAATGTGCAGTTCCGGGGCTGCTGGACGGGGGTGTATGCTACGGGGCAGGCGAGCCCGAGGTCGATTTTGGGCTGTCGGTTCCTGCCGCCTCCGGGGGGTGGATTGCTTCCGCCCTACGCGACATTCATCACCGGGCACAGCGGCGTGCAGCTGGTGAACGTGCAGGGCTTCACGCTGGGCAGCCCGACCGGGGCGGAGAACCGCTTCGAGCAGTTGCAGCACGGGCTCTTCTCGCAGAACAGCGTGGTGAGCGTCTATCACAACCGCTTCGTGGGGATGGTGGCGACCACGTCAGTGGGCACTCCGGGCCGGGGGGCGGGCATTTACGCGTTTGCGCCGCTGGGCGGCAACAACAACTACACGCCGGAGGTCACTGTGGGGCACCCTACCTCGACGGCGCTGCTCACTCTGACACTGCACCGGAACATCTTCCAGAACAACGTGCGGGGCGTGATGGTGGAGCGGCGGGTGCGGGCGAGGGTGCGCGGCAACACCTTCACGGCCAACCGCCGCGGGTACTACGAGCGGCTCTGCGGGGGCGAGGTGGTGACACTGGAGCGCAACACCCACACGAACGACTCGCTGGCGGTGCACCTGTGGTTTGGCAACGGGCGGCAGGGGGTTGTGGACCGCAACACCATCACCGGGAGCATCGGGGCGCAGATGCACGGGATCCGGCTGGACAACATGAACAACCCCAACCTCGCTGCTGGGGCTTGGGGGATACAAGTACGGAACAACACGCTGAACCTGCGCGGCAACGGGATCTGGCTGCAGGGCAGCGACCGGGTGAACGTGGAGGGCAACAGCGTGGGGCTGCGGGCGCAGGTGCCGCTTGAGCCGCTGCGGGGGATCTCGCTGCGGAGCAACATGAGCGGGCCGTGCCGGGTGCATAACAATACGGTGTCGTCGGCGACGGTTCTCGGGCGGGGTGACACAGCCGTGCAGGCCCTGCGGGTGTTCGGGTCGCCGGAGAGCGACGTGACCTGCAACACGTTTGAGAATGTGGGGAGGGGGGCTGTGTTTGTGCTGTCCTCGTTCCCTTCACGGTACATGGGGAATACAATGAGGAATTGTGTGGATGGGTTTGTGCTAATGAGCTTGGGGCGGATAGGGCCACAGGGTACGAATATTCCTGCCGTACCATCAGAGAATAAGTGGTTGGGGAGTTTTGGCAAGTCTGAAACGCTTTCCTGGTCATCGGATGGAACACAATCCAGATTCTGGGTGAGGTCGATCACGACCCACTGGCCGAATCAAGCAGTCATGGGTGGCAATCAAATTTCATTGATTCCTTGGCAGCCGCCTGTCCGGCAACCCCAGTCCCGGACAGGTGTTCTGCAACAGCGGCGGAACGGGAGGGGGCGGTGGGGGCAATGGCGGTCCTATCGGGAACATTGCCAACAACAGGGTAAAGTGGAACGGCGACTGGATGCGACGCAATTCCGTGCAGATGAGTGGGCCGAGGGGACGCTGCTGAAGGACAGCCTGCTGCTGCAGTCCAGCAATGCCTTCCAGTCCTATCACCAGGCCATGCAGGCCATCCAAGGCAAGGTGGCGCGGGCCAATGACCTCATTAGCCGGGGCGACACTCTGGGTGCCAACCCGCAACCCATCATACCCTAAACAATGACCTTGCCGCCCTGAACCACAAGCTCGTGCTGGAGATCCGCACCGATGGCGACAACTGGATGCGGGTGAAATCGCGATCCTGCAGGCCATTGCCTCCCAGTGCGAGATGCTTGGGGGACGGGCCGGTGTCCATCGCGAGGTCATTGCTTACGGGAGAGGGTGAATCATTTGGGAGGACCCGGATTGCAATGGATTCGCCAAGGCTGTACTTCCAACCACTGCAGTGATCCAGCCAAGGACTGCCCGCTGCTGGCCCAACCCTGCAAATGACAGGCTGCTTTGACTTCCAACCCTTGGCTGCCACAGGGCGCATTGAGGTGCGGGACTCTAGGGGGATATTGGTCGCAGAGCGATCCTTTGACCAATCGAGGAAGTTGAAGAACTGTCGCTCAGGCACCTGAGCCAAGGGAATCTATTTGGCAAGAGTGCAGTTGGGTGATGGCACAGCTTTCAGTTGGAAAATCGTGATCCAGCGATAGACCTATGGGAAAAAGGCTCCACCATACCGCAATTTTTGTTGTTGCTGCTGACATACAGTGGCAACCTTATCGGGCAACATGATTGGACTTGGACGTTTGGTGGCTCGATCCTGATGCGGTTTCCAGGAGGAGGGCCCCCGTGGTGGATACTGTGTTCAAAGTCAACATATTTCTTTCGAAGAGGAAGTGCATCATATTCTGACACGAATGCAAACTTGGCGCTATACCTATCAGAAAATGGAATACATGAGCCGAGCGGAAGCTATGTGCAGGGATCACCTTCGTTCTTCTCAGACCAGTTCACGAACGGTCTAATCTTGTTGGATAATCCCAAGCATCCGGATACGATTTATTGCTACCGGGTCAGCTTCACTTGCCCAAATCAATTTCCTCTGCGTTTGGGAGGAGAAAATTGCCTTGAGGAATACTAGTTTCGATACTGTCGTCAGCAGCATTCGTTTGCCCTTGTATAGTCCAACCTACACGGTTACAGAAAAGATCGCAGCCGTAAGAGATGCCACGGGCAAAGCTTGGTGGCTGGTCTATCACGGAGGAAGCAAATAACTTCATTGTTGCGAAAGTCGGTTATGGAGGTAGTCTCTCGATCCAGATTCAAAGCATAGGTTCATATTATGAAGGTATAGGCAACAACCCATATTTCATTCAAGGAGAGATTGCTTTTTCCCCCTCGAGGAGACCAGATATTTGCTGTGACACCCACAGGAATTGTTGATCGATTCGACTTTGACCGTTGCACGGGCATGTTGAGCAATTGGGACAGCCTTGGTGACGCTGCCCCAATTTACCCTGGCCCAAATGTCTTTTATGGATGTTCGTTCTCGCCAGATGGCACGAAAGTTTATGCCACGGAGGACGACAACCCGACTGGATGCAGGTTATGGCAGTGGGATTTGAGCGCTCCTAACATCCGGGCATCCAAGACCCTCATCTTCACATCACCGGACTCGATAGAGCTGGGGCAGCACCAACTTGGCCCGGACGGGAAAATCTACTGAGCCAACTGCAAGAGTTTGACAGCCTAAACCCCGGAAATTACCATCTCTCCGTCATCAACGATCCCAACCAACTCGGCCTTGCCTGCAACTTCAGCTACGCGAGCCTCTACCTGCAAGGCCGCCGCACCACCTACAACCTGCCCAACCTGCCCAACTATAGCCTGCCGCCGCTGGTGGCGCAGTACGCGGACTGCGGCCCCCCTGTGAAGATATGCCCCGGTGATTCCGTACAAATCGGCTACCCGGACACGACGGGCGGGGCGGTGGGCTTTGTGTGGACGGGGCCGGGGATCACCAATCCCACCCTGCCACAACAATGGGTGAGGCCTGATTCATCGAGTTGGTATTTCCTGACGGTGACGGACTCGGCGGTGGGAATCCCCTGCGGGGTGACGGTGGACTCGGTATGGGTGGAAATAGTTGCGAGTGACGAGTTGCCAGTTGTGAGCCTGGGGGCTGACACGACGATCTGTGAGGGAGACAGCATCATTCTGAGTGCCAGTGTGAGTGTGACGGGCTGCTCCCTACTTTGGAGTACCGGAGACAGTTCATCCTCGATCCAAGCGACCAGTGCAGGGGCCTACTCGGTCACCGCGACGTATCCCGGCGGGACACTCCACTGCCACAGCGGGAGCGACACGGTGGTGGTGACGGTGGAGGAGCGGGATTGGCAGGACTCACTGGATACTCAGAACATGCGGGACACGATCTTCTGTGCTGGGGAGTGCCTCATGATCGGGGTGACTGCTGATCCGGGCTACCTTTACGCTTGGTCCCCGACGAATGGCCTTGCCTCGCCAAGCGCCTCCATGACGCAGGCGCAGCCTGATGGAACCACCTCCTACTCCTTGATGGTGACCAACCCGGCGAACATTACCCCCGGCTGCCGGGAGTTGGAACTGGCCGTAGAGTTACAGGAGGTGCCCTGCGATGTGCAAGGCTACGTGGCCGCTAACGGCGACGGGACGGCGGATGTGCTAAACCTGGGGCCGCACACTGGCAGTGTGTCCCTGAGCGTCTGGGATGCGGCTGGGCGGCTGGTGTATGCGACGGAGGATTACCAGGATGACTGGCCATTCGTCGGCACGGCCTCCGCTGGCGTGGCCCGCGGGCTGTACATCTTCCGGGCGAGCGTGGAGGGGGAATGCGGGGCTCGGGTGGTGACGGGGAAGGTGGTGGTGATTAGGTGAGGGGCAAGGGGTGAGGGGCATGGGGCAAGAAAACATGCTGGGCAGGAGCGGACATATCGAGGAGGTTAGGCGGCGGGAGGCCGCCGGGGCATGGCTGTGCTGGCAGGTGGCCGCTTCGCTGCTGCTGGGCGGACTGTGCATGGCGCAGGGGGCGGATGGCAGTGTGAGGACCAGTGTGAGCGTGAAGGACAACAAGGGGGCGGGGCCTGCGATAGGGGGATGGAGTTGGCATTCCGATGTGATGCATCGGGACAGAACCCCCGCACAGCCCGGACCCCGGAGGCCGAGGAACGAGGCCGCCGGGGGATCGCCCAAGAAAGGAACCGAAACTGCCCCAGTTCGCAGCTCCTGCCCCCAGCTCCTGGCCCCTTACCCTCGAAGACAACATATTCCAGAACAACGTGCGGGGCGTGATGGTGGAGCGGCGGGTGTGCTGAGGGTGTGCGCGGCAACACCTTCACGGCCAACCGCCGCGGGTACTACGAGCGGCCCTGCGGGGGCGAGGTGGTGACACTGGAGCGCAACACCCACACGAACGACTAGCTGGCGGGTGCACCGGCTCGGCAACGGGCGGCAGGGGGCCGGACCGCAACACCATCACCGGGAGCATCGGGGCGCAGATGCACGGGATCCGGCTGGACAACATGAACAACCCCAACCCGCTGCTGGGGCTTGGGGGATTACGGCGGCTGGAACAACACGCTGAACCTGCGCGGCATTGACCGGCTGCAGGGCAGCGACCGGGTGAACGAGGGCAACAGCGTGGGGCTGCGGCCGCAGGTGCCGCTTGAGCCGCTGCGGGGGATCTCGCTGCGGAGCAACATGAGCGGCCGTGCCGGGTGCATGACAACACCGTGTCGTCGGCGACGGTTCTCGGGCGGGGGATACGCGGTGCAGGCCCTGCGGGTCTTCGGGTCGCCGGAGAGCGACGTGACCTGCAACACGTTCCAGGATTTGGGGAGGGGCTGTGTTTGTGCTGGATAACTGTCCCATGCGGTACATGGGGAACACGATGCGGAATTGTGTGGATGGGTTTGTGCTGATGAGTGGGGGATCTCGGTGATATAGGGAACTCAGAATCCTCCTGTCCCATCTGAGAATAAGTGGACGGGGAGTTTCGGCAACTCCAGAAACTCTTTCTTGGTCGTCTGATGGAACACAATCAAGGCTTTGGGTGAGGGTCAATAGCCTCCCATTGGCCAAATATTGCATCTGGAGGTGGAGGAGCATTTACCACTATTCCATGGCAGCCCCTTGATCGGCAACCCCACTCCCGGACAAGTCTTCTGCAACAGCAGCGGAACCGCAGGTGGTGGCAACGGTGGCCCGATTAGCAACATCATTAACAATAGAGTAGGCGGATTCGGCGGTTCTGGAGGCTACCCAGTTCCGTGCAGATGAATGGGCGGAGGGGACGCTGCTCAAGGATAGCCTGTTGCTGCTGTCCAACAATGCCTTCCAGTCCTATCACCAAGCCATGCAGGTGGTCAACCAAGGCAAGGTGGCTCGGGCCAATGACCGGATCATTAGGGGCGACACCCTCAATGCCAATCCGCAGCCGATAGCACCTGGCACCAGCGATTTAGTAGCCTTAAACCACAAGCTCGTGCTGGAGATTCGAACGGACGGCGACAGCCTAGACATCGGTGAGATTGCCATCCTGCAGGCCATTGCCTCGCAGTGCGAGATGCTCGGAGGCAGGGCGGTGTCGATTGCGAGATCGCTGCTTGCGGAGGAGGGGGAGATCATTTGGGAGGATCCTGCGTGCAATGGGTTTGCAAAGACTGAACTGCCATTGGTTGGATTACACCTGCCCACGACTGCCCGCTGCTGGCCAAATCCAGCGAATGACAGGCTGTTCTTTGACTTCCAGCCTGCAGGTGCAACTGGGCGCATTGAGGTGCGGGACTCCAGAGGGATTATTGTCGCTGAGCAATCCATTGACCACTCGGAGGGTGTTCGGGAATTGTCGCTGAAGCACCTAAGCCAAGGCATGTACCTCGCAAGGGCTCAGTTGATTGATGGCGCAACTTTCAGTTGGAAAATTGTGATCCAGCGATAAGGCTATGGGAAAAAGGCTTCTCCATTTTGCTTGCCTTCTACTGCTACTGACCAACAGTAGCAACCTTTTCGGTCAACACGACTGGACTTGGACATTTGGGGATTCGATCCTGATGCGGTTTCCGGGTGCAGGAGCGCCCGTGGTGGACACGACTATGAGGACGAGGTACTTTTTTGAAGAGAGCGCGAGCTACTCGGATGCAAATGGGAATCTGCAGATATACGCTTCCGGGGACTCGAGCTTTAATGCTGCACACAAGCGTATTCCCAACTACCGCCACTATGGCAGTGACGATCTCACCAATGGTGTGTTGATTCTCCCTGCTGATACGTTGGCGAACCTATACCATGTATTTTATGTTTCGTTCTCTTGCAACGGCCCAAGCTATTGCCTACGGCATTCGCTGGTAAGGG
>JAXLVK010000068.1:0-35931 GCA_046329055.1 Bacteroidia bacterium
TTGGTAGCTTTGCGGCATGATCACTCGCAGGTTCGTCTTGATGCTGACAGTTCTCCTGACCATGGGAGGATTGGCGTATGGCCAAAAAGGCAAATTGAAGGGTGAGACCGCTCAAGACAGTGCCGCTGCGGCCCAAGCCCGGGCGAGCGAGGCCAATCAAGCAGTCCGCGACAGCCTGCGTTCGCAGATTTCGATGCCCGCCACCGCAGCTGTGGACACATTCGCCCCCGCACCCAAGACGGACCCTGCGTTCAGCTACGTGCAGGCTCAAGACTTTGCCGACGCTCGCAAGCGCATCGCACAAGCGGAGGAAGACCTGGCCAAAGCGGCGGCTGCCCTCGTTCGTGCGAGCCAAAGTGGACAATACACCGACGAACAACTCGAAAAGGCCGCAGAACGGATTCGATTGCAGACGGAAAGCCTTGAGACCATCAAAAAGCGCATCGCCGCTGTGGAAAAGGATTGGAAGGTGGTCAAGCGCATTCCGGAAGAACCTGTGAAACCCGAGAGCAACCCCAAGGCTGTGCCCGCATCCGGCGGATCCAAAGGCAAACTCACTGGCGGTGCGACAAGCCCATCGCCTGGTGTGCAACCCGCAGGCGGCAAACCCAAACTCAAGTAGTTACAATTCATTGGCTGGCAGCGGCGTGCATGAAGGGACAATTCGTCCCTGAATTGACGGTGCCGGATTCAAGTTTCTGAGGATATACCGTTGTGGCGTCTTTGCTTGCCAATCAGGACGGAATCCACATTTTGCCTACCCCAAAAAAACGAAAGAAGCCCCCACAGGAGGCTCCCCACGTTTAACGGGCCCGATCAGAGGCCGGATTTTTCCATGTTTTTCTTGTGGTCCGCGAGGAACTTCGCCAAGCCCGTGTCGGTGAGCGGATGCTTGATCAACTGATCGATCACGCTCAGGGGCATGGTGGCGACGTCCGCGCCGGCTTGGGCACACTGGACCACGTGAAGGGTATGGCGGATGCTCGCCGCAAGGATTTGCGTCGGGTAGCCATAGTTGTCGAAGATCTCCCGGATGCTGTGGATCAAGTCCATGCCGTCATGGCCCACATCATCGAGGCGTCCGAGGAAGGGGGAGACATAAGTTGCTCCGGCCTTGGCAGCCACAAGTGCTTGGACGGGGGAGAAGATCAGGGTGCAATTGGTCTTGATGCCGCGTTGGGTGAGTTCCTTGATGGCCTTCACGCCGTCACGGATCATGGGAACCTTGACCACGATGTTGGGATGGATGGACGCCAAGTCGAGCGCCTCCTTCATCATGCCTGCGAGGTCGGTGCTGAGGACCTCGGCGCTCACGTCGCCGTCCACGATCTCGCAGATGGCAGCATAGTGGGCGCGGAAATCGGTCACGCCGATTTTCGCCATGAGAGAAGGATTGGTGGTGACGCCATCGAGGACACCCAGGTCATTTGCCTCCTGAATTTCCTTGAGATCAGCCGTGTCGATGAAAAACTTCATGTCTTGGGGTCTTCCCTGAAAATGAGGCTGCAAAGGTAGGATTTTCCATTGGCAATCCAAAGGCCGAAAGCGGAAAATCCGGCAACGAATTCAACCTCGGGAATATTGTATCGGATTTAGGGTAGAATTTATGACACTTGCCATGCCTTGACTTTTGCCCCCATTGGCTTATCTTTACCTAAAATCCCCTTTGCCCTTAACATTTTTCTGTCCTCGAGGACAGCAGTAGGTTTCCACGGTGGCGTACTCCCTGCCATGCCACCCGCAGAAGCTGCTGAGCATTTTGCATCCTAGGAATTCGTTCTTTCCTCATCAGAAAAATTCAAACGTTACTATGAAATCCCTTATCTCGCCGGCAGCCCGCCTGCTGGCCAAGACCCTCTTGCTCTTTAGTTTGTTTATTCTTTGTCATTTCACCACATCGGCACAGACCGGAGTTTACACCTTCGGAGACCCGAATGTCAATGAGGGCGGCCGCGTCCTCCTAGACGACCCTATCAATCAGCGCCTCTACATCGGGGGCTACCGCAACGACTCCACCCTGATCCTGATGGTGGACTACAATGGAAACCTGCTCAATGAAGTCTGTTTCAAGCTCAACACCGCTGGCGGCACCCGTGAGTTCCTGACAGACATGAAGTTGGACGCGTCCCGCACCCACCTCATCGGCTGCGGAGTCATTTCCTACACCACCACGACCTCGTACGGGGGCTATGCCTTCTCGATGTCGCCAGGGTTGGGGACGATGATATGGACGCGGGTCTTCCCGGCATCGCAGGGTGTGACGAGTTTTGCGCCGTTTTCGATCCATGACTCGGACCCCAATGGGCTGGAGTTCCGCCTCACCGGGGCCAACTATCCCAATGAAAACGGAGCCTATATGCGCCTGAGCAAGCTCACTGGACTGCCATTTCCGGGCGGAAACCGGGATTACGACCTTGTATATTCCGAGGCATTGTACTCATCTACACTGGTGCCCTACAGCTATCTGTTTGCCGCCGGCAGGGTGTCGCATTACATGAGCCCCGCTGGTTACCGGCCTGGCAATCTCAAGCTGGATGCCCTCAATGGCAGCATTTTGGCGCAGAAGTCCTACCTGCGACCTCTCATCGGGGTTACTTCGACGCTGCAGGCCCAGGACATCGCCCTGACCGGAAACATCGACACGTCGCAAGTCACTGTCGGTTATGGCAACGTGATTGACACCAGCCAAACCAATATCCATGCCTTCTGGACCAAACACAACTTCAATTCGCAGCAAACCAGCGGCTACCAAATCCGGTTCCCGGGCATGTTTGGTTGGGAAGCAGGCCGCGAGGTGATGCGTGACCTGAATGCGAGCGCCGAGTCGTACATCGTCTTGGGTGAAGGCAAGCGCCCACCTGTCAATGTGAATGCGAACGCCGACGACCTGTGGCTGATGAGCATGACGACCTCCGGCACGACCAACTGGGCCTATCGCTTCGGTGGTACGAACCTGGACTTCTTGAAATGAAGGGGATCGAGTCGCAACAGCAATTGATCTCGATGAATGCCGGCACCGCTAAGATCGCCTTCACTGCAACAACTCGGAGCTTTGGTCAGGGTGGATTGAATGCCCCGGAGGACATCCTGCTGGTGATGACCAATGGTGTGGGACAATTCGACGCGCAGGACGGCAATTGCATCGACTCGATCATTGTGCCGGCCTACACATCCTACCTCACCAACAATACCATCAACCTCGCGGTCACGACTCCCACGATCCTGAACACCAATCCGAGTCCACCGCTCTTTGATCCGAATGTGGTCCCGGAGGTCGTCTGTGGTGATACCCTACAGAGTTGCTGGGCGGCGTCCGATCCCGACTATGTCAAGATCATCACGCCTACCACCTTCAACTCGGGCACGAACCCAAGCGGCGTAGAGACCTGGACGGGCAAGTATTACATCGGCGCCGACATCACCATCGACGGCATCGTGCTGGATGTGACAGAGACGGATGTGGTCTTCGCGCCCTGCACCCGGGTGACCTTCACCAATGGTGCCCGCCTCCGTGCCAACAACTCGACCTTCCGGCCCTGTGAGGAATCCGAATCTTGGGAGGGGCTCTACTTCACGCCAACGGGTGCAGGCTCCTCGGGCGTCGTGAATGAGTGCATCTTCAAAAACGCAGTGGACGCCATCAGCATGCAAGCGGGCACCGTGCCGGGGTTGAATGTCACGTACGACCTGCGCATCACCAACAACCTGTTCATGAACTGCTTGCGCGGTGTGAGCCTGCCGGGGTCCAACGGCATCCTCGCCTGGGAAGGCATCACTGGCAATACCTTCACCGTGGATGACCGCGAGATCACCTGGGGCCTGAGCAACAACACTGGAGTCTGCTCGACCTTCCACTCCAAGGCGTACACCGGGATCCATGCCACCAAGGGCACCTTCATGGCCAATGTCTCCCAAAACGACTTCATGAACACCAGCGACTCCACTTCGACCAGCCTCACTGGCATCTTCTGGACACAATGCAGCGGCCGCATCAGCTTGAACAATTTCACCAACAACCTCCATGCTGTCCAATTCGCGCAGTGTTCTTACTCCTCAGTCGAGAACAACCGGATCGAATTAAACCAGCTGTTCACCGCGCACCAAACCCAAATCCTAGCTTCCAACAGCCAAATGATCTGGGTCCTGGGCAACCACGCGGTGAACTCGACCGAGGCCGGGCAGTACAATCCGCTCGGTGCGGCCATCAGCATGGAATCCTGCACCTCCGCCAACGTCAAGGAAAATGACATCGACGGATTCAGCAACGGCATTCAACTGATCAATTCCACCAATTCCGCCATCAACGAAAACCATGTCACCAATGCCAATATCGTGGGCGTGGTGGTGGATGGTGGCACCCAGGACACGGTCAGTTGCAATGAGATCAAGATGCGCCTGCGCCGGAACAACTCGCCTGTGAATGAGGGCATTTTCTACCGGCATACGACCACCAATCAGGATCCGTCGGTCAAGATCAAGAGCAACTGCGTCACCGACGCGACCTACGCGGTCATCCTCGCGAATTCGACCCCCACGACGCGACGCGTGCCCCGGATGCACAACAATTTCCTCTACAACTACACGGTGAACGGGGTGCTGAGCCTAGGCTTCAATGGGTCCCAAGGCTCCGGGATCGCCAATTCAGCGCAAGCTGGCCGGAACACATTCGTCAGCAACAACATTGCGGGGGGCGCCATCGACGTGAACACCAGCGGGCAATCCCAAACCTGGTATGGCAACTATGGCATCAGCACGATCAGCCCCGGCGTGACCTTGGTCGGGAACAATGCCTACAGCTCCATCGCGAGTTGCGGATTGCAGATCGGGACGGTGTCCTCCACGATTGGCGCGCTTGAGATCTGTGATGTGTTCATGAGCAATGTCGATGGCAGCATGGTGCGGCTGATGAATGGCGACTTCTCGGAATTCGAGCAGCCCAGCGATCCTGCGGCATTTGTGAGCCGTGCGGGCGACCTGATCGGCTTGTTGCTGCAAAGGGGCGAGGTCGATGCCGCCAAGCGATTCCATGACTTCATCGCCGGAAACGCAGCCTACAGCGCAGGCGACCGCGCATGGGTGGACTACCAATTCCACAACCAACAAGATGATGCCGCTGCGGCACTGGCAGCATTGGCAGCCTGGGAAGGTGCGACGGCGGGCAGCCATGACTTCGCGACCGTGCAACGGATCCAACAAAACCTGCGCCTTGCGGGTGGCAGCTATGCCGACTTGAGTGCCGCCGAGCTCCAAGAGTTGAAACGCATCGACGAAAGCCGCCTTGGACAAGCCGCTGACGATGCCCGTGACCTGCTCCATGCAGCGATTGGCGGGTATCCGCACATCCTCAAGGCCGTCCCAGTGCTTGATTTGCCGGAGGCGACCAGGGCTTTGGACGTGCTGAACCGCAACATCAGCCTGCATCCCAATCCCGCGCACAGCCGCGTCACCGTGGACTACGCCCTAGCGCAGTTGGGCGCGGGCTCGGTCCTGCGGGTGCATGACCTCACCGGAAGGGTGCTGCTCGAGCGCAACATGGATGTGGACGCCACAAGCCTGGAAATCGAGGTGGAAGGCTGGAGGCCAGGCATCTACTTGGTCTCTGTCCTGGACGCCAATGGCAAGTCACTGACTGCCAAGCTGCAAGTATTGTAATCGTTCATAATCGGAGCAAGTACAGCTTGAATCTCAAGGTCGGCCTCTCTCACGGGGGTCGGCCTTGCTTTTTGAGCATGCGCCGATCCGAGAGCTGTAGGACTTTGACGGCAATCATTATTTGCTACCTTTGTTTTGGAACCCTCAACTTGTTCATCAAATATGGTTACGCTCGCGACTCCCGACATTCCGGTCCTTTGGATCGCCATCATTGTCGGATCCATCTTTTTCCTGTTCCTTTTCCTGTTTTTTGTTCCGGTTGGACTGTGGATCACATCGATCTTCTCCGGTGTCAAGGTTGGCATCGGGCAGCTCATCGGGATGCGTTTGCGGAAAATCCCGCCCAGCCTCGTGGTCAACAACCTGATCAAAGCTACCAAGGCGGGCATCACCATCTCCATTTCGGAGATCGAGACGCACTACCTCGCCAAGGGCAATATCAATGCGGTGATCGACGCGCTCATCTCCGCTGACAAGGCCAACATCGACCTCGATTTCAAACTCGCAGCGGCGATTGACCTCGCAGGACGCGATGTCTATAAGGCGGTCCACGACTCCGTGACCCCGCGTGTGATCAACAGCCCGCCCGTGGCCGCGGTCGCCAAGGACGGCATTCAACTCATCGCCAAGAGCCGGATCACGCTCCGCGCCGATATCCACCGCTTGGTAGGTGGAGCGGGAGAGGAGACTATCCTGGCGCGGGTTGGTGAAGGTGTGGTGACCACGATTGGTTCCGCCGAAAACCACAAGAGCGTGCTCGAGAACCCGGACATGATTTCCAAAAAGGTGCTTGAGAAAGGCTTGGACTCCGGTACTGCCTACGCGATCCTCTCAATTGACATCGCGGACATCGATATCGGAGAAAACATCGGCGCGAAGCTCCAAGCCGACCAAGCCGAGGCAGACCTCAAGGTCGCGAATGCCAAAGCTGAGGAACGCCGCGCCCTCGCCGTCGCGCAAGAGCAGGAATTCATCGCCCTCGCCCAAGAAATGCGCGCCAAGGTGATTGCAGCCGAAGCCGAGATTCCATTGGCCATCGCCGAGGCATTCCGGAAGGGGCAACTCGGGGTCATGGACTACTACAAGATGCGGAATCTGCAAGCCGACACGGATATGCGGAAGAGCATCGGGGGGGAGTGAGGAGCAGAATTGCTTGCGCGATCTAAAGATGCTCGGAATTCACCGAATTACAGAATTTTGGGCCGCTTTTTGCGGCCCATTCTTTTTGGTTGGAATCAGGAATTGCTGAATTGCTTCGGCGATCTAGAGATTCACCGGATTGTAGAATTGGAGTCCTGCAGATTCTGTAGTTCGCCCAATTCGGGGGCTTCTATTCCTGACAGTTAATCCACAGCCACCCTCGGATGCAGGATCCTCGTGATGTAGGCAAGCCCTTCGACGATCCTTGGGCCGGGGCGGACGATGACGTCCGGCTCGACTTGGAAGACGTGGTTCAGCTCGGTGGCGGGGATTTTGGTCTGGATGTCGGGGAATCGGGCGACGAGGTCCACCCAAGCGCGGTCGTTGTGGGTGGGGAGGATGACGTACTCGGGCGCGGCCAAGATGAACTGCTCGGCGGTGACCGTGGGGTATTTTTCAGGCAGGACGCTGAATGGATTCTGGGCTCCCGCTTTGGTGATGAGGTCGTTCATGAAGCTGCCGCCCCCGACGACGGTGATGGGATCGATGCCCAAAACCATTGCGGTTTTGTACTTGATCTGCCCGGCGGTGCTGTCGGTGATGGCCTTGGTGGCAGCGGTCAGGGAGTCGGCGAGGCGATTGGCAGGGGATTCGGCGCCGAGCATTTGGCCGAGTTCGCGGATAGTGGTGAAGATGTCCTCCAAGTTTTTGTAGTCCTGGAAGTAGAGCGGGAACTTGTAGCGCTCGAAGAAGTCGCTGATGCGCTGATCATGGATCTCGGTGGAGGCAAGGATGAGGTCGGGCTCCAAGGCGACCACGCCGGGCAGGTCAAAGTCGGGATAGGTGATCACGAAGGGCTTGCCGGAGGCGTCCTGCGGGAAATCGCTGTCATGGCTCACTCCAGCAAGGCGGTCTTGGGCCTTGATGGCGTAGATCATTTCGGTGATGTTCGAGGCCAGAGAGATCACCCGCCTCGGGACCCGGTTCAATGTCACAGGGCGGCCATAGTCATCCTTGAACCGCCTGGAAATCAGGGGCGCGGACTCGATCAAATCCGTATTGGAATGGGAGCAGGCTGTGCCCAACATCGCCAACATGGGCAGCAGGATGGCCATGCGGCGAAACGAATGGGAGGGAAGAAGCATTTTCAAAACCATGGTGTGACCACAACGGAAAAGGGGGAAACCGTTACAATTCCCCCCGATTTCATTTCAATTTCAATGCTGACCTTACAGCTCCGGGATGCGCAGGACTTGGCCGGGATAGATCAGGTCAGGGTTCTTGAGCATAGGCTTGTTGGCCTCGAAGATCACCGGGTACTTCATGGCGTCGCCGTAGAAATGCTTGGCAATCTTGCTCAGGGTATCGCCCTTGACGACAGTGTAAAACTTGGACTCGGGCTCGGGCTTGACCGCCTCGGGCTTCTTGTACACCGTCATGCGGTCGTCCACTTTGGACACGCCATTGAGGTTGCCCATGGCGAGGACCACTTTTTCCTTGGTTGCCTGATCAGCAGCCTCTCCGGTGATGGTGATCACGCCGTCATGGTATTCCACATGCGAATTTTTCACCACGAGACCATACTCTTTGAGCTTGGTGTCGAAGAGGTTGTTGATCATCGTCTCATGGAGATCGCCCGAAGCAGCGGCAGCTCCGGCATTCTTGGCAAAATCAAATACTCCCATATCAAATTGAGTTTCTGGATTCGTCACAAATATAGATTCCAGCAGGGAAAAAGCATAAAAAAGGCGTACAAGCGCAATGCAATTAGACGAATGGTTTTCCACTGGATTCGCCTGGAAATGCGCGAGGATTTGCCATCTAATCCAACCCGGGTTCTAACACTCGCTTAACAACTTTAACAATCCAATCATAGAATATTTCTTGTTTCGAAATATCTCTCGAACGTACTTTGCATCGGATAGGAAGGAGGCGAAAACCCGAGCGCACCCTACCCATACGAATTCAAGAATAAGAGGCTTTTAGAAATGAATAGAGAGTTTTACGTGGACATCCACGCCCACCCTACGCTCCGAGCTTACAATTGCACCTTCACACATGGCCCCCGGAATGTCTGGGAACGCACCGAAAACCCAGTTTTCAATGACAAACTCAGCCGCTGGGCCCGCATGAAATCCCGCGAGGTCGCGTCGCATTCACAGGCAAACCTCTACAATTATGGCGATGGCAATGTCCGGGTCGTCTTTGACTCATTGTACCCATTCGAAAAGGGGTTCCTGAACTTGCGAAAGCTTCCCACACGGGTCCTGGGGCAAGAAAATGCCGACTTACTCCTCCAAACGGTGACAGGCTACGACGGCCATCAAATCCGCGCCTTGAGGCAACAGCAAAACTATTTCCAGGAATTGATGGGGCAATACGGCTTCCTCTCGAAAGGGCAAGGCACCTCGCCCGACGGCCGCTATTCCTACCAACTCGCAAGCAACTGGTCCGATGTGCAGGCGATCCTTGCAAGCGACCCCAACAAGATCGCAGTTGTCGTCACGATCGAAGGGGCGCATGCCTTGAACTGCGGCCTTCCGGGTAGAAAAGGGAGCAAGGCCGCCTGCGAGCGGGAGATCATCGAGAACATCGGCACGATCAAATCTTGGAAAGCAGCGCCCTTCTTCATCAACCTTGCCCACCACTTTTACAATGAACTGACAGGACACACAAGAAGCCTAAAACCAGGTGTCTATCAAGCCTTCAATCAAAAGAAGGGCCTGAACCAAGGCATCACGCCCCTCGGCTGGACGGCCATTCGCTCCCTGCTATCCCGCGAAAACGGTCGCCGCATCCTCATCGACATCAAGCACATGAGCATCGAGGCGCGCAAGGAGTATTACCACTTCGTCCAGAGCCACAACCACATCTCGCCGCAGGACCGGATTCCGATCATTTGCAGCCATACCGGGCTCAGCGCCTTCAAGACCATCAAGGCGAGCGTCCAAAAGAAGGACAAGCCCAAGAAAATGAAGTCCACCAATTTCCACAACTGGGCCATCAACTTGAGCGACGAGGAGGTCAAGATCATCGCCGACTCAGGCGGATTGATTGGACTCATGGTGGACAAGGGCCTGCTCGGCAGCAATCACCGCGTCCTGCAAATCAAGGGCATGGACGACGAGCAAGTGCGCAAGGATGCCCTGCTGGAACTGATCGCACAGAACATTTTCCGCATCGTGGCCGCAGTCGGCGACAAGTCTGGTTGGGACCGCATGGCCCTGGGAACCGATTATGATGGCATGATCACACATATAGATATGTATCCCGAGGCCGCCTACCTGCCCACGCTGAAGCAGGATTTGGTGGAATTCCTCGCCCGCACCCGCTACGGTCAGGCCCACTGGCATGGCTACAGCCCCGAGGAGATGGTGCGCAAGCTCATGCAGACCAATGCCCTCGACTTCCTCGAAAGAAATTTTTGATTCACAGCCCCTTAGCCCAATTCATCCTATATCAACATGAAAAAGTCCGAAACCATGATCCCGTCCACCGGGATGGACCGCTCCACCTTGCTGAATGAACTGCAATCCGCCCGCGAACACGACACCGTCTGGCAACAAGGCAAGGCGTTTTGCCTCGTCTATCACCCCGGAGAGGAGCGCGCCGCCCTCATCCAGGAGGCATACAATACATTTTTCGCTGAAAATGCCCTGAATCCCAGCGCCTTCCCGAGCCTTCGCCGCTTCGAGGCCGAGGTCGTGACCATGGTCGGCAGCCTCCTGAATGCCGACGAAGAGGTCGAGGGCACCATGAGCAGCGGCGGCACGGAAAGCATCTTGCTAGCCATCAAGACCGCCCGCGAATGGGCTCTTGCCCACAAACCGCTTATCACCGCACCAGAAGTGATCGTGCCAAGCAGCGTGCATCCCGCATTTCACAAGGCATTCCACTATTTTGGGGTGAAGGGCGTGATCGTGCCTGTGGGCGCTGATTACCGCGCAGACATCCAAGCCATGCGTGAAGCCATCAATGAAAACACCATCCTGCTTGTCGGCTCTGCGCCGAGTTATCCGCATGGCGTGATGGATCCCATTCGCGACCTGAGCGATCTGGCGCTTGCGCATGGGCTGCTGCTGCATGTGGATGCCTGCGTGGGAGGTATGCTGCTGCCCTTTGTGCGGAAGTTGGGGCATGCCGTTGCGGACTTTGACTTCAGCCTCCCAGGCGTGACTTCGATTTCCTCTGACCTGCACAAATTTGGCTATGCCGCCAAGGGCGCATCCGTGATCCTGTACAGGAATGCGGCCCTGCGAAAGCATCAATTTTACGTCTATGCGGACTGGTCCGGCGGCATCTATGGAAGCACGACCATGCTCGGCACCCGTCCCGGTGGCGCGATCGCAGCGGCCTGGGCAGCCCTGAAAAGCATCGGGATGAATGGCTACATGGACATGGCGCTCCGCACGATGAAGGCAACGGAGAAATTGCTCGCTGGAATTGCCGCCATTCCGGAACTTCAGGTCATCGGTGACCCGGACATGAGCATCATCGCATTTGGCAGTGACAGCCTGAACATCCATGTTCTGGGCGACGAATTGGCTATGATGGGCTGGCATTTTGATCGGCAACAAATGCCGGACAGCCTGCACCTGACCGTTTCGCAAGTTCATTTTGAGGTCGCGGACGCATTTCTTGCGGATTTGCAGGAGGCCGTGGACAAGCTCGTCGGCTTCAGTTGGAGCAAATTGGCGGCCAAGGCACAAGTCGGGGCGTTCAAAGGCATGCGGGCGATCATGCCGCATGGGCTTTTCAAGAAATTGCAGGATGCAGCGAGCAGCGGTCCAGCCAAAGTCGGGCATTCACGCTCAGCCGCGATGTACGGGATGATGAGCGCACTGAGCGGAAGCGGGGACCTGTCGGATTTGGTGCGGAATGCGCTGCATGGGTTTTATACGCTGGAGCGGACTTGAGGCGATGGGCCTCTGGCCTAGGCAGTTGCGGAAGTAAACGAGTCTAAAGCAGCATGCAGGTGAACTGGAAATGTTGGTGGCTTTTCCTTTGAAGGCTCTGCCTTGGCCGGAGGCCTTGTGCCGAGCAGCTTCGGGCCCCCGACAAGCCGGGGCGCAGCGGAGGCCCCACGCTTCAAAGGAAAGCCTTGCCTTCCCCTCTGTAAGTCAGGAAACTCCCGGTAGGCTTGCCGTCACGGATGCAATGCAAGACGTTGAAGCGCTCGCAAGCTCGCCGGCCTTGCTGTGCCGGAAGAAAATGGGCGCGCCGAGTTCAAGTTTATCTGGGCCATTATAAAGGATAGGTGTCTGGACCTCGCCAGCGCCTTCGTTGGGGTGGAGACGGGTGCCTTCGGGCAAATAGGGCAGGGGGCCTTTTCCTGGCCGACGGAGCCGGAGGCGATGTAGCCGCCGCCGTGGCAGGTCCACATGCCGGGTTGAGGCTGACGAACGATCTCGACCGCGAATCCTGCGGCAGGTTGATGGCGGAAATTGTCGTAGTAGTCGAAGAGGTGGCTCTGGTAAAACCCTGATCCAGCTGCGATTTCGGTCACCACAGTCTCCTCACGAGTGAATTCCATGCTGCCAACGCCGCCGCCATTGATGATTCGGAGGTTCGCGCCGTCCTTGCGCAGGGCATCAACGACCGCAGCGCGGCGCTCGGCAACAGCCTTGATAGATTTCCGCTTCAGGAATCGGATGGCTACACTCTTCAATCCCTGGCCGGGGACATGATCTCCGAGACCCGCGACTTGCGCTTCGTATCCCATCAAGGACATCAGATCCAGGTTTTTGGCGGATTTGATGGCCGAATGCAAGCTCAATGCCTTCTCGACGGAATTGATCGGGGAGCGATAGACGCCGAAATGGATGCCGGGCGGATCGATGGACATGTCCAGGTCGATGCAGATGGGAAGCACCACGCCTTGTTCCCTTCCGATGGAATCCAAGTGATTTACATGTGCCTCTGAGTCCACCATGCAGATCACCTGCTTTCCGGACTTGACCTCCTGGCAAATCGCCTGAATCTGCAAGCGGTCCACCACTGGATAGGCGATGAGTAGATCGTCAAATCCCTGTTGACTGAGCCACACGGCCTCTGCGCCGCTGTAGCACATCCATCCTTGGAACTTGGGGCTGAGGGATTGGATGAGGCGAAGGACGGGAACGGAGCGCACGGACTTGGTCGCGACCCGCACCGATTTGCTACCCGCACGATTCGCAATGGCTTCCGCATTCGCTTCCAATCGATCCAAATCCAACCATGCGAATGGCATCTGCACACCTGCAAATGCAGAACGGTAAGCGCTGTACGTTGCTGGAGTCACTGGAAATCCTATTTGTCCCGCTTGAGGGAATTGTTGCCGTAGGTGCGGCGGTGCAAGTCCTTGGCGGTGAATTCCGGGGGATGTCCGTCGCCTTGGAGCTCGCGGTAGTCCACTTTCTTGACCATTTCCAATGCAAGCTGCCGGTATTTGGTCTGGAAAGCCGCCAATGTCCAGTGTCCGAAAACGGTATGTCCGCCTTCGTAGTATTGGTGCTGGTATTCCTCGTAGGTAGTGATGTAGCCGCAGTAGGCATTCGCATAGGGGACGATCAGCACCTTGTGGATGCCCTTGGGCTTCATCACATCCTCGATCACCTTGCGGATTCGACGCGCGGCGATCGTGGTGGGCTCGGCGGGCACTGCAACGAATGCGATGTCCCCCAAAACCACGATTTGCAGCGGCAAGATGTGTGGAGTCCAGGGCTTGTCCTCTTCCCAGCCTTTCGGGTGCAGGACTTTGAGGTAGCGGATCGTGGGATCTGCGAATCCAGGCACAATCAGGTTTTTGACGTCGGAGGTGCCGAGGATTTTGCGGTTCCCAGATTCAATGATGATCGTCTTCTTGCCTTGCAGGCGGTATTTTTGCCGGATTTGCTGCTTGACATCCCGTTTGCGGAAGGCCAATGTCGCAAATTCGTATCCCTTAACCATGTTGGCGGCGAACTTGGCCAGCCCCTTCACCAAGGGCGGCATTCCAGGACCTTCCGTGGTGCCTGCGAAGAAGGCCAAGCCGTGGCAGGCTGAATCTGTGCGGGCATCTGCATGGCCGTTCGCGAATTCCGGATCGGCTTGGACGTTGGCGAAGTTCACGTGCAGCAATCCCCAATCAAGGCCGCCTTGGACATGGTGTCCGTTTTCAGCCTCGTTGTAAATCTGCATCGCCTTGCGGTATTGAAGATGCCCATTGGAACGGGCGCTTTCGAAATCGTCCTCGTAGGGGCCGCGGGTCCATTTCTTCTTGGCGTCCCAGACATAGTTGGGGGTCACGTCGCCTGCGGGGCCTTGACCAAATGCACCGATGAATCCGGCTGCATTCGGTTGCTGCCGCAGTTCGCGCTCCATGAAGTCGGCTGCGTAGCCCTTGTTGTCCCAGCAGATGCTGTGGTTGTCGTTGTGGACGGAGGTCGTGTGGACGCCAAACCAATTGATGGCCCCGATTTGCTCCCCGTCCATGCCGTCGATGCGCAGCAGGTTCATCTCCCGCTCGATGGCGAGGTGGGTGTCCTCAGGATTCAGTCCCTCGGCCTCCGGATTGCTCATGAATGCCTTCATGCTCCGATTGAAGGCCACAGGTATTTCTCGCTCAAATTCACCGCTTTGGAAGCGAAGGTTTGCGGGTCTTTTGTTTTCCCAAGCCTCGACGATCGCATCGGAGATGCCATTCACCAGTTCCTGATAGACATCGGGCACGAAGCCGGGGATCGTCACGTTGTAAAGGCCGTAATGGCTGTATCCGCCGGGGCCGCTGTGGGTGTGCTGAGCAGTGAGGAGCAGATTTTCCTCGTGCAGGCCCATCTCGGGATGCTTACGTTCGAGGCGCTTGACCACACCGCGTTTCACAGAAATGGTGATGAAGCACATGTCCGCCACCACCAAGGCCATGGATCGGCCGGTTTCGGGGTGCCGGAAGGCATAGGCGCGCACTAGCAAAGGGGTCTCGACATCATGCACCACATTCCAATGCATCCCATATCCCATCATGCCGATGCCGGGGCGAAATGCGGTGATGTCCCGCGTGGAAGCTCCTACTTCAAACATCCAAGTCTCCAGTTAAAGAATCGTCTCAAGAATTGGCCCATCCCGGGCAAGAATCCAACCGTGCATTGCCAGCACTCTCCCTCGTCTTGCAACGGAGCGGGGTAGTCCCGGCGATTGATCAAATTTAGGGGAATGGAACCAATCCGCCATGTTTTTTCAAGGCATTTCGAGGAATTATTTCGAAAGGCGTAATTCCCACATCACGAATTGGGGCGGTCGGAAAAAAGCCTATCTTTCAGCCCAAGCGATCAATTGCACAAGATGAAAAAACGCTCGAATCTGCTCACACTCCTGATTTTCATTGCGATGCTTGTGGGCATCGGGATCGGGTACATCCTGCACATCTCCCTAGAGCCTGCCACCGCGAAGGCCGTTGCGGGTTATTGGAAGCTGCTCACGACGATATTCCTGCGGCTTGTTCAGATGATCATTGCCCCATTGGTGTTCTCGACCTTGGTTGTCGGCATCGCCAAGCTCGGGGACCTCAAGACGGTAGGCAGGGTCGGAGGGAAGGCGATGCTGTGGTTCATCACTGCGTCATTGGCCTCCTTGCTCATCGGGATGTTTTGGGTGAACACGATTCAACCCGAGCCGACTTCCAACTCGTGAGCGATACGAGCGCTGCGGCGGATGTGATTTCGAAAAAGAGGCGTTCAGCTTCGAGGGTTTCATCACCCACGTCTTCCCCAAGAGCATCATCGAGGCAATGGCGACGAACGAGATCCTGCAAATCGTCATTTTCTCCATCTTCTTCGGGATTGCCTGTGCGGCGATTGGCGAGCGTGCCAAGCCTGTGATCGCGGCATTGGACAGCCTGGCGCATATCATCCTCAAGATGGTGGGCTATGTCATGAACTTCGCGCCGCTCGGCGTTTTGGGTTCCATCACCGCCGTGGTCGCGACTTATGGTTTGTCGAGCATCGTCGAGGTTTATTTGATCTATTTCGGGGCGTTTTTGCTCGGCATCGCCTCGTTGTGGCTGCTGCTCCTGCTGGTGGGCTACCTGATTTTGGGGAACAAGTTGCCGCTCTTGATCAAGCGCATCATGAATCCGATGGCGATTGCATTTTCGACGACGAGCAGCGAAGCCGTCTTCCCCAAAATGGTCGAGGAATTGGAGCGATTTGGCTGCCGGAATCAGATCGTGAGCTTCATCCTGCCGCTGGGCTACAGCTTCAACCTGGATGGGAGCATGATGTACATGACCTTCGCGAGCGTGTTCATCGCCCAGGTCTATGGAGTTCCGCTGGATTTGGGGACGCAGTTGACGATGCTGCTGGTGCTCATGCTCACGAGCAAGGGCATCGCCGGAGTGCCGAGGGCATCCTTGGTGGTGGTCGCCGCGACCTGCACCATGTTTGGGATTCCGCCGGAAGGCATCGCGCTCATCCTGCCCATTGACCACTTCTGCGACATGTTCAGGGAGCATGACGAATGTTCTTGGCAACGCATTGGCTACCAGCGCAGTGAGCAAATGGGAGGGAGGATTGGACGCACCGAAGGAGATCAGGGATATGGAGGCGCTGTGAGGGGTTGAGAATTTGCCGCGTTTGCTCTATATTTGAACATGGTTGCACGAATTCAAACATCGAAACTCTCAAATTGCAGTTCTTGAGGGACTTCATGAGATCAGGATGTAGATCTTGTGCAAAAGCTCTTGCGGATGGTTCAAAGTTCGCATCGAACTCCCTGTAGATGAAAACGCACCTGTTGGTTACCATCCGAACGGCGACCCGATTAGCTGCCAATTGCATTCGGATATCGAGGAAAGTGTGCGTGAATACCAAATGGGCAAGGTTACCTCTTTGGAGGACTTTGAGAGAGAAATTGAAAGTTGGCAGTGAAGGAGTACACAATTGTATTTTCGGACAAGGGCCGATACTCACTACAACTGATTTATTCCTACCTGCAGCTGAATGCTTCGCCGAGTGTGGCGAACAAGGTTCAAAAGCGCTCAGAAGCGAGTAGCCTCATTAAGGTTTAACCCCTCGAAGATTTCCCAAAGTAGACCAGTTCTACAGCACAAAAAACTGCCAGGTTAGGTCCTAGTCATCTTTGAGCTACAAGATTTATTAGGAAGTAAATGAATCCGATGTTTTTATTCTGCGTTTTTTGGGAACTTCGCAGAGTCAGGCAATCCACGACCTCGAATGAGAAGAGTCGCATCTTCCCGAAATTGTTGAAAACATCCTCCAGAATCACCCGTTCATCCTGCCGCCAGACAATAAAATTCCCCCAAAATTCCTAACTTTCGAAACTCCTTAGGATTGATTGCCAATGAAGCAATTCCGACTGCTCGCATTTTGTATTGCCCTCCTTGCCCTCGGCTCTGTCAAAGCCCAGATGCTCACGCCATTCGTAACGGCATCGGCGGGTGACTTTTTTACCAACACCTCGGCCAATGTTTCGCTCAGTTTCACGGTCGGGGAGATGGCAATGGTCCAGACCTTTGAGAGCGTCCCGGCGGGTGTGATCCTCACCCAAGGCTTCCAACAGCCGATTACGAGGCTGGTGGGGGTCGATGAAAGCCCTTATGCCTTCGAATTCGTCGTTTTTCCGAATCCGGCATCTGACCGTCTCAATTTCCGCTACCTGTTGCAATACCCCGGCAAGGTCACCCTTTCATGGACTGACATGCGCGGCGTTCAAGTGCTGAGCACCTGGGAGGATCAATACACAGGCGGTCAAGTCGAGGATGGCTTTGACACTCAGAACATTAGTCAAGGCATGTATTTCCTGCATGTCACTTACGATGTCCCCGGCAAGGGCATCCACCACAAGAGCATTCACAAGATCAACATCATCCATTGAGATCCACAATGAAGAAGTCTTTACTGCTGATTGCCACATTGTTCCTGGCTTGCATTGTATGGGCGCAAACGGTGCCGCAAGCCATCAATTATCAAGCTGTGGCACGTGATGCGGCGGGAACCATCCTAGCGAACCACGCGATCCGGGTGAAATTCAACATCCTGCAAGGCAGCGCATTCGGTCCGGTGCAGTACTCGGAAACGCAGGCTGTGACCACGAACCAATTCGGCCTGTTCACGCTGCAGGTTGGCCGCGGCACCCCAGTGACAGGTACTTTCAGCAACGTGCCTTGGACGGCCGCCAACCAATGGCTCCAAGTGGAAATGGATCCCAATGGCGGCACCAACTTCTTCCTGATGGGCAGCTCCGAGTTGATCTCTGTGCCGTATGCCCTTTACGCAGAGCGGGTTGGCATTGTGAACTTGGCCCTGAACGACCTCACGGATGTGAACACCGTCGGCGTACAACCCGGCCAAATCCTCTCCTGGAACGGTACCAACTGGGTTCCTGCGAATGACCAAAACACCACCTACACCGCCGGAACGGGCCTGACCCTGACCGGAACCGTGTTCTCGCATACCCCGCACACTGGCGACGCCATCGGCGCAACTTCGCTCACCGTCGTGGGCCTGCAAAGCCGCCCCTTGGCTGCCACCGTGCCCACCGGCGGCCAAGTCATCGCATGGAATCAGGGCCTCGGCCAATGGGAGCCGACCTCGCTCTCCGGCGGCGCGCTCCTCGTTGCTGGCAATGGCATCGACATCCATGGCGACACCATCATCAATACCACTTGGATCGAAAACGGCCCGGTTGACATCTACCATCCCCAAGGCAACGTCGCCATCGGCAGCATCAATGCCAATCCCTCGGCCATCCTGGAGCTCAATGCCACTGACCGTGGCTTCCTGCCGCCCCGCCTTACCACCACGCAACGCGACAACATCGCAAGCCCCGCCCAGGGCCTGCTCATTTTCAACACCACAGACAGCATCCTGCAAGTCTTCAATGGCTCCTGCTGGCTCGCGAGCTTCCAAGAAGACTGCGACGATTGCCTTTTCGACATCAGCATCAGCGACACCGCAGGCGTGATCAACCGCACGACGGTGGACACCGCCGGCACCACCATCACCCTCAACCAAACAGGCGGCAGCCCTCAGGGCATTTCCATGTTCCTGCTGCACAACCTGCCCGCGGGCGTCACAGCTTCGCTGAGCACCTACTCCGTTTTCGCCTCCGGCCAAAGCCGCCTCACCGTGGAAGCGGACGTCTTCGCGCAGCCCGGCACATTCCCAATCGCGATCCAAGCCGTCTGTGGAGACCGCATCAAAATCCAAATCTTCCAGGTCACCATCGACTCCTGCTACCATGTCACACTCCTCGCGAATCAGCAGGACTATGACCTTGCGGCAGCCAATGGTCTCCCTAGCAACGTGCCCATCTGTGTGGTCCTGGACATCCCGCAAGGCGTCGAAGTGACCGCCACAGGCACAGCCAATCCCGCCCTCAAATCCGGCAACCTGCATCCGCAATCACAAGTGGGCATCCGCAACCGCGGTGCAGTCCTCGCACACGGCGGTGACGGTGGCGCAGGCGGCAACTTCACCAACTTCGGTGACCCCGGCACGGACGGCGGCAACGCCATCCACCTGAGCACCCGCACCAACATCGACAACCTCGGAGGTTACATCTTCGGTGGCGGCGGTGGTGGCGGCTCCGTGGCCCTTACCATCATCAACATCCCCGGTTTGGGTACCATCAGCTTCGGTGCAGGTGGCGGTGGCGGTGCTGCCGACGGCATCGGCGGTGCGAGCGTATTGCCCATCCTATACTCCGCAGGTCAAGACGGCACAGGCGGCGTTTCAGGCCAAGGTGGCGCAGGTGGCGTTCTGAACCAACCCATCGCGATCAACATCCCCGGCTTCACCATCACCCTCACACCGACCATCGTGGGTGGTGACGGCGGCGGCTACGGCGAGGACGGCGATACTGGCATCCTCTTCGTGAACGTGGACGTGTCGGTGGCCTTCATCGGCTCCATTTTCAACCAGAACTTCCCTGCGCCTCCGCCCACCAACTTGCCCGCTGCAGGTCAAGCAGGCATGGCGATCAAGCGCTTCAACAACTTGCTCATCAGCATCATCGACGGCAACTACCAGACCCTGAACATCAAGGGCGCGGTGGGGAACTGATCCAGTGAGCATTTAGCAGGTAGCAGAGAGCAGTTCTATGCGCTTCGGCGCTGATGAAATGGCACTTTGGTACCTGCTTTCTTTTTGGGGAAATCTGTTTTTCAAATGCTTTGTCAAGGACTTTGTGGCACCTTCCCCAAACTCGCTTCGAATGATCTGGAACCCTCAATTGCTGGCTGCCAACTGATAAATCCGCAGCGGCCAATGCGTTTCCGGCAAGATGAAACTCTCCATCAGAGCCCGACGTAGCTTTCAAGGTCTGGCTCATCGAATCGACCTGCAATAGGGCGAAATGCGTGGCGCCTTCAGCTTGTAGCCGCTTCAACAAATCGACTTGCAGCCATTGCTTGTTGATTTGCCAGCCGCTCCTGGCAGCGTTCAGCAGGTTTGGGGCAGCGGCTGTCCCTCCAAATGTGCTGATAACCAACGCATTATCCGGCGTATGTTGGGATAATGGCACCCGCCTTGTTGATCAGCTCCGGCTTCCCGAGTAGTTGGTGAAAATCTCTTGCTCGCCTTTGTTGAGGCTGCGCCGCTCGGTGATACGCACCACGTGGACGCTCAGGATCGAAAGGCAAGTCCGTCAGGACCAGGCCTGCGATGACGGTATTCAAGCTAGATCCATTTCCACAGGGCCCAGGCAATGCGGGAAGTGAAGAAACGCAACCGGAGCTAGAAATGGGATTTGGTAATAATCCGTGGTGGAAATTGAGCGGGAAGAAGATGATCAAGTAGGCCAGGCTACCGATCGCCCACAGCCGCATGAAACCGATTCCACTGTTTTTCAGCCCCAGGAATGCCCCCAATCGCGAGCAACGGGATGCCGATGTAGGCCGCCAATTCGTACTTGAGCCTGCCCCAAAGCAATTGCCAGTTGGCCTTGGTCATGCGATCCTCAAGGTGCCGAAGTACCAGCCGCCCATCTTGTCCATCTTGTGGTAATCTGGAATGACTCAATCCTGGCATCGCTGCTGTTCACCCGGACCGTATGCCATTGCCAGATGGCGAAGGAGACCACAGGCACGAGGAGCAGGGGAAGCCTTGAAAAACCACCGCCATTTGCGCTCCCCGGTGAATGTAACCCGCCAATGGCAATGCCAGGAAGAACACGACCTTGATCATGAAGCCTAGGGTCGCAAACACCATTGCCAGCCCGAAATAGCCCAACCGACTCCTTGTCAACGGCCTAGCAAGCACATATAGGTCATTGCATGGGCGCATAGGATCACCGAAAAGTCGATGTGGATCGCCCGGGAATAATACAGGCCCAAAGGCAATACGAGATAAGGTGCAACGGCCGCCAAGGTGGCATCAGTGACATGCCGGACAATCTTGAAGAAATAGGCAGCCGCCCCAAGGTAGAATGCCAAAAAGAGCAACCTGCTCCAAATCAAGGCCGGCCCCGAACAATTTGTGCACCCATGCCGCTATGGCCTCCGGCAGCGGAAATTCAAAGATGACCGTCTTGTGCCCGCCCATCCAGCAAACAGAGGGATGCAGCAGGTCAACGCCGTTCAGATAGAAATCGCGGATGTAATTGGCAGTGTCCGACTGCCTCCACAGGTGCGGATCATCCAACTCGGGCCCCATGTGCAGGAAGCGCAACCCCACCAGCAGCAGGGCAGGCAACCAAAACC
Source organism: Bacteroidia bacterium (assembly GCA_046329055.1). Classification (GTDB taxonomy): domain Bacteria; phylum Bacteroidota; class Bacteroidia; order J057; family JADKCL01; genus JADKCL01. The sequence continues at coordinate 21,467 of JAXLVK010000068.1, forward strand.
ATGATGGTACCCGGTTGTCTGCCGTCATGCCTTTTTCTGGAGCTTTCCGGAGAAGCTGTACTCCAGCGGTATGTCAACGATGAAGGGCTTGTATCCCTTGAGGTGTTGAAGGACATACCAGGCGCGGAATCCAGCGAGGTAGCGGTACTTCTTTTCCACGTCCGGACGATCGAGTCCGAAGTGGTCGTACAGCGTCAGCTTGACCTTGGCTGAGTAATTGTCGCCTTGGCGGTCGTAATCCATCAGGTCGAGGTCGTACGCCCACACGTCGTTGATGGCGATCGTCAAGCCGCCGCGCCAGGTATCACTTGGGGTATTGAAGTGCGGATTGCCAATGAGTTTCAGCGAGTCCGGTGTGAGGCCAGTGGCATCGCCCCCCGTTTCGCTCATCTTCTTGCCAAATTCCTCCTGGATATGCGCCACGAATCGCTTGGTACTGTCGTGGTTGCGGACGTGCTTGTTCAGGATGTCGCTGCTGTATCGACCGCCAGTGTTCGCCTGGAACTTGTCGATCATCGCATTGATATTGGTCTGGAGATCGCCTGAGGAAAAGAGCGAGTTGCACATAATGCGCATGTCCAAGAAATTGCTCCAATCAGGGGCATTGGCTTGGATGTAAAACAATGTGCTGATGTCCGTGATCTGATCCTTGGTCTCGTCGCCGTATTTCAAGTCGTCCGCGAGTGAGACGCCGTCGTAGCCGATTCCAGGGCGGTGCGCCGAACGGGCGATTCCGCCGGGCATCTTGGAGACATATTTCTTGTCCACATAGCCCGTCGTTTGGGCCCCACTGATGTCACGCGTGACCTTGAGCCAGCCGTTGGAGGTCATTTCGAGGACTTCCACCCGCTCACTGAGCTCAAAATCGGGGCGAATGTAGTCGGTGGCATCATTCGTTGCAGGGCGGGGCTCCTTGTGGAAGCCAGCCTGCGCCGTATTGATCAAACCCGCGTAGGGATATTTCTCGGCCATTTGGACGGGGCATTCGCATCAGCGACCTTGCGCTGGGCGACACCGGCACCCGCTGCTGCACCCGCAGTCAGACCAAAGGCTGGAGGGGCCATGGTGAGGCCGCCGGATTGCTCTGCACCCTCTTGTTGGGGCGCGGCATTCACTTTCGATTCTTGAACTGGGCTAGGGTTTCCCATGATGATTCTTCTCTCTGGATGACAATTGGCAAAAAACCGCCTCGGGCCTCAATTGGCTCATAGACACCGCAAAAATACAAAAAATGCAAGGGCTGTCCAACTAACGCCGAGTGCGAGCACACCGCCAAACGCCGGACTTTTCCACATACTGTAACTGGGCTTACACAAACAGAAATCAGCCCGGGACGTTTTCCAATTTTGTAGATATTTGCCCACCTGAAAATTCAGCATCACATGAGCGAAACTCCCAACCGCCACAAAGTCCTGATCATCGGATCGGGCCCTGCAGGATATACCGCTGCCATCTATGCCTCCCGTGCTGGGCTCAAGCCCATCCTGTTCACGGGGATGAACATTGGCGGTCAACTCATTACGACCACTGAGGTCGAGAACTACCCCGGCTACCCCCATGGCATCAATGGCCCTGACATGATGGAGGAATTCCGGCAGCAAGCCGTGCGTTTTGGGACGGAGGTTCGCTATGAGCTCATCAGCAAGGTGGATTTCAGCACACATCCGCACCGCGTTTGGACGGACAGCAATGAGGAGCATGTGGCGGATGCAATCATCATTTCCACTGGAGCTGATGCCAAATACCTGGGCATCCCCGGCGAAGCAGAGTACCTGAACCGGGGTGTGAGCGCATGCGCCGTCTGCGACGGATTCTTCTACCGCGACATGCCCGTGGCTGTCGTCGGCGGAGGGGATACCGCAGCCGAAGAAGCGAGCTACCTTGCAGGCATCTGCACCGAGGTCCACCTGCTCATCCGTAGCAATGTGATGCGCGCCTCCAAGATCATGCAGGAGCGCGTGCTCAACAATCCCAAGATCAAAGTGCATTGGAATACAGAGACTTTGGAGGTCTTGGGTGAAGAAAAGGTTCACAGCATCCGCGTCAAAAACCGCGAAAGCGGGGAGGAGTCCACGATTCCTGTCAGGGCATTTTTCGTCGCCATCGGCCACAAGCCCAATACCGACATTTTCAAGGGCTTCCTGAACCTGAACGAGACGGGTTATATCCTCACAGAAGGCAAAAGCACCTATACCAACGTCCCCGGCGTTTTTGCCAGTGGCGACGCACAGGACTTCACCTACCGTCAAGCCGTCACCGCTGCTGGCACAGGTTGTATGGCCGCCCTCGACGCCGAACGCTGGCTGAAAGAGCATGGCTTGGATTGAGCCTTAAGAAATTGTCGATCAGTGATTTGGGCTTGAAATTCGAGGAAATTGATTCATTCCTCGCAAATTTCACTTAGCCATTTGTCCCCATTTTGTATAACTTGAGCGCATCACATGCCCAAACAGAGGCATAAGGACTACTAGACTCAAGAAATTAGGGAAGAAAATGGCTGATCTCATCACGAAAGACCAACTCAAGGCCATCATGCCTGCGGCGAAGCAGGAAAACATCGACAAGTATTACGCGGGGCTCAATGCCGCCCTGAACAAATACAGCATCAACACCCCACTTCGCATTTGCCATTTTGTGGCGCAGGTCGCGCAGGAAAGCGGCAGCTTCCGCTACAATGAGGAAATCTGGCCCAACCCCACACTTGACTCCAATGGCGTCGCCACCAAGGGCAGCTCCTGGCAACTCCGTTACGAAAACAATGCCGGACTCGGCAATACACAACCCGGTGATGGCTATCGATTCCGCGGACGCGGCCTCATCCAACTCACTGGACGCGCCAATTATGCGAAATACGGCTCATTCCTGGGCCGCGACCTCACTAGTGGCAGCAATCCCGACCTCGTCGCGCAGCCTGACCTCGCCGTGGATGCCGCAAGCTGGTACTGGGACACCCATGGGCTGAATGCTTATGCCGACAAGGATGATGTCCTGAGCATCACCAAGCGCATCAATGGCGGCACCCTGGGCCTCGACGAGCGCAAGGCATTCCTCGCCTCCGCCAAAAAAGCCTTCAAGATCGCATGAGCGCAGCGCAGCCCCCACAGAAACCCGGGGCAGGCAGCTATCCACCCGTCCTGCCGGATATCCGTGATTGGCCCATCCACAAGATGGCGCAGAGCCGTGAGGAGCTGATCGAAACAGTGATCAAGCGCACGGAGGAGGAACTTTTGCAGCATTTCAGCAAAGGGATCGGCCTGCTGCGCAACATTGCCGAGGTCTATTACCAGGAACGTGCCCGCATGAAGGACAATCCTTGGAAGGTGGACCCCAAGGACGACCCTGCATTCTGGAAGCGCATCCGGCAAAAACTCCAATATCTGGCGCAGCCCGGCCATGAAGACCCGGAGGCGACCAAGGCATTGTTGCACGAGATCGTGTCGCGCTACACCCGGGAGGTTGCAGGCGATTTCAATGTCGGCACCTACAACTTCGCCCGCAAGTTCATCAACTTCGGCTTTTCGCGGGTCTTCAATGCTGCTCAGCAGGGCCTGTTGCGCGGTTTCCGGAAGCAAAGGATGCAGTTGCAGGAGAAGATGCAGATCTTCGGGCAGGTCGAAAAACTTCGCGAACTCACCAAGCAAGGCACGGTCATCCTCGTCCCAACGCACTTCAGCAACCTCGATTCCATCGTGATCGGTTGGGCGATTGAGACCTTGGGATTGCCAGCATTCACCTATGGCGCGGGGATCAACCTGTTTGGGCATCCGGTTTTGGCCTATTTCATGTCCAGACTCGGGGCATTCAGGGTGGATCGCCGGAAGAAAAACCGTGCCTACCTCACGGTGCTCAAGACTTACAGCGAGGAAGTCCTCCTGCGTGGCGGCCACATGTTGTTTTTCCCGGGTGGCACGCGGTCCCGGAGCGGCAGCATGGAGGGGCGATTCAAACTCGGCCTTTTGGGCACTGCAATTGAGACGCAACGCCAGCTCTTGCTGGAAAACCCGAACAATCCGCGCCGCATTTACATCGTGCCGCTCGTCATCAGCTATCACAGCGTGCTGGAAGGCCGTGGCCTGATCGATGAACAGCTGCGGCAGGAAGGGAAAGAGCGCTTCATTTTGCTCCAAGACGACTTCAGCAGCCTGCGCAAGAGCCTCCGGTTCGTTTGGAAGTTCTTCAAAAGCAGCTCCGAGATGGTGTTCTCATTTGGAGAGCCGCTTGACCTCTTCGGAAACAAGCTCGATGAGCAGGGTAGAAGCGTGGACAAATATGGACGCGTCCTCGACCTGCATGACTATTTCCGGCTGAATGGCGAGGAAACCGACGATCCGCAACGCAGCCAAGAATACACGCGACTGCTCGGTCAGGAGCTATTGGAGCGGTTCCAGATCGAGAATGTCGTCTTCAGCAGCCATTTGGTGGCATTTGCAGCCTGGCACATCATGCTGCGTCAGAAAAAGGGCGACCTCTACGGCTTGCTAGCGGTACAGGAGGAGGACCTTTTCGTCGGTCACGATGAAATGATCGCAGTTGTGGATCGCTTGCATGTTCGTCTGCGGGAGCTAGAGCGCCGTGGACGTGTGCGCCTTGCGGAACACCTGCACACGGATATCCGCGCCATCATCGAGCATGGGCTGAAAAACCTCGGGGTTTACCACCTTCGTCAACCGCTTCTGCGCGGCTCCAAGGGGGAGCTCCTGACCCAAGACTCGCGCCTCCTTTACTTCTATGCCAATCGTTTGAAAGGCTATGACCTCGAGAATTACGTCTAAATGCCCGAAATCATGAACAATCTACCTGTGGGCGTCATTGGTTCGGGCAATTTCGGGACTGTGATTGCGAACCTGCTCGCTGAGAACCGCGAGGTGCTCATGTACACCCGCCGGACGGAGGTCGTGGAGGCGATCGAGCGGGAGCGGCACCACCGTGGACAGAAAATCCACCACCGCATCCAAGCCGTGACCGACTACAAGGAAATGGCTGAACGCTGCAAATTGATCTTCCCGATGCTGCCCTCCAAGTTCTTCCGGGAGGCCATGCGACAGATCGGACCGCACCTGACTCCGGCGCATATCTTGATCCACGGCACCAAAGGGCTCGACGTGCAACAGCCTCAATATGAAATTCATGACATCAATGAGTTCAAGTTGGGCTTGCACCAAGTGAAACGCATGAGTCAGGTGATCGCGGAGGAAAGTTGTGTGCTGCGGATTGGATGCATCTCAGGCCCCAACCTGAGCGCGGAGATCAGCCGGCACCTGCCCGCGGGGACGGTGATCGCGAGTCATTTCGACGAGGTGATCGAGGAAGGCAAGGCCGCGCTGCGGTCGGAACGCTTCATGGTCTTTGAAAATGAGGACCTCGTCGGCGTGGAAATGGCGGGTGTGCTGAAAAACATCCTCGCATTGGGTTCGGGGATGGTCAGCGGCCTGGATCTCGGCGAAAATGCACGTGCATTGATGATCACGCGGGGTTGGCGGGAATTGATGCGGATCGCGGAGTTGTTTGGCAGCGATAAAAATGCCTTCATGGGCTTGGCGGGCATCGGAGACATGATTGCGACGTGCAGCAGCCCGCAGAGCCGGAACTATGCGGTGGGATTCCGCCTCGCCAAGGGGGAGTCACTCAATCAGATTGTAGCGACAATGGATGAGGTCGCGGAAGGCGTGAACACCGTCCGAACAGCGATGGCCTTGATCCGGCATTTTGGGATACCATCACCGCTGATCAAGTCCTTCCACAAGGTCTTGTTCGAGGGCGTGGCGATTCAGGAGGCAATCCGGCAGTTGCTCACGCACAAGCATGGCCCGGACGTCGATTTCATGTGATTGGGCTCAATTGTTGGCCTTGGCGTGGCGGTGCAGGTGACGCTCACCCACGATCAATGCAAGCAGAATTCCTACGAAGATGAGGCCGAAATTGACCTCGGTGCTTTCGCGCATCGCCTCGGACATGGGCAGCATGAGCGAAAATGGGGCCGCCATGGCAATCGCAATCGAAATGAACAACTTGATTTGGGTGACTGACTTTTTCATTTGTCAGTAAGATGCAATCTCCCGCCAAATTCCATAAAGCCAGTAGGAATTAAGATGCAGCGCCAGCATCGGCCTCCATGGCGCGTATTTCCCTCCGCAATTTCGGAATGAGCTTCCCCGCACGATTGGCGAAACCCGGGCCTCCTGTATCGGTATGTGCCTCAATGACGAGCAGCAACTCTCGCTTGAAGTCCGGCTCGATGTTGCTGATGTTGTAGAGGATCTGCATGGCATGAACCCGGATTGCGATCGGGGTTTGTGGGTCCTCCAGCAATGGGAACAGGTGTTGGAGCAGGTCACCCACTGCTGTGAGGGGGACTTGATTGTTCGCCAGGGTACGCAGGGCCATGCGGAGCTCAGCAGGGTGCGACATGTAAGGAATGCGCGCAGCAATCGTCGCCCCGTATTTGATCGCCAAGGAGGGGTGCTCATCCATGAGCATGGACATCGCCCAAGCCATCCTTTGGGGAAGCGGCGGCTCGCCATTGCAGAAGATTTCCCACGCAACCTCGAAACGGTCCGCATCCCCGCCGATTTCCTTGGCGACATGCTCCATTCCATCCTTGCTGTATTCCTCCAGGAGCAGGCGTTCTAGATGCAGCTTGAATTCTGCGCGTTTCATTCTAGGCTTTTGAGAGGTTTCCCCAGATTCAAAGGTAGGCCAAAAAGGCGTTTGCCAGCGCAAATCGAGCTATCTAGCACGACCGCGCCGGCAAACAATCCAAACAAGTTGAGAAAAAAGTCAAGAGGAGCGATACGCGATCTCATGATAGCTCTTGAGGTGCGTACCCATGAAAATCTTCGTGTAAATGCGGACGATCGCGAGTCCGTCGATGATCAGCCCCAGCGCACAGAAAGCCGCAAGGGCGATTTGATCCTCGTGGATATGACTGAAAATCAAGTCCTCTCCGATGAAGGATGGTGTGATCGGAAAACCCGTCAGCCCAAGGCATGAGAGGAAAAACACCAAGGCCAGGCTGCTGTGTTCGTAGCTATGCCCTTGATGCCTGTCCAGATTTACCGTTTTCTCCAATTTGCGGAGCCGACTCAGGCACAGCAATCCGATCAAACCCGAAACAAGGATTCCGCTCAGGTACAGGAAGGTATGGTCCAGGGTGAAATGCTCATTGAACGAGACCGCCAAGGCGATGAAGACGTGGTTCAGCAAAACCAACATCCAACCCAGAACGGGATCCTTCCGCTCAACAAAGGCCCTGAGCACCAGCCCCAAACCCAAGAGGGCGAAGCTCGGTGGCAAATAGGGATGCACTGCAGCCGGAATCTGATCCTCCATCGCCAACAAGGCAATCGCGGCCATGAGTAGAGGCGTCACGATGAACCAGACGGATTTGCCATTCACGAACCGCAATTGACGCCCGATGCGCTTGATGGGCTCGCGGTAGAGGCGGTGCACCATTTGATCCAGGCCCCATTCCTTCAGGCTGAGCATGTACAAGGTGTACATGATGCGCTTGGGCATGCTGTCCTCGATGGTGCGAACGCGTGGCACGAAATTGTAGAACTGCTCGCGGATCAGGTAGCTCACCACGGACGGCGAGACCAGCAACTGATAGGTCCGCAGGAAGGCATTGCCCGCAAAATGCACCAATGCAATCCATTTCAGCCCCAGCGCCAATTCGACGAAGATCAGACCGATCTGTGTGATGGAGGAATAGGCAATCTGACTTTTGATCGAGGACTGCACCCGCGCCATGCCAGTTGCGAGCAAGGCGGTCAGCAATCCCAGAATCCCGATCGCAATCCGCACCGAGATTTGATTCTCCCAAAGCGGAAAGGTGCGCAGCAGGATGAATACCCCCAAATGCACGGATAGCGAGCCATAGAAGATCGCGCTTGAAGGCGTCGGACCCTCCATCGCACGCGGCAACCAGGAGGAAAACGGCAATTGCGCGGATTTCACGGCGGCGGCCAGCAAGATGAACAATGCGATCACCACACCCTCGACACTGTGGCTTTGCAGGTGCTCACCCACAAAACGCACATCGCTCATTTGCAGGAAGGTGATGTTTTCGTGGAAGAGGTGATGGCTCAACCACATCGCCAAAATCAGGCCCACATCCCCCAGTCGGTAGATCGAATACACCTTGAAGGCGTTGCGCACTGGCAGGTAGCGGTCCCGGTAGAATGCGATCAGCAGGAAGCTCGAAATGCCCAGCAATTCCCAACCAATGAACAATGTCTCCAGATTTCCGGAGAAAATGATGAGCACATAGCCCAGGAACAGCAGGTGAATCGTGTTGAAAAACCGCTTGTAGCCCTTTTCACGGTGCAGGTAAACCCGGCTGTAAATCGCGACCACGAAGCTGAGGAAGGATCCCACGATGAGGTAGAAGGCCGTGATTTCATCAAAATGCAAGTCGATGAAATACTCATAGCCGACGGCATGGAACAGCACCAAGTCCTTGACATCGAGGATGGTGAAGTCATTTGCCGCCCAAAGCCCCACCAAGACCCAGCCGCCCAACAACACCGAGCCAAATGTCCCGACGGCTGCATAGGAGAGTGCGGCCTCATTGCGACGAGGCAGGAGAATGCTGACCAGATACCCGATCACGGGCATCAAGACGATGATATGCATCAATGTAATCATGGCTTTCAGTGAAGTTGGAAGACATCAATGTTATCAGACTCATTTTCAATCACCTGCGCAGGGCTATCATTCACTCGAATGTCCTTGCACAAGGGCTCATAGATCTCGAAATGCCCATCCCTGAAATGGTGCAGGCTTCCGTCAGTGGGTTCGATCACCACCAAGTGGACCCACTCATTGGCGAACCATTCGTAGGTCTCGGGGTGCTGCTGAATGGTCTTCAAGACCACCGAAGGATGGTGCTCGACCATCACGAGCAGGCGCACAGGATCATGCACTTCGATCATTTGGCTGGGAAGGCCCGGACGCAGGTCGCCATCCGTGCCGTTGGCCACTCCGAAGAGGCCCATCACGTTGTGGGGGAGCTTACTGCCCGCGCCCAACTTCTGATTGTCCACCCGTGAGAAGAAGTACTCCAGATTGATGCCACCGCATACGGGAGCCACAGCCTTGAGGATGCCAAACAGATATTTGCCTTCGGGATCCTTCTCGTAGTCATAGGAATTGAGGAATGACCGCCGATCCAGGAACAGGTTCCGGGTCAATGTCCGCCTGCCAACTACGCAGAGGGCATTCGTGGCATGGTTCAGCTCTGGCCTTGGCTCAAAAAGGGAAATCGACCGCAACTTGATGCGATCATGGACTGATGCAGCGTCACGGTGCGAATTCACCAGCTCCAAGCGGCGGGAGCGCTCTTTGGCATTGGCGTGCAGGGCACGCTCGAACATATCGACGTTTTCTGCATGGAGTCGGGCGTTCACCGTGGAAAGGAGGGAGACATCGAAGAATTCCACCTCGTCACGGCAGGTGTCATGGAGGGCACCAATGAACCGGGTAGTGCTAGGGATGAGAATGCCTCGCTCCGCAAGGTGCTCACGCACAGCCGCATGATTGGCCATGAAGGAGAGCACGCGGGCGTTGACAGAGCCGGGGCGGCCGGAGCAGGCACCACAGTCGTAGGCCGCGTAGTGCGGATTGTTGATGCTGCTGGAGCCGTGTCCTAGGACATACACGAGCGGGGCAAAGTTGTCCACCAAGCCGATGCTCCGCAGCAATGCCTCCACACGGTTCACCATTTCGGTGATCGTGAAGCCGATTTGAAGGCTATCCTGCGTATCGTTCAGGTCGGCGTTTTCGATGGTGAGGGCCGACTGCTTGTCGTGGTGCTGGAAGGCATTGGACATCGCAGGACCCACAGTGGGCCGGGTCACGTTCACGAAAAGGCGCAGTGCTGACCAAAAACCCAGGGTCTGGGAAATGATCCATCCCTGTCCCATGCCGTGGCTGCGTTTGGAGAGGTGAAGGTCCTTCTTGCGCTTGGCATTCGAGCCGACTTCCTTGATGAGGTATTTCGGAGTGACAGGGGCAGGGCAGAGCTTCGTGTAAAACTTCCCGCCTTCGGGTTGGAAATAGAACTCCACCCCGAAAAATCCAGCGGTTCCAAAAGTCTCACAATCAGGCGCTTCATGCTCGATGTGGCGCCTCAAGGAACATTCTCTGTCGTCGATGCAGAACATCGCCTGGAAGCGCACCTTTTCGGGCCCCTTGCGGTGTGCGATCTCCTCGATGCGCATGGCTCCAAGGATACTGTCGTAGTAGCTCCATTCGAAGGCCTCCTGCCACATGTTCATCACCCGGCTCAACTCGGAGACCTGACGCTCCCCGAAGAGGTCGATGCGATGCTCCGGCTTCACGCTCAATTCCAAGGGCTTCCACCGCGCACCGTATTCGTACTCCAATGCATCGATCTCCAGTAGCAACTCCATCACGAGCAGGTCGTGCAGGGTGATGGGCTTGAAATCAAGCAGCGTCTCTGGATGATCCTCGACCTGTGCCACAAGACCTGCCCAGCCCTGATGCGAGAATGCCAGATCGAACAGGTATTGCTGGTACAGCGATTCGTCCTGACCCACAAGGATTTGCAGGAGTTCAATCATGCTGCACTTGTCCTCGGTGAGGAGCTTGCGGGCACGCTTGGACTTGAAAAAGCTCGCAAATGAATTCCTCTCCAGTTCCTGGCAGGAGCGAAATAGGCCATTTTGCGACACCGGAAAGTCCCACATGGACACGCCCTGATCCAAGTAGCTGCAAACCAGCCTGAACAACAGGGGATGCACCAAGGCATCGAAGTCCAGATGGTAGGCAGTTTTCCAGACGCTGCGAAGGCGGCCCACAAGCGGCAGGGGATAGGCGTCGTAGTCCTTTTTGAGGAGCTTTACCCGCCAATCCTCAAGGCTTCCGCCTTCACCATTCCTGCGGATCACCTTGTCGAGGATCTGCGGATTGATCTCGCCGCTTTCGTAGCGTTGACGGTATTCGTCGAGCTGCATGGACACCTTGTAGCCGAAAATCTCGGATGCATGGCGCAAGCCCTCGAAGAACTTCTGGTTTTGGAAGGCATGAAGGGTATTGTGGTGGATGAAGTCCTTCAGCGGCGCCTGCGCAGGCAGGTAATGCTTGAGCAAGTGCAGGACTTCTTCCACATCGAAAGCATGTTCGCCGAGTTTCTCAGCGAGGCCATGTTCCGATTCCGAAGTATGTGCGATCATGTTTGGTCTATAAAGCAGTTTGGTATTGCAGGATGACAGTGGCCTTCCTTCCAGATGCCACCAAGTCTCCCGTGCCATTGGCGGTGAAGAAGGGGCGGGTCTGGAAATCGAGGCAGAGTTTCTGGGAATGCCCTTGCATGAGCCAATTCAGCCCCAAATCGGTCACGAGGACCGGATCGCTGAGCTTCTCGAAGTTGGCATACTGCGCTGAGGCGAATGGCATGAGCGTGCCCAGCGAACCCAACAAGGAGTCCGGGAGCTTGTAACCTGCCTGTGCATAGATGACCTGTCCCGTGCCAAACATGGGGTAGGCGTTTCCGGCACCATTGAAGCTGGCATTCGCTGCATTCACGCCGTCCGCGGGGTTCATGATCCCGTTGTTGCGGATGTAGTTGGGGCCATAATTCAGGTTGAAGTAGCCCAAATACGCATTCACGGCTGAGCTTTTCCCCACCGGCATGTCCAAGAAGGCTGCCACCGAAAAATGCATCATGTCGTGGAAGGTGGTATCCACGCTGTCCGCCGACCAGGTCGCACGCGGCTGATAGATGGCTCCCGCCTCCAGGTTCAGCACCTTCTTCTTGCCGAGGTAGGTGCCTTGCATATAAGGCGTGGTATGCGTCTCCTTGTCCATGAAGTTCCACATGAAGAACCCTTGGTACTGCTTCGCATGCCCGCGTGGCGTGAAGGTCGCATCCGCATTCAACACCGGCTGTGTTTGGCCATTGGAGTTGATGGGGAAGGGGTCGCTCATCACCAGGCGGTAATCCAGCCGGCCCACTTGTCCACGGGCGAACACGCTCAGCTTCCTGGAGAATTCATCGGTTTGATCCACGGTAGTCTGTGCGAACACAGGCACGTCCAGGGTCATGATGGTGCCGATGCTCGGTTGGCTGAAGCGGGACAATCCATTGCAGATGGTGAGCCCGCCGCCGACTTTCAGCGTGTTCTTGCCCTTGAAGACATGGTATTCGCCGAGAGCGTCATGGACGAAGAATTGCAGCTTGCGGTTGCCATTCAACCCCGTGAGGAAGTTGAAGTTGTTCATACCCAGCTGCGTGTAGAAAAACATCCTGTCCGTGACCTGCCCGAAGAGTTGGAACCGTGTCCGCCGCAGGCCGATGTCCAGCGTCTGCGGGGCATCTTCGCCCAGCACCCGGGTTCCCGGATTGCTTTGGTTGTAGCGCAGCCACAGCTGATTGGTGAAGGTCAGCTTCACGAATCGGCTTCCGTCTTCGTTCAGCTTCAACTTCATTTCGGGCTGCGCCATTGCTCCCAAGGGCGCGAGGCAGAGCAGCCACAGCACCCATTTCATCCGATTGCGAATCCTCATTTGACGAGTTCCTTCTCTTTTTTGGGAAACAAGCTAGCAACAATCTCTTTCCCAAATTGAAGCAGGCGCTCGATGCCGGCCTCCTCCAGCAAATGACCGCTTGTGGTCACCAAGATGGAGGTACCGTTGGAGTCAAGGTAATAATCCTTGTTCTCCTCGTGGAACCGGATGCGCTCAGGTGCGAAAAACTGCCGGATGGCGGCCTCGTCGTCGCCAGAAAGCAGGAAGTGATCGGAGAAAACAGGGAAGTTCTCAAAGTCAATGTCTTGAGCTCCAAGATGCTCCGCGACCTTGTTGATGTTCCGTTCGCGGGTCATCGAAAACTCAGGAATCACCAGACCTTTCAGCTCGATCCGCATCACGGTGCGCTCTTCTTCTTCGAGGGTGATCAATGCACCCGTGCTCATCTTGAGGTCAGCGACGGTCAGTGCATGGGTTCCATTCCGCTTTTCGAAGATGTTGCGCGCCTTCACGATGGTTTTACCGTGCATGGAGGTGAATGCCGTCCATTCATCGTGACCTTCCCAGGTTTCCGGGATGAACTGATGGTGCTGCTGGATGGCAAACTTGAGCATGCGCATCTGCCGTGCATCGAGTTCCTGGCTCAGATCGTTCGTCGCCACAGCCACGCCTTTGCGGCGAGGAGCGAGTGGATGGCGGGTGGCGGGTGCCAGCTGATTCAGATTTTCAAACACCAATTGGCGGCCTGCCTTGCGGAAATCGGCCTGCACATCGTAGAGGTTCGCAAGCACCGTATGATCGATCAAGCTCACGTCAGTGAAGTCGAGCATCAAGACCGAAGCCTCTTTTTGCTGATCGATCCGCTTCTTGAGGGACAGGTAGTTGGTGAATGTCAGGGATTGGCTCAGGAGCAGGACCGTGCGGCCGGATTCAGGCTTCACCACGGCGTGGGCACGGATGAAGGCCTTCAATTTGCCGCCCACGGCAAAGTTGAGGACCATTTCCAGCACCATGCCCGCCGCGATGCCCACAAGCAGGTCCACGAGGATCACCAAGGCGATGGTGGTCACGAAGACGGCGATTTGCCTCACGCCAAGCTCAGCCATGTGCTTGAACTCCTTGGGGGAAGCCAAGCGGAAACCCGTGAAGATCAGCATTGCCGCCAAGGCCGCGTTCGGGATGTCCATGATGATGTCCTTCAAGAGGAACAGGAAGATGAGCAGGAAACTGCCATGGAAGAAGTTCGCCCAAGGTGTGCGCGCGCCGTTGCTGATGTTGGCGCTGGAGCGGACGATCTCAGAGATCATCGGAAGCCCGCCAATGGCTGCAGCTGCGGATGAGCCACCGCCGAGTGCTACGAGGTCCTTGTTCAGATTGGATTTCCGCTTCCATGGGTCGAGGGTGTCCACGGCCTTGGCGCTGAGCAAGCTCTCCAAGCCTGACACGATGGCGATCGTCAATACGGCAACCCAGAAATCAGAGCTGGCAATTTTTCCAAAATTGGGGAAAACGATGCCATCTGTGATCCGCTCGGGCAGTTGAACCAGGTACTTGGGATCCAAGTCGTAGGAGTGTCCGCCGAGGGTGTACTCATGGTGATGGAGCAGGTCGAAGAGGAACGTCATCGGGATCGCAGCGATCAGCATGACCCACATGGGGGCGGGCACGAGGCGGATCCACTTGTTCTTGATGCGCGGATAGATGATCAGAATCGCCAAGCTCAGCGCCGCGATCAGCGCGATCACGGGATTGGTTTCCATGATCTTAGCTGGCAATTCTGCCGCCAATTCGATGAGCTCCGCGCCCTTTTTGGGCGCCACACCGATGGCAGGATAGGCTTGCTTGATGATGATGATGATCCCGATTGCCGCCAACATGCCGTGTACAGCCGCTGAGGGGAAGAAGTCGCTCAACCGCCCGACCTTGAGCAGGCCAAACAACATGACAAACAAGCCTGCGACCACAATCGCAGCCAA
>JAXLVK010000069.1:0-35123 GCA_046329055.1 Bacteroidia bacterium
GCCGGAGGAAATGGAGGCCGTGACCAAAATCCGATACAAAGACTCTGGCGCGCCGAGCGTGTTGCACCCGGCGGGCGGCATTGAGGTGGACGTGACCTTCCCGAGCGCGGTGCGGGCGATCACGCCGGGGCAGAGCGCGGTCTTCTACGAAGGCGACGATGTGCTGGGTGGAGGGTGGATCAAGACGGTTGGGGGACGGGGATAGGGCTTGTGCTTTTGCGAAAAATTTGATAATATTGCTAACATGAAACTCAGTCCGCGCCTGTTTTGGGATAGTGATCCCGAAGCCATCGATTACGAGCGCCATGCACGGCACGTGATCGAGCGCGTGGTTACGCGAGGGACATTGGAGGAATGGAGGACGATTTTGAAATTTTATGGGCAGGAACGCGTGAAGTCTGAGGTGCTGCAAATCCGATCATTGGATGAGCGTTCGCTTCATTTCCTTGCTGCCTTTTTCGAAACTCCTATTCAATCATTCCGATGTTGCACCGAAGGACAGTACTCCCTGACACATTCGCCTTATTGAAAGAGTTGATGGCTTTGCCTGAGCTGGGAGATTTCTATCTGGTTGGGGGGACGGCATTGGCACTACAAATTGGGCATCGAAATTCCATTGACCTGGATTTGTTTTGCGATTTGACTTGGGATCCTGAGGCAATCATTCATGTCTTGCCGGAACCCAAAGAACAAACCGCCGCTACAAGCGTTTTTCAGGGCTATTATGTCAGAAATGTCAAATGTGATTTTGTTCGGTATCGATACCCTCGGATCCTACCACTCATTGTGGATGATGGGGTAAGGATGGCCGATCCCTTGGAGATCGCCGCAATGAAATTCATGGCGATCACGAACAGAGGGCGCAAGAAAGACTTTGTGGACCTTTATTACCTACTCGAAATGTACTCGATGGAGGAAATTTTCGGTCTGTTCGAAGTGAAATTTCCTTCGGTACAACAGTTTTTGGTGGTGCGAAGTCTTTGCTACTTCGGCGATGCTGAGGCTGATCCCGACCCCGAAATGTTGGAAGGAGTAAGTTGGGATCAGATGAAATCAGAAATCCTGGAAAGGGTCAGGAAGTTCGCCTCCTGACCCTCACCTCACCCACCGCTTCATCCTCGGAAAACCCATCTCCCCGGCGACCTTGGGATCGTCACATAGCCCCATCCAAACGAGCAATGGCAATCCGATGAATGTCCCTGCGGCGAATTCCGACCTGAGCCAATCGGCCTGTCCGTGGTAGCCTTGGTCGTGGATGACGTCTTCCATGGGAAGGCCCAGGTGCAATCCGGCAGCGTAGGTCCAGAGGATCACCGCAACCTCATCACCTTGATGCTCAGGATAAACCGCAGCCAAGTTGCCGTTGAATCCGGCGCGTTTCTCGGCTGGCAACAGGGCAACATGCCCCGCCTCGTGCAGGATGTCCCCCGGAGACAGCATCGCCTTCCTATCAATGACGATGCGACCCGCCACCACCTCCAAGCCCGGCAGGAAAGTCCCTTCGGGCACCACTCCCTCTTCCCAGCCAATCCCGATCTCATCCAGCCAATTGAGGATCCGCGACAAGTCTTGCGGCTGTGTTGCATTGATGTCGGGGCTGGGTTGGCGATGCGAATGCGCCGAGCCGCTGCGGTATTTCGATGCCTTCGGCGTTGGTTTCTTTTTTCGCTGCGGGATTCCTTCCTCCTCTTCCAACTCGGCAATCAGTCGTGCAAGGGCAGGATTGTTCATCCGGCGAAGCTCCGCGATCGTCTGTAGCCTCTGATTTACAGGGATTTTCTTGGCCGCGAGGGTCTTGGGGTCCACCCCCGCCCGTTCGAACCAGCCATCCGTCCAAGCGTTGCGCGTACAGTCGATGACGAGGTGGACACGATCGGTCTTGCCACGGTTGTGGACGCTGTGCGGCAGGGAAAAGTCTGCGAACCAGCACTCTCCGGGCTGCATGGGCAGGCGCTTTCCATCCACCACGAAGTCCACTTCCGCATTTGTCAGGAGGGGGACATGCAGCCGAAATGTGCCATCCGGGTAGCCCAATCCCATGTCGCGGTGGGTCTTGATCTCGCCTCCGGCGGCCTGCCGCAGCAGGCGCACCACCTCCTTGTCGCATTGGAGGCTGTCGATGAGGGACTTGAAATGCGGGCACTGCGCGAGGAGGTCCGTGTCGTGGTAGGTTTCGCTCGGATGGGCGAAGACGGTGGTGGACTTGCCATCATGGGACCGCAGCGCAATCGATTCCCAGTCGCCTTCGTAGTCGCGGGTGTTGTAGTGCGCGCTCCAATTCAGTTGCTGGCAGGTCTTGAGGTCGCTGAGCAGGCCCTCCAAATCGACTTGCAGTGGCAGCTTCAGGGCGCCGATTCCTTGATTCTGCTTCATTTCCATCATTGTCTCAGTTGGGAATGCCAATCTAGGATTTCCTAGCGCACCATTTTGCAAGGAGGCGCTCGAACTTGGGGATGATTTTCTGCACTTTCCGAAAATGGGATTTTGCCTATCTTTAGGGGTGAAGATGAAGCGATTCATACGACTTGGATGTTTGCTGCTCCTCGGCATGGCCTCATTGGTCGGTTGCCGCAAGGATTTGGATCCCGTACCCCCGCTGAGCAAGGAGATTTACCCGATCGTGGAGGGCAAGTCGCGGATTTACCACGTGATCGACACTGTGTATGCCTCGGCAACCTTGATGGAGGCCCGGCATTATTACAGGCGGGAAAAGACGGAAGGCACGGAAACCGACCTCCTGGATCGCGAAGTCTCCAAGCTGTGGCTGTACACCTCGTCCGATACGCTGGACACCTTGGACCTGCGGATCTATGACTGGCAGTTTTCGGAGTTATGGACGCAGTACCTGAGCGAGCAGTACGCCGAGCGCATCGAGGGCAATACTCGGAAGATGATCCTGAAATGGCCGCCCTACCCGGACGCGACCTGGAATGGCAACCTCTACAACAGTCTGGAGACCCAAACCTACCGCTATGTGAACATTGACACGACGGTGGTGGTCGCAGGGAAGACGTACGAGCATTGCGTGTTTGTGCTGCAAGTGCCGTTCCGGATGCCCGTGGAGAAGATTCCTGGCAATCCTCCTCCGCCATTTTTTCTCATAGAACACGCCTACGAGATCTATGCCCCCAAGATTGGCAAGATTGTTGGTTACTATAAGTACTACGAGGAGCAGGTGATCAGCGGCAATGTCCAGATCGATCAGGACAGCCGGGTGTATTACGAAGAACTCGTGGAACACGATTATTGATCCTGATGAGAGGGTTTTCCAGTATCCTTTGGGCCGCAGTGTTGGTGGCCGGTCTGTTTTCCGCAGCACAAGCTCAGTCCTCGCAGCTTCCCCTCAAGGGCAAGCGCGTTGCCGTCTATTTCTCGAGCAGGCAGTTCGACTTCGATGACAGCTACCGCATCCCGCTGTCGCAGTTCATCAAGTCGGACGAGGGTGACAAGGCCGAAATCGAGGACATCAAGCGCCAAACCCTGATCGCACTCGGGCGGCTGTTTTCCGAGCAGCTCCAGGCCCCAACCCAAGCAGATTCCGTCTATTTCCTGAATGAAAATCCAGAACTGGGAAAGACCTTCATCGATCGCTACGACTCGGACGAACGGACATTGGAGCCCCTGGGGCCGAAATTTGCCGGAACTGACCTGGTCCTTATCGTTAATCCGCTGAACCTGACGTCTTACAAGACTTCGTCCGTTTATTCGCGCAGCAACCGCATCATCACTGACCAAATCACGGTCAAGACGGCCCGCATGTCGCTAGAAGTGTTTTCCCCTTCCACAGGACAGCGCCTCACGGTCGCCGAAACCTGCATGGACGAGCGCAAGACGCAAGTGGCCGCGAACTATTTCGACCTCCACATGAAGTCCTCCAAAACCGGACAATTCCTGGGCAAGCTGTTCACACTCGCCGTGCAAAACCTGAACGAGGGAAAAGCAAGCAATTGTGAATGAATAATTAAGAATTGATAATTAACAATTGGGTCGCGCTGGCAGAAGCCTTGGAGCCATTATTCATTCTTAATTATCAATTGTTCATTAGTCGGTGTCAGTCCCTGCCATGAGGGCGAAGGTCTTGGCTTGCTCGTCGATGCAGAGGATGCCGATCTCCCAGGCGATGTGGTCAAACCATGCATCCGTCGTGAAATGGTGCCACTTGAATCGGTGCATGGCCTTGGCGAGCACTGTATTGGACTCCTGCAATGACATGGCCATCATGGCGGCAATGTTTTGCCAAGCGAGCAGGCGGCCAACTGCTGCGTAGCGGGCTTTGCAATAGGCTCCGCCATGGGAAGCGGCGCCATGCATCAGACCAAATGCTTGATCGGGGGCGATCTCTGCGGTTTCGATCCAGGTTGCTTCACCCAGTTCGGGGGCGCGTGCGATCAGTCCCAATGGCCGAACCGGACCTTCGAATGAACCGCGCCAGGAAATCATCCGCCCATTGGACTCCTCGACCCAGGGCTTGACGACCAGGGCGATCGATTCCTCCCGCTTCATCTTAACAGCAATGTCCAAGTCTGCCTCGAATTTGCTGCGAACTGTAGAAATCGAGCGGTTGCCCATCCCGACACCCATGCCACCGGGTGAGAAGCCTGCAAGGCAGGGTGTCGCCTCCTCAGGAAGTTGATCGATGGAGAGGTTGCCAAATGGGCCATTGTTCTGAATGCGGATCGTGATCGGCTCCCATAGAAGTGACTGGACGGGGCGCCCTCTCAAGATCATTTCATGCAGGAGGTGCGGCTGTATCCTGGCCAATACTGGGGAGTAAGGTCTCAGGGCATGGCTCGCAAGCATTTTCGGGTCCCCACCAGATGCCATGACCGCCGCCAATTCGGGAATATCAGTCAATGGCACCGCCTCGATGATGGACAAGAGCGCAACCAATGCCGGCTCGGTTCCCGCCAACGCCAATGCCTTTCTGATGAACTCGCGGGACATCTTGGCGAAGTGGTAGGCCTTGTTGTCCGGGCTGGGTGCCCCGTCAGCCTCGGTCAGTCGCAGATAAACCCTTGCGAGGCGTTTCGGATTGGATTGGGCGATTGCAGCCAACTCGTCTCCCAGGAGGGTCCAATTCTTGTCCCCACGCAGGTATTTCAGCAACTTGTCATCACCGTTTCGTTCGAACATCGGAATCGGGGGTCAGTAGCAGCGGAAAGTATGCCTCAGCGGCTCCGCGCCTCCAAGTAATCGTAGTAGGTCGGGTTCGTGCCGTTTTCGATGGAGCGCACGATCATTTCGATGGCGAATTCCTCTTCGGGGTCGTAGTCCTTCTTGAGGTCGTAGCCGAAGATCTTGCCAATGCCGCTCCAGAAAAAGGCCGAAGTCTTGCTTTTGTAGTCGTTGATGAGGCTGTAGGTCGTGCTGCCGCTTTGCCGGTCGATGAGGGAGACGAGGACCTTGCCCTGCTGAATGGTCAGGTTGCGGATTTCATTCTCATAGCGGCCAAAAAGGAAGTGTTCCCGCGAGTCGAGGTAGGCTTGCTTGCCCTCCTCGGTGGGGATGCGCAGCATTTCCGCATTGATGATCTTCACGTTGCGGGCGCATTCGTTGGCGTAGGGGAGGACCTTGATGACGTTGTAGCGGAGCTTGTTGAACTTCTGCTCCTGCTTGGCAAATCGGCGTTGGTCGCGCTTGCTCGAGCCCAGGGCCCGGATCTTGACCTCCTCCATTTGATAGATCGGCACGCCTTCCTCGTCCACAGCCACACGCACCTGCGCCTCCGCGGCGAAGTGCAGCAGCCCCATGAACAGCACCAGACTCAAGATCGCTTTTTTCATCGCTTTCGAGATTACCCTGCCACCGTCGCAAAATCCATTCCAATCTCGGAAAGCGCGGAGAGACAGCCGTAAACGGCAAATTTAGCCTTTATCCCTCACTTTGCCCCAGTGCCCTTCGACTTTTTCTTTGAATAGGCTCAGCACCCAAGCCTTGCCCCATTCGGCGCGCTCCTCGTCCGTCCAGAGTTCGGGGAAATACACCACCTTTTGGAAACGGGGAGGAAGGTATTTCTGCCAATTGGTTCCGCCAGTTGCCGCGATGACTTCGGGGTCGCCTTGGAGATAACGGACCGCGGATTTGTAGTGGCTCAGCGCCCAGAAGACGTTGGCATAGAGGTCGTATTCGCGGAGCAGGGAGCGGAGTGTCTCGTCCTGTTTCACCTCCTCCGGCAATGCGCGGTACATGGCGCAGAGGTTCCATCCAGCCATGTCTTGGGCCATTTTGCGGAGGGTGCTGTCGTATTTCCCCTCGAACATTTGCAGGGTCAGCGTCTTCTTGCCCGTCTTCAGCTCCAAGTTTCCGAATTTCCAATACAGGAAATCGTAACCCTCCTTGGCGGCGGCCTCCTCGCTGAGTCTTGCCCTTTCGCCGGGTTCCAGCAGGTTCCAGGTACTCGTGGATTCCAACTCGATCATGCGGTATTGCACACTCTGGAAACCGCTCGCAGGCAGCAAGGACATGCGGAATTTCAGGAATTGCTCGGGGTCCATGCCCTCGACCATCACGTCGAAGCTCTGACAGAGGTTCTTGAAGTAGTTGAGCGAGCGGCGCAGGTGCTTGATCCAGATTTTGGTGTCCTGCCCAGCACGCTCGCGGAGCTGCCGGAGCTCATGGCGGATCAGGTTGAAATACAGCTCAGTGATCTGATGGTAGATCACGAAGATCTTCTCATCCTCGAAGTCCGTCTTGGGGTTTTGGAGGCTCAGCAGGGTATCGAGGTGGATGTAGTCCCAGTAAGTGAGCAGGTTGGAGTAAAGGAGGCCATCGAGGTAGGAAAGCATGTCCTGTCCGAGGGCATCGTATTTGGCTCCAAGTTTCTGGATCCGGTCTTGAATTTCAGGTGAGAGTTCCATGTGGGCGTGGTGTGTGACCCTGGTCGAAGGGCAGTGCAAAATAGGGAATTTGGTGATTTGGTTAATTGGGGAGGATGCCTCAGATTGGGGTATGGACAGGCGGAAATGGCAAATGGTCTGTATGATTTTGATCATGCTCCTGGTCAATGGCTTGACCGTGCCCTGGTTTCTGGAGCGGATGGGGCTCGGGAGGTTGATGCTGGTCGGTAGTCCTGAGGCGGAGCGGATATCCTTGGCCGTCAAGACTGTAGATGCATGGCTCGTGATGACGATCGCTCTCATGTGGTGGCGCAGGAAGCATTTGGGTGAGCTGTTGGCAGGATCTGGATCATATTGTTTCGCTGGCCTGCTGTCGGTGATCCTGTTCCTGCTGTTCACCAACCCGATTTTGCCGGGCCGGTTGACGGTTTTGCGGCTGCTGATTCCGGTTGCGGGCCTCTACATGCTGGCGCGGTGGTTGCACCGGGTGGCGGCTTGGAGCGCGGAGGGAAGGCGGAAGGGTTTGCAAGCCTTGGCGTTGGTTTTTTCTGCGGTGGTGGCTGTGGGATTCCTGATGGAGGGCGTGTTCATGTTCGTGGGCAAAACCAGTCAGAACGACAACTCGCTCGCCTCCAAGGTCTGGTTTTCAAGGCATTGGCGGCTGAATCCGCAGGGGTACAGGGACTTCGATGACACCGAAGGCGGTGCGGGCAAGCGTCACCTGCTCTTGGTGGGGGACAGCTACCTCGCTGGTCATGGGGTGAAGGATACGGCGGATCGGTTTTCCAATCGGATTCAGCAGGCATTGGGGGGAGGGTGGAGGGTCCACAACCATGGCCAAAACGGGGCGTCCGCCGAGGACATTTTGGATCAATTGCAGATCGAGGGCAATCGGGCGGATGTGGTGATCTATTGCTGGTTCGTCAACGACATCTTGGGTTCGGCGGCAAAGTTCTTCGGGCCGAGGAATCCGCATTTGAAGCTGCCTTCGCCGATTTCCCTTCTTCGCGAATTCGTATTTGTTCAATTTCCTCGATCAGCTCTTCCCGGATGAAGAGGATGGTCTCGATTACTATCATTACCTGCGGAAGGCGTACAGTTCACTGGGCGTGACGGTTTACCACGGTCTCCTTGAAGAGTTGAATGAACGAGTCCGGCTCAACCATTCCCGTTTTGGAGTCGTGTTGTTCCCGACGATGGACGTGCAGCAAATGAAAGGCATCCCCGTGGCAGCTGAGCAGGCATTTTGGGAGGGAATTGGGGTGCCGTGTCTGTACGGGTCCAGCATTCGAAAGCCATCCTGCGAGCGAATTGATTGTGAACGGCAGCGATCACCATCCGAATGCAATGGGGCATGAGCTGGCAGCAGATGCGATATTGAAATGGCTGAAAGACAGTAGGTTGGTGGAATGAAAATTGACAATGCAGACCAGCCGCTACGACGAACGGTCACGCATCCACAACTGCATTTGCATCCCCAAAATCAGCAACACCAACGGCGCGACCACATACACAAACCGCAGGAACACCACCGCCAACAGGCAGATGCCCAGTAGGTACAGCCAGACCGACACCAGCATCAAGCCCGCAATGCCCGGCATCTCCTTCCGGTGACGCAGGTGAATGCCCGTGGCGATCGTCAGGAGCAGGAAAATGCCCCACCAAAATGCCGGGTAGTACCAATGCACCATCCTGAAATGCCTGACCATCGGAGTCGGGATGTCCTTGGGCAACAGGTCCGAATGGATCTTGTCCGCGATATGAAAGGGTCGCCATGCATTCGGCAGGATGAATTCGCGAAGGTGGCGAAGTGGGGAGCCGGAGACCAATCGGCGGCTTGTGCCGCTCAGGGATTGCACGATGGCAAATGAGCCTTCAGTGTCGAGTTGGTGTTCGCGGACGTAGCTCTGGAACGGCAGGCTGTCATGGAAAATGTGGTTGGTATGCCAAGTATGGTAGATGTCGAAATCCCCTTTGGGACGCAGTTGTAACCATTTTTCAAATTCCGTGCGGGGATTGGCCTCCACATCCGAGCCGGGGTAAAGGTGGGCGGCGATGTTCCATTGGCTCAGGCCGCTGAACCCGTTGAATTCCCAAGTGCCGAATTTCTGGTGGTAATACAGACGCATCGGGACGAGGCCCAATTGGAAGGTCAGGATCAACATCGAGGCCGCGAAAAGCAACTTCCGCCAGCCGAGCCGCTGCGCTGCCATCCCGATGATCGCTGCGACCAAGAATACCGGCGCCGCATACCGGGTGAGGTAGGCCAAACTGAGCATTCCGCCCAACAAAGCCGCGCCCAGCACCCAATTTGGCCTTCGGGTCGCGAATCATGGGGAAGAACGCGAACCCCAACAGCAAGAGGCTCAGGAATAGCGTCTCCGCCATCACCGTGCTTGCCAATTGCCCGGAACAGGGCTCAATCGCCAGCGCCAATGCCAGCCATCCCGAATCTGGTCCTTGGAAATGACCTTGCGAAGAAAAAATGCCGCTGAAATCGCGAAGAACACAGATTGCGCGATCACCACGGCATCCACCACCTGCCCGATTTGGATGGCGATCCAGCAGAAGGCATTGTACAGCGGCGGGTGGTAGAGCGTCGTCTGCAGGTGCAGGTAGCCCACGCTGTCGATCTCGAGGAGGGTCCCCCAATACAGCCACCACAGGATGCGGCCTACGAAAATGACCATCACCATCACCCACCAACGGCTGCCGATCCGCGTGGCGACGGAGTTTAGCGGCGATGGTATGAAGGCGTTTCGGGGCAAGGTGGCGTTTTTTTCGAAAGATAGTGGATTCAGGGAGGGAAGCGGCGGCACTCGTTCTGCTTGTTGGGAGCATATCAGGGAATGTTCGAAGGGTACGGCCGCACGTTGATTGGTTGCGTCGCCTCCACCTGCACTGAGGGTGTTGAAGGGGGCAGTGGGGTCTGGAAATCGCACTGCGGTCCTGTGTGAGCCTGATGCGGGTGTGGGCTTTGCTCCGGCTCAACAGATTTTTTCGCCGGAGGCAAATGTTCGATCGGCGTGCGGCCGGAGGCCGCCGCCTCATCGTTCAGGCCGCTTCTTCCTACATTTTCCCTGACCGAAAAACTACGTTATCGCTACATTTGCTGCATGGATCAGATCCTGGGTCAAGCCAATGGCGAATTCGGTGTCGCGCTGCTGTACATCATCGGCGGGATCATCTTCGTGGTTGGGGGGCTGCTGCTCAGCCGCCTTGTGGCTCCCAATCGTCCCAATCCCGAAAAAAACAGCACCTACGAATGCGGCGAGGATCCCGTCGGAAACGCCCGCATCCAGCTCAACAACCGCTTTTATGTGGCGGCGTTGATCTTCTTGATCTTCGATGTGGAGGTGGTGTTCCTCTTTCCGTGGGCTACAGTTTTCGCCGATGCGGGCCTCATTTCCCAAGCTCCGGCATGGGGGTGGCTGGCCTTCATCGAAGTCGTGGTTTTCGTGGTGATCTTGCTGCTGGGATTGGCTTATGTCTGGGTAAAAGGTGACTTGGACTGGATCAAACCACGGCCGCAGGTGCCGAGCAGCCCGGCGCAGGTCCCATCCGAGCTCTACGCAGAGTTCAACGCGACCCAGTCCAAGTCAAATCCTCAGAATACCCTGTAAGCCTTCCAGTTGCGATCGACCTCATCGTAGATGAAGGCGTGGCGATTGGCAAATCCGAACCGGAATCCATCCATTTCTGGGCAGTTGTCCACTTTGGTGGCGCCGAGGTACTTGCCCTTCAGGTCAAAATACAGGATTTGGCAGGCGTTCAGCTCCAGGACGGCGAGCGGGTAGGCATCATTGCCAGTGTAGGCTGCCACGTAGGGGTTGATGTACCAATCGGTATCGCCGGGGGTGCCGTGGAAGTAGCGGGGCTTCTCCTTGGGTTTCTTGCTGGAGCGCTTCCAAGTGGAGAAATAGTTGTTGCCGACGGTCACCAGAAGGCCCTTGGAGGAGACATAGGAGAGGGCGGATTGCTCCTCGGGTTGGAACATGCCGGAAATGATCGGCGTCCATTCTCCATCAGGAATGCCTTGGCCATTGATCTTGAGACCGTACCAGCCGTCGCTGCCATAGCAGTTGGCTTCCAATTGACTGGTCTTGGGGTTGTACCAGAGGCCGCGGATGTCCTTGCCCACCTCCAATGAGGCTAGGGTATTGCCCTCACGATCAAATACTTCCATGGGAAATGATGTGTTGCCTGCGATGGCGGTGACATAAACATTGGCACCCGGGATGTAGGTGATGCCGCAGGCATTGGTGCCGTCGCCGGATTGGAAGTGGTAGCTGAAGGCAAACTTGGCATCCGCGAGCGGGGCTTGGGCTTGGATTCCGGCTGTGGCCATGAAGGTCAGCAGCAGGATCAGGGAAAACAATTTCGATTTCATGACGAGAAAGGTTGGGTTCAAAGTGAAAATTCAGAAGACTTTATAGGCAAGCCATGTCCGCGCATCCCGATCGAAGAGGAAGGCGTGGCCATTGGCGAAGGCGAAGCAAAATGTTTGGTTGATGGGGGCATCGGCAGGCAAATCGGACTTGAACGCGAGCCGTCCCGAACGACTGAAAAACACGAGCCGCTTGCCCTTGCAATCCAGCAGGACGAATTCAGCACCCTTGACGCCAGTAAAGCCGACCGAGGTGGAATTGACATCGACGGCCTTGACATCCTTCCACTCCAAGGGGATTCGGGTCTGCTTTTTGGGATTCTTGCGGTTGTAGCCGAGAAGGACGCCGCCTTCAGCACTCAAGAAAATCACCTGCTTCTTGTCCTCATCATACGCGCCGACGGCTTGCTCATTGGGCTGCCGCGTACCGCTGACGATAGTGTAAGGTTTGTCTGGAGTGTTGTCCGGCTTGAGCGGCAGGCGTATCCAACCCCATGAAGCGAATCCATTGGCCTCGAACTCGTTTTTCTTGGGATTGTACCAGATGCCACGCATGTCGATGCCCGTCAGTCCCTGGCCCATCGGCTCACCGGATGCTCCAAATGCCTCCAAAGGAAAATCCCGGTTGCCAGCGATGGCCGTCAGATACATTTGCTTGTCGCTGTCCCAAGCCACGGTGGAGGCATTGGTGCCGTCGGATTGCTGGAACTTGTACTTGAAGGCCAATTCGGGCGTCTTGCTCGGAGTCTGCCCATGCGAGGCACCCCCGGCGATCAGGAGTAGGACGAACAATAGGATGCTGTATCTGTTCCTCATCAGCACTTCGCGGCAACAATTTCCAATCCGATGGAAATATTGCCCATGCAACGCAAACCAACAATGTCTGTTACAAGTTTGACAATAGATTTTCCTCAGGTTTTGGGAACGAGGGGAAATGTGGAACTTGCAAGGGCATGGGACTCTCTGATATCAAAAGCGGCTCCGGCGAAGTGGTCCTCGCCCGGCTGGACGACCTGGTGAACTGGGCGCGATTGAACTCATTGTGGCCCATGGGCTTCGGCTTGGCATGCTGCGCGATCGAGATGATGGCGACCAATGCGAGCCATTACGACCTGGACCGCATCGGGGTCTTTCCCCGGCCTTCCCCCCGCCAAAGCGACGTGATGATCATTTCCGGCACGGTGACCTTCAAGATGGCGGACCGCATCCGGCGGCTGTACGAACAGATGGCCGAGCCGCGCTACGTGATCTCGATGGGCAGCTGCAGCAACTGCGGCGGGCCGTATTGGGAGCATGGCTACCATGTGGTGAAGGGCGTGGACCGCATCATTCCGGTCGATGTGTATGTGCCTGGCTGCCCGCCGCGACCGGAGGCATTGATCGGGGGCATCATGAAACTGCAGGAGAAAATCCGGCAGGAGACCCTCACCACTGGCGACAAAACCGACCGCGTATGAGCAGTTTCGAGACAGTAAAGGCGATGCTGCAATCCCGGCTTGGGGAGGGCGCGGTTGTGGATTCGGAGGCAGCTGTGCCACAACCATGGATTGGAATCGCGGCAGAGCAACTGTTGGAGGCTTGTGCCTTGTTGAGGGATGAGCCCAGCCTATATTTCGATTATTTGGAATGCCTCACCGCAGTCGATGAAGGGCCGGATGCAGGACGAATCGGGGTGATCTATCACCTCATGAGCATCACCCGTGGCCTGCGGATTGTCTTGAAATGCAGGGTTTCCCGAAATCCAGAATCGGTTGCCAATCCCAAGGGGTTGCCCGAAATTCCGTCGGTTACGAGCATTTGGCGATCGGCGGAATGGCATGAGCGGGAAGCATTTGACCTGATGGGCATTTGGTTCACAGGGCACCCGGACATGCGGCGCATCCTCATGCCGGAGGACTGGGAGGGGCACCCCCTGCGGAAGGATTATGTGAATCCCGAGTATTACCACGACATCCAAACCGCCTACTGATGAGCAAGATCCAGCATCCCAATGCCGAGCGCACCGAACTAGACTACCGCGAGCTGTTGCGGCGGTCGGCCCCGGGCAAGGCGCGCCTCCAAGACCTGGCAGCAGAGGAAATGGTGCTCAACATGGGTCCACAGCACCCGAGTACGCACGGCGTCCTGCGGCTGGAACTCGTGACCGATGGGGAGGTGGTCTTGGAGGTGATCCCGCATTTGGGTTATCTGCACCGCTGCTTCGAAAAACATGCCGAGTCCCTGCCATTGCCGCAGACGATACCCTATACCGACCGCCTCGATTACCTCGCGTCCATGAACAACAATTGGGCGTTTGTGATGGGGGTGGAGGACATGATGGGCCTGACCGGGAAACTGCCGAAACGGGTGGAATACATCCGGGTGCTGGTCGCCGAGCTGAACCGCATCGCGAGCCATCTGGTGGCGATCGGGACATTTGGACTGGACATCGGGGCGATCACGCCGTTCCTCTGGTGCTTCCGGGACCGTGAGCATATCCTGAAATTGCTGGAATGGACCTCCGGAGCGCGGATGCTCTACAATTATGTCTGGATCGGTGGCTTGTTCCACGACATTCCG
This sequence comes from Bacteroidia bacterium, assembly GCA_046329055.1. Lineage (GTDB taxonomy): Bacteria > Bacteroidota > Bacteroidia > J057 > JADKCL01 > JADKCL01. The sequence goes on from JAXLVK010000069.1 coordinate 13,783, forward strand.
GTGGGCTTCGAGGAGCGCTGCGCGGAGTTCGTGGCTTACTTCCGGCCCCGGATTCGCGAGATGAACGACCTCCTCACGGGGAATACCATCTTCGTCGAGCGGACAGCTGGCGTAGGCGTGTTGCCGATGGACGTCGCGATCAATTTTGGCTGCTCGGGTCCGGTGCTGCGGGGGAGCGGGCTGAAGCTGGATTTGCGCCGATTGGATGGCTATTCGGTGTATCCGGAGCTGGAGTTTGACATATGTGTGGGCAAAGGGGAGATGGGCAAGCTGGGCGACTGCTGGGACCGCTATAAGGTGCGGGTGGATGAGGTCGGCGAGTCGTTGCGCATCATCGAACAATGCCTAGAGCGGCTCACAAAGGAGCATGTACGCGGGGAGGCATTTGACCCGAGGGCGATGTGCCCGCCCAAGGCGCGTCCCAAGGCTGGGGAATACTATGCCCGTGCCGAGAATCCGAAAGGTGAATTGGGATTCTATTTCCTCATGGATGGCAAATCCGAGGTCCCGCAGCGCTGCAAATGCCGTGCGCCGAGCTTCTCGAACCTGAGCGTGGTGCCGGAAATCTCACGTGGGGTATTGATCGCGGACCTGATTGCGATCTTGGGGTCGATCGACATCGTATTGGGCGAGGTGGATCGGTAGGGGCGGACTCGGTTCACATCCTCATGGATTCGGCCAGAATTCAGGGGCGAATTTTTTGAAATTCGATTAAAATGTGTTGGTATTCAATGCATTCCGTAGGGACAGGTCGCGACCTGTCCCTACGGAATGCGTCTAAATTCCAAGCATTTTGCCTCGTAACCAAGTTCTAAGGCCCAGCCACAACCTTCATTTCAGTCCTGAAATCCAGGCCCCGAAAGCCGCCCTATATTCTTCATGGCCCTCTTTGCTGGTCCACAATGCCCTTGAGCCGTGGTGACCGTCCGCCTTGGGGACGAAATGCGTGATCTTCCCAGGAGAGACGCGGTCTGCGAGGGGTTTTGCCTTGGAGGATTCACTTTTGGAGCTGGTGATGAAGGTCGGCTTGTTCAAGCCATCGATGGCCTTGCCGAGGTTGAGCTTGGCGCCGAAGTATTCCCCGGGGCTGAATGCTGCGACCGCCCGTACCTGCTCATTTTCCGCCGCGACCTTCAGTGCAAGCGATGCCGAATAAGAGCTGCCCACGAGGATGACAGGACCGCCTGCGTGTTGGCTTGCCCAAGCGACTGCAGCGATGATGTCAGGCTCGGCGTCAAGATAACCTTGGGGCAGACCCTTCGCCTTGGCACGGGCCGCCGTCTCATTTTTCACGCCATTGACCTCATCTCCTGATCTCTGGTCCACGGCAAGACAATTGAAGCCCAAGGCATCGAACCATTGTGCGGTTTCTTGGTACTCGCCACGGCTCCAACCCGCTTGGTGGCAAAGCACGACCATGGGCCGTCCAGGCATGGACTCGTAGCAATCCGCCGTCACCTCGAAGCCATCGCTTGCCGTGAACGTGACCTTCTCCTGTGCGAAAAGCGCCATCGGCAACGCCAACATTCCTGCCAAAATGATCCCAAATGCCTTCATCGATACTCTTAGTGGGGTTATTCCGGCCGATCGAACATCGAACTCCGGCGTTCATCAAAAAATCTTATCGTCTCCTAATCTAAACAATGCCTCCCTATTGCCTTTCGGGATGTGAATAATTATATTGGATTTGGATTTTGGAACAATAATAGTACCTGTGTATGCGCAAGATTTACGCCTTTTCTCTCTTGCTGCTACTGTCGTCTGGTCTCATCTGGGGACAATGCAACATCCTTCCCAATGCGGTGGCCGGACTTATTTTGGATTATCAGTCCACGAACTTGCTGAATTGTTCTGGCGTGGGCTTCAATCCCATCATGGGCCGCTACTACGCCGTGCGGGCTGGGAATCCTAGCTTCCCATTGGAAACATGGACCTCGACTGGTACGCAACTCTACACCACGAGTGCGGGCTTTGATTGGCGTGGCATGTGGTGGAACCCCAATACCAATCAGCTGGAAGGCAATGGCTATTTCAACACTGGCCTCTGGCGCGCCGACATCAATGGCAGCGGTTATGCCTTGAGCACTGGTGCGACACTGTTTACAGGCATGGCGCAACCCGACGCGCAGTCCTGCGGCGACTACGATTACGCAGCCAACGAAATCGTCTATTACTTCAATGGCCGGATTTACCGCTATTCCCGCACCACCAATGCCGCCTTGGGGAACTATGCCCTGACAGGTTGCCCCGTCGCCTTCAGCAGCATCAATTCCACCACTGTGGTGTACACCGGATGCTTGGGCAAGGAAATCGGCATCCTGGATTATGTGAACAAGCGCATCTACCTCTTCAACAAATCCAATGGCGCCTATGTCGGCACGAGCCAATTGCCGAATACTGCCGTGACCAATGCTTCATTTCGCTTTTCCTATGCGAACGGGCTGGCATGGCTCTTTGACCTGGGCACTGGGAACTGGTTCAGCTATCGCATCCTGGACGTGATCCTTCCTGCGAACCACCTCAGCGCCAATACAATTTGGCTGTCCGACATGGCCATCGAGGTGGATTGGGAAAGCGATACCTATGATCAATTCTCCGGCTTCGAGGTGGAGCGTGGTGTCGATGGCGTGAATTTCACCTCCATCGGAGCAAAGGACGCCTCCGAGATCAGTGGCGGCAATGACGCATCCCACCAATGGGCCATGCAAGACGCAACTCTGCCCGACGCACCCGTCATTTATTACCGGGTCAAGGGTCTTACCAAGGCAGGGGAGGAAATCTACTCCGAGGTGATGGCCATGACACGGAATGCCTCGTCGGATGCCGCATTGCAGGCGTGGCCCGTTCCGGCTGACAAGGCGATCCATCTTCGCTTGGAGAATCTGCCCTCAGGCAGCAAGGCGGAAGTCTTGGATGCCTCAGGCCGCTTGGTGGCAGCGCAGGACTTGTCCGCTTCCAGTCAGGTGCATGAATTCGATTGCTCGACCTGGGCCGATGGGGTGTACCTGCTCCGCATCGCCGGGGCTAATGGCAGCTTGGCCACGCAACGCCTCGTGGTGCGGCACTGATTCAATCAGAAAGAAAGGATTGCCAATTCCCCTTTCGATTAAAGGGCTTCGGCCTCTGCGGGCTGAGTCTCGCCGATTTCCACCTTCCGTTTGTAGGGGCGGATGATGAGGCGTGTGCCCTTGTCGTAGGTGACGTAGCTCCAGAACCAGTTGATGAAGACAACCAGGCGGTTGCGAAATCCGGCGAGTGAAAACAGGTGGATGCCAAGCCAAAGCACCCATGCGGGCAAGCCTTTGAGCTTCATCCTGCCCAGGTCACCGACGGCCTTGTTCCGCCCGATGGTGGCCATGGTGCCGAGGTCCTTGTAGGTGAAGGCCCGCATTTCCCGCTGGAAGATGGCGCTCTTGATGTTCCGTGCTAGGTTCGCACCCTGCTGCATGGCGACCTGCGCCACACCGGGATGTCCGGCGGGATATTCCTCCGTCCGCATCAATGCCACGTCCCCGATCGCGAAGATGTTCGCATGGCCCTTCACCCGGTTGAATTGATCGACCTCGATGCGACCGCCCCGACCGACAGCCGCCTCCATCCCTGGCAACGCATTCCCGATCACGCCAGCCGACCAGATGACGGTGATGGCATCAAGCGTGCGGTCGCCCGCGAGAAAAACATGCTTGCCATCGTACTTCTCCACCCTTGCGTCGAGCCAGATGTGGACGCCCATCTTGTCGAGGGACTTTTGGGCGTTTTCGGAGGACTCCTGTGTCATGCCCGGCAACACACGGTCGCCTGCCTCGATCAAGTGGATTTGCATCCGCCGCAAGTCGAGTTCTGGATAGTCCTTGGGAAGGATGTGGTGCTTGAGTTCGGCGAGTGCGCCGGAGGTCTCGACGCCTGTAGGCCCAGCACCCACGACCACGAAGTTCATGAGGGCGTTGCGCTCGTCGAGGTTGGCGGTGAGGACGGCCTGTTCGAAGTTTTGCAGGATCATGCTGCGCAGGTCGAGCGCCTCAGGGATGCTCTTCATGCCATGGGACAGCTCCTGCAAGCCCTCCAAACCGAAGAAGTTGGTGCGGGACCCGGTGGCGATCACGAGGTAATCGTAGCGGATTTCGCCGATGGAGGTGAGGATGCGCTTGTTGGGGGCGTCCACGCTCGTGACCTCGGCCATGCGGAAGGTGAAGTTTTCCTGCCGCTTGAACATCTTCCGCAGCGGAAATGCGATGGAGTCCGGCTCCAATCCACCCGTAGCGACCTGATACAGAAGCGGCTGAAAGGTGTGGTAGTTGTGTTTGTCAAACATGACTACCTGGACCGGGGCATTTTTGAGGGCTTGGGCGAGGTTGATTCCTGCAAATCCCCCGCCGATGATGACGACGCGAGGCAGGTTGAGTTCGGGTACGTTGACCTTCATAGCGAGGCTTTGGTTCTCGACTGCAAAACTCACTCGCAGTGGGTTTAGTTGCAATGGGAGGAGAAAAAATGACTCATGTTGGTGTGATTTTGAGGGTTCTGATGTTTATTTGATTGATATTCAGTGAATTGATTTCATGTCTTAGTTAGTGACTTGGTTAGCGTCTTAGTTAGTGACTTGGTTAGCGTCTTAGTTAGTGACTTGGTTAGTGTCTTAGTTAGTGACTTGGTTAGTGACTTGGTTAGCGTCTTAGTTAGTGACTTGGTTAGCGTCTTAGTTAGTGACTTGGTTAGCGTCTCAGTTAGTGGTGTTGGCTTTTGGGGCCTTTTTGGAGTATCGCCAAACCAATTCACCTAGTTCGGTGAGTCCATACTGCTGATTTTTGCTTTTGGGCCGCTCTTGGATAGTGGGAATAATGATGCCTATCAACAACAAGGGGTCGAAGTATCGCCTTACATTGGTACGTCTGGTTCGAAAGGCCCACGCCATCCATGATTTCCTTTCTGCTTGCCGACCGCTTGCCACGCAGATTGGAGATAATTGTCAGGGACTTGGGGAATCGAGATTGGACAGTAGTGTTTCTGAACTCCTCTTGTTGGAATCTCTGGCAATCTGAAACTTGGGGACTTTGGAATATGCCACTTTCATGGATTCAAGAGCTTTCCACCCAAAGCGTGAACCCGAAGGACAGCTCGCTGGAGCGGAGGCGACATCCTGGAAGGAGAACCTCACTGTAAATCCTGTGGTGGATGCCATGAACTTTGGGGGTGGGTACTTTGGCGGCCTTGCACTCGGTTGTCATCTTGATGGTTCCGATCCCCCAAGTCTCAATCAGAAGCCTGCCCGAAACAACGCTTGGGCGATGTCAGGATTGTAGGGAATCGGAGGGATGTTTCTCCTGCAGATTGTCCAGTGTCAAGTTGTCGGGCAACTGTCCAGAGTTCCAAAAGTCCAAATGATCATTGTACACGCTGATTTGGATGGGAATGCCGCTCTCATAGGCCTTATGGGCAAGGGCGTTCAGTAGAGCTTCCCTGAGGGCAGCGATCGGAATGGGGTATTCTTCGATTCGAACGAGTCCTTGGTATTTGATGTTTGCCCTCAGGTACTTGGTGAGCAGCAACTCCAAGGCTTTCTCCACCTGCTCGAACAAGCTGCCATGGACAGTATCTTGAAACACAAGCACCTCGTCGCTCTGGAAATACCCGATCTTGATGTAACAGCCAGTGATGTACTTTTCAGGATTGGCGTGGAACAGCAGTATTGCAGCCCGTTTAAGCAATTTCCCGTCGATAAGGTGAAGCTTTTCGAGTAGGGATTGTGTACTTTCTTGGAGAATGTCCGTTTGCCCTCTCTGACTCTTGCTCGCATTTCTACGAAAGTAATCAATCGAAGCACCATCCAATTCGCCGATGGTTACATCAGGCATGGGCACTCCGTCCCATTTGCGACCTTGCTTTTGCAGTAGGAATCTGTCGAGCGCAGCTCCCTTCAGTTCTTGATTCGTACTTCCTGTGCGGTAGTAATAGCGACCACGAACATTGATGGGGTAGGGATAGGGCTCAACCACGATCTCGATGAAGTCGCCGGAAGGATGTGTGTGCAGATGAACATCTACCAGGATTCCCAAGGTGTCTCGAACCTTGTTGGGCAAGTCTTCCAAGAGTTTCTTTGAGTTCGCGAGGGGCTTGACATTGCCCTTATCATCCTTGCCGATGAACATTCGCCCTCCCTGTGAATTCGCAAACCCGCAAATCCATTTGAGGTACTCATCTTGCCACGCTTCCTTCCACTCAGTGGATTGATCTTCTTGATTTTCTGCCATGGTACTTACCTAGTCACCGTGATCGCGTCCGTGACCACGTGCTCGCTTTCGTTGCCGGCGCGGTCGCGGATGTAGAGGGTGTAGTCCACGGTCTGCTGCGAGGTGCCGTTGGTGATGCCTGTGTTGCGGAGGATGAGGCGGAGCGTGCCCGTAATGGGGATTTCGGCTCCCTGCGGGGCGAGTTCGCGGATGCGGAATTCCTCGGTGACATTGATGCGGTTGTCCACCAGGAAGAGGTTGTGTGCGTCCGGGCTGTTTTCGCCGAGGTCGCCGTCTCCGTCACGGTAGGCAATGGTGAAGACGATGGAGTCCCGGTACTCGGCCACATTCGTGGGGGTGACGGTCACGCTCAGGATGGTCGGCACCGGGTCCTTCAGGTCGATGTCGTCCTTCTTGCAGCCCGTCCAAGCGAATGCGAGCAATAGCAGGCAATGTGCGGTGATGTTCCTGGTTTTCATGGCTTCACGTAAAATGCCGCATAGGTCTTGTAGGCGTCCAGCATGTCCGTCCGCGGGAACTCGGTGTTTTGCGTGTGGTCGCCGTCATTCACATAATAGCGCATGTAGATGGTGTCCCCGGCTGCGAAATTGCCGCTGTTCACGCTGCAGACCCAGACGTTGAAGCCCGTGATCGGGATGAAGACGGCGTTGACATTCGAAGCAGCGGAGAAGTCGTCCATGTCGTGGCTGAGCCGGAGGCGATTGACTTGGAGCTGATTCACTGCTGTGCTATCGTCCTCCACGAGCATGACCACGTTGAAAGTGGTGTTGGCATCCACCTTGAAAGGGTAGTAGGGGACAGAGTCGAGGCGGTTGTTGGTGACGTCGAGCTGGACGGTGTAGTTCTGGTTGAATGCCACGAAGCCAAGGATATTGGGCTCGTTGTTGGGGAGGATGGGATTGCCGCCGAACATGTCCTTGGCGCCCATGAGGATCCAGTTGCGGAGGTGGTTGAGCTCATCCTGGGTTAGGTATTGGCCGGTGGCTGGCATCTGCTGCAACTGATCGTCTCCACGCGTGACACGGTACCATAGCATGGACGCTCCTGTGTCGCCGGGCATGACACGGGAGGTGTAGGCAGAGTCGGCGGTGTTTTTGACCACGTCTTGATAGACCAGCGTGGACCAAGCTGATTGGATGGAGCGGAAATCCGGCTCGAAGTGCCCGTCATGGCAACCCGGGAGGCTGCATTTGCGGCGCAATATGTTCTCATAGATTCCCGCGATGCCGTCGGGGTCGGCGACGTAATTGTTCCCATTCCCGTTGCCATAGTTGACATCGTCGTAGGGATTGTGGGGCGGCGGTTCATCGTCCTTGCAGCCGAGGAAGGCGAGGGAGAGGAAAAGGCCGAGGAGGAGGGCATGCCAAGGCATGGCATTCGATATTGCGGGGGATATGATCCGATCGCGCATTAGACGGTTGGGGGTGCGATGACGATTTTTTGATTGTGGCTCGCGGTTCGACCCCTCTGGGGTCGTGGGTGTGTGTGGGTGCGTCGGGTTGCTACATGCGTGCGACCCCGCTGGGGTCGTTGGGGGGCAACCGATTGGTGGCTTTCTTGGGGTCGTTTTCATACAAATGCGTCCCCCAAGTATTGTCCGGGAGGTGTGACGCTGCCGGGGATGTCCGTGTCGAATCCGAGCACCTTGGCCACGGTGGGCAGGACGTCGATGCTTTCGCCGCGGACGGTGTTGATGACTTGATTTTGCCGGACGATGGTGGGTGGGCCAACTACGAGGCAGAAGATTTCTCGGGACATTTGATCACCATTGAAATCGATGGCGGTGTGGTCGATGGCGTAGCGGCCGTACATGTCGATCACCGTATTCGGCACTTGGTTGCGGCCATGCTCAGGAACCACGATCATGACGGTGTCATTGGCCATACCGGGGGTGTTTTGGATGGTGTTCCAGAGCCTGGACACCGCGTAATCCGCCTTGTGCAGGCTGTCGGCGTAGCGGGTGAAGTCGAAGTGGCAGATGTCCACGTCCTGCATGTTCACCACGAGCAGCTCCGGTTGGAACTCCTGGATGACCTTTTCGGCGAAGAACATGCAGTACATGTCATTGTTCATGTTCTGCGGGCCGACGAGCCAAGGGTCGAAGTATTGACCGGATTGGGATTTGGCGGCGAGGGTCGCAGCGTGGAAGTCGCGGAGTCGGTCGGCATCGGTGCCCGAGTTGACCACACCTGCTGCATTGGGGTCGAAGCCGGAGCTGGCGCTCGTCGAGGAAGTCCTGAGCTTGTCCCTGCTCGCCCGCTGCGTGGAGTTGTAGGCACGCATGTCGCCGAGGGCTTGAAAGGCCTATGGCTGATAGAACGACGGGTTAGATGTAATCTGCACCGCGCTGCAGGCTGCCGTAGCCGGGGTAGGAGCTGTAATTCAGGTAGGGGTAGGGCCCAAGCATGTTGGAGATCCACCATGCGTTCAGTGCATTCTTGGAGGGGGAGCTGTGCTTGCGGTAGAGTTCAAATACGGTAGGCCACTTCGGGGACTCGCGCAGGTTCACGTTGGTGTCCGCGTACCGTCCTGTCAAGGCGACCAAATGCGCGCTATAATGCCCTGTGGGCCCTTCGCCGAAGCGGAATTCCTTGTAGAGCGTGCCGTATTGCTGCAAGGGCGCGGCCAAGGGTGAATTGGGCAGGGAGGCGATCCCGGCTGCGATGTCTGGCGAGATGGACTCATTTCCGGAGAGGATGGAGGGCATCAGGTTGCCATCGATCTTCTGCACGGATTCGAGGTTGCGCACACCCCCGGCGAAAAGGCAGACGACCACGTGGTTCACCATGCGGGCACCTGTCGCGGCAAAGAGCCGCCCCGAAGGCAGGATATAGGGCGAGGCAACCACTCCCGCAGTGGCGAGGCTCAGTCTTTTCAAGAAATCTCTTCTGTGCATGATCGTTTCCCCTCAGTAGAATCTGTATTCGGTGCTGGTCATGAAGCCATAATAGACCACGTCCGGCGTGAGGCTGGCATCCTTGCGGATCATGTCGCTCACGAACCATTTTTCGAACGCGCTCGGCTCCCTGACAAAGAACTTCTTGTAGCAGTCCTCCACGAAGCTCTCGATGTTGGCGCGCATGGCGGCATCGGTGGGAACCTGTGCTCCGGGATCGTTGAGGAAGTTGAGGATCACCATGTCCATGACGAGGCGTTTGTCCCCGAAGCTCTGGTAGCTCAGCGACAACGCCTCCAATTCATCTGCCGGGATGCTCGTGCCGAAGAGGTCGGAGTAGGCAATGGAGAGGACTTCGAGGTCGGATTTGACATTGGGTTTGACCGCGCCGGGTTGCTGTACCTCGACCTGGTCCACCTCGTAGGTGTAGATGAGCTCCTTTTTGCAGGACTGGCTGAGGAGCACTGCAAGGAGGAGGACAATGAATCGATACAACGGGGTGCTGCGAATGGCTATCCTTGGGCGTTCATTCGAGGAGGTGTTGCAGTGTATGCCATCAGGTACACGGGCATCATCCTCTCTTTTGGGGGCAGCGTCATCCTGAGCCGTAGGCGAAGGATCTTGCACGCCATCCTGGCCATCTGTATGTCTCAGCGGAGTGGTAGCCATAATGGCAAGATCCTTTGGCCCGTTCTGGTCCTCAGGGTCACGTGGTGATGGAAGTCTCCTTTTCATATTCCCACAAATTCGTCGGTGCTCATGACTGCTTGCTGCAAAGCCTTGTAATCGTGGTCGGCGCGGTAGCTGTTGGTGAGCTCGTCCATTTCCTGGGTATTCGGCTCGCGGTAGAGATAGCGGCGGAAGAGGTCGCGCACCTGCCCCTCGTCGTAGTCGCGGGAGCCGATGAAGATGTCCACGAAGTTTTCCTTGGTGCGGCCGCTTTGCATGAATACGACCGATGGGAAGCCATCCACCATAGTCTCGGAGGCGCTTCGCTCCCCTTCGGTGGGGTAACGGGCGAGGAAGTTCTGGAACATGGAGATCACGAAATTCTGCGTGCCCATGTTGATGTCGTTGTAGATCTTGTTGAAGACCATGCGTTTGTGCGCTTCCCGCATGTCGATGGTGCCCGCCATGAGGTCGCCCGGCACGTCGAGCAGGAGCAGGAGTTGATCCTTTTGCGCCTGCACATCGTCCCAAAATGCGATGAAGGCCGAGTCCCCGAGGATCAGATCGAGGAAGAAAATTTCCTCCTGGATGGCAGACGAATCGACGCTGTTCAGGTAGAGGCTGCGGCCCACGTCGAACATGCGTTGGGAGTAGCCGGGCTGTGCCATGACACCGTCGAGGAAGGCTTCTCGGTCGGTCTGAGAGACGTTGTGGGTGCGGAGGACGGCCTTGCCTTGGGACATCTGTGCGTCGTCGGGCTGCTCGCCCAGCAGGATGATGTAGCTGCGGTTGATGTAGCTCTCCAGGACGATGTTCTGAATCGTGGAATCCGGGGGCGCCTGATTGTCAGGGACAATGACCTCCTCTTCCTTCTTGCAGCCCACCACCAAGAGCAGCAGGGCAAGCCACCAAAAGCCGCGAAATTTGATCCTCATACAGCTAAAGATAAACGCGATGGGGGTTGTTTTCCAAATCCTGTGCCAAGGTGGGTGAGGGGTTGGGGGGGATGGGTGAAATGTTGGGAGGGAGAATGTGCTGCGTGTGGGCGGCTGATGTTGTGTGGGATGTGTGTAGCTGGTACGGAGAGTCAATGGGGAGCTAGGGGAGCGGATTTGAGGTGGATTGGGGTTTCAGCGAGGGGCTGCACCCCTCGCTGGTGGGCTTGCGCCCCTTCGGGGCTGTGTGTCCTGTGAAAGAAGAACGTGAAAGATGGTTCTTTGAAAACTATGGACGAGATGGAGGTCTGGCCCTCCGGCGGCGGCAGTCAGGTGCGGCCGTCAAACAACCCGATGCTGCTGGGGAGGCAATGCCCCGGTGGTGAGCGATTCGGGAAAAGGCCCGGCTAGGGTCATGTATGTGCGAAGGGAGGCGGAACGAAAGTGAACCGTGATGAAGCGTCGAAAAGGGAAGAATGTCGTCAAAACCGCCTTCTAGCCCTATGGGCGGGACAAGGACAACGGGTGCCTGAGTTCTGGCTGTCCGGCGACCGGCAAGGCGGCGCGAACTTTCGCACGGGCTCGTCCATGTGGAACAGGAGAAGCAGTTGCGCGATGCCAAGGGAAAGATTTCAATCCCCTGAGAAGGAGAGGCCGAAAGTACCGATGCGCGCGGCTGCGGCGGATCGCGTCATAGTGACGAAGCCCCCGTAACGGGGTGGAGCGAAGGACGCGACTCATCGGTTTCGATCGGATTCTGGCCTTAAGTGGGGGAAGATGAAAATGAAAGAAGCAAGGACTCAGCCCATCACTTATGAGATGGTCTGCAAAGCTTGGGAGGAAGTGGAGGCTGGCGGGAAGGGCGCTGGCGTCGACGGCGTGAGCCTCAAGGCTTTTGAGGCGGACCTGTCGCGCAACCTGTACAAGGTCTGGAGCCGCATGGCATCCGGACTCGCCCGCCCGCGGTGAGGCGAAATCCCGAAGGACGGCAGGGGGCACCCGGACGCTTGGCATCCCTACCATCGGCGACCGCGTGGCGCAAATGGTGGTGAAGATGCACATCGAGCCGGGGATCGACCCGATGTTCCACGACGGGTCGTTCGGCTACCGTCCGGGCAGGAGCCAGCACGGCGCACTCGACCGTGTGAAGTCCAACTGCCGGATGCTTGGCTGGGCGATCGACTTGGACATCAAGGCCTTCTTCGATGAGATCGACCACGGGCTGCTGATGCGTGCGCTGGCAAGGCGCACCACGGAGAAGTGGGTGCTGATGTACGTGCGGCGTTGGCTGACCGCGCCGATGGCGAGGCTCGACGGGACGCTGGTGGAGCGCAAGGCCGGAACGCCGCAGGGCGGGGTGATAAGCCCCTTGCTGGCGAACCTTTTCCTGCACTACGCCCTCGACAAGTGGATGGACACGTCCCTCCCGGAGCTTCCCTTCGTGCGGTACGCCGACGACATCGTGGTGCATTGCAGGACGGAGGCCGAGGCCCGGTCGGCACTGGGCACGATCCGGGCGAGGCTCGGGGCGTGCAAGCTGCGGCTGCATCCCGACAAGACGCGGATCGTCCACTGCAAGCGTGGCAGGAGCACTGACCCGGCGCACACGTCTCCTTCGACTTCCTCGGCTTCACGTTCAAGCCCGGAAAGCAGCGGGAAAAGGCGACCGGGGAGACATTCCTGGGGGTGTCCTGTGCTGAGCCGCAAGTCGTTCATACGCATGATCAGGCCTTGAGGATGAGCATATCCTGAAGATGAGCGACAAGACGCTCGAGGATATTGCGCAAGCCCTGAACCCGATGATGCGGGGCTGGGCCAACTATTATGGTTGAGCCCGGCCCCGCCTTTTGTAATGAAAGTCTTCCACAACCTGAGGCCAGACGGCTGCGGAAATGGGCGATGAGGAAGCACAAGAAATTGCGGACATCTGCGCGGAAGGCTTATCGGTGGGTTCTCTGTGAGGCCGCGACAAGCCGCGCCTGTTTGTCCACTGGGCAGCAGTGCTGGCAAGCCGGGTAGAGTCTGATGAGAAGAGCCGTATGAATCGAGAGGTTCACGTACGGTTCTGTGAGAGGCTTGTGGTGCAACTCCCGGGCCTACTCGACTGCTTTGTGGTGGCTGATGCCTGTCTGGCGACGGGCCGATGCGGAGTTGGGACGGAGCATCAATGGGACTTCAACGGAACATCGTAGAGACAACTATGGGAGCGCTTGGGCTACTGTGGGATACCGTTTGCCGACCCTACCACGTACTGGGTGGAAGGGTCGGCAAACGGCATTCCTGTGGTTGCCTGCTGGTGCTGGCAAACGCCATTCGGGGCATCAGAAGATAATCTTCGTCAGTTTTTCCGTTCGCTTATTTAGAATTGTTCTAAATTGGCGGGCTGTTTGGGAGGGGCGTGGAAATGCGCCTAAATTCCCTTGCAGGGCTGATTCTGGAACCTCAAATTGAAAAAATGGGACTGTGCTTGGCCGACCTGAGGGTGGGGCAGGAGGCTGTGGTGGTGGCGATCACGGACCCAGGGTTGAGGGTTTCCCTGCTGCGGATGGGCTTGCTGGAGGGTGACCGCGTGCGGCTCACAGAACAAGCACCTATGGGTGGGCCGATGGCCTTCAGGGTGCAGGGCGGCAAGGTGGCGATGCGGCGGTCGGACGCTGCGCTGGTGCAGATCAAGATGCCTGCATGAGCCAACCGATGAAGATAGCGCTGGTCGGCAACCCCAATAGCGGGAAATCCTCCCTATTCAATGCGATCACGGGCCTTCGTCAAAAGGTCGGCAACTTCCCGGGCGTGACGGTGGACCGCAAGACGGGCACTGCGCAACTGCCGGATGGCCGAAACGCGAACCTGATCGACCTTCCTGGAACGTACAGCATTTACCCCGCTGCCGAGGACGAGAAGGTCGCGACAAGTGCCCTCGCCAATCCGTTGGATCCGGATCATCCTGACCTCGTGGTGTATGTGGCGGATGCGACGATGCTGCGCCGGAGCTTGCTGCTGTGCACGCAGGTGATGGACCTGGGGGTGCCGGTGGTGCTGGCATTGAACATGGCGGACCTGTTGGAGCAGGAAGGCAAGCAAATCGATACGCGGAAGTTGGGGCAGGCGCTGGGCATCCCGGTGGTGACGGTTTCAGCATTGAAGGGGACGGGCATCTCGGAGCTGCTCGGGGAGATGGCGCGTGAGCATCATGGGCAATCGGAGCCGTTTTTCAGGGTTCCGGCGGCATTTGATGAGGTGCTGATCCCGGTTTCGAAGAAGGTGGGCACGGCCTCGCGGTACTTGGCTTGGCTGCTGCTGATGCGGCCGGAGAATTTCACTTGGATTGACTCGGATCCGATCCTGCCCAATAGCAGCAGTCACCTCATGGACGATCCTGAGGGGCTGATCAGCAATGAGATGGCGATGCGTTACGACCGGATCAATGAGGTCGTGGAGGCTGCGGAGGCTGTCGAGGAAAGCCGCGTGGGACGGAAAAGCGATAAGCTGGACCGTGTCCTGCTGCATCCCATCTGGGGCTACGTGGTGTTTGTAGCGCTGCTGGCGGTGATCTTTCAGAGCATTTTCGCTTGGGCGAGCTATCCCATGGACTGGATCGATGGGGGCTTTTCGATGGCGGGGGATGCGATGCGGGGAATCCTGCCAGAAGGCTGGTTCACGGATTTGCTTGTGGATGGCCTCTGGGCTGGATTGGGTGGCATCGTGGTCTTTGTGCCGCAGATTGCCATGCTGTTTTTCTTCATTTCGTTGCTGGAGGACTCGGGATACATGTCGCGGGTGGTGTTCCTGATGGACAGGATTGTCCGACCGTTTGGGTTCAGTGGCAAGTCGGTGATCCCGCTCATCGGGGGGATGGCTTGTGCGGTGCCGAGCATCATGATGGCGCGGAGCATTCCGAGCCGGGCGGAACGCATCATCACGATCATGGTGACGCCGCTGATGAGCTGCTCGGCGCGGATTCCGGTGTATGTGCTGCTGATCAGCATGTTCGTGCCGGAGACGACTTACTTGGGCATCTTCAACTTGCAAGGCTTGGTGATGACTGGGTTGTATTTCCTGGGATTCTTCATGGCATTGGCGGTGGCTTGGGTGATCAAGACCGTGGGCCGGCTTAAGGGGAATCGTTCGTTTGTGACCGAATTGCCGCTGTACCGGCTGCCGCGCTGGCGGAATATCCTCCTGACCATGTACCACAAGAGCCGGACGTTTGTCTTGGAGGCAGGAAAGGTGATCATGGTGGTGTCGGTGGTGCTGTGGTTCCTGAAGACCTACGGGCCTGCGGATGAAATGAAGGCGATCGATGTGCGGTTCGATGCGGCTGAGGCGGGGGTGCAGGACGAGGCGGTGCTGGATTCGTTGGGGCTAGGTCGGTCGTCTGCGAAATTGCAGGCGAGCTTCGCGGGAAAATTGGGGCAGGTGATCGAGCCTGTGATCCGGCCGCTGGGATTTGATTGGAAGATCGGGATCTCGCTGCTGAGCTCATTTGCGGCGCGGGAGGTCTTTGTGGGCACGATGGCGACGCTGTACAGCGCAGGGGACGATGCGGCGGAGGATGAGCAGGGGCGGTATGCGGGGTTGCGGGACAGGATGCATGCGGAGCGGCACCCGGACACGGGAAAGCCGGTTTATACGGCGCCGGTGGCGTTTTCTTTGTTGATTTTTTATGCGTTTGCGATGCAGTGCATGAGTACGCTGGCGGTGGTGAAGAAGGAGACCGGGTCTTGGAAGATGACGCTGGGGATGCTGGGGTATATGACTGGGCTGGCGTACGTGGCTTCGTTGGTGGTCTATCAGGTGGCTAGTTTGTAGTGGGGTGATGTATTTTAGTATTATTGGGGCTGATGCATCGGAACAATTTTGATTTCCTGCGATTGGTTTTTGCGCTGTCGGTGGTGGTGACGCATGCATTTCCGCTGTCGGCGACGAACTGGACGGATCCGCTGGGAAATTGGACGAATGATCAGATCTGCCTCTCCTACATCGGGGTACGGGGGTTTTTCATCATCAGCGGCTACTTGATCTTTCAGAGCCTGGAGCGGAGCCGGAATTTGGTGGACTATTTCTGGAAACGGGCGCTACGGCTCTGGCCTGCGCTGGCGGTGGTGCTGGTGCTGACGGTGGTGCTGGGGCAGTTTGTGTATGATGCGGCGTTGGCGGGGCCGTACTGGTCGAACCGTGAGGTCTGGGCTTACTTCCCGCGCAACATCACGCTCTACGCCCTGCAGCCGAAGGTCAATGGGGTATTTTCCTCGAATCCTTGGGAGACGACAATCAATGGCTCGCTCTGGACGATCAGCTACGAATTCACCTGCTACATGGCGCTGGCGGTATTGTTTTTCATACGCAAATGGTTGAATGTCACGCGGGTGCTGCTGGTCTTGGCCTACGTAGCGATGTTCGTGGGAAATGTCTTTTTCTATTACCAAATCAGCCGCCACAGCTTCTTCATCAACTTCGGTCAGGCGATCGAATTGGGCATCTTCTTCGCTGCGGGGTCGATCATGGCGGCATTTCGCTATGAGAATTTCAAGCATCACCTCTGGGTGATCTTGGGGGCGTTGGTGCTGATCGTGGTGGGGGTGTGGAGCGGGCATTTCCTGAAAGGGTTCCACTTCGTGGGGTTGCCACTGCTGGTGATGTCGCTGGGGGTGCAATCGACGCCGTACTTGAGGGATGTGGGGAAGAAGCTCGGGGACATGAGCTACGGCATCTATATCTATGGCTTTCCGGTGCAGCAGGCGCTGTACTATTTCTTCCACTTCAATTGGCTGGCATTGATGCTGGTGTCGATCCCGATCGTGATGCTGCTGGGATGGCTGTCCTGGCACTTGATCGAGAAGCGGGCGCTGCTGTTGAAGAAGGTGAATCCACTCGCGTGGTTGGGGGTGGGGAAAGGCGCCTAGCGTTGCGAGCGCAAGGGCCTCAACCTCTGCGAGCGCTCTGAGCGCTCGCAGAGGTTGAGGCTATGCACCTTCCACCATTTCCGCCAACCTGTCCCGAAATTCCTCCAGAAACTCACTCGTGCCCATTTTGACGATCATGCCATTGGAGCGGAGGTTGAGAAGATCCGTAAGGCGAGTCTTATCGAGGTTCACCTCTACGACCAATGCTTGCTTCTCCAAGCCCATGTCCACCATCCTCGCTGGCAGGCCTGTGGCGCCGGATGTGCCGAGGGTGATGACCAATCCGGTGTTTTCCATCACTTTCAGGACGGAGAAGAGCTTGTAATCGGTTTCGTTGTAGTACTCATCGAACCAGAGGACATTGGGACGGAGGAGTTCGCCGCATTTGGGGCAGGTGAGCAGGGCCCACTCTGCATCGGTGATGACATTCTTGTCGCGGTTCACCATGGAGATGCCATCCGGAAATGGGTACCATTCGTCGGAGCATTCCCTGCTGCAGCGCACGTAGTCAAAGTCGCCATGGATCAGGTAGGTCCGTTCACGGCTGCTGCCGGCCCGCTTGTGGAGCCCATCCACGTTTTGTGAGACCAATGCAAATCGGTCGCCGATCAAGTCCTCGATTGCCTTGAGCGCAAAATGCCCCTTGTTGGGCTGCGCGGCGGTGGTCACTCCCCTGCGGTAGAGGTACCATTTCCAGACCTCCTGCGGGTTCACGACGAACATGTGCAGCGTGCCGATGTCCTCGGCTTTGTAATTCACGGAGCCATTCACCCAGTAGCCATCCTTGCCGCGGAATGTCGGGATGCCACTGTCGGCGGACAGGCCCGCGCCGACGAGGAAGGTGATGTATTGCTGCTTGCGCAGGCAGTCCGCCGCGCGTTGGAGGATTTCATTTGGAATGCTCATGTGAAAGAATCGTTTGTCCAAAGTTACCAAAAACGAATGTCCCCTGCCACCGAAGCAGCAGGGGACAATTCTATTCAGTGGATCTCAAATTAGCGAGCGAGGCTGACCTTGCCCATGGACATGCGGCCTTCGGCGTTCACGTAGCGGTAGAGGTACACGCCAGAGGTGAGGCCTTGAGCGTCGAACTTGACTTCGTAGGTGTTGCCAGCCTGGACACTGCCATTGAAGACAGCGGCCACTTGCTTGCCAGCCAGGTCAAACACGGTCACGGAAGCCGTGCCATTGGACGCGGAGCGGAAGCGGAAGGTGGTCACATCGTTGAAGGGGTTCGGGAAGGCGATGATGCCGCCTGCGGGCAGGGTGGCAGCTTCAGCCTGAGCGCCAGTCTTTGGAGCGACGAGGCCGTTGCAGCAGATGCCTTGGACGGAAGTGGCCTGACCACCTTGGATGGTGCCTTGGGCGACGATGTTGCCGCTGCAAGTGATGGTGTAGGTGGCCACGTTGTCGTTGTAGGTGCCTTGGGTCTCGATGGTGAAGGTGGACGGCGTACCGCTGGGCACGTTCACCGTGGTGCTGTTGGTGGTGCCGAAGTTGTAGTTGCCACCGGAAGCACCAGCAAAGGTCCAAGAGAGCTCATCCAAGTAGCCCGTGCCGGAGATGGTCACCGTGAAGGCACCGCCGGGGCAGGTGGATGCAGAGCAAGCCGCGTTGGTGCTGAGGCAGGGGTTGCCGCATGCGCCGAGGTGGTCACCATGTGCCAAGTGAGCCGGCACAGCAGTGGCGTTCACGCAGAGCGTGTTGGCATTGCCGGGGTTGCCGGGAGGAATGTGGCAGATTTGCACCTTGTTGGGGTTGCCGGGAGTTGCGCAGGGGCCGTTGGGGCCGCTGACGGTGACCACGTTGATGGTGACTTGGTCGCTCACGGAGCAGCCATTGCCGTCCACAGTGGTGACGGTGTAGGTGGTGGTGGCACCGGGTGCAACTGCGAAGCAGCCGTTGGAGCACTGGTAGGAAGCAGCTGGGCTGATGGTGGTGGTGTAACCGCCTGAGCCGCCAGAGATGGAGGGGCAGATGTACATGGTGTCATCAGGAGCGCCAGGGCCAGTGTAGCCGAGGAAGCGGGTTTGGCAAGCGCCAGCGTCCACGGTGAGCGGAGCGGTGCAGGAGGCATCCAACTGGAATTCGCCAGCGGAGGAGCCGAAGCCGTGGACCAAGACGTAGTAGGTCTGACCGGGGGTGGTGCAGAACTGGACGATGGAGCGCAGGCTGCTGAATCCGCAGGTGAAGCTGGTGCTGAAGTAGTCATCGTTGCCGGTGACGCAGGTCAGGTTGCCGCAGCTGCCAGTAAAGACGTTCAGCTTGGTGTCGTAGTTGGTGGCAGAATTGCAGGTGGACAGGGTAGCGAAGCCACCGTTGCCAGTGAAGGAGTACCACACGCCATTGGCGGAGCCTCCAGTGGTGCCGCAGAAGGTCAGGCCGCCGTCCACAGTGGCGCAGCGGGTAGAGCCAGTGGCGGAGGAGTTGCAACCGAGGGCGAGGGCGCCGGAGCAGTTGTCATTGGAAGGAGGAGCCAGCACGGTGATGGTGGTGGTGCCAGTGGCGCCGCACACGGTGTAGGTGATGGTGTGGGTGCCGGGGCCAGCGAGGCCGGGGTTGAAGCTATTGCCACTCACGCCAGGGCCGCTGAAGGTGCCGCCAGAGTAGTTGGCGCTGAGCACCACGGATGCGCCGGTGGAGCAAAGGGGGCCCACAGGGCTGATCACGACGGTCGGGGTCGGGCAAGTGACGTCGAGGGAGAAGCTGCCGGTTGCGGTGCCAAAGCCATTGACCAGGACGTAGTAGGTCTGACCTTGGACGGAGCACCATGTCACAGTGGACTTGAAGCCGGGGGTGCCGGGACCAGTGGAGCAGTTGCCGTCGTCGTCATTGGCGGTGACGCAGCTCAGGGCAGAGCAGGAACCGCTATAGACGTGCAATTTGGTGTCGTAGTTGGTGCCAGCGTTGCAGGTGGAGGCTTGGATGAAGCCGCCGGTGCCCACGACTTTGTACCAGACGCCGCCGCCCGTGCCCACAGAGGTCACGCAGAAGGGTGCGTTGTCAGGCGTGGAGCCAGCGGTGGTGCCGGACTTGGTCTGACCACAAGCGATGCCGATGGCACCGGAGCAGTTGTCGTTGATGATGGTGTTGGTGGTGCAGGTCATGCACTGCACCTGAGTCGTGGTGCAAGAGGTGTTGGTGCCGCAACCTGCGGTGTTCCAGTGGGCAAACAGGGTGCCGGATACTGGGCTGGTGAAGGTGAGCGGAGTAGCGCCAGTGGCGACCACGGGACCGTTGGCGGTGCCTGAGCGGACGGTCACTTGGAGGGTATAAGCGGAGCTAGAGAGCCTGTAGGATTGACCGGAGACCACGCCATTGATGCGGCTGTAGTCACCTGCCCATGTACAGCTGGTGATGGTGGTGACCGCGCCGGAGGAGTTCACAGTGACGCCGCCCGAAGGGTACTCAAACGAGTTTGTACAGGGCTGGGCTGTGGCCACTGTGGCGAATCCCGCCATGACCAGCAGCGCCAAACAATATTGTATCAACTTTTTCATGTTTCTGGTGCGATTTGAGGGTTATTCTTCAACAACGATGTTGGCATCCAGGCGGACGCGCTCCTGATAGGCAGGGGAGAGGCTGTTGAACTGCTCCCGGGTCATGCGGGTGCGGTTGTCAGCGCCTTGCTCGGTCATCTTTTTGTATTCGGCAGGGTGCTCGGCGGCCCACTTCTCCTTCTCCTCGGGAGTGTTCCAGGGCAAGGTGGACTTGGTGCCTTGCTCCACCATCTTGTTGTATTCGTCGGGGTGCTCGGCCACCCACTGAGCCTTGTGCGCATCATAGCCTGCAGCATCCACGCTCGGGTCGGCCAAGCCGCCTTGCCGCACCGGCTCCGCTGGCGCGATCGACTGAGCTTGAACATAGCCAAGTGTCAGCAGCACCAGCAGCAGACCCATGACTTTGATTTTCATCAATTGCTTCATTTTGTGAGAATTAGATTGAACAATTTAGAAAGACAAACATTTGCGTTTAAGGGAGCCACCTGCTGCCAATCGGTTTCTGGACCGTCGAATCGAGCAGGGATGACCATGTGAAAGAACTGCTCAAACCGAAAAAATATCCTCGGCCCGCAAGAGGTCATGCGGGAATCAGATCCATTTCGACTTGAATGAGAAAAGCGAGTCTTGAAAAAGTTGGAGATTGCCAATCAGAAACAACTGGCGACCCCATCATACTTCCTTGCTGCGATCCAACTCCTTTTCCCCTATTTAATTCTATGGCAAATGAGAACGAGGCTCTGCAAGCCAATCCCTCAAAATGCCCTGACTCCAAAGAATAGAATGAATAGTCTAATTGATTCTTAACCTAGTGATTGATAATACACAGTGGTAAATGTATGTAAAGTTTCCTCCAGATGCAAGGATGTTTTGAAAAAAAGCCGCCCGCTTCCTGTTAGGCATTTGCATCGAAAAAAATAGCCTCAATGTTCGTTTTTGGAGGAAAAGCCCCTGTGATTCAATGCCGGGGCCAAGGTCCAAGCGTCGCCGCTGAGGCAGGCTTGTCTGGAAAGATAGTGTAAGGTTTGGGCTGGTTTCGCGGCGCTTTCAGGTCAGCCCGCTCAGCCAAGCCATGGTGTCCACCCCGTCCGCAAATGCATCGATGGAGGGGCTTTGTGCGGCGGAAAAGGGCTGTCCGCCGGGCCATGAACCGTACACGCTTTGGATGCGGTTCTGTTCAGAAACGAGCA
>JAXLVK010000007.1:0-91681 GCA_046329055.1 Bacteroidia bacterium
CCAAGGATAGCCCCAAGACTAGTGGTAATAACAGATAATGCCTCATTCCAAATCCACGAATTAGTCAATCCTCATCGAAGTTAAGCGAAATCCGAATGAATTTCAATAACTCGATTATCAACAACCGTTCCAATTTTCCACCGGGATGAAAAACTTCTGCCAACCCGCGACGCAACCTTACTTGTAAGGCTTGGGGCCGTCCGGCGTGGGCGTCTGAATGCTGCCCGCGATACCAATGAGCGGGAACTCCTTGCGCAGCGGGAAGTACTCGAAATCCTCTGGCATGTAGATTCGACGCAGGTCAGGGTGACCGTTGAAGCGGATGCCAAACATGTCCCAAACCTCACGCTCGAACCAGTTGGCGCTGGGCCATACGCTGATCACGGTGTGGATGGAGGGCTCGTGCTCGGACAGGCGGGCGGTGATGCGCAGGCGCTTGCGACCGGCGATGCTCACGAGGTTGTAGGAAACCGCGAAGCGCAGCCCGTCCTCGTAGTAATCCACCCCTGTGATGTCGGCAAGGTAGTCAAAGCCAAACTTGGTCTTCAGGACCTCGCAAACCTTCACGATTTCAGCGGGCTTGACCTCGATGGTGGTCTCGCCTGCATAATGGTTCACGCCCACGATCCAGTCTTGGATCTCTGCGTATTCACTGGGTACGACTCCGCTCATCTATTCTAAATTTCTAGAAATTAATCACTTACAACGCGACCACTAGGCTTGGGACTCCACCTTGGCCGTCCAGGCCACGGGATCTTGCCGCCATTCCTTCACCACCTCCAATTCGCGGGGCTGAATATAGTGGATTTCCACTGCTTTTGCCAACAATTGCTCCAAACCAACGAGGGCATGACAGGGCACTTCGGCTTGCTTGAAGGCCTCGATGGCATGGGGAAATCCGTAGTCAAACATGGCCGCTACACCGAGGACTTGGCCTCCGGCTGCCTTCAGGGCCGAGATGGCAAGCAGGCTGCTCCCTCCGGTTGAGATCAGGTCCTCGATCACCACGTACTTCCGCTCGGTCTCCAATCGTCCCTCGATCTGATTGCCCATGCCGTGCTTCTTGGCCTCGGACCGGACATAGATGAAGGGAAGTCCCAACTTTTCTGCGACCAAAGCCCCCTGCGGGATGCCTGCGGTCGCCACGCCAGCCACTCCGGTAGTATCCGGGTAGCGCTCGCGGATCAGTTCCACCAAGGCGGAAGTGATCGCCGATCGCAACGCGGGATAGGACAGTGTGAGGCGGTTGTCACAATAGACAGGAGACCGCCATCCGGAGGCCCAACGGTAGGGATCCCCGGGGCGAAGTTGAACCGCTTTGATTTTTAGCAGTTCCTCTGCGATGTTTGTGCTCGAATTCTCCATCTTGGCGAGGCAAAATTATGAAAATATTCGCGGACAACTTCGCCGTATCCTTTGAGTTGAAGCAGGAAAACCCGCATTTCCACTTCGAGTCACAGCCATTGGCGGAGATCGAGGAGCGCTTGCTCAAGGGCGACCTCTTCTTTCAGAACCAAGTTTTCTACACCGATGCCTCTGGCCTGAAGCGGAAAGAGCTCCTGCGCCTGCACCGGGACCCGCAGATTGCCACGCGCCGGGCGCACCTGATCCTGCAGTTCCCGAGCGAGGACACCATGCGGAGCTTCGAGACCAAGTACATCGAGTCCTACAAGTCCATCAAGGCGGCAGGCGGCCTCGTGGTGAACAACCACAACGAGCTGCTCATGATCGTACGGGACGGCAAGTGGGACCTGCCCAAGGGCAAATTGGAAAAGGGCGAATCCAAGCAAGCAGGGGCATGGCGGGAGGTTTCCGAGGAGACCGGACTGCTGGACCATCGCGTTGGCAAGCTGCTGCGAAGCACATACCACATCTTCGAACGCCGCGAAAAGTGGCGCTTCAAGACCACGCATTGGTACAAGATGAGCATCGAAGGCCGGCCCAAGGTGGTTCCACAGGTCAATGAAGGCATCTCGGCGGTGCATTGGATACCGCTGGACGACTCCGGGACCGGAACATGAAGACCTATCCGCAGATCATGGAACTCGTGGCGCTCATCTGCGCGACTCACCACCCTACCCACGAATGAGCATGGACAGCTCCGCATTTGGAACGCTTTCGGCGGGTCATATGGGACGAGCCAACCCTGATCGGGATGGTACACCTGCTGGCGATGCCCGCACCCTGATCATGGCGGCAGCATCCAAGCGATTGTGGACCATGCCTTGCGGGATGCAGAGACCCTGGTGAAGCAGGGCTTCGACGTGTTGTTGCTCGAAAACATGCACGACTCCCCTTACCTGCGGCGCGAGGTGGGACATGAGGTGAGCAGCTTGATGACATTGATCGGCTACCGAGTCAAGCAGGAAATGGGGCTGCCGACGGGGCTGCAAACTTCGCTGGCGCGAAACTGGGGCGGCATTGGCTGCGGCACATAGCGCAGGGCTAGATTTCATCCGCGCGGAGGGTTCGTGTTTGGACATGTCGCCGACGAGGGTTGGATGGACGCCGATGTTGGCCCCCTGCTTCGGTACCGCAAGATGATCGGCGCAGAGGAAGTCCTGATTTTCAATGACATCAAGAAAAAACACGCCGCTCATGCGGTGACGGCGGATGTGAGCCTGTTGGAGACTGCCAAGGCCGCCGAATTCTTCAAAAGTGATGGCCTGATCGTGACGGGCGTTGCCACTGGGCATGAGGCTTCCGCAGAAGATTTGCATTCCATTCATCGAAAAACCAACCTGCCTCTCCTCGTCGGTTCTGGTATCACAGCAGTCAACATCCAGACATACAAGCAGCTATGCGATGGATTCATCATCGGTAGCAGCATCAAAGAAGGCGGCGACTGGCGGAAAAAGGTGGACTTGGAAGCTGCAAAACGCCTTGTAACAGCCTTCAGGGGCTGAGAGATTCTCCGACCAAAATTTGCATATCGGGCCATTTTAGATAAATTCCAGCCCATTTGTATTAGCGATCTAAGGAGAAGTCTTTGGAAACTCAGGCACGCTTGTGGAGGCTGATGGCATGGTTTTGCGCCTTGCTTGGCCCTTCAACAGCTTTCTGGCTGAAGCCACCCGCTGACAGCCTTGGTGGCTCCTGCGTGCCAGCATCCCGCAGACACCCAGCAGGTCAACCTCCACGCCCTTCTCGGTGGCATTTACCACACGGACAGCTTCACCGCCTCCATGCATCATTATGGGTCCGCCATTCGCATCGCGGATTCGATCGGGTTCAAAAAAGGCGCCGCAGATGGTCGGGCAGGCATGGCGGAACTCCAGAACTCCCTTGGTATTTTGGAGGAATCGATGCGCAACGCGCTCGCCGCATTGGACCTTTACGCCAATGTCCGGGACTCTGCGGGCATCGGCAGGTCACTGGTGAGCATCGGCCTGGTGCAGACACAGCTCAAGCAATTCGACAAGGCCCTCCAAAGCCTGCGGCAGGCAAGGAAAGCCTACCTCGCAGCGGGCAGCCGTCGAGGGGAACTCACAGCCTTGCACAACATGGCCGTGATCTACACGCAACAGGGCGACACCACAGGCGCAAGGAAACAGTACCTCGAAAACTTGCAAAGGGCTATAGGGACCGAGTATTGGGTGGTGCTCGCAGCCACCTACAACAACCTGGGCAACCTCATGAACTTCAAGACCGAGGGAGATTCTGCCTTGGCGTACTTCGAGAAAGCATTGGAATACAAGCGGAAACGCCCCAACAATGCCTCGATCGGGAATACCATGCTCAACATCACCCGAGTGTACCTCGAGCGAGGAGAATTCGACAAAGCTGAGGCCAAACTCAAAGAGGCAGAGGCGCTCATCCTCGAAAGTGCCGTCAAGGAACGCATCATCGATTACCACAAGATCGCCGGCGAACTTTACCTCGCCAAGGGTGACTATCGCGCGTCAGCGCTCCATTTCCAGCAACAGGCCGTGATACAGGACAGCCTCTATGAACCGCAAATGACCGAGCAAGCCGCGAGGTTGGAGGCCGCTTACGACGCCAAGAGCCAAAAGCGCGAGATTGAATTGCTCAGTCAGGCATCCACGCTCAAGGATGAGGAAAAAGCGAGGCTGCGCTGGATCACGGGCAGCATCACCGCGGGATTGGCAGTGAGCCTCACCATCCTGGTCATCCTGCTCAGCCGGGGTCGCCAACGCGCCAAAATGCTCAGCATTCTCAGCCAGAAAAACACGGAAATCAAGCGGCAGCAGCAGGAAATCGTCCTGCAAAACCAGGCCCTTTCCCTCCAAAACCTGCGCCTCGAAAGCGTCAACCGGGAAAAAGACGGCCTCATCGGCATCGTGGCGCACGACCTCCGGGCACCGCTGAACCGCTCTGCCGCGCTCGCCGAACTCGTGGCAAGCCTGGGCCCCATGACGCCCGAGCAGGAGCGCTTCCTGAACATGATCAAGAAGGTCTCCGAGGACGGCGCCCGCTTGATCCAAGACATCCTGGAGCTCAATGCCTATGAGAACCAGCAATTGAGAGTGGAACTCGGCCGCGCCAACCTTTCGGATTTGGTGGAAATGAGCGTCCATGCATTCTCCCGCCAAGCCGCTGAAAAGGACATCACCATCGAATGGGAGCAGCGGACGGTATGGGGGCGGACGGACGAAAAATTGCTGGCCCGCATCATGGACAACTTGCTCTCGAATGCGGTCAAATTCACTCCCAAGGGTCGCCAAGTACGGCTGAGCATCAGCTCCGACGCGGAGCGGCACTGGATCAGCATCAAGGACCAGGGGCCGGGATTCTCCGACCAGGACAAGGCGGGGATGTTCCAGAAATTTCAGCGCCTTTCTGCGCGCCCTACTGGAGGTGAGAGCTCGACTGGACTCGGCTTGTCCATCGTGCAGACCTTGGCACAACGCATCCAGGCGACGATCCAGGTCGAATCCGAGTTCGGCAAAGGCACCACGTTCAAAATTGGTATTCCAAGAGTGGATTGAACCATCTTGCAATTGATGAGTTGTGCATACCATGCAGGCTCCTCCCCTGCTGTAAAGAATTGAAAATCTATGGCTGAGCAAGAAACAGAGCGCCCCGCAGTGCCCTCAAGCGGTCCGCAACCCGGTGCCGCGGAGCGCGAGATCGGATTTGGAAGTAAGGACTATGGCAGCACGGTCCGCCTGATCAATCCGGATGGCACGACCAATGTCCGCAAAGTCGGCAGGGGCTGGTTCCGGCCCTATGACTTCTATCACCGGCTCATTGCCATGCCGTGGACCAAGTTCGCTGTGGGCATCCTCCTCTCCTACCTCGTCGTGAACCTGCTGTTTTCCTTCGCCTACATGGCAGTGGGAATGGAAGGGCTTGCAGGCATCTCGGGAACCACATGGACAGAGCAATTCCTGGACGCATTTTTCTTCAGTGCCCAGACGGTGACCACGCTTGGATATGGTCGGATCGCTCCGGTCGGGACTGCCGCCAGCACGATCGCAGCGATTGAATCGATGATGGGCCTGCTCGGGTTCGCCTTGGCGACGGGTTTGCTCTACGGGCGCTTCTCCCGCCCCAATGCCCGGATCAAATTCAGCGATTTCGGTGTGGTAGCACCCTACGAAGGCATCACCGGATTCATGTTCCGGATGGCCAATGAGCGCCAAAGCGAACTCATCGAGGCCGAGGTGCAGGTGATGCTCAGCTTTGTGGACCTCACCGATGGGACCCGCGATTTTGTGCTGTTGCCGTTGGAAATCAGCAAGATCAACCTCTTCCCGCTGACGTGGACCGTCGTCCATCCGATCAATGAGGAGAGCAAACTCTGGGGCAAGGACGCGGATTTCCTCAAAGCCATCGATGCGGAATTCATCATTTTGGTGAAAGCATTTGACGATTCGTTTGCCACCACTGTCTATCAGCGGAAGTCTTACAAATGGTATGAGGTGCAGTACGGCAAGAAGTTCGTGCCCATCACCAAGCCAGTCGATGACCACATCCGCGTGGACATGCACCGGATGAACGAGTCCATCGACATGGAGCTGCCACCCCACAAATAGGATTTGTCTTTGGAATCCCTGATTTTTAGACATTTGGAAATTGCCTGATCACCTGCACCTGCAATGAAGTTCAAGACCTCCATCACCACCCTTGTCATCTTCCCTGTGATGCTCATCCCGGTTGCCGCCATGGCGATCTACATCTTCGCGGACGAGGAGGAGCGCCTGCGCGACCGCCACGAGTTGGTGCAAGCCGCATTCGAGCCCACCAAGCAGTTCCGCGATTATTGGTATGCGGGCGATGCAGAACTCACGAGCTATCGCCTCGAACAGGCGCGTTATGGTGAAATGCACACCGGGACGGCAATGCTCATGTTTGTGAGTGAGGACTTTTCCACGAAGGAGCTGACGAAAAGCGATGGCAACAACGGCCCCAAAATGCCCGTGCTCAAGGTGAATTTCGAGAAGAAGTTCATCACAGGGATCTATCCCTATTCCATCCTCATGACCGTGGCCTCCCCAATCGATGTGGAGCATCACCCCCTGCCGCTGAAGGTCGCGACTTCCTCACAAGAATGGTGCGGGCATACCTATACCCAGTTGAATTTCACCGGGCACAAGTTCGAATGCGAACAACACAGCTATTTCCCGGGCGAGGGTGACAAGGAGTTTTTGCTGGAGGACGTCCTGCCAGAGGATGCCGTATGGACCAAGCTCCGGATCAATCCTGCAAGCCTGCCTGTGGGCGACATGAAGATGATCCCCGCATCGATCTATGCCCGACTCCGTCACAAGAACATGGACCCGGTGCAGGTCAAGGCCCAACAATTGCCGGGGGACAGCGCGGGAATCAAGCTTTACCAAATCGATTACACGGATGGCAGCCGTCAGCTCAAGATTTGGTACGAGGAGCAGTTCCCCCATGGCATCGTCAAATGGGAGGAAAACTACGAGGAGGGATTTGGCCCCTCTGCCAAACACATGACCACCACCGCCACCCGGATGAAGGTCAAAAAGCTGGATTATTGGAACCACCACACGAATGCGGATCGGGCACTGAGGGAAGAAATGGGGCTGTAAATGAGGGGCTTCCGGGCTACTCTACGTCGCCGCGCTTGAGGATGGTCACCTGACCATAATATTCCACAATATAAATCTTGCCATCGCGGCAGCTGATGTCCTGCAAGCCCTGTTCGGGATTGGCGCGGTATTCCAGTCCAGTGCGGTAGTAGCCTGTCGTCGAAAGGCGCACTTTATCGAGGGCATACACCCCGAAGTCATTGTAGGCCACATACAAGCCATTGGCATCCAATGCGATGCGCTGAGGTTGCTTGTGCGGGAGCTTCCACACCACCTCCTCTTTCAAACTGCTGCCACGGGCGTCCTTCACGAGCCTGAACCGGATCAATCCCCGCTTCGCTGAGGCCGCATAGACCACGTCCGCCTCGCTCGCCACTGCGCTGAATCCCTCGCCCCATTTGGCATAGGTCGTCACTTCCGACAGTCCCCCACCCGACAGGTCAAACACCCGGACGTTGTGCTCCGTGGAGACGACGAGCTTGCCCTCAGCATCGAGGGACAAGTCATTGAAATTCACCAACACCGATTGTTCGCGGCGTGGCTTCATCGGATTCCGCAGGTCCAAGATGTCAAATCCCGTCTTGTCATCGCGCCCACAAACAAATCTGTCCTTCCAGCCCATCACCAACCGATGCCCCATGGGCCCTTCCAACCGAGCAACCGCCTTCCCATCCGACAATTGGACGATCACCAGCGAATCCGCCCGGCTTGACGCCACCCAGAGCGCTGCATAGCTGCCATCTCCCAGGAACCGCGCCTGACGCACCACCCCGATGCGCTCGATGCTCCTCGTGGCCAGCATTTTCCGGTCCTGGACTGTGCAGGATCGCCCCGCCTTGCCACTCGCCGTGATCAATTGGTCGTGGAGGGCATCAGCTCCAAGCAGTATCCGCCCGAAGCCTGACTCCTCCCCACCTCCGACAGCGGCTCGCATGCCCCAGGCTTCCATCGCCCGAGGTCAAATGAAACGATGCCGTAGTCCCCCATCGCCACGTGCAACCTGCGGCCCGAAAGCGCGATATGCAGCGGCACCTGTGGCAATGGAACCTGCCCGATGCACTTCACCTGAGCGGGATTGCGCAGGCTGTACAGCATCACCCCACCTGCCGAGGGACATCCACCTGCACGGCTGCCCTCGTAGGGCACAAGCAACGTGTCCCCCTGAATCAATCCCGACTGAATCGCCGCTCCAGCGACACCTGCCCCGATGGAATCCACCCAAAACTGCTCCGGATGCGCAGGATCCTTGAAATCCAAGCCCATCACCAAGCTGCGCCCTGCATTCGAACGACCGCCAAATGCGATCACCCGCTCCGAACGTGGCACAGCGATCAGCCCCTCCGTTTCTCCGCTTTCGTATTGATGGAAATTCAGGCGAATCTCGGGCGAGACCCGATAGGCATGGATGCCCTGCCCCAGCCCCTTTTCCTTCCCAACGATCGCCGCGATATAGTTCTTGCCCAGTGGCAGGCCGCAAACGATCCTGCCCTTGCCCGCAGGCTGTACCGCAAACTCCCCAAGCTTGGAAAATGCCGCCCCGATCCCTGTCAATTCCTTGAACATCAGGACCGCACCGGAAGCCGCGACAAACAAGGTGTCCCCCGAAAATTCAACCGACTGATAGGCGTGGCTGAAATCCTCCGGGCGATACTCCCCCACGATCATGGGCTTGATGGGAATGGAAAGGTCCCATTTGCTGAGACCGTCATGGTTGGCGGTGATGTAGAGGAAGCCCCTGTGGATCAGCATGTCCGTGATAGGACTGCAAAACCGCTTTTCAAACACCCGCTGATAGCTCGGTGTCCGCGTATCGTACACGACCAAGCTGCTCCCCTCTGCGGCGAAGATGAAATCTCCCTGCGCCAGTATCCGGTGTACGCCACCTCCCCTGCTCGTGCTATGATACGTGAGCACGCCCGGCGCCGTCTGTCCCCATACAGCATGCACGGCACCCATGAGCACCAAGAGCAACAGACTGTATGCGCGGAATCGCTTGAAGGACATGGGCGCAAGTTACAGCCCACAACTTCGCTTGCACAGGTCTGTTTTACACAGCTTTGTCCAAGGGTGTCCGCTCAGAATCCAGTTCCGCCTCCTCCGTGCCTACGTTCGGGATCGTGAGCAGGAAGGTGGTGCCTTGCCCCAACTGGGAAGAGACCTGAACAGTTCCGCCGAGCTTCTGTATCGCGTTGTGGGTGATGTAGAGGCCCAATCCTGAGCCAGTCGCCTGCACCGAGGCCCGGAAAAAGAGGTCGAAGACCTTCTCCAGGTGCTCAGGGTCGATCCCCACGCCATTGTCGGTGAAGGCGCATTCTGCACGGTGGGCATCGGCCTTGATGTTCACGGTCAATGTGGATTTCTCCTTGCGCAAGTCTTGGTATTTGATGGCATTGGAGAGGAAGTTCGAGAAGACGATGCCGAGGCGGACCGGGTCCGAATGGAAGAGGCCGGGCTGCTCCACGTTCAGGCTGACAATCAACCGGGCGGCATTTTCCATGAAGCGCAGGTCCGACAGCGTGTCCTCCACCAACTCGCGGAATTCGATGGGCTTGCGGATGAGCTTGAGGCGGGCGTCCTGGGAGAACTGCGTGAGCTGCCGGATGAAATCGTCGAGCTTCTTCACACTCTTGTCCATCATGGCCACGTATTGCAGGATCGCTTCGAGTTCTCCCTCTTGCTGAATCAGGCTGATGAGGCCCATGATGGAATTCAGCGGTGCCTTGAGGTCATGGCTCGCGCGATAGACGAAGCTGTCGAGCTCAAAATTCCGGTTGATGAGTTCGTTTTCCTTGCGCTTCCGGTCGGTGATGTCGAGGTAGAACCAAACCCGGCCCTTGAGTTTGCCATCCACCATGATCGCCTTGGAGTAGCGCTCCACGATCTTGCCATCATTGAACTCCATGATGCCCGCGTACTCCATGCCCGGACGGGTCTTGATGCGGTCCAAGCCCTCTTGGATGTTTTGCGAGTTTTTCAACTTGGAGAGGCAGGCAGCCACAATCTCCGAATACGGCCTTGTTTCGAGGAATTCCGCCTCAAAATCCCAAATTTTGAGGTAGAGTTCATTGTATTTCAGGATGTTGTGGTCGAGGTCCTCCACAATGATCCCCGTCTCGGACAGGTCGAAGATCGCTTGCAGGATGGCCATGGAGTTCGTGAGCTCCTGCTGTGTCTTCAGGCGCTCCTCGGAGGACATGGCGATGGAAACGAGGTCAGCTAGCGATGCGCCGTACTGCTGCTCCTCCTGCGTCCAAGCGCGTTTTCCGTTGGCGCACTCGAAGGACATCACCCCCAGGCGCCTGCCTTGCGCGCGGATTTGAGCGTGCATGAGCGCGGCTGCGGGCCCACTGTACTTGCCCTCGAAGAAGCTCGACGTGGATGCGTCCTTGCGGGTGTCGTTCACGGCAAGCACACGCGTCCGGAACAATGCCTCGAAGTATTCAGGATGCTTGCTGAGTTCGACCTTGCCGCCGGAGCTGAAGGTGCCCGTATGCCGATCAAACTGCAATTGCAGATGCACCGTTGGTGTCCTCGTCCAGGAACCATACGCCCACTCTATCCACTTGAAGCAACCCGGCGGATACGCTCAGGATCTCCTTGAACGTCGCGGAGGTGTCGGCCTGCATTCGTCACGAAGCTCGTCGCGAACCTATGAGCCGCTCATTTTGCCGCAACAATTGCCGCTCACGCTCGATCAGGTCTGCTCACGTTGCGCCTGCTGAGTGATGTCCCGGAACAGCTACAGCCGACCAATGAGGACATCCTGATCGATCATCGGCCGCCAATACAACTCCACGACCCGGCCATCCAAGAATTGTATTCTGCAGCTCGCCGATCTTCATTCGCCTTCCATTCCGCCCCCGCATCTTGCGCAATTCCTTCGAATCCCTGACCAAGTGCCGCAGCGATCCTCGGTTTCCTGTTGCTTATTCTCTGAGACCACATTCGCCGGAATGCCCCACATTTGTGAAATGCGGTATTGCAGCGGATGTAATTCCCATCCTGATCCACCAACAGGATCGCGTCCGAGTTGCTTTCTATCGCCGCCTCCTGAATCGTCAGCAGCCTGCTCAGCTTGATTTCCAACTGACTGTGGGTGGCGGTACGGGCCACCACGGCCACATTTCCCACGATCAGGACGAAGATATTGATCACGAAATACGACCAGATCGACTCGTCCGGCGATGGGGTCAATGCAAGCCCCAGGATCAGGAAAAGCGCAGAAAAGATCGAAAACAGGGCCATGTCCCGCCGGTTGTCAAATAGCAATACCGACGTGATGCTCAGGATATTGAAGCCAGCTTTGAAATCCGGACCGAACCGGTTCGCCCAGTTCAGGTACATGAGCCACCCGGAAATGATGACCATGCCCGACATGTGCAGGAAGGAGACGTTGCGCTTGGCGTAGGGCAGGGTCAGCGATGCAATCAAGGCCAGACCAAAGAACCCAGCCACCGACAATCGGATCCAAAACGGGTCATTGGCATGCTCAGGGTCGATCACCATGTTCTTGAGCGCCACGACCAGGACCATGGCCATGAACATGTAGATCCGGAGGACATTTGAACGGCCCCCTAGGAGCGAAGTCGCCCCCTCTTGGTTAACCTGCATTGCTCCCACTCAAAAACGTAAAATCAGTACCTGAAGTTCCTTAGGTAATCAAAGGTAGGAGTTTATCCGGCACAGCCGCCTCCGATCCCGGTTCCGGCACTTTTTTTTCAAGCCCGCAAGAACTGCCCCCTGACCACCCGCACAAAAAAGGCTAATTTGACCCACCGAAGCGATTCGAAAACTCAGGAAGAATATGCAAATCCCCCAAAGACTCACGGCCCTGCGCCAGGCCCTCGAAACCCTCGGACTCGATGCCGTGGTGGTTCCTTCCAATGATCCCCACCAAAGCGAATACGTCGCCGACCATTGGAAATCAAGGGAATGGATATCCGGATTCACGGGTTCGGCGGGTGTGGCAGTGGTCACCAAGGATGCCGCCGGACTTTGGACCGACTCGCGCTACTACTTGCAAGCCGAACAGGAATTGGCGGGGACGGGCGTGACATTTTTCAAGGCGCCGCAGTCGGGCAGCAGCCCGGAATTGGATTGGCTCAAGGAGCAGCTCAAGCCGGGCAGCAGGGTTTGTTTTCCCGGTGCCCTGCTGAGTGGGGAGAGCCACGGCTCCGTGAAGGCGGCATTGGAAGCTGGCGGATTGGTACTGGTCACGGACGCTGATCCTGTGGCGATGGCATGGTCGGACCGCCCCGCCCTGCCAATGGACGAAGTTTTTGCGCATCCTGTGGATTTGGCAGGGATGACCTGTTCGGAGAAATTGGAGGCTGTGCGGAAGGAATTGGAGGGGCTCGGCGCAGAACACCTGCTCCTGGTCTCCTTGGACGACATCGCCTGGACCTTCAACCTCCGTGGCCGGGACGTGGACTACAATCCCGTCTTCTACGCCTATGCATGGATCAGCTCCGGGCAGGCGATGCTGTTCATCCAACCGGGCAAGGTGCCGGATTCGGTCGCCACGGACCTGCGGACAGCTGGCGTCGAATTGCGCGATTATGGCCATTTGCCAGCATTCCTCGGCAGCGTCAAAGGCAAGGTTTCCATCGATCCGTTGACGGTTTCCTACGAACTGCTGCAATCCCTGGGATCCGAGGCCGTGCAGGTTCGCGGGGCATCCCCCACCGTGCTGATGAAGGCGAAGAAGAATCCCACAGAGTTGGCCAAGCTCCGCCATGCCATGGAAAAGGACGGTGTCGCCCTCCTGCGCCTCTGCATGTGGCTGGAAAGCAACCTCGGCCGCGGCCCCTCTGAGCATGAGGTCGGGCAGCAACTCGCAGCATTCCGCGCTGAGCAGCCGGGCTATTTCGGTGAGAGCTTTCCTGCCATCGCAGGATATGCCGGAAACGGCGCGATTGTCCACTACCGCCCAGCGGCAGAGGGTTCGTCGATTTTGAAGCCGGAAGGGGTATTCCTCCTCGACTCCGGGGGCCAATACACGGACGGCACCACCGACATCACGCGGACATTTGCATTGGGGCCCGTTCCTGCTGAGGCTGTACAAGCCTACACCTTGGTCCTCAAGGGGCATATCGCATTGGCGAGGGCTGTCTTTCCTGTCGGCACGGTGGGGCATCAGCTGGACACGCTGGCGAGGATGCACCTCTGGTCTCATGGCCTCAATTACGGGCATGGCACTGGACACGGCGTGGGCTTCTTCCTCAATGTCCACGAAGGCCCACAAGGCATCGGACCCGCTGCAAATGGACGCAGCCGCACTCCCCTGCAACCCGGCATGATCACTTCCAATGAGCCGGGGTACTATGCCGCAGGACAATTTGGCATCCGCATCGAGAACCTCGTGCTCTGTGTGGAAGGGCCGGAAACGGGCAGCGGGAAGTTCCTGCGGTTCGAATCATTGTCCCTCTTCCCGATTTCGGATGACTTGATCGATTGGGGATTGATCACAGCCGAAGAGCGTGAATGGCTCCGCGAATACCACCAAATGGTCCTGGACCGCATCAGTCCGCTGCTCAATGCCGGGGAGCTTGCTTGGCTCCAGCGGAAATGCCAGCCCTATTTGGGCTGAGCCGGGGCCGCCGGGAAGTCCGCACACTGCTTGTCCACGTATGCCTTGGCCTCCACCAAGCCGAGGGCGACCGCTTGCTGCATCAGCGCACATCCCGTGGCCTTATCACCGGATTGGGAGAGGATCCGTCCTTGGACAAAGATGACCTGCGGATCACCGGGTCGCATTTTGGCGGCCACGGCGATGTCAGCCCTAGCGAGGTCGAGTTCCCCCAACAGCGCGTAGGCCGCGGCCCGGTCCGTATAGGCCTTGGGATGGTTGGGCTGCAACCGTATCGTCATGCCGTAGTCGGCGATCGCCCCTTCCATGTCCCGCATCGCAGCACGCACACTCGCCCTCGCAAAATAGGCCTGAGGCGATTCCTGCTGCAGGACGACACTCCGGTTCAGCGCCGTGAGCGCCCCCTTCAAGTCGTGCATTTGGTACAAGCATGTGCCCAAATGCAGCCAAGCCAGCGGGTATTTGCCCTTGATCGCCGTCGCATTCTGGAAGCTGGGAACGGCCTCGGTGTAGCGGCCCATCTGCATCAAGCAAAATCCATGCGCGAACCAGAGTTCAGGATCGCTTTGGACATGGGACAATCCGTATTCGATCGGGACCATCGCCTCGCGGTAATGTCCCCTCGTCATCAGGTAAAACGCCCTTCCGAGCAAGGCAGGCAGGTATTTCTCATTGGCCTTGGCGAAGGATTCCGAAAGGCGGGCCTGCGAAAGGCTGTCCGGGGTCGTCTTCTCGTACAGGATGACGCTCTCATTCCTGTCGGGGTGCCCGAGGCGGGCAAGCTCCACGAATTCCGGATGGACTTGGAAATAGGACGGCAAGACATCACCACCCAGCCGGGTGCAGAAATGCACGTCCCAGACCACGACCGAGCCCACTGCCGCTGCATCCAGGTTGTTCATGGTGACCGTTTGAAACTGCTTGTCGGCCGGATTCAGGTCGGAGGACCAGAAAAACCAGGCATGGTTCACATAGGTCGGGCGATCCCGCAGGTTGGACTCGGAAAAGAAGTTTGCGATCATGCCCATGGCCTGCCGCTCCTCGTTGTCGCTCGCATCCGGCGGCTCCTTCACCAGCGTATAGCCCGCCGCCAACACTGCCCCCGCCAATCCAATGAGCTGTGAAGTCCCCGCCATTGACGTGGCTCCGCTGCCTTTTCGGTTCTGGTACCAATAAATCCCTGCGGCAGCCACCAAAAATGCGCCCATCACGCCCAGGATCGCAAAGTCCGGCCTAGGAACGGGGTGGTGATGCAATGCCAATTCTCTCGAGAAGAACCTCCAAGCCACGAAGAGGCCCGCGGCCGTGACCAATCCCAAAAGAATCCGATGGGTTTTCTGGTCAGCCCCGGCCTTGCCTTGCGCAGGCCCTGAGAACACTGCCAATCCCCGATTCATCCCGTCCAAGGCCACCAAGGCCACCAAGGGCGCTAGCGGAACCAGGTTCCGGAGGTATCCTGCCGCATTCCCCAAGCTCAATTTCCAGCTGAAGACGACGTAGAGCAGAAAACCCAAGGCGAATTGCCCGTCGATCCACAGCTTCAACCCCTTTTCCTTTGCCCTCAGGAACAGTCCCCAGGTCAGCAGGATGGCCACCACGGGTCCGGTGACATAAAAATACCGCTCGAAATAGTGCCAGAAGCCAGTATGCCCATAGCGGTTCACCCCTTTGTCCTGTCCAAAGCTCTGGTTGAAAACGTAGTTGAAGTCCCCGGTGATGATTCCGCCTGCCACATTCCACAACACCAACGGAGCCGCCATCCACACCAAGCTGCGGAACTGCCGCTCCTTGACGATTGGCACCAACCAAATCAGCAGCAACACACTCAACTCCAGCCTTGCCAAGGGCAAAAGCCCGCCCATCAGGGCATAGGGCGCCCATTTTTTCGACACCAAGAAGTAGAATCCCGCGCAGACCAAGGTTGCTGCAAGTGGCTCAGTCAAGGCTACCCGCGATGTCCCGTAAAAAAATGGCTGAAAGGCATACAATGCGATGACCAACCAGGCATTGGGGGACTTCAGGGCATCAACAGCACGCCAAAGCAGCCACGCGCCAAGGGTGGAAATCAAGGTCATGAGGATCGCCACTGAATCCTTCCCCAACTGCGAGGGCAAGGCGAAAATCAGCACGAACAAGGGGCGGTTCCAGACAGAGATGAATTGCTCAGGTTCGGAAAGTGCCCTCCGGGTGTTCAGGAAGCGGTTCGGGCAATCATCGTCCCATGGCGCATCACAAGAAAATGCCCAGAGCAGGCTCAGAATCGCATACAAGCCTAGGAAGACGTAGCCCAAATTCCGCTCATTCAGCGGCAGCTTTCCCGTATCCCACTTCAATTCCGTCTTGGTTCTCAACATCTACCCGGAACAGTTGATAATGAATAAATGACATTTAAGCCTTCGCACGGAGCGGAGGCTCCTCGTGAAATGGAGATTGCCCGCCCTCGCTTGAGAAAACGATGGTCAAATACTGGAATTCCCGGAATATTTCACCACGGATCAAGTAGAATCAAATGCGGAAACAAACACGGGATGATGCATCAGGGGAGCCATTTCGGCCTCCGAATAGCCAAAATTCCGAGCCACTACGGTGGCGGGAGCATCACGCTTGAACTTCTCGAGCAGGCCGAGCCGCACTGTCTCGCGAATCTTGGGAATCAGCACGGAATCGGTGCTGAGCCAAATGATGAGGCTATGCAACCCCAGCTCCGTCAATGTCCCCTCCAACAAGGGTTGTAGCTGATTTTCGTACCCCGGCAGGCAGAAAAGCCCCTCAATTGCAGCAAACCGGAACGCATCTGGATGCATCAGCCTCCGAACCAGCGGCAGATATGGCAGCACACGGATCATGATCTTGCCGGACCGCCCGGGAATGTCGATCAGCCGCCACTGCACGGGATGGGCTTGAAGTCCAGCGACAATCTTGCCCCCGACCTCTACCACGAAAAAATTGTCCTTGTAAAACAGGCCATGGTCGGCATAGAACGCATGTTCCTTGTAGGCAGCTGCGACCATTGTCCGCAGCTGCGGATATTCCTCTGGCCTTGCCCTCCGTACCTGGCTATGCTTCCGGTTGAATATCCTGCTGAAAACCAGCGTGCTGAATTGCCCATGTTGGGTGAGGCCCATCTGCGCCACCATGTCGCGACTGCGGGCATTTTCCAGCTCCACAAAGGCATAAAACACAGCCTTTTCGATCCCGACCGCCTCCAACAATGGAGTCGGTTTGGAGAAAAATGAATGCGCGAACCGCTTGAATGCACCCTGCCCTTTGGAGGCATGCGCCTCGCCTTCATCGATCTTGGCATCCTTGCGGCGCAAACCCTCAGCAAAGCTGAAATACCGGATGTAGAAGGTATCCAGACCCGAAATCACCCGATGATCCAGACACAAAATCCCGATCGTCTCGCCATCCTTTTCCAAGTAGAGGAACCAAGGGTCGAGCTGTCGTTGGATCTTCTCCTCGGTGTTGTGGTGCTGGTACCGAAGCCCCCCGGGAGTGCCCCATATCGTGTCCTTCAGCAAGGCAATGCCTGACTCAGGCGCCTGCCGCCCCAGTTTCATCGTGAGGTTCCGCAATTGCAGTAAGACGATCGGCTCCTGACCGGGGTTCATGCAATCAAGATGCAGGAATTTGCGGAGAATCGGAAATCGCCTTTCGGTGGCTAGAAATGCAATTGCCGATCAGACATAGCTCCGATCGGCAATCATATTCTTTCAGGGAATTCTTATTCAGGACATTGCCCTGATGGGATCATTGGGTGACAATCTTGCGGGTGAAGGCCCTGCCGTTTTGCACGATGCGCAGGACGTAAACGCCCTTGGCCTCTTGGCTGATGTCGAAGTCACGGGTGTAGCGCCCGGAAAAGCCATTCAGCTGCTCGGAATAGACGAAATTGCCATTCATGTCCATGACATCGATGGAGGTCGTTCCCTTGCTCGGCAATTCGAAATTCAGATTGAATTTCCCGGTGGAGGGATTCGGTGACAGGCTGAGGCCACGCAGGTCGAGATCGCTCTCGGATTTGATGGACTTGCCAGTGCGGGCGCTCAGGGACTGGGCTTCGACCGGGGTGAGCTCGTCCATTTTGATGACCATCCGGAACTCACGGACAGTGGCAGGGCTGCCGGTGGCGCGAGCCTTGGCCTCGTCCATCATCTGATGCATCCGGTCGATCATGGAATCGCTGTCGTCCCCGCGCATGCGGATGTACTCCTCCTCGCGGGAAGTCACGTCGGGCAGGTCGAATCCATTCCGGTCTTTCAGGATGCCGCTGCCGCTCATGCGGGTCGTGCCACGCAGGTACTCGACGGTGACTTTGTCACCCGGCTTCATGCGGCTGATCAAATTGGTGACTTCCTCGGCCTTGGTGATATGTGTCCCGTTGAGGAAAGTGATCTTGTCGCCTTTGCGCATCCCGATTTCGGAGGCAGCCGTGCCATCGATGACTTCGTCCACGACGGCGCCGTCGGTCTTGGTGACGGTTTCCACGCCGTTCACGGTGGTGCGCTGCTCCTTTTGGATCATCAACACGCCGAGGAGCGGTCCTCCGTTCTCGGATTCATTGCTCTTGACGCTTCCATCCTCGATCCAAATGCGGCTGCCGGGTTGATCCTCCCAATACCGCTCCTCGCGGTAGGTTGGGCCGGAGTAGTTCTTGAAGAAGTCCTCATCGCGTTCAGCGAGTACAACCCAGGTGGTGCCGGGCTTGCCGTCGCGGATATAGGCGACCTTGACCTTGTCACCCGCGAATTTCTTGCTGATGATGTCCGCGAGATCTTCGAGCTCATCCAAGGCCACGCCATCTGCATGGGTCAGGATGTCGCCTTCCTTGAGTCCGGCGCGGGCCGCGGGGGTATTGGGTTCCACCTTGGTGATATGGCTGCCGGAGTTGCTGCCAACCTCCATTTCATAGTGTACGCCCAGGAAAGCGGGCTTCTTCTCAATCGGTTTGGGAGTAGGAGTCGGTGTTGGAGTGGGGGTCGGAGTGGGATTGGTTGGGGCGGGTGTCCGATCCATTTCGATGGTGACGTCGGAAGGGTCGTCTCCGGCCTGCTTCCGGCGGATCACGATCTCCACTTCCTCGCCGGGCTTGAGTTCCTTCAGTTCGTCACTCATGCCGTATTTGTTCATGAGCTGTTGCAGGTCCTGCGCATCGCTAGCAGGCACATCCTCTTCCACTTGCAGTGTATGTCCCTCTTGGGTCTTGTGCACCTTGACACGCACACTTTCATCGGTGCGTTGAGCCATCCCCACGATCGGGAGGGCCATCACTGCTGTCAACCCCAAAAGCCTTGTAAACATGCTGTGCGATTTCATCTTTCTCCTTAGAAATATCTCCAACCAATTGATTATAACGCTACTCCATGCAAGTTTTCATTTACAATTAACGGGCATTTCCACGAATATTGGTAGTGCCCGGAGCGTCCTTCACCCTTGATTTCGGCCAATTTTAACACAAAATTTTGGGTTATTCACATTTACATACGAGATATTAACACTTTTGTTGCGGGTTCTGAATCTTTTCTAATCAATTGAATTTGTGACTCTTGAAAAGTCTGATGCAAGATTGGATACTGAAAATAATCGCCTTCTCGTGGTTGGGCACTTTCGCCCTGTGGACAACTCTTGCTGGGCAGGCACCTTACCGATGTGGCTTTGTGCTCGAATCTGCGGAGGCGATCCGCGAGGTCTATAGCCCTGAATTGGAGATCCTCAATCTGCAAGCCGGGGATGTGATCGCGGACGTCGGCGGGTCCAATGGCTACAGGATGGCGATGTTCGCTGTGCTGTACGACAGCCTTACATTTTATGTGCAGGACATCGACAGCCTTTGCCTCAACGAGGAGGAATGGGCAGCAGTGCGAACCTATCATGAAGGACTCAAGGGGAGGTCGCTCGCCTGCGACTTCCATTTGGTGCTGGGTGAACCCCGTGCATCGCATCTGCCCGAGGGCGCGATCGACAAATTGCTTGTGACGGCGAGCTACCATCACTTCGGCGATCCGCAGGGCATGCTCGCCGACCTCCGCACCAAGCTCCGACCGGGCGGACGAATCTACCTGATCGAAAACGTGGTGCGAAAGGCTGGAAAGCGTCGCCGGAAGCTCTGCAACGATCCCCTCCAAACGGCGGAGGGCTTGCAGCAAGATTTTGAGCGACAAGGATTTAAGGTTGCGTCCGTGCATTCGCTGGGGCGCTGGTGGACCAAACTCTTTGTCTTGGAGCCCTGAACTCACCGGTCTCGATGTTCCTCGGCTTGTCCCGGCAGACGGAATCCAATCAACTCTCGCGGCTCAGGCTCCGCCTCACGCATTTCAGCGAGGTACTCATAGATGGTCTCGATGCTGCGACCCTGCACCTGCAATTCATGGTCCATGCGCTCCATTCGCAGGAGCATGTCCGCATTGGAGAGGAGCATTTCCCGCAAACGGGTGTAAATCCGCATGATTTTGATGTTCACGGCGATGGCGCGCTTGCTGTTCAGGACGCTCGAAAGCATGAGCACACCATGTTCGCTGAAGGCAAATGGCTGATGTCTCAATCCCATGTTCTCGGAATTGGAGGTCGCAAATTGCGACCTCCAATTTTCTAGCTCTTCTTTGGTGAGCTCAAACATGAAGTCTTCGGGGAAGCGTTCGAGGTTGCGACGGACCTGTTCCTTGAGCCGCTTGGTCTCCACGCCATACAGGTCGGCAAGGTCGCGGTCGAGCATCACCTTTTTGCCGCGGATCAAGTAGATTTTCTGCGCCACGACCTCGTCAGGCAGCATCAGTTCTGGGGTTGCCTCTTCGGCTGGTTGCTTTTCCATTTTTTGTTTACAATTGATTTTGAATGATTTCCCTGCAACAATTGCCGGGAGGTTTTGGCTGGGCAACAGTCGATGCGATTTTTCCAGAACGAGTTTCCTGCAACAATCAGGCGGGTGTCCGGGCGGGCGCACACCTATATATATGCCTACACATGTGGGCACGAGACTCTGGCCACGCGCTCGATTTCGGCACAAATCTTGCATATTCACGCCCGCAGGGATAATTTGGAACTATGAACTGGAAACGTTCGCTGATTTTGGCAGGCTTGATGCTGACAGTCGCTTGGACGATGGCGCAGCCGAAACTCTCATTGGATTTTGAGGTCAAGGGATTGCCCGCTGGCTATTGCCGCATCATCGGTATGCTGGGAGGTCAAAACTTCCTGGTGGATTCCATGACCTCGACCGCCGGGAAGGTGCATTATGAGAAGCCCGAACCCATTCAGGGAGGCCTCTACTACTTCGTTTTCCCCGATCAGCGCACTTTTTTCCAATTCCTGCTGGACAAGGACCAGGTCCTCAGGATGAAGACGGACGCGGCTGACCCGATCAAGTTCATGACCATCGAGGGCAGCGAGGACAATCAGCTTTTCTATCAAAACCTGCAGTACGAGGCCAATTTCAAGACCCGCTTCGACTCCATCGAAGCAGCGATCAAGGCATTGCCGACGAATAGCCCCAACCTCTCCTACCTTACTGGGCAGAAGGACAAGATGATCGCTGACCGCAAGGCGCATGTGGCCGGATTTGCCAAAAACTACCCCAACTCCTTCTTCACGGTCTTCAAAATGGCCGGGCAAAACCCGGAACTGCCGACTCCCAAGAAGGCCAATGGCACGATCGACACCCTGAAGCAGCTCGTGATGTACCGCAACGCCTACTTCGAGAACACCGACCTGGGCGACGAGCGGCTCATCCGCACTCCCGTGGTGCCCAACAAGCTCAAGACCTACATCACGCAGCTCACCCCGCAAAACAGCGATTCCATCATCAAGCAGGCGGACGTGCTCATCGCAAAGGCCCGCAATTGCCCGGAATGCTTCAAATTCATGGTGAACTGGATCGCCATCCAATACGAGAAACCAACCTTCATGGGCGGTGAAGCCGTGCTCGTCCACCTCGTGGACAAATACTTCACGGACGACATCTCGGAGAAATGGTTCCCCGGCAAGCCCGAAGAACTCGCCAAAATCCGCAAGAAGGTCAATGAAATGCGGCCTTCTCTGCTCGGAAAGATCGGGCAGGACCTCCGCGCCAAGAACCTCAACGGCGAGTACGAAAGCCTCTACGACCTCAAGACGCCCATCAAGATCGTGTTCATGTACTCGGCCTCATGCAGCCACTGTCAGGAGCGCGCCCCTGTGATGCGGGAGGTGTATGACAAATGGAAGGACAAGATCGACGTGTACGCCCTCTGCCTCGACGACGACGAGGTCAAATGGCGCGGCTTCGTGACCAAATACCACATCGAGCCGTTCCACAACATCTTCGACCCCAAGATGGAGAGCCGCTACTATTACAAGTACCATGTGGACATCACGCCGGAATGCTACGTCCTCGATCAGAACAACAAGATCGTCGCCAAAGACCTGCATCCCAACCAATTGGAGCCGGTGTTCGAGAAGATTTTGAAGGGAACCAACAAGTAATCTGCTGCCTCAGTCCTGTCCGGACAACCGCGCGAGCGCGCGGAAAACCAAGGAAATCGTGCCGGTCACGCAGACCTCGTCACTGAGGCACATGCGGCGCAGCCGCGACCTAGGGATCAGTACCACCTCGATGTCTTCATGCTCATCCAAATGCTGAGCCTGAGTCAATTGCGCATTGCGGGCCAGGAAAAAATGCAGGCGGTTGTCCTGACGGGTCGGGTCATCCCAGGCAGTTCCGAGGAACTCCATCGCATCGGCCGTATAGCCCGTCTCCTCCGCCAATTCACGCGCAGCCGCCACAGCAGCATCCTCCTTGCCTCCCC
Organism: Bacteroidia bacterium; assembly: GCA_046329055.1. Lineage (GTDB taxonomy): Bacteria > Bacteroidota > Bacteroidia > J057 > JADKCL01 > JADKCL01. The sequence continues at coordinate 22,389 of JAXLVK010000007.1, forward strand.
AAAATGTCCCTCCCGGGCATTCTAGCAGCAATTGTCCAGCGCCATGCTTGTATTGGCGGACCATCACGACCTCGTCATCCGTAGTGAGGGCGAAGATCATGACCACCTCCGGACGCATGCTCACGAAGTAATCATCCACCCGGCGGCCATCGGGCAGCACGAGCCAATCCCGACGCAAGCGGTACCAATGGTGCTCAAACACCATCTCAGAGCGCTGCAAGCGCCAAGGCCGGATGCGGCTCATTTGTTTTCCTGCCAAAACTTGGTGAAGTAACAGATGGCGTCGATCTCCTCCATGGCCTTCTTCTTCTTGCCATCAGCAGCGTTGTAGGGGTAATCCTTGGCCTTGTCGGTGTAATACACGCCTTCCAGCAAGGAGGGCGTCCCGGCATTGTTGCTGTATTTGTGGTCGAGCATCAGCTGCCCGGTCGCGTACCATTCCTTCACGCTGCCTTGGACCCCGCCGTTGGCGTAGTGGTAGGCGTATTGCTTTTTGCCATCTGCGAACCAGCCTTCTTGGTAGCCGTCCCGCTTGGAGGCCTTGTTGTAGCGGTCGATGCGGGCGGTGTCCCCGGTTTCGAAGAAGGTGATCACCTTGAGGGTCAACGACTTGTCATTGTCAGCACCAGCTGCGGCCTCTTGCGACCACTTGCCTTCCTTGTACACATCCACGGGCCCCTTGGCGCAGGCGTCGCGATTCGGGAAATGGATGCTCTTGATTTCCTGAGTGTTGCCGTTGGAGAAGTAGGTGAACACCTCCTGATCGGTCTCATTGCCCTTGGACAGGAGGCGGCCGTTGTCGTCCCAGATGTTGATCGAGGAGATCGCCGGGCGGCCCTTGCCGCTGCATCCGGTTTCCCAGTCTTCTTCGCGCATTTTGTTGCCGCTGGCAAACCAGTATTTCCACTTGCCCTTGCGGTGTCCGGCGGCGTCGAGGTTGCCCTCGCTTTCCTTGTTGCCGTTGGGATGGTAGGAATACACCTTCCAAGTCTCGCGGCCGGAGCCGTTCGGATTCCAGAATTCCTCGGAGATGAGCTTGCCGTTTTCGTCCCAAGTCTCGAACAAGCCCACTTGCTTGCCAGCCTTGTATTCGCCGGACATCATCTTCTTCCCGTTCTGATGCATGTATTCCCAACGGCCCTCTTTGGCTTCGAAGGTGCCCTTGCCCTTGGCCATCGGCTTGCCACCGAGGTACAAGATTTGGGTCTCAGGCTCAGCAGTTCCGGTCGTGAGTGCCTCGATCGCGCCCGTCTCGTAGTACCAGACCTCCTTTTGCAATACCTTGCCAATGACCACATTCATGCTGTCGCCCTTGGACTGGAAATCATAGATCCGGGATTGCTTCGGCTGTGAGGCCGTCCAGTTTTTGAGCCATTCTTCGAATACGCCTTGTTTCCAACGCTCCTCCTTCACGTCTCCGGCCTCGTTCCAACTGCGCTGAATCCCATCGGGCTTGCCAGCCACGAAGTTGTAATTGTAGATGTTCTTGCCCTCCTTGGTCCATTGGCGCTGCATGCCATGGAGGATGCCGCCGCTGTAGTTGTGCTCGACCTTCAGCGAATCTGCACTCTTCTTGAACCAATACTCCACCTGACGGCCCTCCATCTTCCCAGCCACGTAGTTCAATTCCTGCTTGGGCTTGCCGTCGGAGAAGTAGTAAACCTGCTTCCCGTCAAGGAGGCCGTTCACATAATTCAGCTCGGAGACTTTGGTTCCGTCAAATTCCTTCCATTCCAGTGACGGGCCATGGAGTTTGCCTTGTGAATAGCTCTTTTCCATCACCTTCTTGCCATCGACAGACAGCTTTTCCTGGCGAATCAGGCGCTCAGGCGTGGTCTCACCGCTGTAATAGTTGATGAGTTCGGGCTTCCCGTTGGAGTGCTTGGAGGCGATGACCTTGGTGGGGGCTTGGGCAAATGCTGTGGCGCTCGCCAAGGCCCAGGTCAGCATTATCAGGCAAATACTTCTCTTCATGAAACTGCTGGAATCAAACCAGATGCCAAATCTAAGAAAAACCGCAATGATCGCCGAATATTGCCGATATTGACCGACAATTCTAACGGAGGCCTCAGGCCGCCATTCCGGAAGTTATCACCTTGATTCTGAACATGCACCAGTCTTTCATGTTTCCTGCGTCCACCTATATCAGCCGTCGTGAGCAGCTCTGCAAGGCCATCGGCGGGGGACAAGTCCTCCTCCTTGGCAACAATGAGCTCGGCATGAACTACTCGGCGAATACCTACCATTTTCGCCAGGACAGCACCTTCCTTTATTATATAGGACTGGACCGGCCGGGATTGGCAGCCATCATCGACACCGACTCCGGCGAGACCACGGTCTTCGGCGATGAGCTTACCATGGACGACATCGTGTGGACCGGTGCCCTGCCCACCATCGCGGAGGATGCATCGAGGTCTGGGATCAGCAAAACCTCCCCCACCAGCACCTTGGGTGCCATGCTCGACCAAGGCGCGCATTACCTCCCCCCCTACCGCCACGACAACCTCATCCGACTCAGCGAATTGCTCAATCAGCCCATCGCGGCGATCAAGGTCTGCGCGAGCCAATCCTTGGTGAAGGCCGTCATCGCACAGCGCAGCATCAAGACCGCTGAGGAGATCGAGCAGATCGAAATCGCAGTCCGCATCACCAACGACCTGCACCTCGCAGCCATGTTGGCGACATTCCCCGGCGACACCGAAGCGGCCGTCCATGCCGCCACTCAAGCGGTCATCCACCGCAACAACACCTTGGCCTCCTTCCCTGCTATCGTCAGCACCGATGGCCAAATCCTCCACAACCACGCCCATACCAACACGCTCAGAAGCGGCAAGCTCCTGCTCGTGGACTATGGCGCGGAGGCACCTGGATCGCACTACGCCGGGGACATGACCCGCACCTTCCCGGTGGATGCCAAGTTCACCCAGCGGCAGCGCGACATCTACCAAGCCGTTCTCGACGGGCAAATGGGCGCGATTTCCCTGCTGCGTCCTGGTCTGCCTTACCGCGACGCGCACCTGCACGCCGCCCGCGTGATCGCCGACGCGCTCAAGGCACTCGGGCTGATGAAAGGCGACATGGAAGCAGCGGTCGCTGCCGGGGCGCACGCCCTGTTTTTCCCGCATGGCCTCGGCCACATGATGGGCCTCGATGTCCACGACATGGAGGACCTGGGCGAAAACAACATCGGCTACGGGGAAGGCTTCGAACGCAGCACGCAGTTCGGCTTGGCTTTCCTGCGCATGGCCAAGCCGCTGAAGGCTGGCTTTGTGGTCACGGTGGAGCCGGGCATCTACTTCATCCCCCAACTCATCGACCAATGGCGGGCTGCCGGCCTGCACACGGACTTCATCAACTACGACGCCGTGGAGCAATACAAGGACTTCGGCGGCATCCGCATCGAGGACGACTACCTCATCACCGCTGATGGCGCCCGCTTGCTCGGCACCAAGGTCCCCAAGACCATCCAAGACATCGAGGAATTGCGCGCCGAGGCATTGGACTGAGGATCAGCGCGCATCAGGAACGGGGTCAGGGCTTGCTCTGACCCTGTTCTTTTCTGCACCTTCCAATGCGAAGCGATCAATTGGGACAGGCCCCAAACGCCAAAAGGCCCCATCCAGGAGCCTCTCGCCATTTTTGAAGACAGAATTGAAGCAGCCTTAGCCGCCAATCATCACCGTGGGAGCTCCCACAACGATGCTACCGCCATGCGCTGTCATATCACCCAACCGGGCAGCCGGCATCCCGCAGATCATCACGGTTGCGGAACCCTTTGCAATCGTATCGGGCGGACCGACGCAGACACACATGTCACCCACACGGGCGGCAGGCATTCCAGCGATGAGCACAGTCGGCGCGCCAGCGGAAATCGGGCCTCCCACGTGGGGAACAGGGCCGGGATTCACCATCGGGCAGGTGTGCATGTCTCCGATTCTTGCTGAAGGTGGCATAGCTTCTCTCTTTTATCTCTAGTTTAGAATGCGTGAATCTAGCGATTTTTTGCCTGCGACACAACCCCTGAACAGGATGATGTTGAAAAATACTCGCATTTCCTCGGCCTAGGCCAGCTTCGGCGCGAGCTCCCGCAACATCTCCTCGGTCCGTATCGCCAACTCCCGGGCACTATCCTCGGGCAACTGCCCGTCCAATTCTCCTACCAAGGCCCCTGACATCGTGATCCCGGCTTCCTGCTGCTGCTCCGGAGCGAGGCTGATCTTCCCACAAATGGCCAAGACCGGCTTCGACTGCCGTTGAGCAGCGCGGCTCAGGGCGATTGCGGCCTTGCCATGGAGGCTTTGGTCGTCCAGCATGCCCTCGCCCGTGATCACCAGATCCGCTTCCGAGATGGCCTGCGGCACTTGCAGGGCCTCCATGACGAAATCCGCGCCAAATGCCAGCTTCGCCCCCAACAGGCCCATGCAGCCCAAGGCAGCTCCGCCCGCAGCTCCCATCCCCGGTGTCCGGGCCACTGTCCCATGGCTCGCCTCCATGAGGTTCGCAAAATGCGCCAGGTTCCCTGAAATCCGCGCCCGGTCGGCCTCCGTGATCCCTTTTTGATCGGCGAAGAGCATGGCTCCCTCCTCCCCCAGCAGCGGCAAAGCCACGTCCGCCAGCACAATGAAGTTGGCTTTATTCAGGGCAGGAAACCGCTTGGAGATGTCGATGAATTCGATCTTTCCCAGGTTCCCACCGATAGGCGCGACCACCCGCTGAAGCTCGTCGAGGAATGAGATGCCCAGTGCATGGGCTATGCCCGTCCCACAATCCATGGTCGCGGTGCCACCCAAACCCAGCACGATGCGGCTGCATTTGCGGTTCAAGGCGTGGAAGATCAATTGCCCGGTGCCCAAGCTGCTGGTCTTCATGGCATTGACTTCCGATGCCTGCAGCCGATGCAAACCGCTCGCAGCTGCCATGTCGATGAACGCCGTGGTGCCGTCCCCGCTCACCCCGTATTCACAGGCCACATACCGCAGGTAGGGATCCGAGGCCCGCGCTGAGACCATGGTTCCCCCGCTCGCGAGCGTGAGGACTTCCGCTGTGCCTTCGCCCCCATCCGCAATCGGCAGCAGACGCACCTCCCAATCAGGATTGTACCGGCGCACTCCTTCAGCCATGGCCTTCGCAGCCTCATTGGCAGTGAGGGTTCCACGAAATTTATCCGGCGCAATGAGAATCTTCATGCCCTTAAATTAAGGTTTCGGAAGGAATCAGGATTCCGATTCAGGGGGCATGGTTATATTTGCCGCAAAATTTTCGGCTACGGCCTCGGATCCATGCGCAGTTTCACGTTCAACCACCCGGCCTACCTGCTCTTCACGCTTCCGCTGATGGTGCTCGTGACCATGTTCGTATGGGGCCTCACCGTTGAATTCCGCGTCAGTTTGCTGTTCATGCTCCTTGCTACCCTGTCGTTGGTGGGGCTGCTCGTGTATTTCAGCCTGTTCCGGAGGATGCGCATCGGTAGCAAGTCGGTGGAATGGGTCACGCCGTTCAAGCGGCATCAGATGTCCCTCGACGAACTCAAGCACTTCGGCGTGGTGAAATTCCGTCGTTTTCGGTTCGCCTACGTCTCCAAGGCCGAGGAGGATCCATTTGCCGATCCCCAGGCACCCGTGGTAAGCGACGAGAACACCTTCGTGGTGCAGTACCGCAAATCCGTATGGGAGGCCCTGCAATCCCTCATGCGCAACCACCATCCCGCGGTGCAGCCGCAATCCATCACACGTCAATAAGAAATCTAGGATATGGCCACCACCACCATCCCCGCCAAGGAAGCCCGCAAGGGCATGAGCCCATTCATGATCGTGATGTCGATCAACTTGGCCATGTTCGCCATTTGGGGCCTGTTTTTTGTCTTCGTGGTCAATCGCCCCGAATTGATCCCGCTTTTCACCTCCATCCAAGCGGCGTTCAACCTGCTCGGAGCCGGAGTTTTTTACCTCGACCGCAAAAACAAGATCGCATTGTCCTTCTTGATCGGTGTCGCACTCGTGGTCGCTGTCACGATCGTGGGCTACCTGTTGCTGCAAAAATACCGCTACCTCATTGGTTTTGAGGAGGGTTTCACCACGCAGGTCATCAGCTCGCTGCCCCCGTCCCCCCTTGCCTGATTTTTTTTTTCGGGACGGCTGTATCTTTTCCTGTATCCCGCATTCTGTGGTTGGAAATTAGGTTTCCTAGCGGGTGATCTATGCCCGCATCCAAAATTTCCCTGTCTGAATCTTAGCGGTTTCAGCGGCCCGGTGCCATCGGTACCGGGCCAATTGTTTGCGGCAAATGGCTAAATTGGGCCATGGCTATACCCTCATGGCTCCCGCTCGGGCTGGGCATCAAGGATTTTCATCAGACTGGGAAACGCACCCAGATCAAGGTGCATACCGTGGACGGGGAGATCACCCCCTACCCTGCCGAATTGTTTTTCCGTGACTACGAGGACTTTGGCATCTTCGACGAGTTGGCTTGCCACCTCGCCCAGGGGCGGGTGCTGGACGTGGGCGCGGGCGCGGGATGCATCAGCCTCTTCCTCCAAGAACTGAACATGGAGGTCACGGCGGTGGAGATTGCCCCCGATGCGGTGGACGTGATGAAGGCGCTCGGCGTGAAAGATGCCCGTTGCGCGGATTTTTTTGACTTGAAGGACGAGCGATGGGACACGCTGCTGCTGCTCATGAACGGCATCGGGTTCGTGGGCAATCTGGAGGGTTTGCAGCGGTTTTTGGAGCATGCCAAGTCCCTCCTGCGGCCCGGCGGTCAAATCCTCTTCGATTCCAGCGACCTCGCCTTGGCGGACATCGGGGACACGGACTTCACCGGGGCGGACAGCACCTACGAGGGCGAGGTCTGGTACCAACTGGAATACAAGGGCATCAAGGGCGCACCTTATTATTGGCTGTACGTGGACCAATTCACGATGAAAAAATACGCCAAGGCCGCTGGTTACCATTTCGAGCTGCTTGAGGAGGCCGCCGAGGGCTATTACCTGGGGCGGTTGACATTGTTGGAATTCGATTTGGAGGATTGACCGTGGACCCACAAGAAATCGCCAACCTGTTTTCTGGCCTCCGAGATGGTGAATTGGCGGGGTTGCGCCTGGAGGAGGGCGACCTGCAATTCCAGGTGGTCCTGCCCAAGTTGGCCGCCATGCGGGGTGAGGGCTTTCAGCGGTTCCTCTGCCGGGTGGGCCATGTGCAGGGACTGAGTTTGCAGCCTTTCCGCAATGAAAGTGTGGAAATCCGCGACCTCGGTCAGATCAATCGGCTGCAACTCCGCGTGGAGCGGGCGGAGGTCTCCGAGGGTGGATGGATCAGGGTGTTTTGTGCGCACAGGGGCTCGCAATCAGGCGCTCGCTTGAGCATGCGAGGGACGGAAATGCAGGTATGGGACGAGGCATTTGACCCTGTCACCTCAGCGGACTTGGGAATACTCAGGGGAAAAGCAGCTGGGAAATAAGCCCAATCAGAATGTGGACATGATGCTCAAGCCTGCAAGACCGATGCGGTAGGGATAGGGTGTGCCGCTCCCATTGATGTCGAGCTCTTGCGTGGGCCGCAGCAGGCTCCAATTGAACCGGAACAGGTAGGAAGAGCTCCGCAGATTCAGGTTCAACTCGACCACGGCGCCGGGATTCATGAAAAATGTCTTCGGGCCGTAGGTATTCGTGAAGTAGGAGGCAGTGCCCCCGATTCCGGCTCCGATGCCGACTTTTTGCTCATTGAAGGGGGTTGCTCCCGCTCCCACACGCGCCAGGAGATAGACGGGTACAGAGCCGAGGAAGCTCAATCCATAGTAGCTGCTCAGCTGGAAACAGAGGTGTGCGTTCGGATTCACCCCGATGCTCACCACATCATTGCTGTGGGCGAGCACATAATCCATGCCCAACCCCAATCCGTAAGAATAATAGGCCACACTGTTGTTGGAAGTCACGTCTGTGAGGCCTACGAATTGGTAGGTGATTCCTCCGAACAATGTCGCCTTTTCAGCGAACTGTGCACGCACCAAGCTGGTACTCAGCACAAGTAACAAGCAGGGCAGGAGGATGTTTCTGAGCTTACGCATGGACCAAAACTGATTCTGAAAATTACCAACACTGGGACTAAAATGAAAGTGCATGGAAATCTGCACTGTCGCCATGTCAAGTTTTCCGCAAAATTCATGCCCATTGATCGGCAATCGGGGCTTTCCCATCGGAATTTAATCGACTGAATTTGAGCGAATTAATAAAATTTCTGATTCCTTGGCCCCCTCATTGCAAATCCACCATTTTCTTTATTTTTACGGCGTACCCCTACCACGGAAGCCTTGAGCAACGTCTATACGGCATACCAGCACCAGAGCACGGCCTTCCAACCGGAGATGCTGAAGCATTACCGGCTGCGCATCGTCTATCGGCCTAGCCTGCTGCTCTACGCTGTGTTGAGCGAGCACAACCGCATCCTCGCTGTCAAGGAATACCGCGCCAAGGCCCCCATGGCCTTTCCGGAATTCTTCGACGAGGTCTATGCGCAGGACTACTTCCTCAAGGAAGATTACCAGTCCGTCGAGATCATCAACAGCTCCTTGGAGTTTTCATTGATCCCGACCGCATTCTTCAAGCCGCATCAGGTCCGTGAACTCGCGGGGGCATTGATCAAGGAGGACACCGAACTCGATCACCTTGCCTACATGGACATGGCGCGCTCGGGGGCAACTGCGATCTATACGGTGGCGATGCCGCTCAAGAACAAGTGCGACACCTCCTTCCATGACCTTCAGTACCAGCCCTTCTGCCACCTGATGGTGAACATGGGCCTGGAAATGATGGCACAGCACCCCTCGTTGGTGCTGCTGCATATTTTCGAGAAGCAATTCGTCATCACCGCCTTCAAGGACACTCAGTTGCAGCTTTGCAATGCCTATGATTTTGAGGGTGTTCCTGACTTGGTCTATTTCCTGCAGTTGGTGATGGAGATCGTGAAGATGGACAGCCTGACCGCGCGTGTGCTGCTCAGTGGCGAATTCGAAGAGGACAGCGAACTTCTGCGGCAGTTGAAAAAGTACGTGCCCACTGTGGACATTCCCAAGCAAGCCTTCCAAGACCGGTTCGAAAACAAGGTCGAGAAGCTCCCTGTTTGGAAATACGCATTCCTTTCCTGGTAAAATGAGGATTGTCGCTGGACGTTTCCGAGGAAGGGTGATCCATCCCCCCAAGGGCCTGCCCGTGCGCCCCACCACTGATCAGGCCAAGGAAGCCCTGTTCAACATCCTCAACAATCGCCTCGATTTCGACGGGCTCAAAGTGCTCGACTGCTTCGCCGGAACTGGCAACATGAGCTACGAATTCCTGAGCCGGGGCGTGGAAGACCTCCTTGCCATCGATGCCGATGCGGGATGTGTTCGCTTCATCCAGGCGACCTTCCGCGAACTTGGGGCAACTCAGGCGCATGTCCTGCGCATGAATGCCGATCGTTATTTCCGGGAGGCGCCCGTGCCATACGACCTGATCTTCATGGATCCGCCGTACGCCATGCCCGGTCAGGAAGAGCTCATTTCCAGCATATTTCAAGGGGGATGGCTTGCAGAAGACGGCCTCCTCATCCTGGAGCATGCCAGCAACAAGCCCTTCACAGGTTTGGCGGAATTCGTCGAAATGCGTAAATACGGCGGCAGTTCGTTCAGTTTTTTCGAATCCCTGAAATGAAACATAGAGGAACAAAAGCTTGGTGGTTGGCAGCCGTGGTGGCTGCAGCAGGTGTGATGTCATTCGCAGGATGCGGCGGCAAGTCCGAAAAGGAACGCCAAGCCGCCTTCGAACGGGCCGAGTCCCGCAAAGTCCCGCAGATCACCTGGGAAGACGTCGCCATCATCGACACCATCGAGCAAGGCGACACCGTCATCCGCGACTTTGTCTATTACAATACCGGTTGGAGGCCCGTCAAAATCAAGCATGCCCTCCCCAACCGCCCCGAATGCAGCTGCCGCATCCCCACGAAGGACACCGATGTGGGCGCCCGCGACACCGTGCAGCTACGCTGCGTCTTCGCAGACTTCGAGCCCCGCGCCGCAGTAGAAATCCTGGTCGAACACAATACCCCGCAACCCGTCCCCACCCTGGTTTACATGGGCACGATGCTGCGCAAGTAATTGACGACCAAGAATTAACGATTGATAATCAAGAATTAATAATTGATAATTAAGAATTAGAAATTGCGGCATCTCCGGTCTCATACGCTCTATTGCTTTCAAAACCCCTCGAGGGAGGCCGGAATCATGAAGCCGCAGGCCCCAACAAGCCCAATCAAAACCCCTCAAGGAGGCCGAGGCCTCTCGAAGCCACCTTGAGCCCTGGAGCTGGGGCCCCGAAGCCCATCGGCCCCGCAACCCCCACAGGCAATTGTTCATTATTCATTATCCGTTATTCACTAAAAAAAGTGGCTCAGCTGCACGTGCGCAGCCGGAGTACTCACTGTTCCACTACTATACTACTCTTATCAGAGGCAGGGGTTGCTGTTGCAAGCGCCGATCATGTCGCCGACGTGTCCGCCGCCTTGGCCGCCTTGGCAACCACCGCCGTGGTGCGAGCCATGGCCGTGGCTGTTGGAGCCGGAGCCGCTGCCACCGTTGCCGCTGTGGCCGTTGTTGCAGCCGCCGCCACAGCCCGGTGGTGACCGTTGCAGCTGTTGGTGTGGCCGCCGCAGCCGTGACCGTTGCCGCCGTGGCCCCAGCCGCTGTTGCTGCTGCCATTGTGGCCGGAGCCAGAACCGCTGCCAGAGCCGCTGCCGCCGTTACCGCTGTTGCCGCCGTTGTTGTTGCTGGAACAGACACCCGTCGTGCACAGCCCAGTTGGGCGTAGCTCACGCAGATGGTGGTAGCGCCGTTGAGATTGCCGGGAGGAACGTGGCAGACTTTCACGCCTTGCCCAGGTGGTGCCGCCGCCGTTGTTGTTGCCGCCGCCGTTGCCACCAGTTGCCACCGTTGCTGGAGCCAGAGCCGGAATTCATTACCGCTGTTAATTGTTGCAGCCACGGTAGTGGTGGTTGCCGTTGCGGCCTTGGCTGTGGCTCAGTTGGCTGTTGCAGTAGTTGCCGTTGGCTGGTTGCCGGAGCAATTGTAGCGGTGGCCGCCACGGGACTGGCAAGTCTGGTTGGTGCTGTGGTTGCCGTGTAGCCGCAGGTGTGACCGCCGCCGCAAGCGCGGTTGGTGGCGTGGGTGGTGCTGCAGGAGCGACCGTGGCCGCGGTGGTTGCAGTTGCTGTTGGCTTTGCCCTTTGTGCTGCGTGTTGCAACCGTGGTTGTGGTTGCCGCCGTTGCAGTTGCTGTTGGAGTTGTGGTTATGGTTGCAGCGGCAAGGGTGGTGGCTGCCGCGCCGCCACCGTTGTGCCGCCGCCGCCATTGTTACCGCCGCCGATGGTGCAGGGGCGTCGATCACGTTCACGGTGAAGACGACCACGTGGCGAGCCACGCCGTCGGCCTTGATGGTCACGCTGTAGGTGGTGGTGGAGGTCGGGTTCACGGTGATGTCTTGGGTGGTGGCGCCAGTGCTCCACACTAGCTGATCACGCCGGACTCCGTTGCGGTCGGGTGCAGGGTGGTGCTGTTCAGGTTGTTGCCGGTGCAGGTGAGGCCGTTGCCGTTACTTCGCACACGGTGGTGGTGTCCACGGGAGGAGCACTCATGCAACGCTGAAGTGACATGTGCGTGACCCAGGGGGAGTTCGACGCTTGCGGGTGCCCTGTCACAGCCCAGTACTTGTTCTTGCCCCAGAGCACAGTGTTCGAGCCGGCCACAGCCGCGCCAAACAGGTTGAGCTTCACCCCACCCACGCGGAGGCTGATGTCGAAGTCGTTCGCGGGCATGTCACCACCCCAGAGGCGGATCTGCCACTTGTTTTGAGCAGGATTCACCAACCGGGTGCCCCAGTCAGTGCCGATTGTAGGGACACCGTTCTGGTCGAATGTGAAGCTGTTCGTCAAGCCAAACTGCCAGTTGTTGAAGTCGCAGTACCAGCCCGGAGCCATCGTGAAGTTGCAATCGATGAAGTTCGAGTCAGCATAGTAGCCCTCGTACATCTCCAGATAGCCCCACGGAACTTGCTCAGTGGTGTTGCAGGGACGTGCGCCAGCAGGGCCGTAGCACTTGTTCACGACAGGCTTCCGTCGTCCTCGCGGACCAGGAAGATGGTGTCCAGCTTTTGACAGATGGTATCCAGCGCGGGGTGGGCATCACCCACAGCACCCGCAAGACCGGGAGCAGAATCTTTGCCGCCGGGAGCCACACCTTCCGGTGAACATCCCCACAGTGCTACCAGCGCACAGGCAAAGAATGCAATTGACCTAGTGAATTTTTTCATGATTCCTCTAATTAAGTAGTTGATTGAAGCCTTAAAAAAATTAACCCAAAACAGAAAAACGTTCTCCTAAATGCTTTACTGACCCAAAGGTAGAAGGTCGATTCGAACCATGCAAAGATTTTTATACAATTTTCATCAAAAAAGTTTCACACCCAGCCTCCCTCAACCCGAAATCAATGTCAAATTCCTTCATTTAGAGCCACTTAAATCAAATCCCCCGGAATACCGCCCAAAAGTATGCATGTTAGCTTTTTCAAGAAAGTTGAACAGAATCTCCTCCTTTTAATCGCAAGACCAAGCCTGAAGCCATCCATTCGATTCATTTCAAGGCAACAGAGGCACCTAAGATCCCTTCCCACAGCCCCCTTGTTACCCGTCAGGATTGGTAGGTACAGGAAACCTAATTTTCGTTCTTCTTAGAATTTCGTTCTTCTTAATCAAGGGAAGACTCCCGATCCGACAGCGAGCTCTTATTTGCGCCTGGAGCAGCTGGAACGGTACGGGAGTTTCTCTTTTTGGGGCTGGGCGATCCTTTTGCATTCATTGGATTTGACGAGATAAATGGGGAGCTTTCGTGACGATGAGTCGCACCATGCCCCATCGAGGAGATCAACCAACCAACTACTAGAAATGCAAAACCATCCCCACCTCCTTGTCGATTGCAAGCTGATCGAGGATTACCAGATGTCCGGCCCCATCGACGGACACGCGCACATCGCCTCCACCACATTCCAGGGCAAGCCTGCCCAGTTTTCCATCACCGGGGGCGACGTGTACTTCACCTACCGCAGCGCCGACTCCAAAAGCACGGCTGGGCACAGGAGAAATTATCCGTGAAAGCCACCCTCATCAGCGCTGCACGACCCTGCCCAGGAACGGTCTTGTTGGCATTGGATCCCCAGCAATTCGTGGAGGAAGGCTACTGAGGCACACTCCACATCTTTACCGCAAGGATGCGATATCTACAGCAGGAGCAAATGCCGCTGGGAGGGCAAATCCACCGCATCCGGCTCAAGAACCTCAAGGGCAAGCTCTACATCCTGTTCATTTTCCGCCGGGACCGAGAGGACGACTCCTATCCTTATAGTATGCAGTTCGGGCCATTTGCCTACAAGGACACTACCCTCAGGGAAAATGCCACGCATCTGGACAGCCTGAATGCCGATTTTGGCTTGGATGCCAGCGGCAGGCCGGGGCTGTACATGGCCTTCACCCCGCAGATTTACTGGCGCCCCGCGAGCGGATATGACCGGGAGTTCTACGACAAGGGCAACCAAGGCACACTGGACAATCAAACATCACCGTCTGGAAGCCCAAGGTCCCCCAGGGCGCCTTTGCCACGGGATACTATGCCCAAAGGAGCACCGGGACAATCCAGATTTCAGCCACGGCACTGTCCTACTCCACTTGGCCTATCCGCTGGAGGACCCCTCCAAATCCAATCTGTTCCCGCCGATCCTGAAGGAAGTCACCCAATGGAACCAAGTCTATGACACCCACAACACTTCCACCAAGGACCACCAAGATTTCAGTTTCCTGCGCCCAGTGACGGGCAACGGTGCCCTGAAGGATTATGTCGCGATGGGTTGCATTGGCCTCAAGGACATGGATCCCAATCTGGGCAAGGGCTACGGCGTCTATGCCGTCCACAAGGACCACGCGGCGGCGGCCAGTTTTTCAGGCCCACCCCCAGCGAGCCCAATGTCGTGGTCGTCGCGGATACCGAGGAGGCCTACAATGACCTGGGCATCTGGTACACCGGAAAATGCGAGCCCAACAAATCCAAAGGCAAAAAATGCGTCTCCGTCTCCCGGATCGTGCCCCAAGATCCGAGGCAGGGCTTGGAAATCGGGACCTTCCATGCACGCAAGGGCTGCGACGAACTGACCCCTGAGGATGGCACGGCATGGTGCCCCACGATGGCAAGCGATAGGCTCCCGTCGGTGATCCTCTTCTCGCTCGCGGAGGGCGTCCCCGCCTGGACCGCCGTCTCCACCAAGTCCGATGCGAAGATCATCAGCCTGGCCGTCTCCGAGCCCAAGCTAGGCCCCAGCGACATCGTCTGCACGGACGCCAATGGGCAGGCGCTGCGGCTGTCAGGGATGCAAGCCTACGGGTAGGCGCCCCGGAACCGATTCCCGCCAATACTGAGCTGCGTTTCGCCGAAGTCCATGCCCTATCCAATGCCAACGACGACTTGGAGGTCTTTGCCATCACCCGCTCCGGAAACCCCTTCCATACGCTCTACACGCGCAAGGTCATCCAGAGCCAATTCGTCGCCATCGAGGACGTCAACGCCCTGCTGCCCATGCTGGGGCCACAGGAGACCATCGCCGCCCTGGACCCGTGTACCGACGACGCCGGAAACGTGGCTGCATTTGCGGTCAGGGATGACGGCCCCGCACTCAAGCCACAGTTTTGGGTCAATGAGTCCCGCACAGGTAACTGGACCATGCACCCCATCCACACCGACGACAAGGCCATCCTCCAGGAAATCCGGTCTTTCAGCGTGCAAATCACAGCCCTCGACCCCCACGAGGTGCCCATGCCGGGCGTGAAACTGGACATCTGGGCCGAGGGTCCGGCGATGCTCCGCATCAACGGGCGGTCGCACTTCGTGAACCGGGCCGGCAAGGTGGCACAGGCATCCCTGCAAGACGGCCGCTGCCGCATCATGCTCCCCACCGACAGCATCCACGCACCCATCCTCCACATCCACGCCGATTTCATGGCCGCCGATGAGTACGTGAGCATCTCCCCCAATGCCGACCTGCAGATCAAGCTCGCCCAAGTAGAACAGAACGGAGGACTCGCCGCCGCCCAGAAAAACGCCCTGCATGGCAAATCTGAGCCGCTTTTCCCTCCGGATGCCAATGGAAAACAGCGCGACGACCTGGACGACATCGGCAAGTTCGCAGGCGAGGCCATGAGGATGGTTGCCCCATGCCGACTACGAGGCCGATCTCAAATACCTGCGCTGGAACCGGGAGCAACCCGCCCGCCCCAAGCAGTCGGGCCCCAAGCCCAAGACCCTCGCCCGGATCGCTCCTGCGGGGACGCGGCATTTCGGTTTCCGGCTCACCCAAGGCAAGGCAAGCTACCTCGCCTACACGCCCGCCATGGCCGCAACGCAGCAGCAGGCGCTCATGAAGACCAGCGGCAACTGGTTCACCGGGGCATGGGGCGACGCATGGAACTTCATCAAGCAAGCCGGAACAGCCATCGCCGATGGGTTCGAGATCGTCGTGACCACGCTGGGCAACGCCGTCAATGCCACTGTGGCATTTGTCATCAAGGGCGTGAAATACCTCTACAACGGGGCCGTCTCCCTGGTCCAGGAGGTCTTCACCATGGTCGAGGGCGTGTTTTCCGCCATCGGCGTGGCTTTCGAGGAACTGGTGCAGTGGCTGGGTTACATTTTCGACTGGCAGGACATCTTGCGCACCAAGTCTGCCATCGCCTCCCTGGTCAGCTTCAGCTTCGAACTGCAAGTGCAGAGCATCGACATCCTCAAGGGGCAACTCTCCCAGTCCCTCCAAGAGGCCAGTTCCCAACTCGACCAATACACGGATCAATTCTTGGCCTCACTCCGGGCGGATGGCAAGGCCTCCAGCCTTCTCACAGGCCCCGGCAAGTCCAGCGAAGCCGATGCCGTCAATGCCCACAACATCGTCCTGAACAGCCTGGCCGACAATGGCGACGATGTAGCCCCTCCAGCGCCGGAGAGCATGGGCGATGTCTTCGACAACCTCATTCAAGGCATTTCCAGCAGTTTCGAGGAGCGCGTGAGCCTCGACCAGTTCAAGGAGATCCTTCAAGCACTGTTTTCCCCCGACCTCAGCGCAACGGAGCGCCTGGATGCGATCCTCGCCTCGGCGGCAACATTCTTGCGCAACCTCGCCCAATTCGTTTTGGAAGTGTCCGATGCCCTGCTCACGGCCGTCTTGGATGCCATCAAGATCGGATTGCAGGCCCTGCGGGACAGGTTGGAGAAACCCTGGGGCGATGGCTTCATTGTCTCCCTCTACCGCCGGGTCACCGGAGAGGCGCAGATGTCCACGTTGGACCTTTTCACCCTCATGGTCGCCGTTCCCGTGAGCCCCGTGTACAAGCTCATGTCAGGCGCTGCCGCCTTCCCTGACCAGACCTCTCTGGACCAGTTCCAAGCCTACCTCAAGGCCATCGTGGATCCCAATGCACCAGCTCCCCAGTTGGACACCCGCCAGCAACAGCAACTCGGCATCCGGGCAGAGGGACTTTTCTCCGTAATGCGCAGCTCCAGCCAGGCCATCATCATCCCCGTCGATGCCGTTTTGGCCATCCTCCCTCCCACTCCCGGCGTCCCGGCCACATGGCAGGTGCCCCTCAGCTACATGAGCACCATCGTGAAGGTGGTGGACCAGGTGGCACGGATGCCCTTGACATTCTTCCTACCGGGCGCAGACGCAGCCACTTGGAGGGTCGCCATGCAGTCCGGATTCTTCCTGCGGTGGACCTCCGTGATGGCCCTGCGATTGCTCGATGCCACCAAAGCCACCGCTATCGGGGTCACCTTTGGCAACAGCGGCACGGTCGGCACCATCTACTGGACCGTGGTCGGCGGCCTGATGTTCGTAGTCAACCTCTCCAACCTCCCCCAACCCACCAAGGACAATCCCACCGCCCCCAGCCTCACCTACGCCAGCAACCTGCTCGGCAGCTTCCCGGACGTCTTCACCTTCCTCAAGCTCCCCAGCATCGTCGCCAGCTCGGAAGGCACCAGCCTAGCCGCCTTCGCCACCGTCAACGCATTCTTCAAGGCCCTGGGGCTCGGATTCGCAGTTTGGTCTGACGTGGAGACCTTCAAGCGCCTGAAGGAGTAGTTGCTCCGAATGGGGTGAAATTCTCATGGGATGGTAGGCCCGCAGGTTCGAAATCTTAATTTCTAACCTAAATTGCTGGTATATGCGCAAAGCCATCTTCCCCGGCTCCTTCGACCCCGTCACCCTCGGCCACACCGAGATCGTCGCCAGGGCCACAGCATTGTTCGACGAAGTCATCGTCGCCATCGGCGCCAACAGCGCCAAGTCCAGCTTCTTCACCCTCGACGAGCGCCTCGAAATGCTCCGCCTCAGCTTCGCCGACATGCCCAACGTCCGCGTGCAGGCCTACAGCAACCTCACCGTGGACTTTGCCCGGGACGAAGGCGCGCACTTCCTCCTGCGTGGCCTCCGCACAGGCCAAGACCTCGACTACGAAAGGCCCATCGCCCTCATCAACAGGCACATGGACGCCAAACTCGAGACCATCTTCCTGATCACCAGCGGAGAGCACAGCCACATCTCCTCCACCCTCGTCCGCGAAGTCATCCGCTACGGCCGTGACGCCGCCGGCCTGGTCCCCCCACAAATCCTCCCCCTCATCCACCAAAAACAAAACGGCGTAGCCCCCTGAAACCAGGAAAAGACGACTCCACGCAGTCCCCACCCGATTTGTCACCTCGACGCCCCCAAAGGGGACGGAGAGGTCTCTGCCCCAAGAAACACGCCGCACAAAAACTACCCATCCCCCATCAATCGGAACATGTTCGGTAGGGGTTCAGAATCCTGAACCCCTACCGAACACCACCACAACCCGCCCTCCTGCCTGCAAAACACTCACAGAACCCGCCCGTCAGAGGCGGACAGCCGTATCGGCATCGGCCCAGAGGGCCCTCGCCTCATCAGATATTCCTTCCTCATCGTCAATCAAAAATTCTGCAATTCTGATAATCCTGTAAATTCTGATCCCTGTATCGTCCATTCTACGCTCCCCCAGCCCCCCTTGTGTACAACTCCAATCTTCCACATCCCCCATCTACCTAACTTCGTCACCTATTATCAAATAGATAGATATGCTGCTGAGGCGCGCTTGGATCGTTTGTTTGCTGGCAACCATGGCCCTGTTCGCCCAGGCCCAGACCTATCCCGTGCTGCGTTGGCAGAAATTCTACGGCTCCGAATTCGACGACACCCCGTCCCGCATCATCAAGGCACCCGACGGCAACCTCTTCATCGGCGGCAACCGCGGCACCAGCAAGGAAGGCTCCTGCCCGGACATCTGGGTCGCCAAAGTCGATACCACCGGCAAGATGCTCTGGGAGAGGCCCTTCGGCGGCGCAGGCTGTGACGAGCTCCGCGACATGGTCGCCACCCCCGACTCCGGCGTCATCTTCGTCGGCGCCACCAACTCCTTCATCGAGCACCCCGAAAAGGGGCAAGAGGACTACCAAAGCGACTACTTCATCGGCAAGATCACCAAGGGCGGCGAGATCGAATGGCTCAAGACCTACGGCGGACTCGACGTGGACCAGGCCTACGCCATCGTGCGTTCCCAGACATGGCCCGAATACCTCGTCGCAGGTGTGAGCAACTCCCAAAACTTCGACGTCCAGACCGAGCTCCCCCTGGCCAACATGTGGGCCGTCAAGATCGACGAACTCGGCGCCAAGCGCACAGCCTGGGCATTTGGCGGCAACCGCCACGACTGGGCCTACAGCCTCGCCCCTTGCAGGGATGGCGACTACGTCTTCGCAGGTTTCACCAGCTCCGAGGACATCGATGGCACCGAGCGCCGCACCAATGGCGACGGCTGGGTAGGCCGCATCGACCGGTATGGAGCAGTCGAATGGCAGCGCATCTATTCCGGCAAATTGGAGGACTACTTCGTCAAGGTCCTGGAGGACACCGAGGGGCGCATCGTCCTCATCGGCAACTTCGAATCCGAGGAGAATGGCAAGCAGTTCTGGTTCATGAAGCTCACCCCGCAGGGCAAGAAGATCTACGAACGCATCTTCGGCGACAGCGCCGACGAATACGCCACCTCCATCACCGAGTGCTACGACGGCTCATTCATCATGACCGGGTACAGCAAGTACATCAACCTCGCCAACAAGTACATCAAGGGCGGCGAAGACTTCTGGGTCTTCAAACTCAACCCCAAGGGCGAAGTTTACTGGGCCAAGACCTACGGCGGCCGGGACGACGAGCGTGGCATTGACATCATGGAGTACCGTCCCGGCGTCTATTACGCCATCGGCGTCAAGCGCAACAACTTCGAGAAGGAAGGAACCGTGGACAAGCTCAATGACTTTTGGCTGCTCCGCATCGACGAGGAGAGCTGCGAGGACATCGACATCAAGATCTACCTCAGCGTCCAGAACCACACCGCCTACGTCAAGAAAAACTTCAAGCTCAAGTGCCTCACCGACAGAGGCATCAAGTACCTATGGGACTTCGGCGACGGCACCACCAGCACCGAAAAGGAACCCGTCAAGGCCTACGACGTCCCCGGCGTCTATGAGATCAAGGTGACCGTCTATGTGACCGACAACTGCCACAAGACCTACACCATGCCCGAATACCTCATGGTGTGGTAATTTAGCACCTTGCCTTCGCGTCATTCTGAGGCGACGTAGGAGCCGAAGAATCTAGCACGCCCAGGTTCCAGCATCCTGATCCAAAATCCCCGACCTCTAGCAGCCCCCCCAATTATCCCATTCTTTGATAAATTTGCCCTATGGCAATCGAGCGAATCCATGCCGCCGGAATCACCCTGCCCGATGTACAAGAGATCGAGCAGACGGAGGTTCTCACCCTAGAGGTCCCACTCTACAATGTGGTCTTGCTGGACGACGACCACCACACCTATGACTATGTCATTGAAATGCTGGGAGACGTCTTTGGCCACAGCATCGAGCGTGCCTACCAGATGGCCTGCGAGGTCGATGCCAAGGGCAGAGTGATCGTGGACACCACCCACCTCGACCGGGCTGAGCTCAAGCGTGATCAAATCCATGGATACGGTGCCGATTGGAGGATGCCATCGAGTCAGGGAAGCATGGGCGCCGTGATTGAGCCAGCACGTTGACCATTCTCTGCACGATTCCAGCGTAGGCCAACAAATAAATCCCTACATTTAGGCAACACGGAGAAGGTGCGGGCAGACTAGTGCTATGGAAATATGCGTGCCCAAGGTCAACGAAAGCAACAGGAACAGCGACGGCCATTAGTGCCAGAGACGGATACTTCCATGGACAACCATGGGCAGCGCGCCATGACGCCTGTCCAGCGCAAATTGCAGGCCATGGCCGATGACAGCCCGCAAGTGACCCACCTCCGCAGCTTCCAACTCAAGGCCAGCCACAAAGCGCAGGCGACACCCAAAAGCCCCGTCATCCAAAGGGTGGTGCAGCGTGCGGCGCCAGGAGGCATCCAACATGCCACCAACAGTTGCTTCGTCGCTGCCATCCTCAATACGTTCACCGTCGTGCGCCCCCTGCGCAACCTCCTCATCCCCGCCAACAATGCGGTGGGTGGAAGCGTGTCGGCCCTGCAGGACTTGCTTTGGAAGGCAGTGAACACCATCGACCATG
Source organism: Bacteroidia bacterium (assembly GCA_046329055.1). Taxonomy (GTDB): domain Bacteria; phylum Bacteroidota; class Bacteroidia; order J057; family JADKCL01; genus JADKCL01. The sequence continues at coordinate 43,111 of JAXLVK010000007.1, forward strand.
CCGCCAACCAAGTCCCTGCCGGATGGGTCCGGCAGATCATGCTCTCCCTCGTCACCAACGGCATCCTCCCCAACGCAGTGGACACCGCCGACGTCAGCAATGTCATGGCCAGGATCGTGGACCTGCTCGCTCCCGGAAATGGTCAAGCCGGCCAAGCGAACAACATGCCCGTCTCTTCCGGTGAAATCGCATGGTTCCCCAACCAGACGCTTCAGGACGCGGCCTACGAACGCATCCAGCAGATGCAAAACCAAGCCAATGACTTCACCCTCACCCCCAACTCTGTCCAGGTCACGCGTGGGCACGGCAACGCTAGGCAGGCCCCGCAGACATTTTCAGTGTACCCCGCGGACAATTCTGTCGTCACCTACCGCCTCCGCTCCATCATCGAGCGCTCCGGCAAGTACGTGGGCGGACACTTCATCAGCCACGTGGATCGAGGCGATGGCGGACAAGAATGGTGGACCAGCGACGACCTCCACCCCGGGAACGTGGGCCGCAACAACAACATTGGCAACATGCAGCAGCAGGGTTATGCGTACATCTATGAGCGCACGACATCTGCGCTAGCTGCGGACTTGCAGGCCACCCGCATCCCCACTAATTACCAAGACCAGGTTCAAGTTGAGTACGACAAGCAATTCAGCGAATACCTGAAGTCTGAGTTCAACATCTCGGATTCCAGCAGCAAGAATAAGCTCAGTCCCTCTAAGTACGACAAGGACCTCCTCGTTAAGGACAAGGACACCGTCCTCACCAAGCAAAACGTAGCGCAGAAGATCAAGGACTTCAACACCTGCAACCAGCAGGAACAGCGGGAAATCGGCGTCGTAAACGCCCTCCTTTTGGAGTATTCTCGCATACCCACGGTGGATTTCTACGAGATGGCGCAGGAGCAAATGCTCGCCGCACGCGCCCGGATCAGGCTCCTCCACGAGCGGCAGGCCGAGCTCATAGGGCATTTTCTAGATGGCAAATCCACCAAGGAGGCACAGCAGGCCTTTTTGGAAGGTGTCGTCCCGGGCATAGAGGAACTGGATCCCGCGCTTTTCCAACGCATCGCAGCCAGGATCAGCCGCCCTGAGGAGCAGACATTGGAAGAGTTCATCGAGCTCAGGAACCGTTACCTCGCCTACATCGTCCAGGGTTTGCGCACCAAGACTGGATATGCCCGGTTGGAGGAGTTCGAGGGGCTGCTCGGGAAAAAGGAGATCGTTCTCGGCAGCATTGGGGCGGAATTCGGAGCGGGATTCCAACATGATGACCAGGATACTCCCAAGGGCCAAAAGCAGGAGGACCGTGACCCCATAGCCGACGAGTTGCTGTTGCAATCCCTGGGTGGAAATATCCCCGAATTTATCCGTGACCGCTTTGGGAAAATGAACCGAACTCCCGGATCCCAAAAAGGCAAAACAGGAAACCTAGCCGTGTACCTCGAACGGTACAAGATGCTGTTTCCCATGTACTTCGGCAACGGCAAGAAGGGTGGTGTCGAAATGTTTACATCCCCCCTGTTCACCGCGATGCACCACGAGACAGGGCACCTCGTCAATTACCTGAAGGGCACCAGTGGCGGAAAAAACAAGTACACCCGGCCCAAACAAACCAAGGAAGAGGAATCCAAGATCATTCCGCAAACCGAGGAAGGAAAATTGCTGGAAAACCTCACCGACGAGGAGGAGGTGTACAACATCTCCATCGACAAGTACAGCGACCGTGCCATGTCCGAGGAACTCAGCCTTCCCGAGCGATTTGCCCACAAGGCTTATATGGGCATGGTTTTCGGCAGCGATGGTTGGAGTGAGCAAGAAGTCCACGCGATGCTCACCAAGTGGCAGAAGCTTTCAGGGCAACAGCCGCCCCTGAAAAACAAGATGAGGAACCTTCAGCAAGAAATCCTGCATTTTTTGCCCGGAGACAAGGACTTTCAACAAAAGCACCAAGAGCACTTAACCGAGGTTACCGATTGGCTCGATCACCTGCTATCCGGCGAGATCCCCAAGGAGAATCTGCAGCGAATCGCAGATGCCATCGCTTGGTGCCTCGACAAATTGGAGCACAAGGTATATGACCGCCTCGCTGGCATACAGAAGGGAAAACTCAGCATTACCAAGCCTGACAATGGCGAGATCATCAACTTGGGGCAAGACCTCGATCTGGTTCAGGTCCAGCACCGCAGGTACATCCAAGCCATCGTGGCTGCCAAGCTCGACCTTTGGGTACAAGGCAACGCTGATGACCGCCGCGCTGCCAACCAAGATTGGCGTGCACTCCTCTCAAACAAGCAAGGCATCAGGATTGAACAAAGCAGCCAAGGGAACACCATCCCCAAGGAATTCGCCAACGAAGTCCAGTCCAACATCGCCAAACTGCTCTCGCGCCAAAATGGCCGCAAGCTCGTGCACACCCTGATGTCCGCCGAGAATGCCCTTCAAATTCGGACTGCCTCAACGGAACAGTTTGAAAAATTGGCAAATGTATTTGAAAGCAGTGGGATGTTGAAAGAAGAGGCAGAGAAGGAGGCGAAGAATATGCTAAGCGGCGGTCAGGCGGGTGCCATCAACCAGTCGAATTCCTCCGTCAGGGTCGTGGGGGACCACAAATTGATGCGCAATATTGGCTCAAGCTCCACCATGTCGATTGGCACGGGTATGAAGGATTCCCATCTCATGAGCATGAACCAGCGCGGCAGACTCCTATTCAGCCCCAACTTCTTGGAGCTTGGACACGAGATGATCCACGCCCTCCAAAACCTTCGCGGCTCCAACGTCGGTGGACTAGAAACGGAAGCCTACAAGGGAACCGCCTGGGAAAACATGTCCGAGCACAGCGTCATCGAAGGCACCGAAATCATGAGGGCCCTCCTCGGCGACGAGTTCATGACCGAAAACATGCTCCGTGAGGACCACAACCTAGGCGTACGTCATGGCCACAGTTCCGCCCTCACCCTGAAAGAGGCGGTGGCGAGAAAGCTGCTCGAATACGCCAATAGCACTGTCTGGGACAAATTGGGGGGCATCATCTTCACCGGCGCACCTGCCGGGATCACCAACCTCCGCAAGCTCCTCGCCGCCAAACGCGTGAATTGGAACCAAGTCCGGGCCAACTCACACCAACGCACCCAACGATCTGACGATTCCAGATCCAAGAAAAACGTCCGCGAGCGGGTCACCAATTTCCATGAATTCATCGTGCAAACCTGCGATACCATCCTCAACCCCAAGACCACCATCGACCAGCTCCGGCAATTGCTTGAGGACGTAGAAAACCAAGTCACCAAAATCTGATTCATCCATCAGCATTGGCCTATTCTTGACAGGTCCAACGACGGGCAAAAACCTAGTTGAGAAGCGCCATTTGTTACGATTCAGTTGAAAATCAGCCTCGCCCGGAACCACTTCTCTCCAGACTCCGCCGCGATCGGCTCGAACTGAAAGCCGTAGAGCGCCGACGTACACGCCAGCCGCAGCTCATACATCCCCTCCCCCAGCTTCGGAGAGCGCACATACTTCACGTCGCCCGAGGGCGTCACCAAGACATCAAATGTGATACTGTCCTGCCGCTCTGCGAAGAAGCTCGCCGTCTTTTCTTTGACGATGCCCCGGTCCAGCTGCGAGAAGGAAAAACTGCCCATTTGGCTCGTGCTACGCAGGCTGCCATAGCCCACAGGGTGCTGCGCTCGTGCCGCGACCGACAATACAAACAATAGAAAAACCAGGGAGAGGGTTCTTTTCACAAGGGTGGTATTCGATTTTGACTTTGCAATGTTCGGAAAATCAAGCGAATAATTTTCCACGATCAATCCACGACCATCTCCTGCACCAGCGAAAATGCCTGAGGCCGCCCAGCAAAGAGCACCTTTGTCCGGCTCCAGACCGAGGCAAACAGCTCACTGACCCGATAAGCCTCTAGCGCGTCCAGATTCTCCCAATGAGAATAGGTGTAGAAGACATTCCCCAGCTCAGCATCCCGGTGCAGTTCCAGATGCAACACCCCCGGAAAATGCCGGATGAGGGATTTGGTGGAATTGAACAACTCCAAGAAGGCCTCCACCTTCGCCGGGTCAAACTCCATCCTCACGATGCGTACAATCATCTAGCCGTAAAATTCAATGGTGATCATGTCCTGCGCCTTCAGCCCCAGGAGCTGTGCTGCGCTGCCTTCCCGGATCGCGATCTCCAGGTGTCCATTGTCCCCGAACAGGGCGAGCGCGTCACCCTTGCCCACGTCCGCATAGCTGCCCACGATGCGTTGCATCCGCAGCTTCCGAATGAAGATTTGGAAACTCTTGTCGCCCTTGAGGCTGAGGAATTCGTCCTTGTGGATATTGGTGATCGCGTTGCCGAAATGGTCCACATGCAGGATGAGCCCCCGGAGCGAGTTTTCGGAAAATGTCGGCGCGCCCCAACGGTACTCCCGTACAGCCGCCCGCTCCCCGATATCGCCCAGCCCCTTCCCCTGCGCCAATGCAGCCGCCACGGGTGCCATCCGGTTCTGCACCAGAAATGCCCGTCCACTGATGTTCAGTGGCAGCGAATCCAGGTTCACCTGCACCCAATCCGCCTCCGCCTCGCTTTTCACCAAGCTCAGCACCCCATTGTCCGGCGCCACAAAGTAATGTCCCTCCATCTCCATCGCCACGATCCCCGTCCGGCTCCCTCCCTCGGGATCCACCCCGATGATATGCACCGTGCCCGCCGGGAACTTGAAGCAAGCCCCCCGCGCGATGAACGCCGCCTCCATCGTATTGAATGGCGAAACCTCGTGCGTGATGTCCACCAGCGTCGCGCCAGGCACCAATGACAAGAGGGTACCCTTGAGGGCACCCACATAATGGTCACGGGTTCCGAGGTCCGTAGTGAGGGTGATGACCGACATCCAGCAAATTTTTCCAAAGATTTGCGTATTTTTGCCTCTACGGTCGCGGACTAATCCACAGGCAACAGCGCGACTGTATGATTATTTTGACCGAGTACAGCTTTCTACTCGAGGAGATCAGTCCCCTCGAATTCTACGGAGTAAACAATCTGCGACTGGACCAGCTCAAGTCCAAGTTCCCCCACGTCCTCTTCGTGGCACGCGGTAGCGACCTCACCCTCAAGGGCCCAGCCCAAGAGTTGAGCCTTGCGCGTGACATGGTGGAGGGCCTCATCGAGGAGATCGGGCAGCGCGGCAGCATCAGTCAGCAACGGTTCAATGAGGTCTTGTCAGCATCAGCTGGAGGCGAGGGTCTCCCCCCCGTGGACGATGATGAAGATTTTGTCCTGCATGGCACTCGGGGCAGCGTGATCCGCGCCAAGACAGCCGGACAGCGCGAGATCCTCAAGGCCGCCAAGGAAAACGACATCGTCTTTGCACTCGGCCCCGCAGGCACGGGCAAGACCTACATGGGCGTGGCCCTCGCCGTCCGCGCGCTCAAGGAAAAGGAGATCAAGAAGATTTTCCTCGTTCGCCCCGCCGTCGAGGCAGGCGAGACCCTCGGCTTCCTGCCGGGCGACCTCAAGGAAAAGGTCGATCCCTATCTGCGTCCGCTCTACGACGCATTGGAGGACATGATCCATTTCGACAAGCTCAAGAGCTACCTCGAAAAGAACATCATCGAGATCGCCCCCCTCGCCTACATGCGCGGCCGCACCCTGAGCAACTGCTACGTCATCCTCGACGAGGCCCAAAACGCCACCGAGATGCAATTCCGCATGTTCCTGACCCGTCTCGGCAACGGCGGCAAGATCATCATCACCGGCGACGACAGCCAGATCGACCTCCCTCGCAACCAACGCAGCGGTCTCCTCCAAGCCAAGCGCATCCTCAAGGACGTCCTGCGGCATCGCCTTCGTGCGGATGAAACCCACCGACGTCGTCCGCCACCGCCTAGTCCGCGAGATCATCACCGCCTACAAGCGCGAAGACGACGCCAAGGAAGCCGCCGCACATGAAGCCAAGCAGGAGCGGAAGGGGGAGGCGCAATCCAGAGCAAAAGGCGGCAGATCAAAGGTAGCAATTGAGCATCCATCGTACTTTACATTTGAACTATGTACATCCGTTCATTCATATTCAACATCCGGTGCATCGAACATTTGGGATTTGCCTTCTGAGGATGGTCACGAGGCGGGGTAGCATGTGATCATTGGCGAAAACGGAACCGGAAAGACCACTGTTGTGCGAGCGATCGACTCTACGATGATGAGTGAAAAAGATATGGAGAAGCTCGTCATTTCGACCTTTCCCTACGTGAGGACCGAACCGACCCGGGGAGGATGTGTTTCTGGAGGATCATTCGTGACCCAATTTGGGATACGGTCAAGCCATTGACAGGAGGATTTGGCTTCAGGAACGATATTGAGGTCAGTATCGCGGAATCAGGCCCCATTTGGCGAGTATGCCATCTCTGCTGAAGCGGATTTGAGAAAGGAAGAAATCCAGTGGAATGTTGTTGAGGAATTTCTGAGTCCCCAAGAAACGGTTCAGCATCATGAAGGGTGCCCTAATTCCGCATCTCGCATTGGCCCAATACGTCTTAAAGTATGCAGAGCGGGGATGGATGTCATTGCCTTTGGGGTGCATCTAGAAGATTTCAAGTAGCATAAATGCCTCCTGATGATTTCTTGGAATTTATCCCAGAGCCAGCGGAGTGGTTGGCCTCTACCAAGAAGACACGGTTTATGCTGAGATGAGCCTTTGGATTCAGAAGCTCTACACCCAAGGTCTAGAGGGCAAAAACAAAATCAAAACCTTCGCAATTTCCTCAATGATGGCGCTCTCCTCCCAAACGGTGTCCGCCTCAATGGCATCTCAAGCGATGGGGTGTTCTTCGAAGACTCTGAGGGCAAGAAGGTCAACCTCCACGACCTTAGCGACGGTTATCGGTCAGTCCTGTCGATCACCTTTGAACTGGTTCGGCAACTGGTTCGCAGCTACGGCGAGCAAAGCGTCTTCGCCAACATTGAGCAAGGGAATATGAACATCCCGCTCCCCGGAGTCGTGATCATTGACGAAATCGATGCACACCTCCACCCCACATGGCAGACCCGCGTGGGACAGTGGTTCACCCAATATTTCCCAAAACTGCAGTTCATCGTCACCACGCACAGCCCGCTCATCTGCCGAGCTAGTGGAGAGCATGGCAAAATCTTCCAACTCGCCACGCCTGATTCCGAGCATCCTAGCCGCGAGATCACTGGGATCGAAAGGGACAGGCTCGTCTATGGGGACATCCTTGACGCATACAGCACAGACCTCTTCGGAAAAGACATTGAGCGTGGACAAGAGGGTCGTCAGTTACAGGAGGAGTATCGCCAACTCGTGTACAAGGACCGATATGGCATGCCCATGAGCCAATCGGAGCAGGATCGCTTCCACCACCTCACCCAACTTTTCCGTTTCAATGTTGATCATTCCAGATCCAGGGTTAAGTGAGGCGACCACCGCGCACCTGTCAAGGAATCAGGCCCAGATAGACCGGCACATGCCGGACTGGGAAGCAGCCAAGGCCGAGATGAATCAGCTCTGGGACAGGCGAAATTTTGGCGAAGGTGAAGCAGCATTCGCAGAGATCGAGGCCAATTTGAAGACGATGAGCGTCGGTGGGCGGTTTTGCAACTACTGCGAGCACAACCTCATTTCATCGCGGTCCATCGAACACATCCGCCCCAAAAGCACCTTCCCTGCTTATGCGTTCAGGTGGGAGAACATGCTGAAGGTCTGTCCGCAGTGTAACATGGAGTCCAAAATCGCGAAGATGTGGATATTTTGCCCGGAGGGTTCCAACACCCTCGAACCTACAACTCGCAGGCAGCCTCCGACAGAAGACATCTGCTTCATCAACCCTCGGATCGAGGATGCGATGGAACTCATGGAATTGGACTTTCTAAGCTTTCAGTTTTTCTGCAACAGAAATTTCGCTGTGGGTTCCCGAGAGTTTCTCAAAGTAGAGAAGACGATTGAGATCCTCAACCTTGGGAGCGATGATCTCGCGGCTCAACGTGAGGCTGCCTTCCTGGACTTCAAGAATTGTCTAGCCATCTACTGCCAAGCAATGGCTGCCCAAGATATACAAGACCTTCGATTGGCACTTGGAGGATATCCGGATGTCCATGAGGCCCAAGACTTTCTAACGAAGAAATCACAAATATTGGCCCACCTGAAGGCGTCCTTCTTCCACAAAATGCATCAGACCGTCTGGCGGGAAATGCAACGCCGCTATACTGAACTCTCGTTAGAGGTTCAGCTTTTGTTTGAAAAATCAGGGGCTTCGCAGTGGTTACCTACTCCGAACCACCCGCTCTAACCCATCACCAGAAACACCCCCGCTCCCGCAAAGTACCCGAGCAGCGCGAGGAGCGTGATCCTTTTCAGGTACCAGAAAAATTCCACCCGCTCCATGCCCATCACCGCGACGCCTGCGGCACTGCCGATGATCAAGATGGAGCCGCCGGTGCCTGCGGTAAATGCCAGGAAATGCCAGAAATTGTGGTCGGTGACCAATTCGGGATAGGTGCCCGGATCATACATCTGAATCGCACCAGCGACCAGGGGCACGTTGTCCACCACGGCTGAGACCAGCCCGATGGCGATCGCGACCATGTTCCGATTGGGGAGGGTGTCGTCGAGCCATTTCGCAAATTCAGCCAGCAAGCCACTCGCCTGCAATGCCCCCACTGCCAGCAGGATGCCCATGAAAAACAACATGCTCGGGATGTCGATCCGCTCCAGTGCCTTGGCCGGGGAGAACCGCTCGCGCTCAGGCATTTCCGAACGCTTGTGCATCAACTCAGTCACAATCCACAACACGCTCAGGCTCAACATCATCCCCATGAACGGCGGCAGATGCGTCAATACCTTGAACACGGGAACGAAGAGCAAGCCGACCACTCCCAGTACCAGGATCAAGATCTTCTGGAAACGTGGACCATCCTGCTCGACGGGTGCGACCACGGGTTCTCCGACCTTGTCGCCCAATCCCAATGCACTGATCAACCGCTTCTGCGACTCCACGGCATCGGGCCCACGGTCTTGATTCTGAGGAGGATTCACCTTGCCACGCACGAGGAAACTCATCACCGCCACAGGCACCAAGAGGCTCACCAGGCTCGGCAACAGCAGACTCTGGATCACGGCGACCGAACTGATCTTGTCCTTCATCCAAAGCATGGTCGTGGTCACGTCCCCAATCGGAGACCATGCGCCGCCTGCATTCGCAGCCAGGATCACCATCCCCGCAAAAAACAGCCTATCCCTGCGGTCATCGATCAGCTTGCCCAGAATCGACACCATCACAATCGCCGTGGTGAGATTGTCCAGCACCGCCGATAGGAAAAACGTGATCAACGCCACCAACCACAGCAGCCCGACCTTGCTCCGCGTTCGAATTGCATTGGTCAGGACATCAAATCCGTCGTGAACGTCGATCAGTTCCACGATGGTCATCGCCCCGATCAGAAGAAAGTCTGCGCAATCTCCAGCACCTGCTCATTCAGCAAATGCGGCTGCACACCAGCGACATCCGGCCCCATAAATCACATAAATCGTCCAGCACAGTATCCCCGATCAGCAACGCCGTCCCCATGCTGCCCACCTGCATCAAGGGTGCTCGAGGCTATGCAGCGCGACTAAACACCACCAAGATCAATGTCTCCATGCGCAAGGAATCAGAGCTTCCAAAGGCAAAGTAAATGAAAAACCAATGCTGAATTGACGGGGAGCAGCTACCTGCTCAAGAGGACGCGGCTACAGCCGCAGGCCCGATCGGCGCCGCCCACTTCTGGGGACGCGGCTTCGGCCGCAGGCCGATCGACTGTACTCCGGATCCTGCACCTGACATCGTGAAGGGCGGCGAAGTCAGGTAACCACTTTAGCCCCTACCGAAAGAAAAACCTCAAGAATCATCCCACGGGAATGTACTGCTAAATGGCGCGAAGCTGATGCCGATTCTTCCCGCCCACCTTCTCGAGGCCTGCCCAAAACGTCAATGCAATCCCCAACCCGGCTTTGCCAGAGGCGGTATAGGCTCAGGTTGGTTGGAGTTAGCGTCAGCAGGGCATCGCGGATGCAATCGCTCACGTCCTTGAAGCGGCCTCATCCTCCAGGAATTTCATCGGCTGCCCATGAAGTAGCCAAATGCCCGCGCCATGCACCAGTTGGCGGTGATCGAGGATGACAGCGAGTTGATTGTCGACGTGGATGGCGGTGGCACCAGGGAAAATCTCGGGATCGTCAAATGGGACGGTGGCGCCGCCTGGGAATGACCTCATGCCTGCGGCCTTCATGCGGTGCCTATACGGTGATGACGCGGGAGCAGGGCCATAGGCGACCTCGGCGGGCGTCCAGTTTGGTCATGGGCTGGTCGTAGGGGATCATGCCGAAACCGCAAGGGCATTGCCATCGCGGGTCAGGAACAGGTTCGGATTTCCTCCAGGCTGGAAGCCCTCGGGCTTGAGCAGTCCGCCATTCCGGTCGATGATGCCGACCACGGGCATGCCATGCTGCACGCCGAAGTGAGCGCCGCCGCCCCGACGGTGCTTCACCCCAGACCTTGGATGATCACGCGCGCCAGCGCCGGAGGGCCCAGGGTGTAGAGGAGCCGCCGGACGACCTCCAGGCCGCGCCCATCCGGTGATCATGTCGGCGACCACCCGGGTGACCGCCCCGGTGGTGCTCGGGTGCATCGATCCTTGCTCACCATCTTGCAGGCGGCTTCGATGATCGGCGTTGCCAGCATCGTCCGGCCGAAATGCCGACCGCGATGCCTTCGGCAATGCAGCAGGCCCATGCTCCGGGTGATCGAGCAGGACGCGTTTCGTCCGTTCAGGTCTCGCCGTGCCATAGTAGGTCTTGAACGGCGTGGCGCAGCTGCGCCTGGCAGCGCAACACCCCATCCTTGCGTGGGTCGGCGGATTAAGTCAATCCCGACGGCGCCTCCGATTTGTGGGCCTGGACAAGGAACTTCACCTCCATGGTCTTGGCAAACGAAAGCACCTCGTGCTTGTTTCAAGCCCTCGCGCATCCGGAATTTCGCCGAAAGCAGCGCCCCGCAAGGAATTGATCACCACCCAACCTTCGGCTTCGGTCTCGCTGTCCTTCCATTCGAAGACAATTTCCGGGCGCTTGGCCTCGAACGCCTTGAGCCGATCCAGCATAGTTCTTTCAGATGTTTGCACCATTTTATCCCTTGAGCTTTCGCCAAAATTAGAAAAAAGTCGGCTGGGACAAAGAAACTGACGCGCGTCAAGCGTTGCGAGCGCTGAGACCGCTCGCAACGCTTGACGCATTCCAGCCCCCATCCAACCTATCCATTTCCGATACATTATTGAAATGGTGGAAAAAACGTCGAATCCATGCATTCTGCGGCTAGATTGGCACTGCGTTTTTGAGAAAATCATCATCAGGAGCATTGCTGCGAGATTTCTTGCAACTGTTTTTTCCGCGGATTTGTCCGGGCTGCGACCGTCCATTGCAGGGAGGGGAGGACGCTGTATGCGTCGGCTGCTTGATGGAATTGCAGGAGACGGATTTCCACCTCCACCCCACTGAAAACGAGCTTTTCCTCCGCCTTGCGGGTCGCGTTCCCCTTTCGGGAGCCTCTGCTTTGTTCTATTTTGACAAAAGGGGGCGATTCAAACGGATGATCCAGGCACTGAAGTACAAGAACCGTCCGCAAGTGGGCCGCTACCTCGGTCAATTCTACGCCGAAAAGCTCCGCGACTCCCCCATGATCGCGCAAGCGGAGGCCCTCGTTGCCGTGCCGCTGCACCGGAGCCGTCAGGCGGAGCGTGGCTACAATCAAAGTGAGATGATCGCGGAGGGCATCAGCAAGGTGCTGTCCATCCCGGTGGTTCCCAATGCCCTCGTTCGTTCCTCCAAGACCACATCGCAGACCAAAAAGACCCAAACCGAGCGCTGGGAAAATGTCGAGCATGCATTTGAAATGAAAAAGCCCCTCGGCGGCCGCATCATCCTCGTGGACGATGTCATCACCACCGGAGCGACATTGGAGGCCTGCATCCGCTGCCTGTACGCACAAGCGACGCCTCCCGAGTCGGTCTATGTGCTCTCACTGGGCATGGCAAGGCACGACTGAGAAAATAAACTTTCAATACTTTTTGAAAATTGAAAATCCTTCCATAGATTTGCCTTCATGAATCTGGAAGATGCCAAGGACAAGTTTGTGCAGAGCTGGGGCTCGCTGGCTACGGCCTGGGGCATCAACCGCACCATGGCTCAGATTCATTCCCTGCTCCTGGTTTCTCCCAAGCCCCTCTGTGCCGAGGACGTGATGGCCCAGCTCCAAATCTCACGGGGCAATGCCAACATGAACCTGCGCGCCCTGATCGACTGGGGTCTGGTGCGCCGCGAGCTCAAGACCGGGGAGCGTCGTGAATTTTTCGTGGCCGAAAAGGACATCTGGGAAGTCGCCCGCCGCGTGGTCGCCGAACGCAAAAAGCGGGAATTGGAGCCGGTGCTCCGGGTTTTGGAGGATGTGAGCCAGGTCAAAGGCCACAAGGACGATGCAGATGTCGCCGAGTTCCGTGAGATGATTACCCGCATCCAAGACTTCGTGGTGAAGCTGGACGACATCACGGAGAAGATGACCAAGAGCGACCGCAACTGGTTCTTCCGCACGGTGATGAAGCTGCTGGGGTGACCTATTTTTTTTGATCCAATGTTTCAATTTATACTGAAACTTTCAAATGTATCATTCGTTTAGACAATTAGAATATGGAAGCGATCAAGACAGCCCCTCCCACCCCGCTCACTGCCTCGAAGGCCGCCCTACCCTTGCTTTCTGCCCCATCATGCCCCGCCGAGCAACATGCGCAACAGCTCATGTCGGAGGGCCACACGCTGTCCGGCATCCTGCGCTTCTCCTTGCTCCGGGCGATTTACCTCTGCGCCTCAGGCACCCTGCACTGGAACAAGGCCTTCATCGCCAATGACCGCAAGCCTTGGTTGCAGCAACATCCGGACGGTGAAATGCCCCTGCATTTCCGCATCTCCTACTTCTGCCTGTCCACGGTCATCGCAACCCTCGCAACCCTGGCATTTGGCTGGGCAATCGGGTGGAGCCATCCAGAAATGGGCATCTGGCAAGGCGGCTGGGCCATGCTTGCGATCGCTGGTCCCGGATGGTTGCTCCAAGGTTGCCTTGCCTTCGCGGCCCGCGGCATCCATGCCCTGGACTACCTCAGCCACATGGCGACCGTGATGTGGAAGGGCACGGTCCCGCTGGCATTGGTGGCCTTGGTCTCGCTGGTTGCTGGACCGCTGCATCCGCTTTGGTTCGCCATCGCGGTCGGCATCAGCGCCACGGGCATGGCGAGATCGCATTTCCGCCGCGTCAATGCCCTGCAACTCTCGCAGAGCTGGACGCTCGCATGGTTCCTCATCCTGCAAATCACGGCCTGGAGCGCCATCAGCCTCCTGCCTTTTGTTCAACCCATCCTGCATTGGTCATGAAAGCCTTGAAAAACCTCTTCCAATTCCGGGGCGAACTGCACGACATCTACTTGCTCAATTTCTCGGTGGATGCGCGTGAAATTGCAGGCCGTCTCCCCTCTCCCATCCGGCCCGCATTGCACCAAGGTCGCGCGCTCATCAGCATGGTGGATGTCCACCTCCGCAACATGCAGCCGGAAAAGCCGCGCCTCCCATTCAAGTTTCATTATCAGCACGTTGCATTCCGCCTGCTCATCGAGGATGCGCAATGGAACGACGACGGACGCGAGCATGGGATTTTCTTCCTCGATTCATTCACTGATCGCCCCTTCCTGGCCTGGGCCGGCAATCTCTTCTCCGAATTCCAATACCAAGTCGGCTGGATCGCCAACTACCCGAGCGGCCTCCGGCTGGACGCAGGAAACAAGTTCGTCGAATACCAACTCGTGGGGCCGGAGCAGCACATGGATGACCGCCTCCGCAACCTGCAAACCCGTATCAGGGCGATCGACCGGGCATGGGCCCTGGTGGACAATCGCTTGCAAAAAACGCAAATCGTGCGCGAGCATTGGCCGCTGGAGGCAATGCATTGCACCCAATTCGAGACGAATTTCTTCGAGACTGCCCGGTTTGAGGGCGCATTCCGCGTGACCGAGGCGATCCATTACCAATGGCTGCGGCCCGAGGTGGTGAAAACCCTGTCGGCGGAAGCGATGTGGAACCCTAGCGCCCTGTCCCATGCCTGAATCCTTACTTCCAACCCCAACTTGATCCTGCTTTTGGGGCGAGCGGACAAGTCGGCTCCGCCATCCGCGAGGCATTTGCCCGGTTCGCCCCACAATGTCACGTCCTCTGCGCGAGTCGGCATCCTGACTGACTTGGAGATTATGGGCTGTGGATCACGCTGGACCCGCTCGTCAAGCCTTGGCCTGCATTGCCACGGGTGGATGTGGTGATCAATGCCATCGGGGCGATTCATGCCACGGAGGAGATGCCATTCGAGCGGGTGCATGCAGAACAGTGACAGCGGCGATCTTGTTGAACCGGGCCAGTTGGGGAATCCAAGAATTGTGCAAATCAGCGCCTTAGGGGCAGGTCAGGGCATTCCGCCGCGCTTCCTCGGACCAAGGGGGAAGCCGACGAAATGCTGCTGAGCCAAAAAGACCTGGTATTGAGGCCGAGCATCGTTTGTACGCGGGACTTGTGCTGGCTCAAGCGCTTCCAGACCTGCTCGCCATTTCCGAGTTCAGCCTCGGCAATTGCGATGCCAGGGATCAGGGCGCAAAGATGCAGCCGATTTTGGCGGAGGACAGAGACATCACCGTGGTGCAAGCCTGCCTGACGGATTTTGTAAGGCAACCTCGCGGCCCCGCCATTGGTGGGGCCGAGGCGATCAGTTTGGAAAGCCTCCTGCAGACGATGGCTGGATCCCAAGGCGGGAAAATTGGCTCATCAGGGTGCCGCGTGAAATCGTCGAATCCTTCGTGACCCATTTTGTATCGGTATGGTTCCCGGACGTGATCAGCCCCGATCAGTTCCAGTTGCTCTTCGAGGACAATGTGGCAGCCGTTGCGCCCACCACGAACCTATTGGGGCGGCGACCGCAGGACATGGCATTTTGGCGGGCGGAGGCAGGCGGCTCCGCAGTGCATGCGGAACTCGGGAAGCAGCATTCGAGGGCCGTCCCATCTGAGCTAGGACGAATCCAAATCCGGAGGGACTGGTTCTCGGTTCGTAGGCTCAGGGCAGTCGTCTATCGGGCAATACCATGATTTTTGTCGGGAGCCGTCACCTTTGCACCGGATTTTCCGTATCTTGCTGAGAAGCTGCGGCTTTTTTTCAGAATCATTGAACTGTATGCCCCTAATTTACTTCGCGTCCATCGGTAGTGGGATTCCCTTCCAGCAGGCAAATTTGCCCCTCGGAATGCAAACCGCGCTGTTTTCCCTCTTCTCTACCGCAGCCGCGATTTTGGTCATCTACTTGATCGTGATCCGCTTCCCGATGCTGACCCGGCAGTTTGTCCAGGCCATGCGGGACGTGATGTCGGCATTGACGGGGCATAGGCGTGAAGGCTCGGCTGAACAAGGTTGTCTGCTACCACTGCAACAAGGGCATGGGGCTGTACAATCCGAGCTACTTCCTCTTCCAAGGCGAGCCCCATATCGAGGGCACTTGCAGCCTCTGCGGCGGTTATGTCCGCGTCCGCCTCAACTGATCCCTATTTTTTCCGGCCTCTGATTTTCAGCACGTAGTCCACCATCTCCTCGATGCCCTCCTTGCTTTGGGTGTAAACGATGATGGGTTGCTGCGGCAGCCAAATCTCCACGAAGATGTAACCCATGGTGTGCTTGTGCTCGACGGCACGCTCCAATGCATTGATTTCCGGCACCTTGCTCTTCTTCCCCTTGTTCATCCGCGAATGCGAGATCAGCAGGTTCATCAGGCATTCCTTCTCCTCATTGACATCGAAGTCTGACCTGCCGCCGCCCAGTTCCTTGTGGTAACCCGGCTCATAGCGCCACCAATGCCTTGCAGAAGGCGTACAGCATCAATCCTCGGTGAAGCGGATGCCGGTGGCCAGCACGCCAGTCCCAGGGCAGTACGCGAGATTGAACTCGAAGCCATCGTACTGAGCCCGGCGGCCTTGAAGATGGTCTGCTTCATCGCCCCAGATCGAGCAGTAGTTGCGGTTCAGCACCGGCGTGTGGTTGTGGCGGCTTCATCGTACTTGAGGCGGTACAGGTCGTCGGCGAGGAACCAATGCGCCATGTAGTCATGATGCCGATAAGCGGTACCATTTGATGGCCTCGGGATAGTTCTTCTCCGCCTCGGCCGTTTTGCCGACATAGGTCATGAGCATGGCAAATTCCGGCTCATTGCTCAGGATGGCAGTGATTCCGCGCCTCCTCCAATTGCCCTCTGGAAAATGCAGCCTCAGCCCTGTCAAACAGCGGCTTACTCACCGTATCCAAGAGTATATCGGCCGATTCCTACGCCATCATCCCTTCTGGTTGGTACGAGTCCGGACTGTTGTTGTCGCCCCTCTCCGGTGCCTCGACCTTGAAGGCAGGATCCAATTGCACCTGAAAGTCCATCTTGGAATTTTCCGCGATCTCCAAAACCTTGGCAGGATCATTCAGGTCCTGCGCGGAGAGGCTCAGGCTTGCGATGACGGAAAGGACAAATAGGGAAAATGCTCGCGGAATGGTTTTCATGGCGGAGGAAATTTTCTGGAAGATAAGGAAAATCAGTGGCCGCCTCAATCCTCCCAATGGGAAAAGACCATCATGCGGCGGAGGTGCTGCGCCCTGACCTTCGTGAGGCCATTGGGTTTGTCGGGGATGTCGGCAGCTGCCACTGCTCCAGACGCCCATGATCTCCTCCGGCTCGTCCACGGCACCGTGATGCCTGACTTCCAAGGTGATGGCATCCGTCTCCGCTGAAATCCGCACCACGTCTTCCTCCCGCCAATGCGGATGGTGGTTCCTGCGGATGAGCTTGGAGCGATAGACCTCGCGCTCACCGACTCGCAGCACCCAGTACAGGTTGCTCTCCGCCAGAAAGGTCGCTGAACGCTTCACTGCCGCCTCACGGATTCCCAGGGTCAGCGCCCGCAGCTTCGGAATCTGCAAGTCCACCGAATACCCCCGCTCACCAATCGGGATCGACTCGCCATCCAGCACCATCTTGCAATCGTAGCGCATGTCAAGGGATACTTTCCCATCGGAAGCGGCGCATTTCCGGTAGGGCAAGAACAAGTCCAGCCTGCCCACACGGTTGCTCACATCGATCCGCAGGACACTGTCCTGCCAGTGGGGCTCAGGCCGCTCCATCGGTTCCAATGCGCGGTTTTTCACTGGACCCCAGCTCGCCTTGAGATTGGGTTTCAGGAAGAAATGGGCATTGGCCAAGCCAGAGAAATAGCCCTGCGGCAAGTCGTAATCCAATGTCAGCCGGATGCCACCCTCCCCATCGCGGTCGTAGGCGCTTGCCGTCCACTGCCCATAGACGAAATCGAGACCGGACTCCGGCGGCATGACCAACATGCGCTCCTCACGCCCGACCACGACTTGCTGCCCTTCGAAGTTGGCCACGATTTCCATCCGTATCCTTCGGGACTCGTTGTCGCCCTTGAGGTAGAAATGCGGCACAAAAAGCTCCAAATCCTCCTCCGAGGAGGTCAGGCGGAAGCCGCCCTCTCCGTCCGGCATGGCCCCGGCACCCAGGACCAAGCCCTTCGGCAATGGCAATTCCCGCGTACGCATCCGCTCCACGAGACGCACGTGGAATTCGGCTTCGCGGCCGCGTGAACGCTGATCGTACCGCAGGCGCACCCTCACACCCGACAGCCCTTGGTGCGGATCGCCCTCAACCACCTCAAACTCCGGCACCAAGACCCGTGGTGGGACGATGGCATCGATCTTGAGCTTCGCCGCCCGCACCTGCCCAAATTGGAAATCGTAGGTGACGCCAGCCGCAAACCGGCCCGCATCAACATCGACCAAGGTTTGGCCAACCAAGTCGTGCGCTCCGAGCAGGTCATGGTCATTCACCTGCATCAGCAACTTGTCCCCTTCGGAAATCAATATCCAAGGCGTGATGTCACCGGACGTCCCTCGGTAGATCGTATCATTTTTCTGCTTCTCACTACTGTAAGCCAGCAATTCACCGATGCGCACCTGCCATTGCAAGTCGGGTTCCACGTCCTTGGGGTTGAAAAAGCGGTAGTCCCAAGTTTCGCCCTTGGCATCGGTCGGGGCAGTCAGGAGGCGCTCGACATGCAGGCGAACCAGCCGGGTCAGGGGCTTGTTCAATGCGACCTCCAAATCCCGCTGCTGTGGGGATTCGCTGGGTTTCGATGCATCTCGCATGGTAAAATGCGCGACGAGGTTCATCCGGCCCGCTTCCGCGTCGATCAAGCAATAGGGAAAAAACATGGTATCCGGCCGATCCAGGAACATGTGGGCGCGGGAAATCACCAGACTGTCTCCGACAAAATGCCTGACCGGATCGTCCGCAATCCTGAGCAGCGGCACTGCGAAGCGGTCCCTGTCGGTCACTTGGCACCTGAAAATCCATGGCCCAGCAGGTATGACCTCCACAGAGTCGTCGATGGGTTCATCGGGCGCGTGCAGGGGCAAGATCACCGCGAAGCCATGCAATCCCTTCCGCACGAGGTCGGGGATGATGCTCGCCTCATTGATGTTGGGGCCTGTGGTCGTGGGTTGCGCAGCCAGGCCGAGAAAGCCGCACAAGGCCAACAGCAGCATGACAGCAGCCCGCATTTTCCCGTACCCACGATGGTTGCCCACGATGATCATACCACAAAAATAGTGGCTTCGGTGAGAAACCGTCCATTGTAGTTGGCAGTGGCGGTAGAGATCGGGGAAAGCCGTGGATGCCAAGGGGGAATTTTGTAGATATTTGCCTCCCAAGAATGAGTGTGATCCGTAAACTGGCCAGCCAGACCGCGATCTACGGCTTGAGTTCGATCATCGGCCGGATAGCAGTCTGGGGGCTTACCCCCTTGTTTACCCGCGAAATGGAGCGGGGGGAGTACGGTGTCTTCAATGATCTCTATTCCTTCGTCACGTATTTCCTGGTGATCCTGACTTTTGGGATGGAGACGGCGTTTTTCCGCTTTTCCAACGACGACAAGGCGAATCAGAAGCCCTATACGCAGTCGTTGATCTTCGTGACGGGCCTGGCGCTCGTGTTCCAGGTGATCCTGAGTTTTGGGGTGAAGCCATTTGCGGGCATCCTGGGCTACAGCGACCGCCCCGATCTGGTGATGATGGTGGTATGGATCACGTTTTTCGACGTGGTCACGGCCCTACCCATGGCGAAACTCCGCTACGACGAGCGCCCCATCGTTTTTGCGACGGTGAGCCTTTTCAACATCTTCATCACCATTGCCCTCAATCTTTTCTTCATCCTCGGCCTCAAGAAGACCTCCGCCGAGTACGTCTTCCTGGCCAACCTGATCGCCTCCGCACTGAAATTTTTGATCCTACTGATCATCGCCTTGCCGGGCACCAAGCGGATTGTGGGTGGGGGGCGCATCGGCAGGAGCATCTCGGGCATACCAGTTCCCACCGGATTCCTGGTGGTGACAAGACGCTCTTGCGGTACTTGGCGGCGGGCTTCGGCATATGCCGCTCATGCTGATGCAACAGGCCTGCCCGGATGATCGTCGAGCAATGACGCGTTTCTCTGGCTTTGAGATGATGGGCATCACCTTTATAGGGCAGCCAGTACAGGGATACTAATGGGAGGAAAATGGCAGGGAACCTCTCGCTTCAAAGCGAAGCTCATGATCTTCTCCTGCCTTTGGTGGCACTATGAAGGTTCACTATACGGCCAAGTACTTTTCTTCCGCTTCTTGCGAAAAGGACGTCGATCTTCGCCAAGATCTTCCTACTTCGCCGCGGCCTCCTTGGCGACGCTTCTGCTCCATCGGCACCTTCGCCACCACGAATTCGTCTCCATCAAGATCCTGGGTTTTCCAACTGATCGATGAGAAGTATTGGAAGAACCTGGACGTAGTCGCCCCCTCCTGCTCAGCACGCGGCGATATGGGGCGGCCGCACCAACCTCACCATCTGGTACAAACTCACGACGGGTGCGTTTGGGTCTTTTTCGGGGATTGGCGTTGGTCTGGCTATTGCTGCTGTTTTCCTTGATGATCCCGACCTGGGGCTACATGGGTGCGGCCTACGCCATGATCATCTGCTACAGTCTGCTCACTGCGATGACTTACGTGGTCGGGGCGAAATACTACCACATCCACCACAAAATGGACATCCTCGTGCATGCGGCCGTCTACATGGGCGCGCTCTGGCCACCATGGGGAGGTCGGGAAATCTTCCGGCATGTTTTCAGAAACTCCTGGTTGCATCCTGGCGATCGGGGCGAAGCTATGCCTTGGAGCCGGTTCTTGCCTGTGTCTTGGGTAGAACCCAACCTGCCATAACCTATCGCAGTCAGGCCTGAGGATCAATGGTCGTCGTCGTCGTTGGCCACGGGAGCGAGTAGGCATCGGATCAATTCCCCTCCACACACATATAATGTGAGCACTCCTGCCAAGGGCGGCACCATCCGGCAGATGATAGGATTGCATGGGCATGGGTTGGCTTGCTGCCGCAACCTTGGTCAACACTGGATAATCGATGCCTGCGCCAACCGACCGTCGCAAAGTAGAACCATCCGCTGGGTACGCTCCTTCCCCATCCACGAGATATCTGGGACACCGTACCCACAAAATTGTTGTCCTGAGCCGAGGATTTGGCCTTCACGAGGTACTGTGCCTGTGAATCTCGCAGGTCGGGCAAGGCAAATTCCTCACCCGTCCCCTCGAATCGGTGCCCTCAATTGGAAGAGGAACCGGATACTCGCTCGCATTCAGCAGCCGCCCATCGCAGATCAGCCAATCACCCGCATCCTTGGTGGTGACAGCCATCTTGATCATTCCCAATAATCCTTCCATAGTCTTTGGTTTTGGGCGCAAAATAGAGTCCTGCGGTGGCAATGGCAACTCTGCCCCGGTTCAAGTTCGTATATTTCCAGCATGTCCGTCCGTGATTACCTGCATACCCGCAAGCGGAGCTTTGGATACGCCTTCAAGGGCGTCGCGATCCTGTTCCGAAGCCAAGCCCATGCAAAAATCCACCTTGCCGCGACCTTGATGGTCATTTCGGCAGGACTGTTTTTCGAGATCAGTTTTCCAGAATGGGCCCTCCTGTCCTTGGCGATCACGATCGTATGGGTGGCAGAGGGGGTGAATACCGCCATCGAGTTTGTGGTGGACCTCGCTTCTCCGGACCACCACGTCCTCGCTGGCAAGGCCAAGGACGTCGCCGCTGGGGCAGTCCTCTTGGCCTCCTTCGGGGCATTGGCCATCGCAGGATTTGTCCTGGGGCCACATTTTTGGTATATGTTTTGAGGAGCCCAACAGAATTGCATTCTCAGTAGTTTTGAAAACTGAATTCACGAATTGAATCCATGTTGAAAAAATCCCTATTCCTGTTGCTGACACTGACGCTCACCGTCGGCACACTTACTGCTCAGGCACTTTCCGATTGCAAGATCGACTACAAGGTGGACCTGAACGACCCCAAAATGGACCCCATGGCCCGCATGATGATGAGTGGCGCCAAGATGAGCATCTCCTTCCTCGGCAAGAAGAGCCGCGTGGACATGACCATGAATGCGATGATGCGCACGGTCGCCGTCTCAGACGAGGTCGCCAACAAGACAGTAGTTTTCATGGACATGGCTGGCAAGAAGATGGCCATGGTCCCCGACGAGGACCCCAAGTCCATGAATGAAAACTACAATGCCACGAGCACCAAGACTGGCAAATCCAAGTCCATCGCAGGTTTCAAGTGTGAGGAATACGTCGTGAAGTCCGAATCCGGCGACGAAATCCACCTCTGGTGCACCGAAAAGATCAAGCCGCAGTCCTCCGCCACCGATTTCAGCTACAAGAACGTGAGCGGCTTCCCCCTCGAAATGGACATGAAGCAAGACGGCATGAAAATGAAGATGACCGCCACCAAGGTCTCCCCTGAGAAGCCGGATGCCAAACTCTTCAGCACCGCCATCCCCCCCGGCTACGAAGTCAAAACCCAGAAGGAGCTGGAAGGGCAATTCTCTAAGTAGCTAACAGTGAATAATTAAGAATGAACAATGTCCGAGTGCGGCTGCGAATTGTTCATTATTCATTGTTAATCATTAATTGAAGAAATGGGCTACGCAGGCGATACCATCGTGGCGATATCTACGCCGCAGGGACTGGGGGCGATCGGAATGATCCGATTGTCCGGCGGGGAGGCGATTGCGATTGCGGACCGGGTATTCAGCAAGCGCCTGGTGGATGCGCCGGGGTATAGCTTGCATTTCGGGCAATTTCTGGTTGGCGACAAGGCATTGGACGAGGTGCTGGTCTCGGTTTTCAGGGCGCCGCGGTCGTTTACGAAGGAGGATGTGGTGGAAATCAGCTTCCATGGCAGCCCGTACATCCTGCGGGAGGCGCTGCATGCCTTGTTGGCATCGGGTGCCCGGTTAGCGGAGGCAGGCGAGTTCACGCAGAGGGCCTACCTGAACGGCGCGATGGACCTGGCGCAGGCTGAGGCGGTCGCGGACCTGATCGCGAGCAACAGCGCGCAGGCACATGGGCTAGCCTTGGCGCAGATGCGAGGCGGCATTTCCCGGGAACTCAAGGACCTGCGCGGGCGGTTGCTGGATTTCACATCACTCTTGGAGCTGGAACTGGACTTCGCTGAGGAGGATGTCGAGTTCGCGGACCGCGGGCAATTTGATGCCTTGCTTGGGGAAATGTTGGATCGCATCGGAGGATTGATGCGGAGCTTTTCCTACGGCAATGCGATCAAGGAAGGTGTCCCCACAGCCATCATCGGCAAACCCAATGCGGGGAAATCCACCTTGTTGAATCAGCTCCTGCAAGACAATCGCGCAATCGTGAGCGCACAGGCAGGCACCACCCGGGATGTGATCGAGGAGCGGTTGGTCATCGACGGCATCGAGTTCCGCTTGCAGGATACGGCGGGCATCCGCGAGACGCAGGACGAAATCGAAGCCGAGGGCGTGCAGCGCAGCCTTGGACTCGCGCAGCGGGCGAGCGTGGTGGTTTACCTCTACGACCCGATCCAAGAGTCTCCGCAGGAAGCTGAGGCTGCGATCCAATCGATGGACCTGCCTGCAGCGACACGCATCCTCATCGTCGCCAACAAGGCCGATCTTTCAACCGAGCAAGCAACGGGGCACATTTCGATCTCTGCCAAGACGGGTCTGAATGTCGCGACCTTGAAAGAAGCGATGGTCGCCGCGGTTCAAAGCTACCGGGATGCAAGCCCCAATACGGAGAGTGTCGTGATCACGAATGCGAGGCACCTGACCGCCTTGCAGCAGACCCATGAGGCCCTGGAAACAGCAAGGCAGGGCCTGAAGGCCGGAATCAGCGGTGACCTTGTCGCGATCGACATCCGGGCCGCCCTCTATGCACTGGGCAGCATCACCGGGGAAATCTCTACGGAGGAGGTGCTGGGGAATATCTTCGGCAAATTCTGCATCGGGAAGTAGGATTTTCAGTCGGTTGCAGCGGCATTAGTCACTCTGAATCATTGCATTGCCGTTCCGTATCGGCTGCCTGAAATCGCGAAATAAAACCGTTTTCCCTTCAAACCTGACACCCTTCAAAATCTTCCAATCGGTCATTTTGGGACCTCTGGCATAGGCGCGATTCTGACGGCTCCACAAAACAAGATTCGTCTTCTGGCAGGCAAAGTGAATAAAATCACCTTCCGGCATGCCCATTTTTGACTGGAATTCGACGTATTTGGTTGGCAAATCCGTCCTATTCCCGTAAGTTTGGGGAACAATCGCTGGGAACAAACATCCCTCCCAAAATGGGATGAGTCCCTGAGATGGATTTAGAAACTGAATTGATTGATACGGAATCTTACGCAATGATCAGGTTATTATCGGCTCCGGCATTGGCAACTGCATCCTTCGGGGCGCGGGCAGCAGCGGCTGTGGCTAGATAAGCCTTTGGCACCTTGTCAGTGGCTGCCGAAAGGTCTTCACTGCCAAGCAAAAAGGAATTGTGGCTGGCTCTGTAAGCCGGCATCTACCTCCCCTACTTGCGGCGCGGGTCATACTGCCACTGCAATCAGGGAACCACCAAATGCACATCGAGAGTTTGTTTGAGAAGAATAGCTAAATCTAATGTATAGTATGAAACCTGTGAAACTAACGTGTTTGACCAGCCGGAAGTTCGCCATCGGGCTGATGCTTCTGTGCGCTTTTGCTCTGAAAATCAACCTGGCGCAAGCCCAAAACTTCCGCGAAATTGACATCAACGACCTCGGCTACAGCCTGGACATCCCGGGTGTGGTTCTGAACGCTGGACAGAGTGTGGATGTCATCATCAACGTGGGCAAGGCCAATCGCCCTGCACATGATGCTGTTGGCTACAAAATCTGGCTGCAACTGAGCTCCAATGCTCAACAGCCGAACACCATCTCCCCCACCGCAACCTATGGCTGGCTCTGGGAAACAGGCTCCTTCATGGGCAGCACCAAGACCAATGACGTGTACAACCACACCTACTCCCGCCTGACCAAGGAAAACGGCTACGGCGAAGTGCTGCGTGTGCAGATCACCGCCGCCGTGAATGGCGTCTGGGCTCCCAGCCTGGTGCAAAACGTGGGTGGCATTCTGATCATGGATAACATCGGCATCAAGGGTCCTGAGGTGGAACGATTCGCGATTACGCCTAATCCTTGCAGCGACCTTGCCAAAGTGGAAATCCAAGGTTTCCAGTTGGAGCGCCTTGATGTGATCAATATCCAAGGCCAGGTCGTACTCACTCAAGGTGCGATGGCAAGCTTGGACATGAGCGCCCTCTCACCGGGCACCTATTTTGTCTCGGCAACGGACAACAAGGGTCGTGTTAGGACCGTTAGGGTGGCCAAGTACTAGGACATCTTTTCATGTGACTTTTCGGGAAGTTTGCAGATGAATCGCTGCAAGCTTCCCGATTTACTTTTCAGGTGGCCCGAATAAGAGCATCGACCTTATTTAAAAGCCATTGTTGGGTACTAGTAAAAACGGGAGTTCTCGCTATCGCAGCTTTCAACTTCTCCAGTCCTTTCTTGTCCCAGGGCTGAATTTGAACCAGTTGCTTGAAGAACTTGGTCGTTTGAATATAACTTGTCTTGTGCGCGGGCGCGATCGCCTTGTTCCTCTTCACATACATCTTGAAGGATTCTGTCAAGGATTCCAATCCCACGATGTTTCCGGATTCGTAGTAGATCCGAAGAAGAAAACTCCGTGCATCGAGCCCATAAAACACGTCACCTGAGTGATCCAAAATGCGGTGGAAATACCGCTCCGCCTCATCGTTTTCCCCTCTGGAAATGTGGAGCATGCCTCGAATGAATGATTCGGTATTGCCAAATGCGTCATCAGGTAGATTGTTCGCATAGCGCTCAATCAAGTGATTCACCCAGTCGAAATCCTGCATCCGGATGCCTACGACGGCCATGTTTTTCAACCCTGCCGCAGTTACCCCGCGGTTGAGAAAAAACAAGTTCAGCCGGTCCATCTCCTTGAATAGGGAGTGAATCTCCTTCCAGAAACCAATCTCACCGCGATTGATCCAGCGTGTGCAATGGTTCACAGCCCCGCCAAACAAAAACAGTGCATCATTGGGCGGCAATTCTCCCCCTGACTCGAAGAGGAGCCTGATGTATTCCTGCAGGATTTCCTTTTCCTCTGGCTTCAGATAAAGTTCCAGCAGAACCCGGTGCAATTGCACCACGGCCAAATTGTCTCCGCTCAAGGGAATCGCTGGCAAGATCTCCAATGCCTTGGTGGGCAACTCGCCACGTCCTAGGATGGCCTTTTGATTCGACTTGGAAATGAGCTCCTTGAGGGTGACGATTTGGAAAAGGTCATGCATGTTCGAAAGACTCCGACGAGTCCATCACCTGCTTGCTTCGGTCCTGCGAGTGCGCAAGAGCAGCTTCTTGTTCTTCCTCCAGCCTGAACAGGGCTAGTTCCAATTGGGCGTGGTCTGTGGAAATGCTTCTCGCATCTTGCCTAGCCCGCTCCAGATAGCGGTGGAAGTGCCTCGTTTCACCCAGCAAATTCAGCTTTTTGAGGTGTAGGTTTGCCTGTAGGATAGAATCACAATCGAATGCCGACTGCGACAGGAATTGATCCACCTTGCGTTGCAGGGCTGCCCGCAGGTTCTTGATCCGAATGGGATCAAAGTCGTGTTCAGGAAATATCTGGCGATGCAGGGTCTCATCTTCCGGCATTGAATCCTTGCCCAACCATGCCGTCCGATAGCATTCGAACAACTCCCGGATCGGTTTGCTCCGGTTGAAATAGGGCGATTGCAGAAAAAGATCGAGCCCTTCCCAGTCCGATTCGGGCATCAGAGACAAGATTTGGCCGAGTTTTCCCTCTTTTTCGATCATCGGAATCAACTTTTTTTCTTTTTCCTGCTGACAAGCCGTTTCACGAATTTATCTTTTTTGAAGAAAACGAATGCAATCAAAATGGGAAAATCGTATAAAAATCAAACAAGAGATCAAATCAGCCTCCAAATCCCGTTTATCCTTTTTATCAAAAATGTCCTAGTCTAAGAACCGCCCACCCTACACCTTTGTATCATCGAGCGAGGGACATGGTTCTAAGTGTTGATTGAAGCAAGAAAATTTAACCCCTCGCAGTTCTTTTGAAGCCTTAGAGGATCGATTTGTTTCATGGTTCGCGATCCTCCCTTGAGTTGATACAAGATATGCCTGCAAGACAGGATTTTAAGACGCGCTATATTTTTTACCCCTTGTTGAACCCGTAATCAGCACGAGTTGTGCTGTGTTACCAACTAATCCAGGGCCTCTTACCCAAGGCCGCAGCCGATCGAAAGATCGGCTTTTTTTTGCCCCCATTTTCCGAATCGGCTCAGTGCCAATGGCATTGCATTCGACCGTCCAACACGCAGATTGCATCCTTCGGGATCGAGATCTCGTATCCTTTTTCACAAAACGCATTCTGCGGGAAACCGCCCGGATTCGATGAGCTCCTCAATCTTGGACAAAGTCCTTTTTCGCGCTGGATGGGCCTTGCTCACCCTCGGGGCAGTTTATCTTATTCAGCTCACCGTCACCTATTTTTCGTTTTGCAGCGACTGCAACTTCTTGCTGAAGAAGCAGGATGTCGTCTTCAACCCCTTCTGGCGGACAGCATTTTACATCCATATCACGGGCGGGATCATCGCCGTAGCGACAGGCCCTTTCCAATTCCTGGGAGGGTTGCGGCGCCGCTTTCCCAAACTGCATCGCCGATTGGGATGGGCCTACGTGATTTCCATCCTTGGTATGGCTGGGCCCTCTGGGCAACTCATGGCCTTCTACAGCGAGGGCGGCAACTTTTCCACCCTCGGGTTCCTGATCATGGCCTTTCTCTGGCTCTGGACCACCTGGATGGCCTTGGCGACCGCCAAGAAGCGGGACCTCGGCGCGCACCGGGACTGGATGGTGAGGAGTTTTGCATTGAGCCTGGCTGCTGTGACGCTGCGTCTTTATGTGCCAGCCGCCTCCATGTTCATGGGTTGGGATCAAAATTTTGTGGTCGAAAGCTCCGCCTGGGTGAGTTGGATCCCCAACCTCATCATCGCTGAGGTCCTAGTCAGAAAAAAACTGATCAAATTTTAGCCGATGCCTGTACCAAACTGAAAGACTTTACGTTAGAGTTCATATCCGCACCCGATAACCCGGTATGTCCTATGAATCAAAAGATCTTCGCAGCCCTATTGTTGATCCCCGTGGCGGTATTTGCCACTGATCGCATCGTGTCTTCCGACGGAGGCGGCAAGGAAAAACAGCGGACCTCGACCACGCAACAATCCTCTCCTGAGGCCTCCACCACCGCCGACCCGGCGACGGAAACCAAGACCATCGCCACCCTGAACCAACCTGAAGCCAAGCAGGCTGTCCGGTTGGATACCCGTGAGGCCGTCGATGAAATGAAAGCCCTGCTAGACTCCCTGGAATCCGGCTCCATGCCCATCCTGGAAGAAATGCAGCGGGAATACATCTACGCGAGCTCCGACGCCGTCAGCTCAGACACGATCAACTGGCTGATGAAAAACGTGTTGCGCCCACTCAAGGAGAACAACCCCATGACCATCCGCCTGGATCGCTCCTTCAGCCGCTGCCCGAGTGGCTACCACGTGGAAATCCTCTCCAAGGAGGGTCGCCCTACCGGAGACGGCCTCATGGTCCTGGACGATGGCTGCTGGGATCGCCCCATCGGGATTTTCCGCTACGACATGATTTCCCACAACGTGGAGGTGCAAGCTGGAGACCGACTCGGCTACCTGCCCCTTGAATCGTACCTCAAGCTGCTCAAGTCAGCCAACGCTTAGGCCAGGTGGCCCAAACATTTCCCCCCGTGCAGCCCCTGCCATGTGCCGGGGCTATTTTTTTGCCGCTGTGAACCGATTTCTTCCCGCGAACGTTAGATTTAGGCATGATGCATCTCCTACACTCTCCGAACCGGAAACGACGCCTGTTGCTGATGGGATCCATGCTCATGCTGCTCATCAGTGGCATCACCTTGGGAACCAGCATGTCACCATCCAGAAAAAGCACAGAACCTGTTCGCCTCCTGGCCTTGGGGGACTCTTATACCATCGGTGAGTCGGTCGCTGAGGATGAGCGGTGGCCCATGCAATTGCGCGACAGGCTCATGGAAAATGGCGTGGAGGTGGAGTGGTACAAGATCATTGCCCGGACAGGTTGGAAATGCAAGGAACTCTCCGCTGCGATCGATGCCTCCTCCGTGACCAATGATTACAACCTGGTAGGACTCCTGATCGGGGTGAATGACTATTTCCAGGGCCGCCCCATCGAGGAGTACAAGCGTCGCTTCCCCGAATTGCTGGAAAGGGCGATTAAATTCGCTGGCGGGCGCAAGGAGCGTGTCTTCGTGGTCTCGATCCCCGACTATTCCTACACGCCGCTCTACCAAGCGCACCACGACCCCATCAGCAGCGGCATCGACCAATTCAATGACGCCAATCGCAAGGCGAGCTTGGCTGCGGGCGTGACCTACATCGACATCACCGCCCTCTCCCGCAACTGGGAAAAGGATCCCGAACTCGTCGCGGACGATGGCTTGCATCCCTCCGGCAAGCAATACGCCGCTTGGGTGAAGCTCATGGAGCCGAAAATCCTGGAAATGCTCATGGATTGATGGGGAGCAACGGGCCATTCGATCAGCCCGCCGACAGAGCGGTCAGGCTGAAGCCTGACCGCTTCGTTGCTGCGTGGGACGATTATTGCTTCACCCACTTGCCGGTTGTAGGCGGCTTCCTCCCTTTTCGATGTGGTGAGGTAAACGCCCGCTCCGAGGTCATGGGTGGACACAGCCACGCGCTGACCACTGAGGGTCACCGTGCGCACCACTTTGCCGCTCAGGTCGGTCATCACGAGTGCCATCTCCTGCCCTACCATCGGCTGGACCATGATCTGATCGTGGCCGGGGTTGGGGTAAATCTGGGCCACCATGGATTGGCCGGGAAGGATGTAGCTCGCGGGGAATGGTGTTCACCGTCTGGTTGGTGAGGACGGGAGCCTCCGCGTCGAAGTAGATGGAGGCTCGGTTGCGGATTTCCGTGCCGGGACCATGTCCGGGTTGCTGCTCGATGCTGTATTTCACGAAGCCGTGGCTGCCAAGCTCATCGACGGAGGCTGCGGGAAGCAGGATATTGTCGAAGGTGAATGTGATCACGTTCCCCACGATAGCGTAAGTGAACGGCGCACTGCCTGCCCCTACGTCCAGCGTCTCGATGCGCAGCTGCGCGTCGATCGTGTCGCGCACGACCACGTCGATGGCATAGCTGCTTCCGAGGTTTTGGAAATTGATCTGGTAGTTCAGGACGTCATTCGCGTCGATGTCGTCCTCGCGGACCCAGCCAGAACCATTTTGTGCGGCCACGATCTTTTCATTCGGGTCAAATGCCGCCACCAAGTTCCCGCAGTGGGTGCTGTGGTTGTTGGATGTGTCGCATTCGGTGGCGTAGGTGCCGGAAATCACCGCATTCATGCAATACACCGTCCCGATCGTGTCACAACCGATGCCCAAGTAGAGCGGAATGGTCCCGCATTGGCCGGGCATGAGGTTGCCGACGTTGAATTGGTATTGGTTGCTGCCGAGGGAGATGTAGGGCACCGGGGTGCTGTCGATGGTGATCGAGTCGTTCAGGGTGATGACCACGACGACGTTGCTGTCCGGGTAGCTGCCTTCGTTGCAGAAGGTGAATGCCCCCAAGCTCGTGCCGCAGCGGCGCAGGGCGCTGGAGCCCAGGTCCACGGTGAGGTCGCTGCAGATCAGGGAAACAGAGTCGGCGAAGTCTGCATTGGGATAGACGGTGTTGCTCAGGGTGACGTTGTAGGCGCCGCCTGGGAGGCAGGTGCTTGCGTAGAAGGGCGAGGACGCGACTTCAGTGATGGCATAGCTGCCAGCAGCCAATCCCATTCCATAGCGGCCATTGGCACCTGTCCAGGCATAGTAGGCACCGCCATTTGCGAGGACCAGTCGATTTTGGATCGGGTACTCATTGGGATCCTGGATGCAGTTGTTGTTGTAGTCGGTGAAGACCTTGCCCAGGACGGAGTCAGCAGGAAGCGGCCCGGCGCAGGTCCCCACTGGGGAGAAGCGGTAGCCGTCACCAAATGCGGTCCACTGGGTAGGATAGTTGCGGCCCGGCACCATGTAGGCGGTCGTGCCATTCACCTGCATCCCATGGGCAGCTGCGCCTCCATTCCAGGTAGAGCAGAGCGGCTTGGTGAGGATATGGGTCTCGATCAGGTTCGAGGTCTCATAGAGGATCACCTGCTCGGAAAATTTCAGGCTGGTACAGCTGAACATCGGCACCTCGTAATAGGAGACGATGAAGCGCCGGTAAGGGGCGACCCCGCGAACGTCGTACTTGATCGTGCCCCCTTGGCTGGGGTCGATGTCCTGCCAAGGCGCCATGATGGTGAGGTTATCATAGGCGGCATTGGGCACCGGGCCGCTGATGGGCCATTGACAGTAGGTGGAGGCGAGGGCGAGATTGAAGGATACGATGCCGTTGGAGCCGATCACGATGGAGTCGTAGCTCTGGTCATAGTAACAGAAGCTGAACGGCAGCGCAACCACCGAGCCCCAGATATCGTCCATGGCGATTCCGGTTGGGGTTCCAGCGGTGTAGGGGTCAGGATTGAAGGAAATCGAAGAGATGGTGTAGGAATTTTGGGCCTGCACCAGGAGGGAAAACAAGAGCGAGCAAGCAAAGAGGAGAAGTTTCTTCATTGAAATTGTTGTCCTAACAGGTCTTTAATTTAGTAGAATTCCCTGATCCTGTTGCCGATCTCGGGCGATAATTCTACGAATCCGTTCCTCCCACTCCGCAAACCGTGTCACAAAGCCCGGATTCAGCACCTCTGCGGAAAAAATTCGCCTTGGCTCGCAAGTCCAATGAAATATGGAAGATTTTGTGCTTTTTTATCCCCCGATTCAAAAGAGGCGGCTACGCCACCAATACGGAATATGTCTTACCGATTTTTACTTGCATTTGTGCTGGGCTTGCCGGTTTTGGGACTCGCTCAGGGGGGCATCAATGGCGGATTTGAAGATCTGCATCCAAATGGCACACCAATAGGCTGGAACCCTGCTGATGGCGGAGGAGCATCCACCTCCAAGGACGCGCATTTGGGCAAGGTTGCCGCCAAAACCTGGATCCAACGCTACTATGACGCTGGCGTATGGAAGGGCAACCTCTCCGTGGACCAAGGCAATGCCAATCAGGTTTCCGGCTACTACAAGTACCTCGGGGACAAGACCGAATGCGACAAAGGCGTGGTCACCTACCTCATGGGCGCGCGCTCCGAGGCTGGCATGATCGACACCATCGCCTACGGCATGACCGAGCTCAAACTCAGCAAAGAATACAAGCTCTTCAACCTTTCCGTCTCCGCCGTCGGCAGCGGCACGCCCGATTTCGTGAACATCCAATTCATGCCTGCAGGGCGCTGCAACGAGCACGGGGAGTCCAATTGCTGCTTCCTGTTCGTGGACGATGTGGTCCTGAGCGGCACCGCTGGCATCAAGCAACCTGCCCCAGAAGAGCCTATCAAGGCCAGTGAGGAAATCCTCGAAGAGGAGGAAGCAGCCCCCGTGACTCCGATCGGAGAAAACAAGGGCATCGCCCCGGTGGAAGAAACTCCTGAGGAGGAAGCGCAACCGGAGGAAGCCCCTGTCGAGGAGGCAGTTCCCGCCGAAGAGACTCAGCCTGAGGAAAATGGCTCCAATGTCAAGGAGGAACCCGCCGAAGAGCAGCCCGTCGAGGAAGTGGTTCCCGCAGAGGAAGAAAGCACCGTCCCCGTGGACGAGGAGTGGGACTCCGAAGAAGAGTCCTCCGACGGCGGACGCTGAGCCTGCCCCTGATCCCCGATTTATCCCTAGATTTGCGGCATGATCAAAGTGCCGCGCCGCCCCATCACGGATTGGCTGCCCATTACCCGCAAGGAGCTGGAGCTTCGTGGCTGGGATGAGGTGGACGTGATCCTCATCAGTGGCGACGCATACGTGGACCATCCCACGTTTGGCACCGCCGTGATAGGCAGGATCATTGAAAGTGAAGGCCTCAAGGTCGCCATTGTCCCCCAACCCAATTGGCGGGATGACCTCCGGGATTTCAAGAAATTCGGGAAACCCAAGCTGTTTTTCGGCGTGACGGGCGGTTGCATGGACCCCATGATCAACCACTACACCGCCAACAAGCGCCGCCGCACCACAGATGCGTATTCCCCTGGCGGCAAGGCAGGTTTCCGGCCGGACTACGCGACATCGGTTTACACGCAGATCCTCAAGGAATTGTACCCCGACACCCCGGTCATCATCGGCGGGATCGAGGCATCGCTGCGGAGGGTCACCCACTATGATTATTGGCAGGACAAGCTGTTGCCGAGCATCCTCGTGAGCAGCGGGGCTGACCTGCTCGTGTATGGCATGGGCGAGCAGCCGCTCCGTGAGGTCATTCGCCTCGCCAAGCGCGGAGTGCCGATTTCCTCCATCCACAACGTCCACCAAACCGCTGTCCTTAGGCCGCTGTCGCAGGGCGCTCCCAAGAACAAGCTGTGGCAGGATGTCAGCCTGCACAGCCACGAGGATTGCCAGGCCGAAAAAATCAACTACGCCAGAAATTTCAAGATCGTCGAGCAAGAGAGCAACAAGCTTCAGGCCCGCCGTATCCTGCAAAACGTTGGCGATCAAGTGCTCATCGTGAATCCGCCCTGCGATGTGATGACCGAGGAGCAGATGGACGCGTCATTTGACCTGCCCTATACCCGACTGCCGCATCCGAAATACGAGAGCAAGGAGACCATCCCCGCCTACGAGATGATCAAGTTCTCGATCAACATGCACCGGGGATGCTTCGGCGGATGCAGCTTTTGCACGATTTCCGCACACCAAGGCAAGTTCATCGCGAGCCGGTCTGAGAAGAGCATCCTGCGGGAGGTCGAGGCGGTTACGCAAATGCCGGGCTTCAAAGGCTATATCAGCGACCTCGGCGGCCCAAGCGCCAACATGTACAAGCTCAAGGGCAAAGACGAGGCGATTTGCAAGAAATGCGTGGCCCCGAGCTGCATCCACCCGGTGGTGTGTGACAACCTGGACACGAACCACCGCCCCATGATCGACCTGCTCCGCAAGGTGGATGCACATCCTGCTGTCAAAAAGGTCTTCGTCGGCAGTGGCATCCGCTACGACTTGCTCGTCAAGGGCTACAACAAAAAAGGCGATGCTAGCCTCGACGAGTACATGGAGCAAATCTGCGTCGCCACGTCTCGGGTCGTCTCAAGGTCGCTCCCGAGCACACGAGCGACGCCACGCTCAAGATCATGCGCAAGCCGTCATTCCGCCATTTCCACGAATTCAAGCGGAAATTCGACGAGATCAATGAGAAGTTTGGCCTGAATCAGCAGCTCATTCCCTACTTCATTTCGAACCATCCCGGCAGCCAAAGCGAGGACATGGCCGACCTCGCCGCCGAGACCAAGGCGATGGGCTTCCAACTCGAGCAGGTGCAGAGCTTCACCCCCACCCCCATGACGGTGGCGACGGTGATCTATTACACTGGCCTGCATCCCTACACTTTGGAGCCGATTTACACGCCCAAGTCGAGGGATGAGCGCGACCTGCAGCACCGGTTCTTCTTCTGGTACAAGCCGGAGAACCGCGATTGGATCAAGAGCACCCTCCGCAAGGCAGGCCGCGAAGACCTCGCCGCACGCCTCCTCGACGAGCCCCAATCCAAGGCCAAAGGGAAGCAAACTGAGCAATCCAGCGGAAAAATTGCCCAAGAAAAGGCTGCGGGGAAGTCCGGTGGAAAGTCCAAGGCACCTGCCGGAAAACGCATCGGCAAGAGCCGAGCGGACAAGGTTGGCGGGCGCAAGGGTGGATTTGGGAAAAAATGAAGGATTGGAAGGAATGGTCGCAGTTTGCTAAATTGGCTTCGATTGAGAGAATATGCATGTAGTCAAGATAGAGCTAGAGAATTTTCGAGGAGTAGGCAAACTCGAGATGGAGTTTGACCCGCATGTGACCGTTCTGATAGGGAAGAATGGGGCGGGCAAGACTACGATCATTGAGGGGACACATGCGTTATTGTACCAAGCAGTATTAAAAATTATCCGCAATCCGGCCCCATACATATTTCAAGCAATTGAGATTAAAAATGGGCTAGACTTTGCTAAGCTTGCCATTGAAATCCAAGCCAATGATACAAATACACGGAATCGCTGGTCTATTGAACTCAAGCGCGGGCTCGATGGACGTCCGTTTGTAAGCAATAATTCAGTCTGGTTAGAGAATCTCGGTAATTCAGGGAGTCTGGAATACCAAATTGCAAGAGCTCAATTTCCGCTAATCGCATATTATTCAGTATCTCGCTCATCGTTCGGTGTTAGCCTAAGTCCACAAACAGAAGACAGTGTTAACCGAGCAATGATGTATGAGAGCCAAGGCCAAGCCAATTTCCGTCTGTTCTTCGAATGGTACCGTGTTCAGGAAGACCTTGAAAACGAAACCCGGCTAAGCAGTCCAGACAAGATTGACTATAGAGATCCTCAGTTGGAAGCTGTGAGAAGGGCATTTCTGCAAATCATGCCCAGCTTCACTGACCTACGCGTTCGCCGCAATCCCCTTCGCTTGGAGTTGAAAAAGGGCAACGAAGTCCTTCTGATCGATCAACTCTCACTCGGCGAAAAGAGCCTGCTCGCAATGATTGGCGATCTTGCTCGCTATCTCGCCATTCGCAATCCCAACTGGCCCAATCCCCTCGAAGGCAACGGCATCATCCTCATCGACGAGAGATCGACCTGCACCTGCACCCACATTGGCAGCGCAACATCATCCGGCACCTTCGTACGTTTTCCCAAACTGTCAGTTCATTGTTTTCCACCCATTCGCCACAGATTGTCGGGGAGGTGGACCCTCAATGCCTTCGCATCCTGAGCAAGGACTCCGAGGGCAATTTTACTGTCACAGTTCCTGAGGTGTCACGCGGACTTGACTCATCGGAAGTGCTCCAAGTGATCATGGAAACTCCTGAACGCGAGGAGGAAATTGACCGAAGCCTCCGAAAGATATTTGACGACATCGACCATGAGCGGTTCGATAAGCGCTCAGAAATGGGATCACTGAGCTGAAGCAGGCCCTACATGGCTCCATTCCGGAGATCGTAAGGGCTGAGACCATGATACGCCTTGCTTGAACCCTGAGCTGATCTCCCGTGATTAACATTCATAAACAACAACCTCCCCGTTCGCTCCAAGCCACCGGGGCCAATCCGTCCGCTGTGTACGATGGCCCCAACTTCACAGCCGTCAAGGCCGATATCCGTGCGGCTCCTGGTCGCGGGCAACATGCACTCTGTGCCTACTGCATGAGGAGAATCCAAGCCACCGACAGAGACATGAAGGTGGAGGCATTGGCAGTGTCAGGACCACTACCCGCATCGCCAACTGGACTATGCAAAACCTGTTGGGGTGTGCAAGGGCCATGAAGGCCAACCGGTAAATGAGCAAACCTGCGACACCTGCAAGGGCAACGCGACCTTTGAAGTTCAATCCGGCTGACCTCAAGCATGCAGTGTTGCCTCAAAAATCATCTACAGCAGTGCCCGAGGACGGGGCCATTTCTTCATCAGACCCGGAATTAGATGCACAAATCGGGTCAGAAGGAGCTCAAGCCTGCCATAAAACGGGAGGAACCATCCTGAATCTCAATCTATCCATCCTCAAGCTCGGCAGGATGGCAGCAATTCGAGCTGCTATCAGGGTACTTTCGGCCAAACCCGGGGAGCGTTCGGGCGCCGAGGTCGAAAGGATGATCCATCAACTCGTTTCTAAACAAAATTGGCCGGAATTTGCTGGCGCCACTTTGTTCATTCTGGAGAAACGCCTACGGAGAGCGAAATAGCTAAGATACTGGAAGCCAATTAGCTCAAGTCTCTGCCATCGTTCCTGCTGAGGAACGCCCGCCTCCACGTATAATAAATTGAAAAACAAACCATTACACATCCAAACGATTCCCAACTCCCCAACCACGCAACCCATTCATCGAAAAAATTAGATATTCATCTAACTATTTAGATACAAATCTAAAATCTTCGATTATATTCGTTGAAACGTTTGCCAACGATGCAAAAGCTCACACGCGCCGAGGAGGAATTGATGCACAAGCTCTGGGACTTGGATCAGGCGTTCCTGAAGGACATCCTGGATGCCATGCCCGAGCCCAAGCCTGCCCAAAGCACGGTCTCCACCCTTCTCAAAATCCTGGAAAACAAAGGCTTCGTCGATCACAAGACCTACGGGAAGTCATTCGAGTACTTCCCGCTGGTCAGCCGCAAGGACTATACCAAGGCTTACTTTGGGCAATACCTCGACAACTACTTTGGCGGCTCGTTCAAGCGGATGCTGCATTTCTTCCTGAAAGAGGACGATCTGGACCTGCAGACATTGGATGAGCTGATGCGCGAACATGGTCCCACTCACCCTGAAACCGAACAAGAATGATGGAATCCACCCTGCGTTACTTCTTGCTTGCAAATGCCCTTTTGCTCCTCCATGGGCTCTATTTCCGGCTGGTAATCTCCCGGATGAGGCGATTTTCCTGGAACCGTGCCTTCATTTGGATCGGGGTGGTGGTCAGCTTCATCGCACCACTGCCTTGGTTACCAAATTTCGGGCCTGCATTGCCTGGAATCGTGGAAATCACGCTTCCCACGGTAGTCGTGGGACCCGCCGACGTTTCCACCGGGACAGGGTTCGATTGGATGACCCTGCTGGTGCTGGGATACGGGGCGATTTCGATGCTTCTGATCGCAGGTATCATCTGGCAGGTCCTGAAAGTGGTGCGCATCATCCGCATTGGCAAGAGAGAGCGCCGGGAAGGATTCACCCTTGTCCGGTCCAAAGAATTGGGTGGGCCAGCGACCTTTTTCCGATTCATTCTTTGGGATGATCGCCTCGATGCGAATCCCGAGTCCGCGTTCGTCGCCATGGCCCATGAACGCTGCCACAGCCAACAGCTGCATTCCTTGGACGCGCTGCTCATGGATCTAATTCGGGCAATTTTCTGGATCAATCCAGGAGCATGGCTGCTTTCAAGCGACTTGCGGCAAACCCAGGAATACCTCGCCGACGAAGCAGCATCCAAGGCCGCAAGCAGTGAGGCTGTCTCCAGGCTCATGCTAGATCAGCAAATCCAGCTCATGAAATCCACGATTGCCCATGCATTCCACTCCTTCAGCCGGCGTCGCCTCAAGATGCTTGGGCAACCAAGAAGTCCCCGTTGGGCATACATCGTGGTGTTTCCAATGATCATCGCGATGGTCGTCTTGGGCTGCGCAAAGGCTTTGCCAGATGAGGACCTACCTGAAATAGCAGCGGAGTCCATGCCCGAGAACTTTCAGGAAAAACCCGATCTCGCACCATCGCCGCAAAACCTTGGTACGCTCGGTGTCCAATACCCCGACGCAGCCAAAAACCGCGGGATCGAGGGAAAGGTTGTCGCTCGGCTACTTGTCAATGAACGTGGTCTGGTCCAACAATCCAAAATTGTCAAGCAACCGCATCCCCTTCTTGTTGCAGCAGTCGCCGCGAAGGTCCCTAACCTCGTCTTCACTCCTGCCATCCACCAAGGAAAACCCGTCAAGGCTTGGATCACCATCCCGTTTGCATTTGTCTTGAGCAACGAAAAACGGGACTCACTCAGGCAAGCGGGCGTCTTGCCCAGATAATCCGCTCCCAATCCGAGTGTTCAGCGTGGCTCCACCGCCTTGCTCAAGAGGTTTTTGTCTTTTCAACTCGTTTCATACACCAAAATCCATCACTACACCAATGAAAAATCTAGGAATGCTTTTCAACCGCATTTTGGCCTCAACAATGATCCTGGGATTCGTCTGCGTCACCGCGACCAATTCCCAAGGACAAACTCCTGCATCCAAACCCGCAACGGTGGAGGAATTGCAAATCCCGGAATCGATGCCAGCCGTCATCAACATGCAGGAGGTCGCGGGTAGAATTGGGTATCCGGCTGAGGCCAAGGCCAACAAGATCGAAGGCCGCGTCATCATCCGGGTTCTTGTGGACACCGAAGGAAATGTGATTGATCATCAGCTGGTCAAGGATCCCCACAAGCTACTTTCCGATGCTGTTTTGGCCCATGCGAAGGAACTCAAATTCACTCCCGCCAAAGACAAAGGAAAGACCGTAAAGGCCTGGGTGACAATCCCCTTCCAATTCAAGTTGCCAGTCGCTGAGCAGGATGGAAAATGATCTAGTCCGGCTCAATCCCGGATGATCCGGATCGCCTCGCTCTTGCCCATATCAGAGTTCAAAACCAACACCTCCGTCTTGGTGCCGCGCTGCACTGAGATGGAGGCTGTGTTTGGGGGGTAGCGGCCGAGGTTTTCTGCATGCATGACCAGCGTGTTTTCGCCGGGTTGCAGATCGAGGGTGAATTCCTTCGGGAGTTTTGCAATACGGTAATACCGGAGGATCCAAGTCCCATTCCAGTTCAGCGAGATCACGTCCCCGTCGATCATCGCCTCATCGAAGACGCGGATGCGGACCTTGTCATCGGAGGAGCGCATTTCCTGCTTGGTAACGATCTCGCGGGATTTCAGCTCGGCATCGGAATTCGGTTTGGAGGCAGGGGCGGGCTGAGTTTCCGGGGTTGAGGGCTTGGGTTGGGCAGCAGTCGGGTTGCTGGGTTGGCCAGGGGAGGGTTTCGCTGCTCCCGGGCTGGGCTTGGTGGCTCCCGGGCTGGGCTTCGTGGACTCCTTGGACGAAAATTTGGAGGCATCGGAGCCCGTCGCAGCGGGTTTCTTGGCTGCAATCGGCTTTTTGGGCGGCTGGATGATGCCAAACATGCTGCCGTGGTAGTTCTCGGGCTTGACATTGATGCCCTCGATGGATTTGCCGTCTGCGCTCACATCGATGATGTAGATGTCCATGCTGATGATGTCCGCCGGGTCGGTCTGACGGATGCCGCTGACCTTGACTTGCCGCTTCACCGGATCGTAAATGCCCACCACGTACTCACGGGCCGAGGCACCGACCTTGCTCTTGTGCTCGGGCAACCATGTCCAAATGAGCTTCCAATCAAAATAGCCCGACATCCGGTTTCCGCCCAAAGGCTGCAGGTGCAGGTGAAAGGCATACTGAAGGTTGCCCTCGTCGCGCCACTCCCCTACCCAGTGAGTCGAGTCTTTTTCAACACTCTGCGCCGATGCCAGAATGGGCGAAAGCAGCAGCAAGAAGCCCCAACCGAGGAGTAAATACTTGCGAATGCAGAGTTTGGCGAATGATTCCATGGTCAAAGCATTGAGATCAAGCACCCTGCGAATTGCCGGGGCCGACTGCACCTAGCCAAAACTACACCAATGTTGTGGAAAAGGTGAGGGGAATTTGCCCACGTACAGGCCCAGAAGGTAGGCCGATTGAAAAACTCTCCTATTTTCGTAATTTGTTACTTGGAACATCAACCGTGGTTTTTGGAATGTCGTCTGGAAACATCGACCACAAAGCGTTTGGTATGCAGAAATCTACATCGATCCTTTCTACCCTCCTCTTGCTGGTAGCTCTGTCCACTTTGCCCACCTGGGTGCAAGCCCAGTGTGCTGCGAACACTGCAACGGGTACCAACTGTACCCGGAGTGCTGTGTACTACGGCGAAGTGGTCCCCAACGGGGGTTGCAACACCGACGTGACGGTCGTGAACTACAGCCCCGGCACCCACTTCCGCATCCCGGTACTCGCTGGCGGTGCTTATGTCGTCTCCACCTGCGGTGCCTCGATCAACACGCAACTCGCTGCCTTCCAAGGCAACAACACCACGGGCCCATTTGCCTACAACGATGACAACGGTCCCTCCTGCACTGGAACCGCGGCCTCCATCTCCATGATACCCAGCTTCACGGACTACGCTAGGGTGGACGTGCGCCAAAGCAACTGCCTCCTCGGCG
The DNA here is from genome assembly GCA_046329055.1 of Bacteroidia bacterium. Classification (GTDB taxonomy): domain Bacteria; phylum Bacteroidota; class Bacteroidia; order J057; family JADKCL01; genus JADKCL01. The sequence goes on from JAXLVK010000007.1 coordinate 83,663, forward strand.
GTAGCAGCTCCATCACAGTCTATGTCCGCCAATGCAACAACCTGACCATCACCTCCAGTGGTGCAGCGATGTGCGCCGGGCAGACCCGCAACCTCACTGCGACTCCTGCGGCCGTCTCCAGCCCGCAACCCAACTCCGGCAATACTGGAGCCTTCTCCGGCACTGGCGTCAGCGGCACGGTCTTCACCGCCCCGCAGCCGACCACATCCATGCAGACCTACAACGTCACCTACAACTTCGGCTTCTGCTCCACGACTCAAGGGATCGATGTCTATCGCGCCCCCTCCATCGCCAATGCAGGAACGAATTTCAGTGTTTGCAGTGCCACAGCGACCATGGGCGGCAACGTCCCGACCTATGGCACAGGGACTTGGACCATCCTGAGCGGCCCCGGTTCCATCACTGCCGCCAACCAATACAATACCACGGTGACCGGCCTGGTCATGGGCAGCACCACCACCCTCCGCTGGACCATTGCAAACGGCCCCTGCGGCTTCACTTCTGACACCGTGACCGTCTATCGCGAATTCCCGCCAACCGTCGCGAGTGCCAGCGCCGACCAGGCCATCTGCTCCACTGCCACCTCCGTCACAGGCAATGCCCCCTCCATCGGCACTGGTCTCTGGTACCTGCTGGGTGGCTCTGCGAACATCGTCACCCCCGCCGGCCCCAATACCGCGCTCAATGCCATCGGCCCAGGCGTGAACACCGTCGTATGGTCCATCACCAATGGCGTCTGCCCCGCTAGCAATGACACTGTCGTCATCACCCGCGACCTGCCGCCCACCCCTGCATTCGCCGGGCCAGACATCGCCATGTGTGACTCCACCATCAACCTGAACGGCAACCTGCCCCTCGTCGGCAACGCCACATGGTCCGTCATCTCCGGCACAGGCACCATCGCCCAGCCCAACAACCCGAATACAACCCTCAGCGGTGTGCCCATCGGCACCACATTGTTGGCCTGGACCATCTCCAACGGCTCCTGCCCGCCTTCGATCGACACCGTGGTCATCACCCGCAACAATTCTCCGTCCTCACCGACCATCACTGGAAACGTGAACGTCTGTGAAGGCTCGCAAACCCTCCTCACCGCAAGCAGCGGCGCGACCATCCCGAACTTCAAGTGGTGGGATGCACCCGTTGGCGGTAACCTGCTGGCGTCCACTGCCTCCTACAGCACCCCGCCGATCACGGGCAACGTCACCTACTATGTGGAGGTCACCGATGCCAGCACCGCTTGCAGCAGCCAACGTGTCCCCGTCGCCATCACCATGGTCACCGCGCCTGTGGTCAACCTCGGCCCCGACCGCACCATCTGCGACAACGACAGCACCTGCTTCACAGCGCCCTCTGGCCTCAACTCCTACATCTGGAGCACGGGCAGTATCACCAACACCGCCTGCACCATTGACTCGGGCATGATTTGGCTGCAAGTCACCGATGCCAACAGCTGCATCGGCCGTGACACGGCGATCGTCATTTTCCTCACCTCACAGCCTGTGAGCCTCGGCAATGACACGAGTTACTGCCCCGGCGGCACCGTGACCCTCGGAGGCTTCCCCGGCGGCAACACCTACCTCTGGAGCAATGGCGCTACCACGAGCAGCGTCTCCGTCGGCACTCCAGGCAGCTACTCTGTCACCTGCACCAGCCCCAATGGTTGCGCCAGCGCGGACACCATTACCGTGACCCAGGCACAAGCCGTGCAGGCCGCGTTCACCGTGGACACCTCCTTCTGCCCGCAAATCGTCTTCGTGGACAATTCGACGGGCGCCTCCTCATGGGCATGGACCTTTGGCGACAACGGCACCTCCAACGCCATGAGCCCGATTCACATCTACCAAGGCAATGGCACCTACACTGTCACCTTGACGAGCACAGGACTCTGCGGCAACGACGTAGCCACTCAGACCGTGCCTGTGAACTGCCTCGTGGGCCTGAATCTGCCGAACAACCTTACCATCAGCGTCTATCCCAACCCGAACGACGGTGCCTTCAAGGTTCGCTTCGAAGGGCTGGAGACCGATGCCTTGATCGAGGTCTATTCTGTTGCTGGCCAGAGGATATTCGCCTCCGAAGTGACCGGACGCGGGGAAGTCGAAACCGCAGTGGACCTGCAATCACCTGCCGCAGGAACCTATTTCCTCAAGCTGAAACTGGACAATGCCACCGTGACCAAGAAGGTCGTGGTGCGCTGATCCAAACCCAATCCCCGGCAATAGCTGGGTGTGAAAAAACTCGGAGGGGTTCAGGATTCTGAACCCCTCCGAGTTTTTTCAGGGTAGCTGTTGCTCAAATCGAGTAACCGGGTATCCTCCAAATGAGATTGAAACTCCAGGCCAACCTCACCTCAAAGAATCCCGCTCGTACAGATCCACCGTCATTTCCCAATCTCCATAGGTCTGGGGTTTGCCGAAAATGCCTTCCAACTGGCCTTGCACGGCTGCAGTCAGGTCAGGGCGATCGGTGCGCAGATGCGAGAAAATCACCCGATTGTATTCTCCGGGATGGAATTGCGCCAAGTCCTCCACTGCATTCACACCATGCGCATGGGCTGCGGTGAGCATCTCAGCAGTATGTCGGTAGTTGACGAAGGCATTCCGATCATAGTAGTAGGCGAAAATGGGCTCGTTGAAATTGTAGAGGTAGATCTTGAGGGTTTCGGGGGTGTCCAGGAGCTTCACGGTGGAAACGGCACTCCGCCATGCGAAGGGCTTCCCATAGTTGAAATGGAGGTCCTGAAGCAGGAAAAAGCAGAGAATGGCTGCAGTGAAGGCACTGACATTTTTCAAGAAGGGAATCGCGTCCCAAGTCCAAGCGACAAGCAGGATCAGGCCCAGGCTCGCATACATGAGGTAATTGGGTTGGAAAACGGGAAGCACCCAATGCGAAAGCCAGAATGCCAATACCAGCGAGACGCCGCCCCAGAGCCAGAGGAAGGCCCAGCGAACGGGTTGCTCCAGCCTCTTCCGAAGGAGTTGCACCAGCCCGATGACAAGCCCCAGCGCAAGAACAGCAGTCTGGAAATAGAGTATCCATTCCAAGCCAGCGAAGCGCAACACCACATAATAAAACATGTCCTGATCAGGCGGCGAGGCCCAATCCTTGGGCTTCACGAAGTGCTGCGTCCAATAGATCAGCCAAGGCAGGAACAACAGGACAGCACCCACCTGACTCGCGAAGTAGCCACGCAGCACCGTCCATCGCTTCCCCGCCAAAATGAACACGGCGAGCAATTGAATGAGGAAGAAGATATAGACGCCATAATGCGCATGGATCAGCAACGTGTTCGTGATGCCCAAGCCGATGGCGTGCTTCCATTTTCCGGATTCGCAGAGCGCCAGGAAGAAATAGGTGGAGACCAAAACCAAAAAGGAGACCAGGGTATAGGTCCGCGCCTCGCCGCTGTAAACCACGTGGATGTCCGAAACTGCCAAGAAAACCGCAGCCAAAGCCCCGATCCGGAGGTTGAAAAACCGTCGCCCGATCACGAAAATCATCGGGATGCTGGCGATGCTGAACAGCGCGGAAAGCAGGCGCGTGGAGACTTCCGACTTGCCAGTGAGCTCCATCCAGTATTTCAGCAGGATGAAATGGAGGGGCGGATTGGTGTCCTTGGCGACCGATTCCAAGAGCAGGCCGAGCCGCTTTTGGCCGTGGAAGACGCTGAATGCCTCATCCAGATAAAATGATGGCGCTCCCAGGTAAATGAACCGCGTCAGCGCCCCCAGCAACATGACGGCGAGCAGGAAAGTGATGGGATTCCGTGCGATCCAATCAAATACCCGCTCGTTCCAGCGGATGAGGGATTGGTACGCGGCGGTGATGGACAATCTTTGGGCCATGGATCTGCTCCTGTGCCAATCTAGCGAAAAAAGGCCCCGATTCGTACGAACGCGCCATGATCGATCTCCGATGAGAGGCTTTCGATCAAGAACGGCTGACGATCCATTCTCCTCATTTCCGGATCAGTGCCACCGCGATACCTCCACCACGACCCAATTCGGCGTTGAGCACTGATTTGGAATCCACGACCTGCTGCTCAATCACGATGTCAGTCGCGTTGGTCTCCCAATCGGCTGATGGGCCATCGCGGTAGATGAAGGCATCATACTGAGCGCCAGCCTCCAAGAAATCCATCGGGATCGAGGTGGTGCGCTTTTCGCCGCTGATCGCCCCCACGAACCAGTTTCCGGTGCCACGCTCCTTGCGCGCCGTGGTGACATGGCGCCCGATCTCGGCATCCAGCACCCGTGTCTCCGACCAGTCCGTCCCCACCTGCTCGATGAATTTGAAAGCCGGATTCCCATTGTAATGCTCTGGCAAGTCGGCCGCCATTTGCACGGGACTATAGACCACGACATACAATGCCAGCTGATGCGCCAGCGTGGTTTTCACTTGGTTCTGCGGCTTGAAGGGCTTGAGGCTCAGGTTGAAAATGCCCGGCGTATAATCCAGCGGCCCCGCCAACCCACAGGTAAATGGGACAATGGTTAGATGATTGGGAGGATTGCAGCCATCGGTGCTCCAGGCATTGAATTCCTGCCCGCGCAAACCCTCCCTTGCAACGAGATTGGGCCAAGTCCGGCGCAAGCCTGTGTCCTTGATGGGCTCATGGATGTCTAGGGCGATTTTGTGCTTGGCGGCCGCCTCCACGGTTTTCTGGTAATGCCGCACCATCCACTGTCCGCCGTGATGCTCGCCGTCCGGGATGATCGGACCCACATAACCCGTCTTGGCCATGTGGATGCCCAACCGCTCCATCAGCGCGTAGGCCGTGTCCAATTGCTGCTCATACGTCTGTGGCGCGGCGCTCGTCTCGTGGTGCATGATCAGGGAGACGCCCTTTTCCTTGCCGTAGCGCACCACTTCTTCCAGGTCGAAATCCGCGTAGGGCGTCACGAAATCGAAAATTCCCTCCCGGTCCGGGAAGCCAATCCAATGCTCCCATCCCGTGTTCCAGCCCTCCACGAGCAAGGCCGGAATCCCATGTGCGCTCGCGAAGTCGATGTATTTCTTCGCATTGGCGGTCGTCGCCCCATGCTTGCCGCTTGCCAGGTCCCAGCGTGCCTTGTCCAGGTGCATTTCCCACCAGATGCCCATATAGACGCTGGGATGGAACCACTCCGCAATGTCCGGCACCCGGCTAGGCTCATTCAGGTTCAGGATCAAGCTGGATTCGGCGAGGTCGCCGGGCTTTTTCCCCACTTGGATGTAACGCCACGGTGTATTGAAGGGGGCTTTCAGGTCCGCCTTCAGGCTGTCCTTTCGCCCGACGAGTTCTGTGGTGAATCCGGGATTTTGCGCATTGACGAGCAGGGTCATCTCAGGATAATCGATCAATGCCGCCTCGTGGATGCTGATGTAGCGCTTGTCGTCCACCCGCATGGTGAGCGGCGTAGCCGTCGCATTGTAGGGAATGGTGCTTGCGACGAGGTTCGGATGCTTGCGCTTGGAGGTGGCGTCGATCTTGGAAACCGATGTCTCGTTGAAAAGGTGCTCGTAGCTGTCCCAATCGCCGGGAATCCACCACGCAGTCGGGTCGCCCACCACGTCGAACTCGGTCAATTCGTCGGCAAGTTGGAAGGCGTCCAATCCATCTTGCTTTGGAATGCGATAGCAAAACGCGATCCCGTCGTTGTATGCCCGGAAGATAAGGTCGAGCTTTCGTTTCGAACCATGCTCCTGTAGGAGGTGTACCGTTTGCTGCCTGTAGTGGTTGTGGACGCTTTCACGCTCTCCCCAAGGCAGGGTCCAAGTTTCATCCAAGGAATCTGCTTCCACCGAGGCGACCATGAAGCTGTCCTCAAGGGAAGGTATGCCAGCAAGCCGCAAACCCAGTGCCGAGGTGTCCACCAGCCTACCCTCCCACTCGACCCAATATTCCGGTTGGCCTTTGGTATTCAGTCGAAAAAAGAGGGACACCTGTCCGTCGGGCGACCGCAATTCAGGCACCACTGCTTCTGACTTACAGTTGCAGCCCGACAACCACAATCCGAAAAGCCACGTGGCGATCGCCAGCAACACAGCAAATGATTTCCTTCTTTTCATCTCCTGAATCATTTTCCTGCAAGATGCGAATTGTCCAGAACATGACGAAGGTCAATACATGTTGTAACACAGGTAGCTGTGCAGCCAAATGCGCCCCGCGATCTTTGGATCATAGATGAAGCAATTCCCTTCACGGAAATAGAATCCAAAACTCGAAAGCGATATGAAAAAGAACATGGGAAACATCGACCGCATCGTCAGGCTGGTAATTGCAGCTGCTGTCGCAGGTCTTTACATCGGTGGCGTGATTGATGGCGTGCTTGCGTATGTATTGCTTGGCCTGAGCGGCGTGTTCGTCCTCACCAGCTTGCTGGGATTTTGCCCTCTGTACGTGCCATTTGGACTGAGCACCTGCCCTGCTGAGCCTAAAAAGGGCTGATCGCCGACCCGGCATCACTGAAAAGGCTGTCATGTCGAGTGGAGGCCGTAGGCTCCCTATGGAGTCGGGAAGAACTGCGAAACAACTGCGCAGCACATCACGAAGACCGCTGAAAAAGATGTCACTGAGTACATCACGAGTACCCGAAAAAGCAGACGACAACGGGTACATCTAGCGCACACAGTGAGCGTGTTACTCTTTACGCCAGATGTCTCGCTTCGCTGGACATGACATGTCGTAAAGGTCTAAACGATCTCAGTCCGCGATGTCCAACTCGCTGATTTTGATGGTGTAGTTTTCCTCATCGGATTTCACCACACTGATCACGGAACCGCCGCCTTCGCCACGGTGCGAGTAGATGATCGATGCGACTTGCCCACCGACGTATTTGGACACCATCTCATCCGTCCAAGCCTCGGCAGATGCATTCGGATTTTTGGTGGTGAGCTCACCAGAGCCCTTGTCTCCAGGGTATTGCAGGGCCGGAGGCAAGGAGTACAGATTCCGTGCGATGATGAATGCCTCGCTCCATGAGAGGTCTTTGAAATAGAGGTTGTATTGGAACTGTGCGTAGCCGCCCCAGTCACGACGGATTTCTTCGTGGAAAACATCCGCCCCTGATTCCCAGAGCCTTCCAGCGTATTTTTCGACTTCTTCGCCCTTGGTCGGAGCAGGCACAGGCAGCAGGTAGCCATCGAACATATAGCCTGTCTTGCCACCGCTTTGCACCTTGGCCATGCCGCCCTTGATCCCGTCCACTGTCATGGACGCATCCTTGGCCGCTTCCAAGATTTTGACTTCTTCCCCGTACATGGCGAGGTCCAGCTTTTCCGAAGTGGTCGCCGTCGTCGCGCGGAGGTTCAATCCCGCATTGGCCCCGACGTAATAGGTTCCGGCAGGCTTCTGGGCAAATGCGCTAGCCCCCAGCATGGCAAATGCGGCAACAAACAGGATAGAAGTGTATTTCATTGTGCGAAGGAACATCAGTGAATTTTCAAATGCTGCGGCAAATTAAGCAGAAGGCGTGCCAAGGTGCAACCCGGAGGTGGTATGGTGGGGTCTTGCGACGGGGTGAAAATTGAAATTCGGGAATGAGGCGGCTAGTCTTTTGAAAATGAAAAGTCGCTGGATTTCTGACTGACCCTTGCCGCCAAATTTTGACAAGCTCAGCGCAGCTGAAGCGGTGGGCACGATCAGCCTGCCGCGGGACGCCGCGTCCTCTTGATACATCGCCGCGCCCTCTTTGGCTATCGCCGCGTCCTTTCGATCCGTCGGCTGCGGAACAGGTCTCCGTTTTTCCCGACCTCGATCATTGAAAATCCCGGACAGACGTGCTAGATTGACCGACCATGGAATCCGCCCTGATCAATCCCCGCCTTCGTGTTGCTGCATTGGCCTTTCTCGGCTTCATCGCCATTGCTGCGGTGAGTCCCCTGCTGCGGCCGCAACCCGGCAAGGCTGCCTCTGGGTTCTACATCTCCGGGAGTGATGCCCAGGACCTGCTCAAGGTACACGCCGTGGATTCTCTGCTCCAGAAAAATGGCCATTACTTCGTCAGCGCGGGCGTTTGCGACAATTGCCATGCA
>JAXLVK010000070.1:0-33085 GCA_046329055.1 Bacteroidia bacterium
GACCAATAATCAAGCTGTAAGGCAGGGCTGTTTCTGATTTTCGCCGGAGGCAAATGTTCGTTAGCCCTGCGGCGAGACGCCGCGGGCTCATCTGCGGGCTCGGTTAAGAATTCCCGTTCCCGGCAGCCATCACCTTCTGCGCCATTCCCACGACGATTTCCACCTGAGAGGGGATCGTATGGTTCGTGGTATCGATTTCGATGGCGTCGTCGGCCTTCTTGAGGGGGCTGTCTTCGCGGCTGCTGTCGATGTGGTCGCGGTGCGCGATGTTCGCGCGGACTTCTTCGGCGGTTGCTGGCTTGCCCTTGCGGGTCAGTTCGCTCATGCGGCGCTGCACCCGCACCTCCATGCTCGCGGTCAGGAACAATTTGAGTTCCGCAAATGGGAACACCACCGTCCCGATGTCCCGGCCGTCCATGACCACGCCGCCTGCCTTGCCCATTTCCCGCTGCTGCGCCACGAGAAGGCGACGCACACTGCTGATCGCCGAGACCTCGCTCACGACGTCGGACACACGGAGGCTGCGGATTTCCTGCTCGACATTTTGGCCATTCAGGAACAGGTCACGGTTGCCCGTCTCAGGATTCAGCCGGAAGTCGATCGTCATCTTGGACAGTGCCGCCTCCAATTCCGGATTGCCCGCCTCGATGGCGATTCCATGCTCCAAACAATACAATGCGACCGCCCGGTACATGGCACCGGAGTCGATGAAGAGATAGCCGAGTCGTGCGGCAACCGCCTTGGCGGTAGTGGACTTGCCCGTGGCTGAGAAGCCGTCCACAGCAATGGTGATGGGTTTCACAGGCAGCAAAGTTAGGGGGATTCCCCGGCATTGGCCAAAGGGAAGTATCAACATTTGACCCACGATGTATGGATGGAATCCGTTGCCTAGATTTGTGATGCACAATTTGAGCAATACCATGGAAAACATCATTCAGGGCAAAAACATCTGTTTCGTCGGGAACAAATACTATGACGACAGGGACATCCTCGCGGCATTCATGCTCGGAGCCCAATATGTGGCCAAGGGGATCGACTATTCCGGGTGGACTAGCTTCGAGCAAATGCACAAGGGGGTGGATTTCGATCTGTTTGTCTATTCGAAGTACGACCCCCAACCCTATACCGAACTCGGCGATGACGACAACGTGATCGAAGTGGTCCCGGATCCTTCTGACATTGACCCCGAATACGTGGACGGATTGCAGCGGAGGTTTCCAGCGGTGCAAGTGATCAGATTGGAGGAGTTCCGGGCAATTGAGGCTTCTCTTCCTAAGCCATCTTCCAATGCGCTATTTGAGCAGCTAGCGAAGCAGAATGGCTTCTGTCTGCACCTGCAACTGCCCCTGACTACGGTTTTGGATTTTGGGCATTTCTCGATCCCGAATCGCCGATTCGACTCGGAGACGGAACTGAATGCATGGAAAGAGGTTGTGCTTGCCTACTTGAACGGCTTACCAGCTATGGAGGTCATTCGCAAGGTCACGGCTGAAATTCTGCCTGAGCCGGATGAGGACATGGAAATGTGTCACCTTCCTGGATCAGAGGAACCCTTCTGGCATTATCAAAGTTCGTATGGATATCCGATCGACTTTGACTTGAACTGGACCTACCCCTTGGCGCACGCTCGAGCTGAGATCGCCTTCGACTCGTTGATGGAGTTGATCAACCCGGAGACTGGAAGCGCATACGGTTGCTTGTGCAGGGCATCCATATTCAAAGCCTCCAAGGTTCGGCTGCATTGGCGGTCTTGGTTGGACCCCGCTACGAATGGAATCGCGGGGTTCTGGGTTTTGGAGTGCCCTCCCCTGTGCCGTGGTTGGAATGCGAAGCAGTTTCTTTCCATCGATGTGGAAGGAACCGAGGAGAGATTCTTGCAATTCCCGGAAAGTGTCCAGCCAATCTATAAATACTTTGAAAGAGGGGCCTCCCCTATTTCAGTTGCATTGGTGGGAATAGATACCGATAGAATCCCAATTACCGAGACCACTTTTCGCAATCAAGTGGTTCATATCACAGATGTGATGGGGTGCGCATATCCGCCCACATTTGCCCTCATGGCCCTCGGAGCCAAGACAGTGGAGGAGACGCTTTCCGATCAGGCGACCATGGTGGTTGGCTTGGAAAGACAGCCTGACTCCGAGTTCCGGCATCTGCCCTACTACAGCTTTGCAGAATTGGATGCCTATGTCCTCGCGAACCATCGCAACCTGCTCCAAACCCTGCAAGCATTGTTAGACAACGGCTATCAGCTGCGCAACCCAAGTGATGAGGGGTGGCCCGGGCCGGATTTCCATCAAGGCGGAGAGGTTCTCAGCCCTTCCGACCTGCCAAATGCGCTTTTGGACTACATCCAATCCTCTCCCTATGTTGCCAAGTGGGCTGCTCAAGCATACGCATCGAGGAGCGCCGCCAAGCGTGGCTTTGAGGAGATTGCCATAGGGACGAGCAAGGCATACTTGAGGTGGGAAATCGACCCCTATGACTACCAAATCAACCTGCAACGAGGGGATGCCGAGGACAACCGCTTGGACAATATGGAACTGAACGACTACTACTTTGGGGCCTACTGGACTTATCGGGTGATGGCGCTTCTGAATTCCGAGCCCTCCAATGAAAGCGTGGATGGCTTGTTCATCGTCGCTGGGATGGACAACAAGGATTCCACCTTCCAAGTGGTGGCGGTTCCCCGGACCTGGACTTGATCGATTCGAACTCCATATTCACTTCGCTATGTCTCAGACGATTGAGGAACTATTTGCACCGTTTTCCAAGGCAATAGAAGAACATCTGCTCGAATGCTTCGCTGGCTACGGATTCCATTTGTTCCTGCAGCCCGACGATTTGGAGGTGCATTTCATCAAGGGTGACTGGGGTATCGCCTTCGAATACCTTTCCCTGTTTCCCCATATTTACATGAGTTGGTACGTGTTGGCGGATGGCAAGAGTCAGAAGCCGGACATCTTCGACCATGTCATGAAGAAGGACAGGGAAGTGGTCAAGGCCATTCAAGAGAGGACCTATTTTGGAAATCAGGCAATGAGTCATCAAGAACAATTCGTGAAGGACGCTCAGTACTTCCGTGAAATCTTCATGGCGTGCTACGAACCCTTCTTGAATGGGGAATTGGGCAGTGCAGCGGATTACCTTGCCTTCATTTCTAGGTATTCCTAAGCTTCACCTTATCTTTGCGCCCGTGAATCGATGGATCTTCACAGTCCTGATGGGCCTCTTGCTCGCGGCTTCATCACTGTCCGCGCAGGTGATCAACCATCCCCGTGAGTTGGGAGCGGCATTCAGGCAATCGCCAAAATTACTTGTGGGATTGGATTCGCGGCGCAGCTTTATCAGCGGCAGGGACGTGAAGGTGATGGGATTGCGGGTGGGGCTCGAATTCGAAAAGCGTGCTCGCGTGGGCTTCGGTGTCTATACCCTCGCCTCTCAGTTCCAGCGCAAATTCATCCAAATCAACTACCTCGGTCTGGCGGATACGGTGACGACGCAGCTCGAATTCTCCTACATGACGGCGTATTTCGAGTACATTCTACTCACTACCAAGCACTGGGAGGTCAGTTTCCCGATCCACATTGGCATCGGGGATGTGGGCTTCTCCAAGGTCGCCGGGGAACCCCAAGCCTGCCTGCTCACCGAGGTGAATGCCTGGGCGAGCTACAAGATATTCCCGTTCCTAGGACTCGCAGGTGGCGTGGGTTACAGACAAATCCTGGCTGGCGGCGATGCGATCCGAGAGAATTTCAATGCCCCGACGTACAACTTCGGCATCAAATTCTGGGCGGGTTACCTCGTCGAGAAGATCAAAATGAAGCGGAAGCAGCGGAGTTCCTAGTCAGCGAAGTATTCGCATCCGCTCGTGCACGTCTCCGCGACGGAAACACTGTGCAGGATCGAAATCTTGGGCTTCAGCTCCTGGTAAAGCCAAATGCAGATGTTTTCCGAGGTCGGATTCTTGAGCAGTTCATGGCCATCGCGTTCGCCAATCTCGTTCAGGCAATCGTGGTCCAGGTAATCGATATAGGGCTTGACGGCAGCCTTGATATCCGCGAAATCCATGAGAATGCCCAGTTGCGGCTGGATCTCCCCTTTGACCTTGATTTCGACCTGGAAGCTGTGCCCATGCATGCGGCGGCACTTGTGCCCCACTTCAAATGCTGGAATGAAATGCGCAGCCTCGAAGCTGAATTTTTTCGTGATGATGAACGGCATACGCCGCAAAGTTAGTGATAATGGGCAGAACCGGAACTTTTCCACAATCTGACCTCCGTAATTGAAGCTACCAAACAAGATCGGATGCCTTGGGTTTGGAACTGAGGTGGTTGCAACGCAGCGTCGGGGTCAAGCCGGAAATCAAGCCATTCTCCGGATGCCTTACAGCTTGTGAATTCTGCCGGAATGGATAATTTTAGACAGCCTTTGGATTTGGAAATGGTTGATAGGAGCATGGTGGAACAATCGGTTCGGAAATCTTCATGAGCGCCAAACTGGCCAAGATCATCTCTGCGGTAGGCTTGAGCACCTTCAAGCATACGCTCGGCGGCGTGCCCTTGGCAGCGGGCTATGGCTTTTCGTACTGGGAAGTCGCGATCTACACCGCGATTGGCGGCATCATCGGCGTCGGATTTTTCCTGCTCCTCGCCTCATCCTTCCAGCATACCCTGCGCAAGTGGTTCCCCCGCAAGAAGAAAAAGAAGGTCTTCAGCCGCAAGAACCGCTTCATCGTCCGCGTCAAGAAGAGCTTCGGCCTAGCAGGGATCGCATTCCTGACGCCATGGTTCCTCTCGGTCCCCATCGGCACCTTCATCTCCTTCGGCATCTACAAGAACAGGAAGAAGGTCTTCCTGTACCAAAGCGCCTCCATCATTCTCTGGAGCTTCCTAGGCGCCGCCTTGGCGCAACCCCTGGCCGCGATGCTGATGCATAGCTGATGTTTTGAGGCGAGGGGCGTCCCGCCCAATGCCGACTAGACCGTCCGCCTGTAGCGGGCGTAATCCATGAAATAAGACCTTTGAATCCATTATTCGAGACGGAAATAGTCCACCTAGGACAACTGAACAAAGCAAATAACCAACCCTTTGCAAGACTACATTTCACATTCCTCGCGCCAGAGGCGCGCGGTCGGATCAGCTTCGGGCCAGAGGCCCCTCGCTTCAACTTGCTTCAACTCGCTGCCCCTCGCTTCTGCCCGCGGCACATGTTGACAATTCCCACTTGCTTCCTGAACTTATTTCACGATTTGGGGCTAATTTCGTAGCCTGAGAATCGCCGAGGTGTTTGCCAGACTTTCCTGTGTACCTGCGGCGGAATTGGTAATAATTGGATATACATTGAAATTCAGCGAATTTGACCTGCATGATGAGATTCTGATGGGTTTGCAGGACATGGGATTTGAAAACGCGACCCCTGTCCAAGAACAAGCCATCCCCATCATCCTTGAAGGAAACGACCTGATCGCCTGCGCACAAACCGGCACCGGCAAGACAGCGGCCTTCCTCATTCCGACCATCGACATCCTCGACGACGTTCCCGGCCCTCATATCAAGTGCCTCATCCTCGTCCCCACCCGCGAACTTGCGATCCAGATTGACAAGGAATGCGAGGGACTTTGCTACCATACCTACGTCTCTTGCTTCCCAGTCTATGGCGGAAACAAGGGCGGGGACGACTTCGGTCGGCAAAAGGCAGCATTCACCCAAGGCGCTGACATCGTGATCGCCACCCCGGGCCGCTTGCTCCAGCACATTGGCCTCGGCTATGTCGATCTGAGCAAGGTCGAATTCCTGATCCTCGATGAAGCAGACCGCATGCTCGACATGGGTTTCATCATCGACATCCAGCGCATCATCTCCTACCTCCCGGAAAATCGCCAGAACCTGCTGTTCTCTGCGACCATGCCGCCCAAGATCAAGGAGTTCGCCTCCGAGATCCTGAAAAACCCACGGGAAATCAGCCTCAAGGTCTCCAAACCGGCGGAGAACATCACCCAAAACGCCTACTGCGTCTGGGACGAGCAAAAAGTCTCCCTCGTCTGCCACCTGATGAAGGAAAAGGAGATCGAGAGCGTGATCATCTTTGCCAGCCGCAAGACCAACGTGGACCGCATCGCCAAGGCGCTCAAGGCGCAAGGGCTCGACGTGCGCGGCATGCACAGCGACCGCGACCAGAGCGAGCGCGAAGAGATCATCAACGACTTCAAAAACAAAAAATTCCCGGTGCTCGTCGCGACGGACATCCTCTCGAGGGGCATCGACATCGACGAACTCAGCCACGTCATCAATTACGACGTGCCGCCGGATCCCGAGGACTATGTCCACCGGATTGGTCGGACGGCGCGTGCGGATGCCAAGGGCGAGGCCATCACCTTCATCACCGAAGATGACATGCAGCGCTTCGGCCGGATCGAGAAGCTGATCGAGCGGGAAATCCCCAAGTCTCCCCTACCCGGCGGCTTCAAGGAAGGTCCTGTTTACAATCCCAAGTTGCGCGGTCGCGGTGGCTTTGGTGGAGGCGGAGACGGTCGTGGCAAGGGCGGCGCTGGACGTGGACGTGGCAATGACCGTGGCAGAGGCGGCAAGCCCGGCGGCGGTGGCCAAGGAGGCAGCCACAGCGGCGCTCCGCGTCAAGAAGGCGCAGGACAAGGCCAAGTAGGCGCCAAAAAGGGCAAGCACCGCCACAAGCACGGTCGCGGGGACAAGCCATTGGCGCCCGCCGACCAGAGCCGTGGCGGCCAAGTCGAGGCAGGCGCAGCAGTCCCCACCTTCCACGCGCAACCCGTCGAGCCGCATCTCCCCGCTCAGCATCAACACCCCGGCGGCAACCCCGCTCCCACTGGCGACGCTCCCGTCAAGAAGAAAAAGCGCAAAAAGAAGAAGGTCAACTTCCGCAACAAGGACGCCAACGGCGCAAATACTGGAGGGAATCCCGGCAATGGGAATCCACCGACCCCGCCCCAACAAGGCGAATGAATCCATTCGCTAACCCAAAAGGCCCATCCTCACAAGAGAATGGGCCTTTTTGATCTGGGGATGCAGCTCCTATACAGCCATCACAGCCCGATCCTGGAGAGCTTGTACTTCTTGTAGGGCAGGCCAGACATCCGGGACATCACCAACAACCCCTTTTCGTCGGAAAAGGAAATCGTTGCATCCAAAGCCATTGGGAAGGAGTTGCCTTTTTGGAGGTCACCCAATGGGTAGGAAGCATGGGTCCATTCGTCGAATTGCAGGCTGCCGTCGCCGTTCAGGACGGTGAGCAGGGTCGGATGCACCGCATTCTTGGTGAAGACATTGTCGATGTTGATTTTCGCCCCGGTCTTATCGGCCCAGAAACGGTAGGCAATACCCGGAGCCGTCTCCCAAGCCATGTAGTTCCAGACCAGACAGAGCTTGTCTCCAACCACTTGGCAGGCTAGCGAGCCGAAGTAGCGTTCCTCGTCCATGGTCCTTTCCGCTTGCTTCTTGGGAAGGAACCGCGTCCACAACTCTTGCCCGGACGCATCCACTGCAACCACGAAAATGCCTCCAAATTCAAGCGCATACTCATAAACAGGTGGCTGTGCCTGCCCGACAGCGGTCTTGGAGGATTTGTACTGCTCGGCAACGAGGTAGAATCCACCCGACTTTCTGGAGAGGACGCCACGCAGCTTACAGTCGCCCAAGCGTGCATTCGGGGCCGTCGCCAGTTTCTCGGAGAGTTGTCCGCGGAGCAGGGTTTGGCTCAGGGGCATCACCTTGTTGTACAGGATGCCGCCAGCATTGGCTTTGAGGGCCCAGGTGCGGTCCCAGTAGGTGCCGCTCTGCCCCTGCGGAGCCAGCATGCCACTGATGAGCAGGGCGCCATCGCTGTCCCAGGCCATTTTGTAATCGGTCGGGAAGTAGGTCTGCAAGTCGATCTTGTGGGCCTTGAAGCCCTCCTTGGTCACCGTCAGGAGTTGGTAGGTGTGCTCCTTGGGGCCGACCTTGACGTGCTTGTAGATGAATGCGTTTCCCTGATTGTCCACGGCGACATCATTTTCTGGGAAACGGTCGCTCTCGTTGCTCAGGGCCACATCGCGGGACCAGATTTCCTTGAAGCCGTCGGTGTTGAAGACCTTCACGCGCAGCTTTTCAGAGGTTCCCTTGGCAAATACCGGTTCGTCCATAACGACGAGCTTGCTGCCATCGGGGCTCAGGTTCACGCTGAATGTCGGGGTCTTGAAGTAGCCCTCAGCCACTTCCTTGTCGAGCGGCATTTCCTGCAATGCCTCCCCGCTCATCTCATACGGCACGACTGTGCAGTAGCTCGCCCCGTCCGCCTTGCTGAACCGATCGTGGAATGTCAGCACCTTTCCATGCAAGAGCAGGGTGTTGCGGTGCATTTTGGCATTGGTGACGTCGCCGCTGCTGCCGGGAATCTTGACCGATCCAGACCACTTCATGTTGGGGTCGTACCGCTCCACGATGGTCTCGGCGTTGGTGATCGGCCCCACCACGCGCATGGTGTAATAGCCAGTTTCGTCCGCGCCGAGCACCTTGTCATAGCGCCCTTCAGGGAAGCGATTGTCCATCTCCGCCGAGGAGGACAGCGTAGGGTTTTGGGCATGGATGCTGAGTGCGGCTAGGCAGCCCGCAGTCCAGAGAATTGCATGTTTCATAGGATTATTGCCTGCTTTCCCGGGCATTGTATTCGTCGATCACATTGAATATATCCAGTGACTTGTAGCCCTTTTCCTTGTCGGTGATTTTCTTGGCCATCGCGGCATTGTCGGAAACGAAATCGGGCATCTTCTTCGCGAAGCTCATCGCCAGGGAATTGTATTCCAGCGGATCCAATCCGGGCTTGCCCACCACAGTCTTGGTCTCGTACCGCCGTGCATCAAATGCCTCCCAAGTCTCGCCGCTTTGCTGTTGGATGGCAGAGAAATTCTCAACCGTGGAGTACCAATAGTAAATCCGGATGCCGCCATCCACCTGCACGAGGTTGAAGTTGGGCTTCTTCAGGAGTCCGCCGCTGAAGGCGATGGACTCGTAGAGTTTGTCCGCGATCAGGTAGCCTTTGATCTCAGAGGGGTCGTACTTGCCCGTCGGCTTCTTGTCGGATTCATGCAGGTAAAATTCCGCCGTGTTTTGGTTGCCGTTCCCCAATCCACCCGGCGCACAACGCTGCAATGCCTTCAGGAAGCCCTTGGTCGTGTCTCCATTCAGCTGGATGATGTAGCCGGGATAGAGCTTACCCGGTTGGTAGATTTCGGGGCTCCAGTCAATCTTGCGGACGCCAACCTCCTGTGCATGTGCATTCAGGTGCGGGAGTACGAGCAGGAAGAGTGCTGTTGCAATGGAATACAGTTGTTTCATTTTGCATTAGAGTTAAGCAGTGAAGATAGCGAATCCATTCCGATAAAATTCTAAGTCGCTGAATTTCACGACCCCATTGTTCGATGAATTCACATCCTGCTAGCCATTCGTGCCTGCAATAGTCGAAAAGTTAGATGCTGCCTGTGTAGGCGCTATTCCTGGGAATGCTTCATCAGTCAAAAACCACTTCGCATTCCGGAAGCCAATCGCGCACTTGCTTTGCAGCTGCCTTTTGCCGCTCCTTGCTGGATTCGAAATCGGACGTCGAAAGGAAAAGAAGTCTCAACTGCTTCATGTCCTTGAGGACCATAGGCAATTCCAGCATGTCATTCCCGCCAAGATCGAGTGCCTTCAGTTTCTTGAG
This sequence comes from Bacteroidia bacterium, assembly GCA_046329055.1. Classification (GTDB taxonomy): domain Bacteria; phylum Bacteroidota; class Bacteroidia; order J057; family JADKCL01; genus JADKCL01. The sequence goes on from JAXLVK010000070.1 coordinate 9,712, forward strand.
TTTTGCGAGGCCATTGGGGATTTCATCCAGATCATTGTTGGAGAGGTCCAGCGCAGTGAGCTCCGTCAGTTCCCACAAGGCGTCGTTCACCTTCACCAGCTTGTCTCCACCTTGATCGAGGACTTTTAGGTGCTTGAGTTGGCTGATCTTCGAGAGGTCGATGCGGCCAAGATCGTTCCAATCAAGGAATAGTGCCTCCAAACCCACCAAGTCCCAAAGACCATCCGGCAACTTGAACAACTGATTGTCATCGAGGTACAGCTCTTTCAGTCCAGTCATCTCTCCGATCGAGGCAGGAATCTCATTCAGCGTATTGGAACTCGCACGCAAGGAGCGAATGCTCTTGAGAGTCGTCAGTTCGCCGGGGATTTCATCAATAATTGACGGAGACTTGCAAGGTGCTGCAGGCTTTTGAGTTTGCCGATGTCCGCCGACAAATGCCATGTGATTGGCACCCAGCCACCTGGAACAGTGATGTCGAAACCGAAAAGACCGCCTCCGGCGTATTCTTCAATTCCGAAACCGACAGGTCGATGGCTACCCCAGGCTTGATTTCGTCCTCGCAAAACGCCGTTTCAAAAGACTTGCCATTCTGAGCGATCAGGAATTCCTTCCCGCCTTTGGACACCCTCGCGAAGCCTTCCCAAAATGGATCGGCAGCCTCGAACGCGAATTCCGTCACCATCGCACCATCACGTCTCGCAGCGTCCATCGCCCCTCCCGAAACACGATCACAGGATCCGATGCGTCATGCGGCCAATTTCTCATGAATCCCTCGGTGAGTTTGGGGCTCCACTCCTTCCCCGGACCGATCAGCTCCAGATTCTTGGCCGCAGCAGTCTTGAGGCTGTCCTCCAATTTCCCCAAATCTTCCGCCAGGGTCAACGACCCAGCCGGGATCGTCCGCAAAGCCGCCTCCAATCTCTTGAACATCGACCGCGCCGCCAATGGTAACCGAAGCCTGGTCCGCAGTTCGCATTGTTTGATCAGCAAGGTGCAATCGCTAGAGGTCTCCGCGGAGGACATCGAGGAGCAACCAAGCATCGTCAAGGAGATCGTCAAGCTCAGAAGAATGTATGCAATGGATTTCATGATGCAGATAATGTTTTGCGGGGAGTGCGGCAAGTTGCGGGAGGCGGCATTTACTACTCATCATGGCCTCGAAAATGCCCGATCCATGTCCATAACGCCAACTGACCATCCCCTTTTCTATAACCATCCATACATCAACGTATGGGAAACGATACTGGGAGCATCGCCGTCCATGCCCGATGCATCGATATCCGTGCAGAGGGAATGGCAGTCGATGCATATTCGATACCAATCGATGCAGCAAAGTATCGGCATCAATACGAAAGGATATGGCGGTCGATACTGAGCCAACGATGGTGCGCGTCTCTTTCTCGATCGCTGCTCGGTGTGCAAAAATAGATGGATGCCGATAGTGAATGTAGCGACGGTTATGCAGCGAGGTATCGACGATTGTACTCGATGGTGTGGGCAGGTGTGTTTAGAGCATCGGGAGTTGTACTCTGATGTATGGTCGGCCATGTTTGGAGAATCGGGTGCTCTACTCTGATGTGTGGGCATCGATACCTCGAAGCATCGGCGACGATAGTTCGAAGTATCGACCTTGACAGTAATGCTATCAATTGGTTTTGGTCTGGCGCATAGCTGGTACGGGTACGGGGCTTGGATCGGCTTGGCCTGCAGGTAATAGCTCGATCCTCCGGCATTGATGCTTATTTTCTGCTATATTCACGGACATCATGAACGAGAATTACCTGATATGAGTGAGCAAGCTTTGAGGAGGATAAAGGAAAATAAACGCATTAGGTCCCCGAAACTAAACCTAAGCAACTGCGGTATCGAAGGTCCATTACCAAAGGAATTGGCGCAGCTTACGTGGCTTAAGGAGTTGGACCTTGATGCCAATTCTCTCTTCATCCCCCACCCCTCATTTACCCAATTTGAGAGGAATCGGTGAAGCTACGGTCACCCGCTACAAGTTCTATCCGGCCTCGAAAGACTTCATACACTACATCTCCGGCGTACAAATGTCGCGACCTCTTGCCGTTGCAAGAACTCCGGGCAACTGCAGAGGCTGTACCTGGACAAGACACCAGTCGCATGGACCTTTCTCCGCTGCAAGCGCTCGATCGATGCAATGGCTGCACCTCGACATGACCCCAGTTGTCGACATTTCTCCATTGAAAAGCCTTGCCCAAATGCAATGGTTGTCCCTGAGGCAGACCTTAGTATCCGACCTTTCGCCTTTGCAGGGGCTAGTGCAAATACAAACATTATGGCTGAACCAGACACTGGTCTCCGATCTGTCACCACTTAAGGGGCTTGTGCAATTGCAGTGGCTGGACCTAGACCAAACTAAAGTAGCTAACCTTTCTCCTCTGGAAGGCCTCAAAGGACTGCAAGAGTTACATTTGACCGAGACTGGCGTCGCTGATCTCTCTCCGCTTGGAGGGCTTGAGAGCATGGATACCTTGTTTCTAGCCCATACCTTTGTCGCCGACCTATCGCCCTTGCGGATGATAATAGAGAAGGGGGTCAAGGTTAAGATGGAAGACAATAGTGGAAGCAAGGGTATAATAGTGCAAGACTGTCCACTTACCAACCCACCTGTCGAGGTAACTCGCCAGGGCAACAAGGCTATCTTAAAGTACTGGGCAGAACAGGAGTTCACCACGCTCTATGAAGCCAAGGTACTCCTGGTTGGCGACCCCAGGGCGGGAAAAACCAGTCTCTACAACCAAATGTTTGCCCCAACCTTAGGCATGCCACCCGAAGCCGAGCGCACTGAAGGCATCGACATCCACCACTGGACCTATAAATTGGAAAATGGCCAAACGATGCGCCTCAACATCTGGGATTTCGGAGGGCAGGAAATCTTGCATACCACCCATCAGTTCTTCCTGACTCAGAACTCTCTCTACATCCTGCTGGATGATACGAGCGTGAACCACAAGAATGTGCAGGACGACTATTTCAAAAACTGGCTGGGATGGATCGAATTGCTGGGTGGCGAGAGTCCAGTGTTCATCTTCCAAAATGAGAAGAAGGACTACCCCAAGCGGATCGATCTAGATGGCATTAGGCGCCGCTTTCCAAATGTCTTGCAGCTCTATCGCGGCAACCTGTACGTGTCCGAGGTCACCGATGGTTTGCGTCAAGCACTGCAGACCCATGCTTGTCAGCTACCTCACATCGGGGCGAAATGGCCAAAGCGATGGCTCGATATCCGCAAGAGGCTGGAGGAGTTTGGAACCTCGCGCCCATACATCTTCTACTCGGAATACTTGGATGTCTGTAATCATCATGGAGAAGATAATGAAGAAAATGCTCGAATAATTAGCCAAAGCCTGCATCATTTGGGCGCATTGCTACATTACCAAGACGACAAATACCTGGGCCGAATTGTCATCCTTCAAAATGAATGGGCAACCGTGCCTGTTTACCGGGTTCTGCGAGATGCGGCAATCATGGCGGCAAAGGGGCGATTTATCATGGCTGACCTGACCCGCCTTTGGCACGAGGAGCGCTACCGGCACAATCATGTTGAATTACTGGCATTAATGGAGCGGTTTGAACTATGCTATTTCCTGGAGGGGTCCAAGCCTGAGACTTGGCTCATTCCGCAATTGTTGGAGGTTTCGGCACCTGTTCCCGTTCCGCTTGAACCTCAAGCTGGGGATGTTGTTGTGCGCTACCGCTATGTTTTCATGCCCAAGGGCCTTCTCAATCGCCTCATGACCCGAATGAACCGCTACGTGACTGACCCGAGCAAGGCATGGACCACTGGGGTACTATTCGAAAAGAAGCATGCGAGGCTATTGGTCACGCTTAACGATACGGGGGACGAACTCGTTCTGCGGGCGCAAGGCGAACCCATGGACAGATTCGAATTGCTGAGTATCGTCTCAGATGATTTGGATGAGCTGAATGGGCAGTTTGACATCCTTCCTGACAAGCTGATTCAGTGTCCGTGCCAAGCCTGCTCAAGGATGGAGAAGGCGCATACCTACCTGGTTCCAAAGTTGGAAGAACGACTAAAGAATGGAAGGACGACCGTCGAATGTGAAAACGTGCCATACCAGGAACTCAATGTCTCCACACTACTATTTGGCATCGGCTGGAATCCTGAAACCGATTTGGTAGCTGAGCGAGAATATGGAATCGGTTGGCAGCCGAATATGGTCAAAGGCAACAAGAATCGAAATCCAATGGGCAATTTGAAAGAAATCTCCATCTTCCTTGCCTCATCCTGTGAACTGGAGAAGGATCGTCGTGAATTCGAGATTTTCATCAACCGGGAAAACAAGCGCTGGACGAGGCGTGGTGTTTTCTTCCGACTCGAAATCTGGGAGGACTTCTACGATGCCATCTCTGAGACCCGCAAGCAGGACGATTACAACAAGGTCATCCGGGAATGTGATGTTTTCATCAGCTTGTTCTTCACAAAGGCCGGCAAATACACACAAGAGGAATTCGATGTAGCCCTCGCTGAATTTAAGCGTTCAGGTAAGCACCCGAGGATATTCACCTATTTCCAGAATGCGAATGTGAACATCGGGAATCTGGGCAGGGAGGTGATCAGCTTGCTGGAATTCAAGGAACGGTTGCAATCAATGGGGCATTTTCCGTCACATTACGAGAACACCCACGACCTGCAGTTTCAGATTCGGAATCAGTTGGAGCGTGTGGTGGAGGGGATGGGGATTTGAAAAAGGTGAGTTGCTTGTAGGTTGATTCATCTCTATGGCTGTTTTTCGAACATGGTGGCCTCATTTGCTGCTATCGCTCTTCCTGATACAGGTAGAAGCGATTGCCTCCGCACAATCGGTTCTTGACCGCTTTGTGCGCAAGTATGAGACGGGTATTCCCAGGCAGTCCCGGATGGCAAGCATCTGGCCCGCAGGCGGTGGGTACTTCTCCGTGATTTACAAGATAGATTCACAGCTGATGGCACACCCCTATTCAGCACTGGAAACCTGGGTAATGGACTCTCCCACCTTTGAGATTGTGGGCAGGCATTCCTTCAGGATACGGTGAGGGAATACCCGGACTGGCTGGGTATCAACAATGCCATACCAGATGGATACGGGAATTACTGGTTCTGGAGTCACTGCTTCATGGATCAAGACAATTCATTCTGGACATACTATGGGAAGTTTGGCCCTGATGGCGACACGCTATTTGAACGAAAGCTGCCCATGACCGGCCAGTATGACTACCCTTGGGCGATCGTGGCGATCCCAGGAGGCAGGGGGCTGCTGTCCCAATACACCCGTGTACAGCCTTGGGAGAGAACCCGCTTGTTTTTTCTGGAGGCCGATGGCGCGATATCCAGCTTGGATTCCATCAATGCAATCAGCCAGAACCATTCGCATGGAGCTCCCTACCTCACAGTGGATGCCACAGCAGGAGTGGTTTATATTACTGCCAATGATTTCCGATATGGGGGCTATGCCTATGACATTCGCCCCCGTGTATTTGTCTATGATTTTCAAGGCAATCTGGTTCGCTCCAAAAATCTCACTACTTCCCTTGGCGACACTTTCATCGGATATGTTTACCGAACCGAAGAAGGGTAGCTGTTGTAGCAATGGGCAACAAAACGCAGCTGGATTCCGCCCTCTCCGCGAACAAGACCCGCTCCAGCCTCGTGACGCTCGACTCCAGTCTCAGCCTGGTTTCCACCCGAGAGTTCTGGGACTGGAAGCAGTACAATGCCCCGAGGACCTTTTCAAGGGACAGCAATGGAAATTTCTACCTTGGAGGAGTCAGGGACACCTTCCCCGTGGATTCGCATTGGGTTTACAGGGGCTACTTGGTGGGGTGACGCTAGTCTCGACAGCGTTTGGACACGGTACTACTACAGTGCCTTGACGACCCTCCTGGCGAGTCGGACCGGGTGCTGCGCTGGCCCGCACAGGTTCAGGCACTGGAGGATCAGAAGTCCATCTTGCTCTTGATGGACAACTATCCCGACATTGGCAAGTACTCCCTCCTTTGCCATGATGCTTGTGGCTACCTGACTGAGTATTGCCCATCAGACACTGTGACACCGCCTCCGGTGGATACCCTGTGGCCTGATCCTGATGGTGTTGTGATCACCTACCCCAACCCCAGCAGCGGGCATTGGAACCTTGTTTGGGATGTGAACCGTGGTGATTCATCCATGATCCGGGTCTATGATGTGGCAGGAAGGGAAATGCTTCAGCGTGACCTCGTCCGCGAGGATAAGCCCAACTTCCTGGATTTGGATGAACTGGCACAGGGAGTTTACATCTTGGAGATCACCTCCGCGCAGGGCGGGAGATTTCGATCACGGCTGGTCTTGTCTCGCTGATGCCCACTGGCGTGACCTCCATCTGGCAGCAATTGAATGCCCCATTCAGTTTCAAATTCTGATGGTGATTTCGGCAACCGATCACGACAATTCCCGAAATTTGTTGCATGAGAATCCCCTACGCGTCATTTTGCTCCCCTCCTCCTAGCCCTCCCGCTCATCAGCGGCACATACAGCCCCGCCGCGAAGCGTAGCGACCCGCGCCTCGAGCAGCTCAAGCTCCCAGAGGGCTTCAAAATCGAGGTATTCGCCGACGGCATCGAAAATGCCCGCTCAATGGTCCAGGGACCAAAGGGCACGATCTTCGTGGGAACGCGGGGCGCTGGCAATGTATATGCGGTCGTGGATCAAAATGGGGACTTCCGGGCGGATACCATCCATACCATCGCATCGGGATTGAACATGCCCAATGGAGTCGCATTCTGGGACAGGTCGCTCTATGTCGCGAGGTGAGCCGGGTAGTCCCTTCCCCGATGGGATCGAGGACAAATTGACTCGCCGCCGCGATAAGCCGGTGGTGAACGACTCATTTCCGACGGATGAGCACCATGGCTGGAAATACATCGCATTTGGGCCGGAGGGCAAGCGTTATGTGCCGGTGGGCGCGCCTTGCACCATCTGCGAGCATCCGGAGGACCCGCGGTATGCGAGCATCATGCGGATGGACGCGGACGGGAGCAACCTGGAGGTGTACGCGCATGGGGTGCGGAACTCGGTGGGATTCGCTTGGCACCCGACGACCAAGGAACTCTGGTTCACGGACAATGGTCGGGATTGGCTGGGGGACGATGCGCCGAATGATGAATTGAACCATGCGCCTGCGGCGGGGATGCACTTTGGGTATCCGTATTGCCATGCGGGCGGGATTGCTGATCCGAAGTACGGGGAGGGGAAGAATTGTGCTTCCTACACGGCCCCTGCGCAGAATCTTGGGGCGCATGTGGCGGCTTTGGGCATTCTGTTCTACACGGGCGACATGTTCCCGGCGGAGTACAAAAACAAGATTCTCATCTGCGAGCATGGGTCATGGAACCGGAAGGTGCCGGATGGGTACCGGGTGATGGCGGTGACATTGGAGGGGAACAAATGCGTGTCCTATGATCCTTTCATCACCGGATGGCTGCAAGGCAGCGAGGCTTGGGGACGGCCCGTGGCGATGCTGCAATTGGCGGATGGCAGTGTGTTGGTGAGCGATGACTTTGCGAATATGATCTATCGGGTGAGCTATGAATGAAGGAAGCGCCGGCCTCTGGCCGGACGCTGATCGACATTGCCGCCTCTGGCGGCAGGGCAGCGATGTGATACTATGTTAGCATGGTCATTTCGACAGAAATGACGTCGGAGCGTAGCGGAGACGGAATGGAGGGAGAAATCTCAGAGCACAGTAACTCGAGCGGGTCAGGAGTGTGACTTAGCGTCCTGCTCATCCAGTTCCGGATTCCAAGCCCTGAGATTTGACTTGCGCGATTACTTCGTAATTCTCCCCCGATGAATCGGGGTAGAAATGACAAGCTAGGTGATTGAACTGACAGACTTGGTGGTTATTCATCTAAACCATTCCTTGCAGCCGGAGGCTGCATGGTCGATCGGGGTGCGGCGGGACGCCGCCGCCTCGAATCCTAAAACTTCGCCACAACCCGCAGGTTCAGCAACCTCGCCGACAAGTAATTCGGCACCCCAAATTGGTTGTTGTACACGTCCTTGATCCAGAGGTAGCTGACGGTATTGGCTCTTTGGAAGACGTTGAAGATCTCCAATGACACCCAAATCGTTTCCAGCGCGAACTTCTTGTCCATCCGCTCTAGCCTGGAATTGACGAGGAAGACGCGGGAAAAGCCGAGGTCCACGCGCTGATAGGACGGGTATTGGAAGACGGTGCGGCTTTCGATGTGGCGCGGAGGGCCAAAGCGCAGGCCCGAACCATAGACGAAGTTGATGTTCGCCTTGTAGCTCGGATTGATCGGCAATTCGTCCTGGAAAAACATGGAGAATGTTAGTCGCTGATCGGTGGGGCGTGGGACATAACCTTTGGCCAACTCGATGACTTTTTCCTGCGTTTTCAGTACGCCGAGCGTCATCCATGAGTCCACGCCCTTGATGAACTGCCCGGTGACGCGGGTGTCGAGGCCGTAGGCGTAGCCGTTCGCATGGTATTGCGGATAGTAGCGGATCCGAACATTGTCCACCTCATACGGCACGAGGTTGGTCATGTACTTGTAGTAACCTTCCGCGCTGAATTTGAAGGGACGGCCCCAGATGTTGAAGAGGTAGTCGCCGCCGCCGATGAGGTGATAGCTGTTTTGGGCGGCGCGGTTCGTGTAAAGCGTGCCGTCGTAATCCCGCATTTCCCTGTAAAACAAGGGCTGCTGATAAGCTCCGGCGGCAAATCGGATTTGGTATCGGCGCTTGTCGCCACGGGCATACTGCGACTCATCCATGGGGCCGCTGCTGTCCGCCGCGACGGATGTGCCGGGATCGATCACGAACTGCACCCTCGGCGCGAAAAGCAGCTGATTGTTCAGGTCATTATATAGGGCGCGGCAGCCGATGATGATCCGCTTGCTTTGGTCTTGGCTCAGTTTCCAATAATCCTGGACATAGACCTTGAAAAGGTTGCTGGAAACGGTCTGACGGTAGCGGTAGCTCTCATCGATCACGAAATAGCCCGAGCTGTCCGTCCCGTTCCATTCCTGGATATGGTCCTCGATGAGTTGGTGTTGCGCCCGAACGCCCCAGCTGATCTTGTGGCGGTAGTCATTGCCTGGAAACCAATCCCCACGTTGTTCTAGCGCGAGGACATTGCCATGCAGGTAATTCCGTCCATGCCTGTAAAACGTGCCAATGCCCCGGTCAAACACCGTCTCGTTGTAGCCTACGGAACCGAAATTGGTGTTGACGTCGCTGAGGAAGTAGCCGCCCTCGACCTCGAAAAGCTCAGCCTCCGTGGTGCGGAATGCCGTGGCGATCGTCTTGATCCTGAGCTTGGTATTGGGGCGGTATTCCATGACAAATGCACCCAAGCCCGTCGCGTAGGCTGAGATGTCTTGTCCTTCAAATGCCACGCTCAAGCGCAGGACATTCTGGACCGTACCAAAGCTCGTTTCCCGAGAGACCGGGGTGAAGATGTATTCGTTGCTGGCGAAGTTGAAGAAGAGGCTGAACTTCAAGCGCTCCTTGTTCAGATAGACTGTATCCTGCTGTCCATCAGCCCGCTCCTTGATCTTGAATGTGCGCAAGGCGTGGCGCGGCGCAAAGGTGAGCATGCCCTGGATGTCGCTGAATCGCGGTCGGTACTCCCCTTTCGTGTCGAGGCTGCTCAGGACATAGCTCGGCGTAAATCGGCGGAAGCCAGCAAGGTAGGTGAACCTGCCGGGCACCATCTCCTTGGGCCGTCCATCGACCGATTGCCATTTGTCGGGGCCCTTCTCCGAGCCTTCATCCTTGCGGATGCGTTGCTTCTGCACTTGCCCCTCGATGCTCAGGTTCTGGTTCAGGATGCCCAATTCCACGCTGCCATGCAAGGCAGTGGGATCAGTGAGCGTCACATCCAAGACCGATGAGAGCTTGTCCCCATACTTCGCCTGAAAACCACCTGAACTGAAACCCACCTCGCTTGCAAGGTTGGGGTTGACGAAGCCTAGCCCCTCTTGCTGTCCGGAGCGGATCAATAGCGGTCGGTAAATCTCAATGTCATTGACATAGATGAGGTTCTCGTCGAAGTTTCCACCCCGCACACGGTACTGTGAGCTCAGTTCATTGTTGGTCTGGACGCCAAATCCCAGGACTGCCAATCGGCTCGTGAGGTCGCTCTTGAAGCCAGGAATCACGGTGGTGACCAACTTGGGGTCGATTGGGATCGTGTGACTGCCCGCATTTTCGGGGTTTTCTTTGTCGGTGGCGTCTTGGTTGTTGTTGATGACCACGTCCCCGATTGCGTAGCGGTCACCCAGGTTGATGTAAGCGGTTGGCGGTCCCGGCAGGCGCAAGGTTCACTTCCTCACGCCGTGGCTTGAACTGCGGATGGCTGAAATCCACGAAGTATTTCCCCGGCGGCAAACGGAACTCGAATTTGCCATCGGTCCCGGTGTAAACCATGTTGTCCGTGCCTTGGATACGGACCTTCACACTGTCGATTTCCCTGCCATAGTTGTCTTGCACCTTGCCACGGATGGTCCCCTGTTGGGCCAAAACCCAAAAAGGCAGGAACATGAGGCAAGCAAACAGGAGAATCGGGGAAATCCGCAACCGCATAGCCCCAAAGTTAATGATTTGGCGACATGACCAAAGTGGAAAAAGGAGTGCACAGCGCAGAGGACGCGGCGTCCCGCCGCAGGCCGATCGAATTAGCCGCCTCTGGCGGCGGGGTATTCAGCAGCATGGTTCAAGTAGTGCTTCGAAAAGCGCTCGCGCTGGGCATGCCCTGCCCATACATAGGAAGTGCTTCTGCTAGAGAAGAAGAGCCCTTGCGAGGCAAATTTACCGTTCAGCACTGCGCCGTCAGAGGCGGCAGGGTCGATCAGCGGGCGGCGGGACGCCGCCGCTTCCGATAAATCAGGAGAACCGATCCAACCCCAATTCCTTCATCCCCTGAATCGTCGCCTTGGGATCGCCCGAACCGAAGACATAATTCCCCGCCACCAAGGCATCAGCCCCAGCTTCATACAGCCTAGCAGTGTTCGTGGCATTCACGCCGCCGTCCACCTCGATGAGGAAGCCCGCTCCGGTGTCCCGCCGCATTTGCGAAAGATGGATGACCTTGGAATACGTGTTCTCAATGAACTTCTGCCCACCAAAGCCAGGATTCACCGACATCACCAAAACAAGGTCCACCAAGTCAACCACGTCATGCACCACGTCAACGGGGGTGTGCGGATTCAAGGCAAGTCCGGCATTCATCCCGGCATCCTTGATCTGAGCCAATAGACGATGCAAATGGATCGCACCCTCATAATGCACAGTCAAAATTTCTGCGCCAGCATCCTTGAAGTCCTTGACATACCGACCCGGGTCGTGGATCATGAGGTGGACGTCGAGGGGCTTGGTCGCATGCTTCTTGATGGCAGCAAGCACCGGCAATCCAAAGGAGATGTTGGGCACGAACATGCCATCCATGATGTCGCAGTGGATCCAATCGCAAGCGCTCTCATTGAGCATTTGGATGTCGCGCTGCAGGTTGGCGAAGTCGGCGCTGAGGACGGAAGGGGCTACGATGCGGCTCATTTTTTGGAATCTTGAAGGAGTTGGGCGTATTGCTTGGCGAAGTATGTGATGACGATGTCGGCTCCGGCGCGGCGGATGCTCAGGAGCATTTCCTGCATGATGGCCTGCTCATTGAGCCAGCCGTTCATGGCCGCGGCCTTGCACATGGCGTATTCGCCGCTCACATTGTAGGCGACGATGGGCAGGTCGAAATTGTCCTTGAGCAGGCGGATCACGTCGAGGTAGGCCAATGCGGGCTTCACCATCAGGTAGTCCGCGCCCTCCTCCATGTCCAGTTGGGCCTCGATCAGCGCCTCGCGACGGTTGGCGGGGTCCATTTGATAGGTCTTCTTGTCGCCATCTTCGGGCCGAGTCCAATGCATCGCGGAAGGGGCCATAGAAGGCGCTGGCATATTTGGCGGTGTAGGACATGATGCCGACCCCCTCGAATCCGGCTTCGTCGAGGGCGTCGCGGATATAGCCCACGCGCCCGTCCATCATGTCACTCGGGCCCATGATGTCAGCGCCTGCCTCGGCCTGTGCGACCGCCATACGTGCCAAAATGGGCAGGGTCTCGTCGTTCAGGATCTGGCCGTCGCGCACGAGACCGTCATGTCCGTCAGGGCTGTAGGGGTCCATGGCAACGTCCGTGATGATGGTCACTTGTGGAAACCGTGCCTTGGCCTGCCGGATCGCTTGGGTAGAAGTTCGAGGAATCCCAGCTGATGGTGGCTTGGGGATCCTTCTGGTCCTCGGAAATGCAGGAAACAAGATGAAGTTGTTTCCAGTCCCAGTGCGACGCATTCCTGCATGTCGGCCAACATCCTGTCGATGGTGAAGCGGTAGATGCCGGGCATGGAGGCAACCTCGATGGCCTGGTTCTCGCCTTGGATCAGGAAATAGGGATAAACGAGTTGGCCGAGGTCGATGCGCGTTTCACGCACCATGTCCCGAATGGCCTTCGAGCGCCGGTTGCGGCGGGGTCGGTGAATCATGCCGCAAAATTAAGGCGAGGACATCAAAAATCCGCATCCGACAACTCCAGCAAATACAGTCCTGTTCCCTTGTCCTTTTTGGAGAAAGTCCAAGAGGAGGCGACCATCAGGTTGCGCCGGACCGGAAGGCTGTCGCTGCTTGCTTCCAATGATTTGAACCACCACAGCGAATCAGAATCGACGAAATAGGGTTCCACGCCCTTGTTGACTTGGCTACGCTCAGGATCAACGCCGAGGCACCTGAAGCCAAGGTCACTGTCGTGTCCAGCTGCGGGGTGGAGTATCGCAACTCCACGGGCCTGGTCCCCTTGTTGGCGACTTGGAACTGATAGACGACCATTGCGTCACAGGCGACGAGAAAGGGGAAGGTCATAGCCATGAGGATACGGATTGCCCAGTTCAGGGAATTGGAATGTGAAACGCGGTTCATGCCTCAAATTATCAAAAATCCCCTTTGCGTGCGTCCGCGATCACCACATTGTAGGCGTGTCGGCGGGATTGCCGTAGAGGACGTCGCGGTAGTAGTCGGCGCAGATGTCGCCTTGTTGCTCCCGGTTGAAGTCCTTGAGGTCAACGCCCACGCTTGAGTCCTGCGGGGCCTCCGTAATTGTAGCCAGTGCCAGCTTGCGCGATCAGCGCCTCAGGGATGTACTGCAAGCCGACTGCCTCACACTGCGCCACGTGCGTGAGTTCGTGGATCAGCCAGTGCATATCGTTGTTGCCGGGTGCGGGAGACACCTTTTGGGAGAAATTGATGGTGTAACCAATGGTGACGCCAAGGCCGCTGTAGCCGTTCACCCACTTCCCAATCCTCGCGATGAGGAGTATTCATCCACCCTCACCTTCCAATAAGGAACTACCCCGCCGAAGACCTTCTGTGCCTCGGCGATCTCGGTGCCTGTCAGGGAACGGGTATTGAACTTGATCACTTGACCCAGCAAGTCGAGCATCTCCGCAAAGCCCACGATGTCCAGCAGCTTGGTGAAGAGGCGACCCGTCCATGCAAGTCCTCCGGGAGTCCATCCACAAACCACTTGCCCAATTGGCCGGGTTGCGTGAAGGTCGTCTTGATGCCTGTCCAGAGCCACTTCACCAGATCCACAGCCCCCGTTCCCAAGTGCTCGATCAGTTTCCAGATGCGCGGCCATACCTTGATGATCACCGCATGGCCCAATGCCGCCACGCTCTTGATGACATTCCAGACGTACCCAGTCACGGCCTTGATTCCGGTCCATGCCCAGCCTGCCAGGGTTTTGACGCCGTCCCAGACCTTTCCAGCGACGGACTTCACGCCATTCCACAGCTTCTTGAGCCATCCCCACCGCTGAATGGGCTGTCCGCCAGCCTTGCGTTGCACGGGGCCGCCTTCGGCTTTTTGTTGGGTCGGGGCGGCACTTTCCGGGGATTGTCCTTCGGGAGAGGTCACTTCCTGGTTCGGCAGGGCGGCAAGCTGTGCGAGTCCCGCTTCCGCTGCGATTTGCTGTGCCATGACGACGGCCGGATCCATTTTGCCATCGGTTGCAGGCATGGCGGCTTGTGGACCAGCACTTTCTGCCTCGGCGGCGGGGAGCGTCATTTTCGCTTGGACTGCGCCGCCGCCTGCGCCACTCAGGGGCTTCTCGGGGCCAGCTGCAGGATCAACCTTGGCTTGTGCAGCCTTGGCGCCCATGATGTCGGCTTGCTGCTCGAGCCCTGCGTCGTCGTTCAGGGGCATGCCGTTGACTTCGCCAGTTGGGCGCACTTGCCCCTTTTGCTGCTGCACCGCGTGCGTGAGCTCATGCCCGATCAGTTCCTGCCCCTTTTGCGTTTCAGGCTGGGTGGCCGGGAGCGAAATGTACGTCCTTGCCTTGGGTGTATGCCAATGCCCTGGCTTCTAGGGCCTTGTTGGAGTCTGCGTGGATGTTCACGCCACTGAAATCTGCGCCGAGGGTCTGCTCCATCTTGGCTTGGACGGTGGATGGCAAGCCATTCGGGTTGCGTCCAGAGCCATTGTCTTGTGGGGGAGTCGGGGCATCGCCACCTGCCTTGAGCTGGAAGGGTGGTGGTGTCAAGGATTTGCCTTCCGATTGCTGCCCCTCTTGGGAGTCGAATGCAGACGCATTTACGCGGTCCTGCGCGGAGTTTTCATTGACTTTCATAACCTGACGATCTCTGTAGCGGGAAGACGGCCTCCCCGTTGTGACAATTCAAGTTACAATCTCCGAAATAAGTCTCGAATTTGCAATATCCCGCCAAATGCCATCCAGCAACCCCGGCATCGCCCACTGCCTGAGCGACTTCCCAAAACAAGAAAAGCGTCCGATTTCCAGACGCTTTCCCCAAAGAACGAAAAGAACCTTGTTTTATCTTTCAGCCGAGATAGGCTTTCAGCCCTTTGGAGCGGCTTGTATGCCGCAGGCGACGGATCGCCTTTTCCTTGATCTGACGGACACGCTCACGCGTGAGGTCAAACTTCTCGCCGATTTCTTCCAGTGTCAATGAATGCTCCACGCCGATGCCGAAGTAAAGGCGGATGACCTCTGCTTCACGCTGCGTGAGGGTGCTCAGTGCACGCTCGACCTCCTTGCTGAGGCTCTCGTTGATGAGGCCGGAGTCGGGATCGGGCTCCTCTTCGTTTTCGAGGACGTCGAGGAGACGGTTTTCTTCGCCTTGGACGAGCGGTGCGTCCATGGAGATGTGGCGGCCCGAGATCTTCAGGGTGTCCTGAACCTCGTTTTCGCTCATGCCCTCCAGGATTTCGGAGATTTCCTGCGGAGACGGTTCGCGCTCGAATTCTTGTTCGAGTTTGGAGAAGGCCTTGCCGATCTTGTTCAGGGCCCCTACCCTGTTCAGCGGCAGACGCACGATGCGGCTCTGCTCAGCGAGGGCTTGGAGGATCGACTGACGGATCCACCACACTGCGTAGGAGATGAACTTGAAACCGCGGGTCTCATCGAAACGCTTGGCGGCCTTGATCAAGCCGAGGTTGCCCTCGTTGATCAGGTCACCTAGGCTGAGGCCTTGGTTTTGGTATTGCTTGGCGACGGACACCACGAAGCGCAAGTTGGCTTTCGTAAGCTTCTCCAACGCGACCTGATCCCCTTCACGAATCCTACGGGCAAGCTCCACCTCGTCATCCGGGGTGAGCAATTCCACCTTGCCGATTTCTTGCAGATACTTGTCCAGCGATTGCGATTCGCGGTTGGTGATCTGCTTACTGATCTTGAGCTGTCTCATTCGAAGACTATCTTTCTACTTGCGTTAACTCCAAAAATACAGGTGACCTGCCAATCTATGCGAGCAAACTTAAGGAGAAAATGCATGGTTTACAATCCACGATGGGCCCGGCAAATTTTGTCGAGCCCATCGAAGACGATCAATTTGATGCAATTTCAACCCATGCTCCCGGGCTGTCCGGAATCAACCGAAGTGCGATCCTGCAAAGTTTGCAGACTTGTACTCGCGCTTGGGCTTGATGGACAGAATCGGAATCTTGGAGTGGTTCACCACGTGGACGGCGTCAGTGCCAAAGACGTTGGAGCGCAAGCCTCCGGTGCCTTCTTGCTGCGTCATGATCATGATGAGGTCCACGCCAGCTTCGCCAGCGAAGTCGAGGAGGACCTTGGACACGTCGCCCTTGGCCACGAGCATGGTGGAATCCACTTCCACGCCTTGCTTCTTGACGTGCTCCACCGCCTTGGTGAGGCGGTTTTGCAGGCGTTCCTTGTCGCGCTCGCTCCTGCTCTGCAAAATGGACACTATCACCAAGCTTGCGGAATAGTTTTTCGCAAACTCCACGCCGAGTTCGAGTTTCTCGCCCGTCTCACGGGTAAGGTCGATGGGCAGGAGGATCTTGGTGAAGCCGGGATTGGGCTGCTGCACCTGCAGGGTGATGACCGGGCAGGGAGCGGTGGAGATCACGCGAGCGGCATTGGTGCCGGCGAAGATCTCACCCAAGCCAGAGGCACCGTGGGTGCCCATGATGATGATGTTGGCATTCAGTTCCGTGGCTGCCTCGATGATGCACTTCCAGGGCTTGCCCACCTTCACAATCTTGTTGTAGATGATGGAAGGGTTGCCCTTTTCCTTGATGAACTTGTCCATCTGTGCATTGGTATGCTTGCGTCCCTCGGCTTCGTCGAAGCTGGAGAAGATGCGCGCGGCTGCTGCCGGAGGCTCCAAGACGTGGATCAAGAAAATCTCTGCATCATACAGCTTGGCCAGGTATTCCACCGTGGGGTAGGCTTTCAAGGAAGTCTCCTCAAAATCGATCGGAAACAGAACTTTGATTTTCTGACTCATGACTTTATCGGTATCAATAGGCTAATGGTAAAACAAACTCAAATTTCTCCCAATTGAGGCAATGCGGCGAATATTGGCAATTATTGGGGAATTCCCAAATGGGATGCGGAATGCCTGTGAATTGAGATGTGGACAAGCGTGGATCAAACCGCGAGGGCACCTTGTTCGAGCACCTGCTCCAGGAGGCGGAAGTATTTCTTCATCGCTTCATGCTTGGCGGAGTCGAATTCGTAGCTGATGTTTTGTTCCAGGTAATAGACCGCGTCCTCCAGCGAGTAGCCATAGTCCGCAGCCCATCTCTTGGCCGATTCGCGCCTTCCTTGTCGCCCGTCCTCCAATGCAACCCGGACTGCCTCCAATTGCTCAGGCTTGAGGCTTCCCGGACGGTAAGCCCATACGGCGAACACGAAAGGCAAGCCGGAGTACCGCTTCCAGACTTCGGCAAGGTCATAGACGTAGGGGAACTGATCCTTCATGGCGAAGGCTTTGTCGCCGATCGCTACGCCGCATACGGTTCCCTGAATCTGCGAGAATCGCTCGCCATGCGGCAGGATCGCGGGCAGTTCCCGGTTCCAATATTCGCGGAGCAGGACTGCGGCGAGGCCATTGCTGCTGCGGCTATGTGGGTCGAGGACGATGGCAGTTGCCTGCTCGATGGGCACGTGCGAGAAAAGGAAGACGCTGTCCACCTTCCCATCCGCTCCGAGGCAGTGGTCCCGCATGATCGAGAGGCCGAGCAGGTCCACGAGCGCGCCCACAGGAACGAGCGCAAGGTCGCATGCCCCTTCGTGGAGCAACTTGGCGCAGCCACTCGGCGGGACTTCCTTCAATTCCAGCTCCCCTTCGGCAAATCGCCGCTGCAAGCCATCGATGAAGGGCCGCGTGTTGAAGTAGGAGACCAATGCGATGCGGATCATTGTAGGTGCGCGGTATCGTTCAGTTTGTGGATGCGGAATCGCCCGCTGCTGTTGGTGCTGAGTAGGTTCAGACCGGTGTTGTGGTGCGGGAAAAGGTCCATCTTGCTCAAGCCATAGCCGAGGATTTCGGAAAGCAGGACGCGGTTGATGCGACCGTGGGCACAGATGAGGGCGCGGCCATTGGGTGGAGTCTCGCGGACGACCTGCTCGATGCCCGCACGTGCACGTTCCCAAGCGACGAGGGGTGTCTCCCCTCCTTCTACCTTTGCGTGCAGGTCCCCTCGGCGCCATGCAGTGACGATTCGCGTAAATTCGGCACGGACGTCCTCGCTGTCCTCGGCACCCTCCAGGATTCCCCAGTTGAACTCATTCAGTTCAGGCAATGGGACAATCTCATGGCCCAAGTTTCCGAAGCCCGCCAAGGTCTGCCGTGTGCGCTTGAGCGCCGTGCAATACACCCGATCGAATTCGATGCCGCCGTAGCGAGTGAAAAAGGATCCGCCTTGCATCCTGCCAGTATCGTTCAGGTCGGAGTCCACGCCTCCCCCCTGCACGATGCCGCGCAAGTTGAAATCGGTCTCGCCGTGCCGGATCAGGTAAATCTCAGCCATGCAGGTCTCAGTTCGGCAGCGACTCTGCTTGGAAGTCATCGACAGTGAAGTCGTTGACCACGTTGTAGAGGGTGTCCCGCTCGATGGGTTCGAAGCCCGCCCGGCGGATCAAGGCGATCAACTCCTGCGTGCTCATCGCGGGATTTTGATCCTCTGCGCCAGCCTTGGAGTAGATCTTGGTGGTGTCATCGATGGTGCCATCTATGTCATCCACCCCGAATGACAGCGCCAATTGAGTGGTGCGGCGGCCGATCATGGGCCAGTAGGCCTTCACGTGATCGAAGTTGTCGAGGTAAATCCGCCCGATGGCGTAGTTCTTCAGGTCTTCGATGACGGAGGTCTCAGGGATATGGCTCAGCTCGTTGTTTTGATTGCGGAACTTGAGCGGAATGAAGGTTTGGAAGCCTCCGGTCCTGTCTTGCAATTCGCGGAGCTGCCGCATATGGTCCACCCGGTGCCAGTATTTTTCGATATGGCCGTAGAGCATGGTCGCATTCGAGCGCTTGCCCAGCTTGTGGAACGTCTCGTGCATTTCCAGCCATTCGTCGCCACTGCATTTGCCGCCTGCGATCTGATCGCGGATTTCGGGATGGAAGATTTCCGCCCCGCCGCCCGGCATTGAATCGAGTCCAGCATCGATCATGGCCCGCAGGCCCTCCTCGTAGCTGACCTTGGCCTTCTTGAACACGTAGTGGTATTCCACCGGGGTCAGGGCCTTGATATGCAGCTCAGGGCGGTGCGCACGGATCGTGCTGAACAGTTCCTGGTAGAATTTGTAATCGTACTGCGGCATCACGCCGCCCACGATATGGACTTCTGTCACAGGCTGCCCGTCGTAAGCCTTGACTTGGTGCATGATCTGCCCCAGGTCCAGTTCCCAGCCATCGGTCCGCTTCTTGATCTTCTCGCTGTAGGAGCAGAAGGTGCAGGAATACACGCAGACGTTGGTCGGCTCGATGTGGAAATTCCTGTTGAAATAGGTCTTCTTGCCTTGCTTCCGCATCCTGACCTCATTGGCTAGGAGGGCGAGGAAGGGAAGTTCACCGTGCTCGTAAAGGTGCAAAGCCTCTTCGTCACTGATCCTTTCGCCATTGGCCACCTTTTCGATGATGGCCTTGTCCATTGGCTGCAAGTCGCCCCTGTGAAGGTGGCTGAGCAATGCACTGTGATGATTCATGCCGCAAAACTATTCATTCAATCACTAAACTCATAACAGCCGGAATCGGGCCTGAGTTGGTGCGGTTTTTCTTCTTTGTCGCGGTAAATGCCTGGTATCTGGGTTCCTAGATTGATGGCGGGGCTGTCTTCCCGGAGGTGGTAGTCCCGCTCATCGGTAGGTCCGGCATTGGGATCCTTGAATCGGACCAGGTCCTGATCGTTGGCGGTGATGATGTTGGAACCCTTGGGCATCAGCGTGGTACGCAGCAAGGTGTTCTTGAATGTCACGTCGAATGCATTCGCTACCGGGAAGCTATCAGGTGCAAATTCTTCTTCCTCCGAACCCCAGACGATGCAGTTCTCGAATTCGGCCTGCACCGGAAACACGTCCAGCGAGTCGTAATTGTTCACCACCAACTGCGGCTTGTTGCGCGTGAAGTCGATGGTATAGTTGGCGAGGGTGGTATGCCGGAACTCGTATTTGCCTCCACCAAAGATGCCGACCGTGCCCTCCACACAATTGTGGATCAGACAATTATCAACTTGCAGTTGGGGATAGGTGGGCAGCTGTGGGGTGTATCCAAGGCTGAGAATGCCGTAGGCACCCATGTTGCGGATTTCGGTGTTGGTAATGCTGACCTTGGGGCCGACACCAGTGTTCCCGTATTCTTGATAGACTCCGATCAGGCCGTTCTTGATGATGGCGTGCTTGATGGAGGATGCCTTGCTGATGTTGCCAAATGCAATTCCCCGCCATTGGCCACCAGATTCCTCATAGCGCTCGCCCATCCGCGTCTGCTGGAACACGACCTCGGCGCCCGGTGCGCCTTCCACCAACAGGCGACCAAAAACGATGATCGAGGAGATCAGGTTGAAATTGTCGTCCTTCTTCGGTGTGAAATAGATCTGGGTTCCGGGTAGAATGCGCAAGGTATGCCCATCAGCGACATAGAGAGGCCCATCGATCACATGGCGTTTGTCGGGCCCCATCACCGTGAGGTTGCTGCTGCCAAACCCGCCCAAAACCGAGTCCTTGTAAAAGATCGCATCCATGATATAGGCCTGGATCTCGACCTTCTGCTCTTGATCGCCGACATTGAACACCAATTGGTCGCGGCTTAATTCGTCCTTTTCGTCGGCAGTGAACTTGATGAATGCGATCGCAGAATCTCCTTTCGGGAGTTCGTAGTCGGTGATCTCATTCCCTGTGATGCCGTCAAAAATCAGGCTGTAATCCGTGCCGCTCGCCAGCTTGATGCTGTTGATGAGGACATTGTGCCCGGTATTGTTGCGGACAACCAATCGTTCCGTTGGGGAGGGCAGGGAGGTGAAGATGGTGTCGAAAAACACCGTGTCGCCCGAAAAATCCAACTCCCCTTCCGGCACGAACAAGTCAGGTTCGCGCAAGCAGCCCGCTAGCAAAATCAGCGGAAGGAGCAGTGGCAGTATGAGGCGGCGCTTCATCATTGTCCCAAATCTACGGCAAGGCAAGCGTGTCACAGGGGCAAATAATTTTCTCCATCAGAAGCTCACTCCAACACCTCCATACACGGACATGCCCCGACCGATACCCTGAGCAATCCAACCGAGCAGGTTGTCACTGCCTGCGAGGATATCAATGCCCACTGATCCGGCGGTGATGGTGTAATTGGCCATTGCGCCGACGCCGTAGGTATCGAGTCCCAATCCATACACATTGGCGCCAAGGGTCAGGCCCTCGATGACCTCGTGCTGATAGGCGACATTGATCATGGGTAGGCGGGTGCGCGCCCCGGAAGCCAAGGGGCTCCAAATCAAGGTGCCGGAAAGCGATGCTTGCTCACTCAAGTGGTATGTGCCGCCAAGGCGAACTACGGTCGGAGCGATGAGCAAGTGGTTTTCCTCGGTGGTATCCGGCAACAAAATGGCCTTGATGCTATCAACTTGGTGTTGGATGAGAGGCGACACGCTGTCCACGAGCAGGCTCGTGATGCTGATGCCCTCCCAGTTCACATCGACGGTTTCCTTCATGTGGTTCGTCTTCCAAGAAGTGAACCCGATGTCCGTCACTGCCACTTCGAAATCCAATTTGTCGAAGACGGTGTACCTCGCGCCGAGGTCGAGTCCCAGGCCAAACCCTTGGAAGGCGAACAAGCCTGTCTTGCCGAGCTTGGGTGTGGTGTACAGGTCGTAGTCGGCGAAGGCATGGACCTGTGTGCCCAGCGAATCGGTGTAGAGTGCGTATTGTAGGTTGGCGAGATCGGCCATGCGGATGCCTTGCTTGAGGCGAAGCCTCCCGCCGATGCTGAGTTTATTCGTCTTGAATCCCGTCCCCACTCCCAATTCCCGGGTCCGGACGATTGCCCCGCGGATGGCAGAGTCGCTCACCGTTTGGCCAGCATAGGGGCCGTTGCCCTTGAGGATCAGGCCGAGGGTATTGGGGTTGTTGAATCGGGTATAGACCGCATTGTATTCATCGAGGTAAATGCCGAGTGGCAATTCACCCAGCTTCACGTTCACGGCCGCGAGACCGAGGTGGTAGCCGGCGCTGATGTCCTCCTTGGGCTTGAGGTCGTCGATGAGCCTGTCCTTGACTTCTTCGGTGATGAAGCCGCCCTCCGCAAAGATGCCCTTGAGCGGCGCATGCGTATTGCCCAGCCAGAGATTGCCGATCGCACCATAGCGGAATTTCTCATACTCGCCCTCCACGATGTTGGCGGGCTGATAGGTTTGGCTCCATACATGGCCTCGGAGCAGACTGGGTTGCAATTCGAACTGAGCCTGCACCTGTCCGGCAGCAACAAGCAATGCCAGTATCCCGATGAGGGATTTTGCCTTCTTCATATAGTGGTGTCCGCGATTCAATTGTTCAGGATTGGAGGACTAGCTTCAGGAGCCGATACGGTACCGGAAGTCGCCGACCAGATGGAAGTCGATGCCGTAGGTGGTGTAGATCTTGACGTGTTGGCCGGAGGGCTTGGTGCTGAGCCAGAACCGCATGATGGCCTTGCGACCGCGCTGCTTCAGGGTGGTGAAGCGGATTTGGTCGAAGTTCGCAACCAATTCGCCCTTGCCAGGCTGATCGACATAGCCATTGGAATTGACGCGTCCGGCAGGCAGGGTGTGTTGCTCAGTGGTGAACAAGCTGTCGAAGATCGCGCCGTTCATGTCCGCAAAGAGCACCTGCACCCTCGCCTCGAAGGGGAACTGATTCACACCCACGAGCTTCAACTTGCCGTCTTCCACGCCATCAGGGATGGTGGCATCGCTCACGTCGATGTCCAGCGTGTCCTGCAGCCACAGATTGTCCGTGATCCCATCCAGCGGCACCTCGATGTCGAGATAGGCTGCGATTTCACTCTGGTCCGTGGCGAAGTTGTCGTGGAGCTCCGGGTTGCCATTTTTGTTCACGAGCACCTCCATGTCGAAGCGGATTTCATCCGGCAACAGGCTGATGAACTGACGGATGTTGGAGTTGGTCGAATTCAGGCTGATGGGCGTGGAGATCTTCTGACCCACGTTGGGCAGGCGTGGTCCGCGCACTTCCGTCGGGCGGTTCATCAGTGCCCCGGTCAGGCTCACCTGTTGGTGCGTGCGGTTGTTCACCGCCTTCATTTGGTTCACCTTCAGCTCACCGTCCACCCCGATCGAGTTGTCGATGGTGAGGTTGACCACGGGATTGTTCAGATCCAATGTGCCCCCGAGGATGGAATTGAAGAAATCCATCTTGATGGTGTCCGCAAATTGGAAGTTGGAGGTCCCAAGATAGCCCTCGATGTAGGAAGGAATGATGCCCCGCAGACCGTAGGTCACGTCGATGGAGTCATTCAGGTCCATGGTGTTCTTGCGGCCGGAGTAGAGCAGATC
>JAXLVK010000071.1:0-32932 GCA_046329055.1 Bacteroidia bacterium
GAGGCCGCCAGCCATTCCTTTGATGTCGTCCATGACGTCGCCGTCCTTGTCCTTGTCCAGCAAGCCCTTGATCATATTGCCAATGCCGGAGAAGTTTCCGCCCTTGAGCAGACCGCCGATGTTGCCGAGTCCACCGATTTTTCCAGCAATCGCGCCCATTCCGGGGATTTTGCTGAAAAAGCCGCTCGCTTGATTTTGCTCGGGTTCGGGTTCGCCGCTCTCCTCGCGTTCGTGACGCTCAGCGAATGTGTTCAGCATCTGCGCGGTCATCTGTGCGCTGATCTTCTCATGGCGCTTCTTCAGCCCGATCATGCCCATGACCAGCGAAGTCGTGATCTGGAACAGCTTGGTTGTGGAGCCGGCGCTCAATCCGCTTTCCTTGCTCACAAGGGCTTCAGCCTCGGCACGCTTGCTGCCCAGGATGGCAGTGAGGTCGGAGTCGGCACCGCAGCTCGCAGGATTCGCATAGAGGGTGGGGATCTTGCTGAGGACGCTGCCGTCATGGTCACGGTCGAGCTTGTCGCTCAGGGCCTTGGCGCCAGCTTCGCTGCGGGTGTTGCGGGCCATGGCGCTCACCAGGATCGGCACAATCTGGCTGGAACCGATGATGGCTTGGTCGCGGGTGCTACCGATGGCTTTGGCGATGGCGTCAAATTGCTGCTCGCCGAGTTGATCGCTGTAGATATTGAAAATCGTCATACAGAGAGCTCTTTTGGGGTGTTAAGAGATACTTGAATTAAGAATGGCGAAACTACAAATTCTTGGCCGAGCATCGCGGAACATTCGATCAACATCACCACTATCGGAGGCAATGCCTAACATCGGGCACAGGTCCAGCAGCTGGCGCGGGGTTGGAATTATTTGAGCTTTTCGTTCTCGTGGTGACGTGTCGCGTCGCGCTGGGTCTTCTTGTCCAGATTGCGCTTGAGGGCATCCTCCAGGTCGATCCCTGTCTGGTTGGCGAGGCAGATGAGCACAAAGAGCACGTCAGCCAGTTCGTCATCCAAGCGCTTGTCGCGGTCACTTGCCTTGAAGCTCTGGTCGCCGTATTGCCGGGCGATGATGCGGGCGACCTCACCCACCTCCTCGGTGAGCATGGCCATGTTGGTGAGTTCCGAGAAATACCGGACACCGTATTCCTTGATCCAGTTGTCAACGGCGGATTGGGCTTCCTTGAGGGTCATGGGGCATCAGTTGTGATGAACAACATGTGAATCACCCACTCCACCTGGATCGCGAGGAACAGTAGGATGCACAGCCAAGCTTTCCAACCTTGGCCCTTTCGCCATCGCGGCCATGAGTGTTGCGAGACTCTCCGCTCCAGCCAGATTGCAGCCGGCACGAGCATGAGCGGCACCATGGTCAGGTGATAAGTGGGATGCGAAAAGGATATCCAATAGGGTATTGAATAAATGAGAATGAATCCGGCGATGATGGCGATGGTGCCGCCTGACAGCTCCCGACGTGCCTCCGACCAATAAAATGCCAGGAACCCGATGCCGACAACCAGCCAAAACACTGCCTCCAAGCCTAGCACTGCATAACCAGCCTTGGCCATAGGATGCTTGGCCCAGGTCAGCCGCGACCCAGCGAAGGTGTCAAAAGCGAACAAGGTGCGCATTCTGGCCAACGTGCGAATGGTGGTCCTGCCGGGGTTTGACCGTGCCTCATGTCTCGCCTCTTGGATTTCCACCTGCCAGCGCAGGCTACCTGGCAATCTGTCCAGCCGCTCCACCGCATCTTGGAATCCCTCGGGCACAGTGGGGTCGCCCGCCCAGCGACTGCCCAGCCGCCATGTCTTGTACATCGGTGTCCACGCATTGTTGCCGAGGTAGAGGTTGCGGGTATTGGAGGTGTTGATGAAGACGAGGCTGCCTTCCTGCTGCGATGCGAAGTACATCCATGGCCCAATCGCCAACGCAGCCCCTAACACGATCATGAATCCGGGCACCAGCTTTTTGCGCCGCACGAGGATCAGTGGTGGCAAGGCGATCAGGAACAACGCCGCCGAAGGCCGGAACAGGATCAATAGGCCGATCAGGATGCCCATCCGCCAGAGGTTGCGGGTCCTGCGCTCATCGACATAAGCCTGCATTTGCCCGAAAACAGAAAGCAGCAATGCCGCGGCAGGGAGGTAGCTTAGCGGCTCGACCGACTGATGGATGAGGTCTGGATACAAGGCCAGCAGCAACAGGCCCAGATTGGCGGCGAGTCGGCTGTGCAGGCGATAGAGGATATGGTAGAGGTTCCGGCCCAAGACGAAAAACCAGAACAGCATTGCAATCCGCACCCAGATTTCGCCCTTGCCGAAGATCCAGACCACGACGGCCTCGTACAGCGGCAAACCTGGCGGCCAGTAGGTATCGATTTGACCATGTTCGACGAGGTTGATCGCCGCTTGGTGGTAATAAAGGGCATCGCTCACCAATGGCTCGTCCGCCATGAAAATCAGCAGCCCGATCCGCAGCACCAAGCCGATGCCCAGCAGCCGCAGCCAGGCGTATTCATGATCGAGGAGCTTACGGAAGATCTTGGGCATGGCGATCAGAAGTCTTGTTGGCGGGAGTCGAGGATGATGGTCACCGGGCCATCGTTCAGCAAGGAGACATCCATCATGGCCCCGAACTCTCCCGTGGCGATGGGGCCTTGGAAGCGCTGACCGAGCATTTGCAGGAATTCTTCATAGAGCGGAATGGAGACCGCAGGTGGCGCTGAGCGGATGTAACTCGGACGATTGCCCTTCTTGGCATCGGCGAAGAGGGTGAACTGCGAGACGACCAGGATGCCGCCCGCCACATCCTCGACGGAGAGGTTCATCTTGCCATCGGCGTCATTGAAGATGCGGAGCTGCACGATCTTCTTGATGAGCCATTCGCTGTCCGCTGCAGAATCATCGTGTGTCACCCCCAGCAGGACCAACAACCCCTGCCCGATTTCGCCAATGGTATTGCCCGCGACTGTGACGCTTGCCCGACTGACTCTTTGGATGACTGCGCGCATGTTGGATTCCCTTCTGTGAATGCGGTTTCAAATTCGGGAAAATTCGACAAGGCAGCCTCATTGTGGCAAAAAACCTATCGGAACAGGGGAATTTGCCTAATTTGAGGGACAGATGAAAGGTTTGCAGGTCCATCGGGCTCAGGTGTTGAGGCTCCTATTCCTCGTGGCAGGGCTGCTCTTGCTCGTGGGTGGTGCCATGGCGCAGACCGAAGCGGAGTCGTCAGTGGAAGGGATTCTCCTGCAATCACAAAATGGCAAGCCCGATGTGCTCATCCCGGTTGGCAGTCGCATGTCGGTGGACTTTCGTCAAGATCGAGTTACCCGCAAAGTGGTTTTGGAGGCTGTCACGGACAGTGCCATGGTATTGAGTGGAGACACCGTGGATCCGAAGTACCTGCTAAGGGTGGAGATCGGCCGGGGCAAATTGGGACAGATTGGAAAGGTGCTTACCCTGGTCAGTACTGGAACCATTTTGGCGATGGTCATCTTGGTGACGCTGGCCGTGGCACTGTACCTGAATGCCTCCGCATTGTTGGTGATCGGGGTGCTCATCATCCTGCTGGCACTGCCGTTTGTGCTGGCATTTCCGATCGGGCTCATCCTCGGGATCGTACTCTGGGCCATCGGGAGCAAGCAATACCACCTCGGCTGGGCTTGGAAGGCGAAAATCGTGAAGAAACACTAGGGCTTCACTGCCTTGCTGTGCAGCGGGTTTTGCTAAATTGCGCCCCTGATTTTTTGAACCGATCCCGATGACCGATCCGCAGTATTACATCTTTGATTTCGACTCGACCTTCGTGCAGGTGGAGGCGCTGGAGGAACTCGCTGAAATCTCCCTCAAGGGACACAAGGACCGTGACAAGGCCCTGGCGCAGATCCGCGAACTCACCGACCAGGGCATTGAGGGCAAGATTTCCTTCACGGACGGTCTGCGCAAACGCCTCGCGATCCTGGAAGCGAACGCCGAGCACCTGGAAAAGCTGATCCGCCGACTCAAGAAGAAAGTGTCGCGCTCCATCTCCCGCAATCAGGCCTTTTTCACTGCCAATCGGGACAAGATCTACGTGATCTCCGCCGGATTCAAGGAGTTCATCGTGCCCATCGTGGCGGATTTTGGCATCCCGGCCGACCGCGTCTTTGCGAACAGCTTCGTTTTCGGGAAAAAGGGCAACATCATCGGCTTTGACCGGGAAAACGTCCTGTCCCAGTCTGGCGGCAAGGTCAAGCAGCTCGAGGCACTCAACCTCAAGGGCGAGATCTTCGTGGTCGGCGACGGCTACACGGATTATCAAATGAAGTTTGGCGGAGACCGTGTGCAGTTCTTCGCCTTCACAGAGAACATCAACCGGGAGAGTGCCAGTGCGAATGCAGATCACGTGACTCCCAGCCTGGACGAGTTCCTCTACCACAACAACCTCCCGATGGAGATCAGCTACCCCAAGAACCGCATCCGGGTCTTGCTGCTGGAAAACATCCATCCTGACGCGGAGGAGGCATTGAAACTCGAAGGTTACCAAGTCGAGCGCCTCAGCAAGGCATTGGATGAGGACGAACTCTGCGAGGCCATCAAGGGCGTGACCATCCTCGGCATCCGTTCCAAGACCAGGGTCACCCGCAAGGTGCTCGCCTGCGCGGACCGCTTGGCTGTGGTGGGTGCATTCTGCATCGGCACGAACCAGATCGACCTCGAAGCCTGCCTCGAGCGCGGCGTCGCCGTCTTCAACGCACCCTATTCGAATACCCGCAGCGTGGTCGAGCTCTGCATCTGTGAGATCATCATGCTCATGCGTGGCATCCCTGAGAAAAACCGCCTCACGCACATCGGCACTTGGGACAAGAGCGCGGCCAACAGCAACGAAATCCGGGGCAAGACCTTGGGCATCGTGGGCTACGGCAACATCGGCTCGCAGCTCAGTGTGCTCGCGGAGTCACTCGGGATGAAGGTGGTCTTCTACGACCGCGTGGACAAGCTCGCCCTCGGCAATGCCCAGCGCATGCCCAACCTCAAGGCGCTCCTGAAGGTGGCGGATGTGGTGACCCTGCACGTGGACGGCGACCCCTCGAACCGGGGATTTTTCGGCGAAAAGGAGATCGCGGCCATGAAACCGGGAGCAGTCTTGCTGAACCTAAGCCGTGGCTTCGTCGTGGACGTGCCCGCACTCGCCAAGGCGCTCAAGACTGGGAAGCTGCGCGGCGCAGGCGTGGACGTGTTCCCCAAGGAGCCCGCAAGCAACGACGACCCTTTCCAAACAGAGCTCCAGGGCCTGCCCAATGTGATCCTCACACCCCACGTCGGCGGCAGCACGACCGAGGCGCAGATCGACATCGCCGCCTACGTCCCCGACAAGCTCATCAGCTACATCAACACGGGCAACACGTTCATGTCCGTGAACTTCCCGAACATCCAGCTCCCCGGTCAGTCCAGCGTACACCGCCTGCTGCACATCCACCGCAACGTGCCCGGCATCCTCGCGCAGATCAACCAAGTGCTGAGTGCCCACGGCTGCAACATCGAGGGGCAGTACCTCAAGACCAATGAGGCGATCGGCTACGTGATCACCGACATCAACAAGAAATATGACACCGAGGTGACCAAGGCGCTGAGAGGGATCGAGAATACGATCAAGTTCAGGGTGCTGTATTGATGTTAAGTGCTATCTTGCAGGAAACACTTAACGACATGAAAAAGTACTTGTTGGCAATTGTCTTCTGCCTGATGGCAGTGGCAGGGTTTTCTCAGTTGTCCAAGACTGACGCGCAAGGTTTCATCACTCGGAACCCACCGGAGAAATTGGAATCGGTAGTGATTTGGCAAGGATCTGAAAGCTTTAAATACCTGAAGGCTGATTTTGTAAGCCTGAAAGCACTTGAAAGTGGCTATTCTTTGGTGGTAAGGCAAAATGGCATCGAGCGCGAGAAGTTCTATCCCTACTTTTCCATCAAGTACCTTGTCATAAATTCTTCTAACGAGTTGAACCTGACTCTTCGAGATTGAACAATTTCAAAAAGTGATGGTTTGATGCGGTCTTATGCAACCCTCGCGTTGCGACCTTGTCTTTCGTCAAAAGTCACGGGGATCAATCAACCAAGTCCCTTGGCTTTAGTTGAAAGTAATCCTGTAACGCTTATGAAAAAGAGACAACTACCCCTCTTGCTTGCGGCTGCATGGCTCGCTGCCACATGGCTGCCAGAATCCCTCAACGCCCAAGCCGTCCGCCACGATGTGATCGTGGAGGTCGCCACTGGCAACTGGTGCTACTACTGCCCAGGTGCTGCCAAGGGTGTGGACGACCTTGCATCCTCCGGTGCCAATGTCGGCATCGTGGAGCACCACAATGGCGACGCCTACACCACCTCCTTCACCGACAACCGCAACATTTATTTCAATGTCCAGGGCTTCCCGACGGCATTTTTTGATGGGCAAAATGAGGTCATTGGGGGCGACCATGTCATCTCCATGTATCCGACCTATCGGATGAAATATGAGGCCGCTGCTGCGGTCGCGACCCCGATTGACATCTCCGCGAGCTGGGTGCAAAATGGCAGCAACGTGGATGTGACAGTGTCCGTGACGCAGGTCGGCGCCTATACGGGCAATACCCTTCGCATCCAATCCGTCCTCACCGAGTCTCATATCGCAGCCAATTGGCAGGGGATGACCCATTGTGACTTCGTGAACCGGGCGATGTATCCCGACGAAAACGGCATCGCGATCACCACCACCCAAGGCGGTCCTGCGGTGACCCAAACCTTTAGCATGGCCATCCAACCCGGTTGGGTTCAGCAAAACATGGAGTTGCTGGTATGGGTGGAGGACTCCGATACGAAGGAGATCCTCAACGGCAAGATGTTGCCTCTGTCCACCGCAGCCAATGCCGTGGATGCCGAACTCGTCGGGATTCAGAACATCGTTCCCCACCAATCCTGCGCCACGAGCTTTGCTCCGAAACTCATGCTGCACAACATGGGTTCCAGCCCGCTGTCCAGCGCGACCTTCACCTATGACGTGAATGGCGGCACCCCTGCAACCTTCCAATGGACGGGCAACATCGCCTACTACGACTATGACACGGTCACCCTGCCAGCGATCAGCTTCTCACCCCAATCCATCAATGACTTCCACATCTCCATGGTCGTCACGGGTGACGCTAGCACTGGCAATGACATGGACACGGTCAGTTGGGAAGGCGCATCCACCCACAACTTCGGCGAGTTTTGGCTGCGCATCAAGCCGGACATCTACGGCTCCGAGATTACCTGGGACCTGCGCGATGGCAACGGGGCAGTGCTCTACTCCGGCGGCCCGTACTTTGATGGCAACCGCATCCAAATCAACCTGCCCCTCTACCTCGGCCCCAATGACTGCTACCATCTTGGCATGTACGACGAATTCGGGGACGGCATCGCTGCCAATAGCCCCTTTGGATGGTACCAAATCGAGGCCCCGAACGGCGACACCATCTTCCGTGGCGGTGAATACGGTGCGGCCGACTACGTGGATTTCATCACGGATGGCATCGCCTCCAACACGCCGCGTCTCGACGATCAGGTAAGCCTCTTCCCCAACCCCAACCAAGGCCGATTCGAGCTCCAATTTGCCCACCCGCTGACCTCCGTTGCGCAGGTCGCCATCTGGTCCATGGACGGTCGCGAAATCTGGAGAGGCCAAGTCTCCGCCCAATCCAGCGAAATCGAGCTCAAGGATGTTGCTCCGGGCATGTATTTGCTCCGCGCCATGTTGCCCGAGGGTGTCGCGATCCACAAGCTGGAAGTCCGCTGAGAACACGCCATTCGAACATCGGCCAGGGAGGAATCCTCTCTGGCCGATGCATTTTCTGGAGGGCGGGGTCTGACACAACCCATGCCGTTGCCGCCGATTTAGACTAAATTCGCCTCCAGATTGTAAAACCCAGTCCCGATGATCTACTTCACCGCCGGCCCCTCGCAGATTTACCCAACTATCCCGCAGCACCTTCAGTCTGCGATCGAGGAAGGAATCATGTCCATCTCACACCGCAGTTCGCAGTTCATGGACATCTATGGCGCGATGGAATCTGGCTTGCGGACCGTCTTGGGGATTCCTGCGGACTACCACATTTTCTTGTTCTC
The DNA here is from genome assembly GCA_046329055.1 of Bacteroidia bacterium. GTDB lineage: Bacteria > Bacteroidota > Bacteroidia > J057 > JADKCL01 > JADKCL01. The sequence goes on from JAXLVK010000071.1 coordinate 8,110, forward strand.
GTCAGCCACGGAGGTCTGGGAGCGACTTGCGCTGAATGCCGTTGAGCGGGAAAGCTTCCACTTGATCAATGGGAATTTTTCGCAAGCATTTGCCTCAGCAGCCAAACTCTGTGGCAAGACCGTCATTGAGCACAAGGTTGCGGACTTCGAGGGATTTGACGTGGATCGGATCGATGTGCCGGGGAGCTCTGAGCTGATCGCGGCGATAGGGAATGAGAGCAGCACGGGCGTGATGATGCCGCCGGAAGACATTGCTAGACTGCGGAAACGCTATCCGGAGAAACTTATCGTCTTAGATGCAGTTTCTGCGGTTCCGACCTGGAGGGTAGATGTGTCGGCATTGGACGGGCTGTATTTCTCCGTGCAAAAGGGATTTGGACTGCCTGCGGGGTTGGGAGTGCTGGTGCTGAGTCCGAGACTTTTGGAAAAGGGCCTCGAGTTGGAGCGGCGCGGTCATTACGTTGGAACCTACCACCGCTGGAGCAGGTTGCACGAATTCAGCCTCAAGCGGCAGACTCCTGAGACACCGAACGTATTGTCGATCTATCTTCTTTCAAAAGTTTGTGCGGACATGGTACCCCGGATGCCGGAGATTTTGGCTGCACATGCTGCCAAGTATGCCGCGATCACGGATTTCGTGGAACAACATCCCGGTCTGCGCTTCGCCGTCCAAGATCCGCGCGTCCGCAGCAATACCGTCCTGGTCCTCGACACGGACTACCCCGACGTGAAAGCCAAGCTCAAGGAAATGGAGGCACGTGGTTTCGCCCTCGGCACCGGCTACGGCAAGATGGCGGATAGGCAGATCAGGGTCGCGAACTTCCCCGGGACGAACCTGGAGCAGATGAAGGCCATGTTGGCGGCGTTGTGAGAATGGGTGGTTTCCAGACTAGCCCATTTTTCGTAAATTAGAGCATCGCATGGGAGCAGTAAGAAAACTAAGCAGCTTCGATTTGCCTCATTACCGAATTTCGGATTGGGAGCAATGGGAAGGCAAGTGGGAACTTGTGAGAGGAATTCCTTTTGCCATGGCTCCGGCTCCATCTAGGAAGCACCAACTCCTGAATTTTCTGATCGGGAATGCTTTTCTCTCCGCAACAAAGACCTGTGGCAAGTGTAGGCCTGAGTTGGAAATCAATTATCGAGTTTCGGAAGATACTGTTCTGGAGCCGGATCTGGTGATCGTTTGTGGTGACCTTGGAGGCGGCAATTATCTGGAGACAACTCCCTCGTTGGTCATGGAGGTATTGTCTCCGACCACAGCTCAAAACGACTTGAATGTCAAGTCAAGGATATATGCCGAACAGGGGATTCGATATTATTTGATAGTTCATCCTGACGAAGAATGGATCCGGATCCAAGAGCTAGGAGTTGATGATTGGGTCGAATTGGATCAGTTCAGGGATGGGAGCTTCACCTTCGATTTTGATGGGTGCAAGGTGGAGGTCGATTTCAGCGGAGTTTGGAAATGAAATCCTGAACCCAACCTCCCTATCTTCACCGCATGGAACTGTTCAATGAGCTCCGGGGCCATCGGCGGCAAGATGTCGAGGATTTCCTGACCTTCATTCCCATTTATGAAAGTAAGCGGCGGACGGCGGCCCTCTCGGCATTGCTAAAGCGGCATCAGCGGCACATCAAGGGGAGGGTGGTCATGGAAGCTGGGGCGGGCAGGGGCATCTTCTCCCGGCTGATGGCGGACTTGGGCGCCCGCAAGGTGCTCGCGGTGGAGCGGGCAGAGGTGATGTATGACCTGCTGGAGGCCGCGCATGCGGACAGGCCCGAGATCGAGTGCCATTGCGAGGAGATCACTGAGTTCGTGCCAGAGGAGCAGGTGGACCTCGTCTTCCATGAACTGTACGGCCCCCTGGTGCTGGACGAGACTATGCTGGCACTGCGAGAGCTGCCATTTCAGCCGGGGATGGTCCTGCCGGATGGCGGCCGCCTCTGGGCCATGCCCCTCTCCAATGCCCAAATGGCCGATGCCGATCCCAATTTCCAACCGATTTGGTCTGAGGTGCTGCGTGGGGCGCTCATCAGCGACTTGGTGACGGGTATTCCGTTCGTACCGACGTGGGAGGTATTCCATTGGACAGTGGCTGATGAGCAGACGGAGTTCGAATTCGATCTCCCGGAGACCTGCGATTTCCTTGCACTCTGCGGAGAGATCACCCATCAGGGCAAGCACGTCCTCAATATGTGGTGGACCAACAATTGGCCGGTGATCTACACTCCGGTGGCAGGCAAGCGATTCCGGCTACGGTTTGTGTTCAAGGACGGGTTCACCTTGGTGTACTTCGATTGGAAGTAGGCATTCGCGGAGATTGCTTATCTTTGGTAGATAAGACATTGTGCAATGGGAGCCGAGAGATCGATGGACTACTACAATCTTCCCCGCTACACTTTCCTGGAATGGGAGAAGTGGGAAGGTGATTGGGAGCTGATTGAAGGTTATCCGTGGGCCATGTCTCCCTCACCATCCAGCAAGCATCAGAGGGTCTGCGGTCGTCTTTTCATTCAAATGGATCAGGCGCTTGACGGATGTGGTCGTTGCTCTGCCTATCTGCCCATCAATTACAGAATCAATGACGATACGGTTCTGCACCCGGACATCTCCGTTGTCTGTGATGTAGCCGAGGAATTTCTCTACTTGGATCAAACGCCAAGTATCGTGGTGGAGGTATTGTCACCTTCCACAGCAATGAAAGACCTTCATATCAAGGCCCAACTCTACGCCGAACAGGGAATTCCTTACTACCTCATCCTGCACCCCGACGAGGAATGGGTGCGTGTGATGGTCCTTGCGGGGGCACGGTACGAGGCCGCCTACGAAGGCAAGGATGGCGGTTTTGATTTTGACTTGGGCGAATGCAAGTTCCAGTTGCAGTTCGCAGGAATCTGGTGACCGCCTGCTTTTTCCGCAAGAATGCCTGCAAATCCTACCTTGTAGCAAGTTTGTAAACACCCCGGCATCTAATTCCCAAACAGCAAGCGCAAAGGGAGGATCGGGATTCCCCTAACTTGCTGGGAAAGAAGCGTTACAAGGCGTTGCATGAATTCCACCAACTTGATCCACATCGCCCGTCAAGGGGCATGCCTCGTTTTCTTTCTGGCCTTGGCATGGAAATCGATCCAAGCCCAGGTGCCCGATGCGAATGATCCCTTGCGTGTGAATGTGCTTGGGGCAACAGACCTCGACACCACCCACCGGCCAGTTAAGAACAACATCGTCCTCGGTGCGAACAGGGTCGCCGAAAACTCCGATGAGATCGCTGTCAAGACCTACATCATCACCCGGGAGGAGATTCTGAAAAATGGCTGGACTACCCTGATCGACATCCTGCGTACCGTGCCGGGCTTTCAGATTTCGGAACCTGCAAATGCCCTCCTAGGCGAAGCGTTCATGATGCGCGGCATGTTGGGCAACATCTACACCAAGATCCTCATCAACGGTGTGCCCATCCTGCCGTCCGCTGCACCGGGTCAGCCTCTTGGCGCGAACCTGCCCATCAAGCAGGCCGAGCGCATCGAAATCGTTCTAGGTCCTGCGACGACGGTGTACGGGAATGACGCTCTTGCTGGAGTGATCAACTTCGTGATCGCGGAGGTCGAGCGTCCCGTCGAGGCCCGCGCCAGCCTCGCCGTGGGCGCACGAGTCTGCTGACCGCTACCAACGCGACGGGAGGCGATCCATGCCCTCACCAAGCGCGAATTCAAGGCGGAACCCAACGACAAGCTCGTGCAGGCGATCATCGCGGAGTTGCAGTCGCAGCTCCTGACCGAGATGAACCAATACTTGGTCTTCCTCCCGGATCCGGCCTATGCGGACCTCGCCTCGGCGTTGGAAACGGAGCTCCATGCCATGGTCGATCAGCTCTTGCTCTGCCTGACATTCCGCTACGACACCCGCACCATCATGCGCGTTCGCCACGGCCTGCAGTTCAAGAGCACCGAAATGCGAGCAGGAGCCTTGGAAATCTTGGACCACCTCCTGCCCAGGGGACAGGCAGCCCGCCTGCTCAAATTGCTGGAGGTGCTCTACCTGCACCGCACCGCCGACTCCCTCCCCAAGTCCGACGTCAATGAAGCCCATGAAAGCTGCAAGAAGCTCATGCAAGAGGCTACTGCGGTCCATGACTCTTGGACGGTCTGCCTCGCCACACACCATTTCTTGCAGGAGGCCCAAGGAAATGCTGCCCCCGACCTCGTGCAGCACGCTGTATCTGGCTCCACGCCATTTGTAGTCCAGTATGCCCGCTGGCTCAGTCTTCAACATCCAGAATTGATCTCATCGAATCCCATGCACCACACCCACGAAAACCACGAACATTTTTCCCCATTGGAGATGGTCCTCATGCTCAAGGCCAGCTCCATCTTCGCGGAAACCCCTGAAAACACGCTCGCAGAAGTCGCTGCCATCGCTGTGGTCGAGCGCGTGTCCGAGGGCGAGATGCTCTTCCGCAAGGGCGACACGGGCGATTGCATGTACATCATCGCAGAGGGCGAGATCCACATCGGCGATGGCCCCACCCGGTTTGCGACCATGGGCAAGGGCGATTTCTTCGGGGAATTGGCCTTGGTGGAAACCGAGCCGCGGTCTGCGGATGCCATCGCGGGTTCGGATTGCTTGCTCATCCGCATCGATCAGGACGATTTTTATGAATTGATCGAGGACAGGATGGAGGTGGCGCGTGGAATCCTGGTGATCCTCGCCAAGCGCCTGCGCAAGCAAAATGAATTGATCCGATCGCTGAAGGAAGGCCGGGCCTGATCAATCCTCGTAACCAGCCACGATGGCCTTGACCTGGCTGAGGTATTCCAACTTGAAGGGGTTGCGCTCCCGGATCGCGGTTTCCGTGAAGTAGGAGTGGTTTTCGAGGAAGCGGACCTGCATGCGGTTCCAGGCCTTTTCATCGGCCAGGATCCCTTTCACCATCAATTCCGTGAACAGCGATCCCCCCACCGGATAGAACTGCTCGCTGCCCAAGTAGTCCAAATCGGCGTCGCAGAGCACTTGGGCCATGCGTGATTTGGGGCTTTGAGGAATCTTGGTGGCCATGATGGTCTCACAAACCCGTTCGATCTGCTCCGAGTCAAATCCAAACCCTGGCAGCACCTCCCTGGCGACCTGGCAGCCCCGCTCCTCGTGGTCAGCGTATTGGTAGATGAATCCGCTGTCATGGTAATAGGCTGCGGTCTCAAGCAAGACCATTTCCTCCGCTGTCAGCCCTTCGCTAGCCCCAATGCGCAAGGCCGCTGCAGCCACATCACGGGTATGCTGCGGGGAATGGTAGCTGAGGTCTCTCGGCAAGTCATGGTCTAGCCGATCCAAAATGTAGCGCTTCGCACCTTCGAGGTCCATGGCAAAAGACAGGGAGAGGCGTTTCCTCCACTCCCTTCGAGCAATTTTACGGTTTTTTGGTGGCTTTGTGGTGTCTGGAAGCTGATGAAACCCTGCCTTGCAGCCTGAATGTATATGGCCCGCGAAGACCTCGGCTCGTGAGGGCGGCGCAGGAATCAAGGGACTCTTGCCCCCAAATCCCTATATTCGCCGCAAATCCCTGAAAGCACCACATCTGAACCCAAGCCCATGCAGCCCTTCGCCCACAACCTTGCCTTCCTGATCGACCGTCTCCGGCTGGATCGGCGGGCACTTGTCAACCGGCTGGGAGTCGGGATGAATGACCTTCAGGCATGGTCTGAGGGCAGGGCAGAGCCGGGCTTGCAGCAGCTCATCCAATTGTCAGCCATGCTCAAGGTCAGTGTGGACCGGCTGCTCAAGAACGACCTGCAACGCAGGGCGGGAGCGGAAGACATCAAGCTGCTGGTGTTGGATGTGGATGGGGTGCTCACGGACGGAGGGATTTACCTCACGGAGCGCGGGGACGAGATCAAGAAGTTCCATGCCCGGGACGGAAGGGGAATCGTGACGGCGCAGAAGGTGGGTGTGGAAGTGGCCTTTTTGAGTGGTGGACGTTTCCCAGAGGCGATCAATCTGCGCGCAGAGCGATTGGGCATCCGCCGTTGCTACGTGGGGACCGAGCCGAAAACGGCGGTATTGGAGCGCTGGATGGCGGAGTCTGGATTGACCTACAAGCAAGTGGCCCATATCGGGGATGATGCGAATGATCTGGATGTGCTGTCCCGGGTCGGGCTGAGTGCATGTCCAGCGGATGCCGCGCCCAAGAACCGCGAGGTCGTGGACATCATCCTGAACCTGCCCGGCGGTCAGGGCTGTGTGCGGGAATTCATCGAGGAGCATCTCGGCATCGAGGTGGACTGAGCTGCAAAACCATGAGGCGGCTGGCTGCATATCGGTTCGTAATGGCTGGGGTCATGCTGGCTTGCGGCTTCATTTGCTGGACGAATGCCGCATTTGGGCAGGATACGATCTTGCTTTACGGCGATACGATCCGGGTAGGGGAGCTGGAATGGGACATGCAAAAGGACTGGCGGGCACGTGGGACACTCATCACGGAAAACCGCGAGCTCTATGGCGACCATGTCCGCATCCTGCTCAAGTATGGGCGCAGCCGGACGGTTTCGGAGATTGCATTCGGCTATTTGAACCGGCAGGAGGACTTCATCCAACACGGCCCAGCACGGTACTATTATGAATCGGGGCGCATGCTCGGCCGGCGGACCTACGTCGAGGGCGTGCAGCAAGGCTGGTCAACGGATTATTTCCCGGACGGCAAATTGAAGGCGAAGGGATTGGTGCGGGATGGACGATTGGAGGGGCCGTTTGAAAGCTATTACCAAAACGGTGCCCGAGAAATCGCTTGCCACTATGCCCATGACAGCTTGGACGGACTCTACCGCGCATGGTACTCGAATGGGCAACTGCATAGGATTGAGCATTGGTCGCTGGATCAGAAGCTGGGGCAGGACAGCATCTACTACGAGGACGGCAAACTGGAGGCGGTGATGCCCTACGACGCGGATCAGTTGCACGGGGTGCTCAAGGTCTTCCATCGGAATGGACAGCCATGGACGGAGCGGGTCTATGAGCAGGGGCGCCTGATGGACGTGGCCTATATCCAAAGCAAGGAAGGCCGGCCATTGGAAATCGGGACATTCCACCACGGAGAGGGCTGGGTCAATCTCTACAATGACAAGGGGTTGCTCACGGCGCGAGAGCGGTACCGCGATGGGCTCCTGGTCAAATCCAAAAAAGCAAAGGAATAGCCTCAGGCCAGGCTCGTCTCGGCGGGCTGCATGCCGAACTCGCGCAACATGAGCGCAAAGGTGAGGTCGTCGGTGATGTTGTCCTCGATGGTCGGCACGACCTCGGGTGCGACCGAAAATGCCTCCTCCTTGTATTGGAACAGGGTCCAGCGACCTTCGTGATATTCGAGGCTTGTGAGATTTTCCATCCAATCGCCGCTGTTCAGGTACATCACACTGCCCTTGTCCGTGGTGATCTCGCGCATCTCGGGCTTGTGGATATGGCCCACCACCACCATGTCGTATCCGCGATCGATCGCAGCATTGGCGGCAACCTCCTCCCAGTTGTGCTTCTTCTTCACAATGCCCTTCACCCAATCCTTGATCGCCTTGGAGATGTAGCGGGGACGTCCTCCGAAAAGCACAAAGAGTTTGTTCAGCCACTTGTTGATACGGATGGACCGGTCATACCAGCGGCCGCCCCACTTCGCCAGCCACTTGTGGCCCATGCTCTTGTCAAATGCATCCCCGTGGAACACCCAGACTTTCTTGCCAGCCTGCTCCAGGACCACGTGGTTCAGGATGCTGAATCCGCCCAGTTCCAGCCCGAGGTAGCGGCGCATGAGTTCGTCGTGGTTGCCGCAGATGTAGTCCACCTTGACGCCGTCACGGAGCCAGTGCATGAAGTGGCGGAGGATCGCGGTATGGTTTTGCGGCCAGAAATGCTTCCGGAACTGCCAGATATCGATCATGTCGCCATTCAGGATCACATGCTTGGGGTTGATGCTGCGGAGGTATTTCAGCAGTTCATCAGCCCGGCTGCCATGTGTGCCGAGGTGGACGTCCGACAAGACTACAAGGTCGATATTTCTTTTCTTCACGGACATGCAATCGCCGCTTTGAGGGTGTGAAGGGATCCAGAAGCGTGCCGAATCCGAGTGCAAAAGTACGCCAAATTCCCCGAAATGGTTCAGTTTCTGGCGTTTTCACGAAAGATTAACAAGTCTTTTGCAACCGCTTAACAACTGGCCCACATCACCGCAAGGGGACGCGGAAACGCAGGGCCGCCCAGCCTGCATTCACGCCTTGCACTGACGTCGGGCCATCCAAGCGCATCCACACACCCACGGGTGCCTGTCGCTCGATTTTGGTCTCCATCCGGCAGAGCGGCGCATGGCCTTGCGGATTGGTACGAATGTGTTGCGGCAGGATGTCGGACGACGGTGCTGAGTGCAGGATCGGACGCTGCGGCGTGGCAAGTTGCAGGCGGTTGTTCTGGGCATGAAGCGTTCCCGCTGCCCCAGCCATCACCATCAAAATCAAGATTGCAACCCGTCTGTGACGCATAGATCAAATTTCCTCCCGTTTCAGCAAAATGGCAAGTCAGGTGCCCGCAAAGAAGAACAACCTGTTGAACCAGTTCAGCTCTTTGTAGAGACGGTGCTCCTTGATCAGCGGGCGGGTTTGCTCATTGGAGGCGAGGATTTTGAGCACCCGAACGCTCACATTCGGAGCCTGCATGATCTTCAGTGCCTCAGAGGTGCTGGCATTTTTCGCCACTTCGAGGAGCGCCCATTCTGGAAAGTCCTGCCGGCGGACATAGTCCTGCACATGGAAGAGCGTGAGACCCTTGATGACCCGTTTTTGGATAGTCTCAGGCTGGTTCCAGAAGTCCTTTCGCGCCATCACTGCCAGCTTCACATCCCTGCTTTCTGAGCTAGAGACGCCGAGGTAGGCACCGGCCCCCAATGTTGGCCGGTTTGCGATCGCGACCTGCACGCTGTCGTCATTGTCGCTGTTGCACAGCTTCGCCAATACATCATCTGGTGTATTGGGATGCTTGGCGAGGGCCTCGAAGACATCGTCCTCCCGCTGGTCTGCGAAGATCTCGTACATCCTCCGCAGCACGGCCGGCTCCAAAGCCTGATCCTTGAGGATGCGCAATGCCTTGTCCTCGTCGAGGTCATCCTTCAGGCTGTCCGCCGTGACGGGCTTGGGCTTGAGGTCGGGGGGCAGGGTGACGAAAAAAGCATGACTGACCGCCGCAGGGTGCAGCCTGAGCCACAGAGGGTCAGGGAGGTAATTGCTGTTTCCGCAATGCGTGCACTTGGGCATGCGGGTGCTGCCATCCACGGGCAGTCCCGCCCCGCAGGATAGGCAGGCAAACAGTACAGGCTCGACTGCCGAATGCCCATCGCTGCCAAGCCCCTTGCCGTCTGCATCTTCATGCACGAGCAAGTGCGCCTCCGGGACGATCGACTTCACCCAACCAGGGGCCATGCGCACACGGATGGGCTTCTGGCATCCCGGACAGGAAAATCCGCCCTTTTCCGCCGAATTCGTCATCAAGGGGACAGGGAAATCTGTCTTGCAATCCTGACAGCGTGGAGGGCGGTTGCCGGTCTCCACCGTTTCATTCATGCCGCCAAGATGCTGGGCGCTGTTTCCGTGGCCCGGTTCGTAGTCCATGGCCTCCTCGATGGTCTCGCGGTCCAGGATCTTGGCCCACCAATTATGGTCAAGCTCGATGCTGCGAAGGCAATTGTTGCAGAGGACCTCTTGGGTGAAGGCGTTGACGGGTACCCCGGTGCGGCAATGCGGGCATTCCAGGGAGATGCGGAAAACATAGGCGGTCATGAAGGGTAAGTTAGTAGGAATTCGGCATTGGTGGAATTTCGGAGCTGGAATCAGTTCCTCGACGGCAAGGCTGTCATGCAGATCAAAGGCCTTCCTTGGGAATTGGTCGTAAATTGGCTGCATGAAGCGTTGGTTGGTTTTGGCTTTGGGGCTCATTTGTGGCATTGCAGCCAGTGGGCAGGAAGTGAGGCGTGCCCTGGAGATTGCGCCGTTGGCGGACGGATTTTATGTGTTCACGACCTACAATACCGTCGATGGCTCGCTGTTTCCTTCGAATGGATTGATCTGCCTGACGCAAGAGGGAGCGGTGCTCATCGACACGCCCTGGGATACCACGCAGTTCCAGCCCCTGCTCGACAGCATCTGGAGCCGCCATCATCAGCGGGTCGTGGCGACGGTTTCCACGCATTGGCACGATGACCGGACGGCCTGTACCGAGCGCTTCGAGAAGATGGGAGCCCGAACTTACTCCCGCATCCAGACCCAGGAACTCTGCCGCGCCAATGACAACGAAGTCCCAGCCCACGGCTTCCTGAAGGACACAACCTTCCACATCGGCGGATTGGAGTTCGAGGCCTTCTATCCGGGTGCGGGCCATGCCCAAGACAACATCGTGGTTTGGTTTCCCAAGTCGCGCATCCTTTACGGGGGCTGTCTGGTGAAAAGCGTACAATCGAAAGGGCTCGGATTCACGGGAGATGCAGACTTGGCGCATTGGCCGGACGCGATCAGGGCGGTGCAGCAGCGGTACCCTCAAGCCCGGTGGGTGATCCCAGGGCATCAGGCATGGAAGGGCAAGGAGGCATTGAGCCATACCTTGAAACTCCTGAAAGCCGCGAAATAAGCCCTTGTCAATGAGGTATTTGTCCATCAGAAGCAGCATTTCCCTCCGAATGCCTGTAGTTTTGCGCCCATGATCAGCATACAAGACAGATTTCAAGGATGCCTCGGAGGATTGGCCATTGGCGACGCTGTCGGGACCACCTTGGAGTTTCGGAAGCCCGGGACATTCGAGCCCATTGACGACATGGTGGGCGGCGGGCCCTTCAGCCTGAGACCGGGCTATTGGACGGACGACACATCGATGGCGCTTTGCCTGGCAGAGAGCCTGCTGGTGAAGCGAGGCATGGATCACCGCGATCAGATGGGCCGCTACCTCAACTGGTACCACAACGGTTACCTGAGTAGCACTGGCACCTGCTTCGACATCGGAAACACCGTTTGCAGCGCGCTTTTGAGCTATGAGAAAACTGCAAATCCTGTTTCCGGTTCCCGCGATCCTTATACAGCTGGCAATGGCAGCCTCATGCGGCTCGCTCCAGTGCCGATGTTTTATGCCTCTGTTCCCGACGAGGCCGTCCTCATGAGCGCAGAGAGCAGCCTGACGACTCACGGCGCACGTGCCTGCGTCGATGCATGTCGGTACTATGGCGGATTGATTGTCGCGGCACTGAATGGGACCGACAAGGAGACCCTGCTTTCGGCAAGCTTCAGGCCCTATGGCAAGATGTGGGAACTCGGCGAACTCGACGATGCCGTGGACAGGGTGGCGCAAGGCAGCTTCAAGGAGCGGAATCCACCAGAAATCGCCGGAACTGGGTACGTCGTCCGGAGCATGGAGGCAGCACTGTGGGCATTTTACCGAAGCGACAATTTCAGGGACGGCTGCCTCATGGCCGCAAACCTGGGCGACGATGCCGATACGACCGCTGCGATCTATGGACAACTCGCAGGCACCTATTACGGCTGGAACGGGATTCCTGAGTCATGGCGGCTGAAACTGAAAATGCGTGAGGAGATCATCGACTTTGCGGACCAGCTCCTACTTCACAGCGGCCTGAATGGCAATTGACCTCATCCTATAAAAGCAGTTTGGGCATACCAAAGGCACGCCCAAACTTCAACCCTAGGGTGCAAGACGGGAATGATTTGGGGTTTCTCTGATGCGGCCGCTGTCTCTCACCAGTGGCCTGTCATGGAAACCAGATCATGGAATCTGTCTCATTGATAGGCTACGCCATTGCGAACGAGGCGATCGGCTTGGATGACCACGACAGGCTCGGCATCGCCCTGGAAGACGGTGGTATTCAACGCGCGGTTGATGATGACGATGATCCTGCCGCACCAGTTGCACACGAAGGTCTGACAACCCAATCCGCCAGTGGGGTAACAGGCCGGGCTCGGAGAACCGGTGCAGAGGCAGCTTGAAATTCCGATGATAGGCCTGGCTTGGACATCTCCGTCGATCCTCACCGGTTGGCTGCGGCCGTTGAAGGGAACCGCCCAGTAGGTTTGGCCTGCTGGCATGAGGATTTCTTGGAAATCGATGTCATCGCCATTGGCAGAGGTGCGTTGGAAAGAGGGGCCCTCGACATCGAGGCGCTCGGCACCGGGGCCGAGGATCACAAATTCATCTCCTGATGCAGCGGGACGCGAGGAGACATCGCTGGTGATGACCGCGCCACCGTGACCATCCATGTCCACATGCATGTCCCAGCCATTGGTGCTGTAATCATGGCTGGAAACGTCGCCTGAAAGTGTCGGTTCGGAGTTTTCCGTCAGAACCTCTTTCTGGCAACCAAACAAAAGCGCAAGCGATAAAAGCAGAAAAAGTGAAATCTTCTTCTTCATAGTAACTGTTGAATTTTTGGTAAAACACAAAACAATGTCCTGCAACCGAACGGGTTGACTAACCGAAACAATTGAGAACAGAACTCCTGATGATCTTTTTCGAATCTAGCCGCGGGACCGTCCCGAGCCACCAATCAGCCGCTGAATGGTTGGATTTGACGGCTAAATGGAAAATCGGCAACGAAAAATTGACCGGGGTGATTGGAGGGTGTTCGGAACAAACGTTGGTGAAAAACGAGGGTTTGATGCCAATAAGGCGGGGGTAGTCTCTCCAATTCTGGAGAAATGGAGTCAAGTTTTTTGAATTTTATGGAATTCAGTCCCGATTTTGCCCCATGTAAGCCAAAATACTGGGGTAGCCTTGGACACATTGAACAAAATGAAGTAGTCATTTTGAAAAATGCATTAGAAATGGGATGGTCAATCCATTTATCTTGATGCCAATTTGTGGTGCAGTAGGAAAACGTTTGAACCCATTTCCTAGTAAGAACTTTCATTTCTATCCAGTCGAATAATTTTTGCAAATTCTGGAACCAATTTTTCAAAAATGACCTTATTTTTGCGGCCATAATTTTCATTTTACCCCCTTGAAAATGGCGAATCTTAGAAAAAAAGCCCTTGAAATGATTCAAAATCGGCCTCCGGTCGCTCCTGTGAGCCACCCGAACCGACTTTCCGAGATGTTTGGCGAGAATGTCTTCACCCAAGAAGTGATGAAGCAGTACCTCACCAAGGATGTCGTCAAGGCTTTGCAATCCGCGATCGACCATGGAACGACTGTGGGCCGCGATATCGCCGAGAGTGTTGCCAATGGCATGAAGTCCTGGGCGATCGAGAAGGGTGCCACCCACTACACCCACTGGTTCCAGCCGCTCACCGGCCTCACCGCTGAGAAGCATGACGCCTTCATGAAGCTCGAAGGTGGCAAGGCAGTCGAGGCATTTTCTGGGGACAACCTGGTGCAGCAAGAGCCCGACGCCAGCTCACTGCCCAGCGGCGGTATCCGCAACACCTTCGAGGCGCGCGGCTACACAGCTTGGGACCCCAGCTCCCCCGCATTCATCTTCGAAACCCCCTACGGCAAGACCCTCTGCATCCCGACCATCTTCGTCTCCTACACGGGCGAGGCGCTGGACTACAAGGCGCCCCTCCTCAAGACCATCGAGGTCCTGAGCAAGGCTGCTGTGGAGGTTTGCCACTACTTCGACCGCAGCGTCAAGCGCGTCACCCCGACCCTGGGCATCGAGCAGGAATATTTCCTCATCGACCGGGCTTGGTCCGAGCTGCGCCCCGACCTGACCATGTGTGGCCGTGCCGTGATCGGTGCTCCCCCCGCCCGTGGCCAGCAACTCGAGGACCACTACTTCGGCTCCATCCCTGAGCGCGTCTATGCCTGCATGAAGGAGTTCGAAATCGAGGCCTTCAAGGTCGGCATTCCGCTCACCACCCGCCACAATGAGGTCGCACCCAGCCAGTTCGAGTGCGCGCCGATGTTCGAGGAGCTGAACGTGGCCATCGACCACAACCTGTTGCTCATGGACATCCTGGCCCGCGTGGCCCGGAAGCACAATTTCCATAGCCTGCTCCACGAGAAGCCCTTCGCCTTCATCAACGGCAGCGGCAAGCACAACAACTGGAGCATCGCCACCGACGCTGGCAAGAACCTGCTCAGCCCCGGCAACGCACCCAAGGACAACCTGCAGTTCCTCACATTCTTCATCGTCACCCTCAAGGCCCTGCATGTGAATGCGGACCTGATGCGTGCCGTGATTGCTAGCGCAGCAAACGATCACCGCCTCGGTGCGAATGAGGCTCCGCCCGCGATCATCTCCGCCTTCGTGGGTACCCAGCTCGGGAAGGTGCTCGACGAAATCGAGAAGCCTAGCCGCAAGAAAAGTGCCGACGCCTCCAAGAACTACGTCAAGCTCGGTATCCCCAAGATTCCAGAAATCCTGCTCGACAACACCGACCGCAACCGGACCTCGCCCTTTGCCTTCACCGGCAACAAGTTCGAGTTCCGCGCCGTCGGCTCCAGCGCCAACAGTGCAGGCCCCATGATCGTGCTGAACGCCATCGTGGCCCATCAGCTCATCGAGTTCAAGAAGACCGTCGATCGCAAGGTCGTCCGTGGCAAGAAGAAGGAAGCCGCCATCCTAGAAGTCCTCCGCGACTACATCAAGGAAAGCAAGGCCATCCGCTTCGAAGGCAACGGCTACAGCAAGGAATGGGAGGATGAGGCAGCTCGCCGCGGTCTGAACAACATCAAGCAGACCCCTCGCGCCCTCGACGCCTACGTCACTGAGCAAAGCCTCGAGCTCTTCGCCAGCCTCGGCATCTTCAAGAACCACGAACTCCGTGCCCGCCATGAGATTCGCCTCGAGCAATACATCAAGAAGATCGAAATCGAGGCGCATCTGCAGATCGAAATGGTCCGCAGCCAAGTCATCCCCGCTGGCATCTCCTACCAAAACGAGCTGCTCCGCAATGTCCGCTCCATGAAAGACGCAGGCCTTGAGGCGCATGCCTACGACGCGCAGCTCCACATCGTCCGGGGCATCAGCGAGGAGATGGGCAAGGCCCACGCCAATGTCGCTCGTCTGGGAGAATTGTTGTCCGAGGCGCACCATGCAGGTGGTGTCCGGGAACATGCCATCTTCCTGGGTGACCACGTGGTGCCGCTCATGGCTGAGATTCGCCTCAGCGCCGACGCCATGGAAAACCTCGTCGCCGACGATTTCTGGCCACTGCCCAAGTATCGGGAGATGCTGTTCGCCAAGTAATCGCCAGCATACCGTTGAAAATCAATCCGAGGAGGGCTTCATGGTCCTCCTCGGTCATTTTTTACCGCCTTGAAATCAATGATTTGTCCCCGATAAGCACTTCATGTGGCAGGCATCTCCTTATATTTAGGCTTGATTATCAATCGGAACGTTCATGAAGAAACTTTACCTATTGGTTTTGCTCGTGCTGGGATTGGGAACAGTGGGATTCGCACAGCGCGATGTCTATCTCCGGATCAACCATCAGCTGGGAAGCGCTCCCTTCCAATTGGCCACCCAAGCCACCAATGACCTCGGAAACGGATTCAATGTGCAGCGGCTGCAATACTACATGGGAGAGATCACGGTCATCCACGATGGGGGTCAGACCACGCTTATCCCGGACACCTGGATCCTGGTGGACGCCAGCCAATCCACCAACGTCTTCCTTGGCAATCTCCCATTCACCATCTTGGAGGGCGTCAGCTTCGGAATCGGTGTGGATTCGGCCCACAACCACCTCGACCCGTCCCAGTATGCGGTGAACCATCCCCTGGCGCCGCAGTCTCCGTCGATGCACTGGGGCTGGTCCTCAGGCTATCGCTTCGTGGCCATGGAGGGTAACAGTGGCGTTCACTTGGCGCAAACGTATGAGATCCACGCCTTGGAGGATCCGAATTACTTCAAGCAGACCATCAACATGGGCCCCTATACCGCCTCGGGCGACATGATCATCACCTTGGACGCCGACTATGTCGAGGCCTTGCATGGCATTGACGTATCCACCGGACCCATCGCGCATGGCGGCACGGGCATCGATGTCACCTTGTTGGAGAATTTCCGGGACCGCGTCTTCACAGATGGTGTCCTCACAGGAGCTGCCTCCCAAATGGAGGATGCAGACTATTTCACAGTTGCACCGAACCCTAGCAACGGGCACCTGAGTCTTTACACAAATGCGAAAATCAGCTCCAAGGCCAGCTTTGTCCTCATCGATGCATTGGGTCGCGAAGTTCAATCCTTGTCCGCGAGTGCCTCCGGGCGCACCGAGATGGATTGGACCGTTCCCGGTTGCTACTGGGTGAGTTTGCGTGATGGCGGTCGGAATTTGGGCGTGGAGTCCGTAGTGATCACAAGGTAATGCCGATGAAACCGCGAGTGGGATTGGGTTTGGCAACCATTGCGTTGGCGATGGGGCTGGCAGGATGTGGGGAGCAGGATGACGTCCTTGTGGGAACCTTGCCGCAATACGACGCCACTCCCTATGTATTGGAAATCGGGGACATGCCTGGAGCACCCGTTCCCAACGACAATGTGCTCACGGTGGAAAAGGTGAAGCTGGGTAGGATGCTTTTCTACGACAAGCGCATGTCCCGGAACGGCACCATCGCCTGCGGCAGTTGCCACCTGCAATCCAATGCGTTTTCCGATCCCCGCCAGTTCTCATTGGGCGTGGACAATCTCCCCGGAAAGCGGCAGGCGATGTCGGCCGTGAACCTGGTGTGGAACGCCAATGGCTTCTTTTGGGACGGGCGCGCGCCCTATCTGCGTGACCAGGCACTCAAGCCCATTCAGGATCACCTCGAAATGGACCAAGACCTGCCCGGTTTGGAGGTGCGGCTTCAAGCAATCCAAATCTACAAGGATCAGTTCGTCCGCGCCTTTGGCAATGACCGGGTCACCTCCGGCCGGATTGCCCTGGCATTGGAGCAATTCATGTTCAGCATCGTGTCCTACGACAGCAAGTACGACCGCTTCCTCCGGGGAGAGGCCGACTTGACCGCGCCTGAGCGGCGGGGCAGGGACTTGTTTTTCGGCGAATACAATCCCTTTTTCCCGGAGACTTCCGGTGCGGATTGCCAGCATTGTCACAGCGGCAAAAATTTTGAGAACGACCTCTACATCAACAATGGTTTGGACGATGAGGCCGACTTCACCGACCTGGGCCGCGAAGTCGTGACCGGCTCCGCCAATGACCGCGCAACCTTCAAGGTGCCGACCCTGCGCAACATTGCCCTGACGGCGCCCTACATGCACGATGGCAGGTTCCATACCCTGGAAGAGGTCGTGGACCACTACAATTCCGATATCCATGACAGCCCGACCTTGCACGTGACCCTCCGCAACACCATCGGCACCGGGCTCATGCTCACGCAGCAAGAAAAGGCCGACCTCGTGGCCTTCCTCCATACACTCACGGACGAGTCCCTCGCGACGAATCCCGCCTACGGCTCGCCTTTCCCCCAATGATCCGCGCCTGCCACAGCGTGGCGGGAGCCTTGAAATCGAAACGGCCAAGCGGTCGCGCGGGAGTTATCCTTTTGCTGCTCGTGCTGCTGCTGTCAGCCTGCCGCCCCTTGGAGCAACCTTGTGGCCCGCCCACTTCCGATGCACTCATGCAGGTGCCGCCCGGATTTCCAGATGTGCCATTTCCGGCAGACAATGCCTTCACTGAAGCCCGATGGCGGCTCGGCAAAAGGCTGTTCTACGACCCGGTGCTGTCCATTGACGGAACGCTGAGCTGCGCGAGCTGCCACAAGACCACCCACGCCATGGCGGATAGCCTGCCCACGAGTCCCGGCGTCTTCGACCGGCCCGGCAAGCGCAATGCCCCCTCCCTCGCCAATGTCGCGTACCAGCCCTACTACCTCCGCGAGGGCAGCGTCCCTACTTTGGAGATGCAGATCCTCGTCCCGATTCAGGAAACGAACGAGTTCGCCCACAACATCGTGGACATCTCCTATCAGTTGCAGGCGGACAGCGAATACGTGCGCATGAGCCGAGAGGCGTATGGCCGCGTCCCCGATCCATTCGTGATCACCCGTGCCATCTCAACCTTCGAGCGGAGCCTCATTAGCGGCAACAGTCCCTACGACCAATACACCAACTGCGGGTGCCGGGAGGCCATGAATGCCGCCCAAATCCGAGGCATGGAGCTGTTTTTCAGCGAAAAGACCGACTGCTTCCGCTGCCACGGCGGCTTCAACTTCACGGAGTACGCATTTGAAAACAATGGCCTCTACGAGGAATACACGGACATCGGGCGGATGCGGTTCACCCATGATTCCACCGACCTCGCCCGCTTCAAGGTGCCGAGCCTCCGCAACCTCGCCTATACGGCGCCCTATATGCACGACGGGAGCATGAACAGCCTGCGGCAAGTCATCGACCACTACAACAGCGGTGGCAAATCCCATCCGAGCAAAAGCAGCTACATCCGGCCTCTCAAGCTCCCCGAACAGGAAAAAAACGACCTGATCGCATTCTTGCTCGCCTTGGGGGATGAAGCATTCGTGGAGGATCAGCGCTTCAAGCCGTAGGAAATGCAAAGCCCGGAACCTCTGCCCCGGGCTTCGCAATCCATCTCATCAGAAAATCAATTCCCGGAGATTTTCGTCAGTTCGGAGTAGCCCCCGAGCTTTCCATTCTTGTAATATTCTTGGCGGACCATGCCCACGCCCAGGCTGTACCAAGCCTTGCTGTGGCTCGCCATGTTCATGCCCATCGCGCCGTGCATTTCGGTGTCCTCCTCGATGACCACGCAGTCAAATGTTCCAGCCGGAGTGGTCTTGCTTTCCTTGGCAGTGACCTTGCGGTTGGTGACCTTGGTGGTGTTGTTCATGATGGTCATGCCGTTCATGGTCGCTTTCATGGTCATGCTGGCGTCCGGCAGGGTTGATCCGACAGCGAGACCCGTCGGGAACACCATGTCAGTCGCATCGATTTCCATGGTCACGCCTTCGACGCCTTGCATGGATTGTTGCTGCTGACCCATGGACATGGCGCGCATATCCATGTGGAACTCGCCATTGTTGCAGGCAACAGTGTAGTCCGTGGACGCGAGGTCCTTGCCCTTGGCATCCCTGGTGACAGCATGCACCTTCACAATGGCGGCAGAGGCATTTCCAGACTCATCCACAATCGTCGTGGCAGTCGAGTTCTCGAGTTTCCCTTTCTCATTGTAGTGGGTGAGTTCAAAGGAGGCACCATTCTTCATCGGGAAATAAGCCTCGCAATCCTGCGCATTGGCTGTGCCAAAGCCCAGAGTGACCGCCATGACGCTGGCGGCAAGCAGTTGGGTGAATTGACGTGTCTTCATAAGCACAAAGATAAAAGCAGAATATACGGAAATCTCAGAATTGACAGAATTCATGCCGCATCGAAGTTGCGCCCCTGAATCTGTAGTTCCGATAATTCGGGGAACTCTGATCCCAGAAATGATCGAAGGCGCTTTCCGACCAGGAAAGCGCCCCCAATTCTGTAATTCGGAAAATTCTCCGAATTCTGATCAATAGTTGCCCTTGAGCTTGATGGCACCAGCCACGCGGCGCAGACCCACCACGTAAGCTGCGAGGCGCATGGAGCACTTGTACTCTTTGGAAGCACCGAGCACTTGAGCAAATGCGCGCTCCAGCATCGGGTCAGCCTTGGCGTTCACTTCGTCCTCGGTCCAGTAGTGACCAGCGCGGTTTTGGACCCACTCCAGGTAGGAGACGGTCACACCACCAGCATTGGCGAGGATGTCCGGAACGATCAGGATGCCCTTGCTGTCGAGGATGGCGTCAGCGTCAGCAGCCACGGGGCCGTTCGCACCTTCGACCATCAACTTGGCCTTGATGTTGCCGGCATTTTCTTTGGTGATGACGTTTTCCATGGCGCAAGGAGCGAGCAGGTCCACATCCAGTTCCAGAAGTTCGGAGTTGCTGATTTTGCTGCCACCCGTCCAGCCTTCGAGGCTCTTCTTCTCGGTGACATACTTGAACGCATCGTGGACGTCGAGGCCATTGGCATTGTAGTAGCCGCCGGAGATGTCGCTGATGGCGAGAATTTTGACGCCTTTTTCGGCGAGGAGGACAGCACCGTAGCTGCCCACGTTGCCGAAGCCTTGGACGGCAGCGGTCTTGGTCTTGGGATCCCAGCCGAGTTCCTTCATGGCGCACATGGCGGTGGTCATCACGCCACGGCCAGTAGCAGCAGCGCGACCGAGGGAGCCACCGAGTTCGATGGGCTTGCCGGTGATCACGCCGGGCTGATTGCCGTAGAAGCGGCTGTATTCGTCAGCGATCCATGCCATTTCACGGCCGCCAGTGTTCATGTCGGGAGCGGGAACGTCGCTGTCCACGCCGAAGATTTCCTTCAGGCGGCGGGTGTAGGCGCGGGTGAGGCGCTCGAGTTCGCCTTCGCTGTATTTCTTCGGGTCGATGGTGATGCCACCCTTGGCGCCACCGTAGGGGAGACCAGCGATGCTGCACTTCAGCGTCATCCAGCCTGCCAGTGCCATCACCTCGTCCTTGTCCACGTGCTCAGAGTAACGGATGCCACCTTTGCTGGGGCCGAGGACGGTGGAGTTCACCACGCGGTAGCCATTGAAGACTTCGGTCTTGCCGTTGTCCAGCTTGACCGGCATGTTCACTTCGACGATTTTCTCAGGAACGGAGAGGACGGCGCGGAAGCGGTCTTCGAGCTTCAGGATGTCGGCAGCCTCATTCAGGCGCTTGAGCAGCGACTCGTAGGGGGAGACTTTGACTGGTGCAGAAACTGTGTTTACTGATGACATAATCAAATCCAATTTTCTGGGACGAAATTAGAAACTAACCCTAACGCAGCCAAAAAATTATAGACAAGCCGGGGAAGGCTGGTGTTCACCCGAATGCGGCGGCAATATTCCCCAAAATACAGGGGTATTGCAAGGGGTCAGGACCAATTGTGCCACTGAATGTAAAGGTAGATCACCGGAGTCGCGATCAGCAACCCATCAAATCGGTCCAAAATTCCTCCGTGACCCGGCAAGATTCCACCGCTATCCTTGATTTGCAGGCCACGTTTGTACATCGATTCCACCAAATCCCCCAGTTGACCAAAGGTGGAAACAATCGCCCCCACGACAATCCAACTGAAATTCATGGGCCAGATCCAATACTCGAACAGGCAAGCGAGGCCCATGCAGAAGGCAGCACCCCCGATCGCGCCCTCCCAAGTCTTCTTGGGGCTGATGCGCTCCCAGAGTTTGTGCTTGCCCAGGAACCTGCCCGAAAAGTAGGCGAACGTATCCAGGCACCATGTCAGCATGAGGGTTCCGAGGATGGTCTGGAATTGGTAGTTGTCAGCAACGATGACCACGTAGCTCCGCGTGAGCACGGTCAGCTGGAACAGCAGGGTCATGGGCACCACTACATATATATAACCGAAGCCCATGAGGCCCATTTCCTGGGCGGGGTGTGTCACCTTTTTCTCAAACAGCAGGATCACCGCCGCAAATGCAGAGATCGCCCCGATGTAGCCATGCAGATTGAGCCGGAAAAATGACGGATGCGGAAAAGCCGGGTCCCTGTGCGGCGCAAAGACCTCCCAAGACCAGTAATACCACACCACAAGCGACATGGCCAAGAGGAACCACTTCGCGATGGTGGACTTGATGCCCGTGATGCGGTAGAATTCGTGGAGGCCCAGCACGGAGACCAGCGCACAGAAGAACATGGCGCCCCACTGACTGAGGACAATGGCCGTGATGACCACGCTGCCCGCGATGATGCCAGTGAGAAAGCGCTTGAGAAGATTACTCATTCGTGGATTCCCGGGTCCGTGCAGCATGCACGGAATCGGCCTCAAAGATAGCAAGTTCGCACAAGGCGCAATTTCCTTATTTTTGCAGCGCAACCGCACAAGCAATCCGCAGTGATATGGTCAACATCGCCGGCATCGACATCGCAGAGTTTCCCTTGCTCCTCGCACCTATGGAGGACGTGAGCGACCCGCCTTTCCGCATGATTTGCAAGGAATTGGGGGCGGACTTGGTCTATACTGAGTTCATTTCCGTGGAGGGACTGATCCGGGACGCCGACAAGAGCTTGCAGAAGCTGGACATCTACGACGTGGAGCGCCCTGTGGGCATTCAGATCTTCGGAGGAGAGATCGAACCCATGCGTCTCGCGACCAAGTACGTGGAGCGCGCCAACCCGGAATTCCTTGACATCAACTATGGCTGCCCGGTGAAGAAGGTGGTCTGCAAGGGGGCGGGCGCGGCGATCCTCCAGGACGTGGACAAGATGGTGTCCATGACCCGGGAGATCGTGCAGAGCACGCACCTCCCCGTGACCGTCAAAACCCGGCTGGGTTGGGACGAGAGCAGCATCCGCATCGTGGAGGTCGCCTTGCGCTTGCAGGATGCGGGCATCAAGGCGCTGAGCATCCATGCACGCACCCGCGCGCAGATGTACAAGGGTGAGAGCGACTGGTCATGGCTGAAAAAGGTGACGGACCATCCTGACATCGAGATCCCGATTTTTGGGAATGGAGACGTGGATTCGCCCGAAAAGGCCGTCTTCAACAAGGAAAATTTCGGTGTGGACGGCATCATGATCGGGCGGGCGGCGATCGGGCATCCTTGGATTTTCCGGGAGATCAAGCACTTCATGGCCACGGGCGAGCACCTGCCCCTGCCGACCCTGCGCGAGCGCGTGGATGTCTGCCGCAAGCACCTGCTCACCAGCGTGGATTGGAAGGGAGAGCGCCTCGGGATCATGGAGATGCGGAGGCATTACACGAACTATTTCAAGGGCATGGACCACTTCAAGCCGTTCCGCTTGAAGCTCGTGGGCAGCGACAACTTGACGGAGATCCTCGACACGCTGGATACCATTGCTGACCGCTTCACGGAACCTGCCGTCACCGCCTGAGAAAAAGGACGGTTTTCCGACAAAAATCAGGGCGTTTGGACTGATCCACACGGTGGAAAACTTTGCCAATCCATTTCATAATGCAATCTTTTCTCCTATTTTTGTAGCTAGGTTAAAATCAAAGAATACGGATTAATCTTTCCGGACATGAGGAAACTCTCGATTCTAGCATTTCTTTCATTGGGGCTTATTCAGACGGTTTTCGCACAGGTGGACATTTCCAATGCCCGTGCGAATCCCAAGACTTTCATCTTTGACGACGAGAAGCACACTGTTCACGGTTACATCTATAGCGAACTGAAGGAGAAGACATCCTGCTGCGGCAACGATGCCATCTACCTCGAAGTGAAGTTTGACCAAACCGGAACCGTTACTTCCGCCAAGACGCTCACCGGCAAAAACGAGTGCTACAAGAAGTCGATCACCGACCTCGTGCAAAACGTGAAGTGGGATGCCACTGGAGTCGTTGGTTCCAAGACCATCTACTTCGAAGTGAAGCCCATCCTGCCTTGCTCCGGCGGTCCCGGCGAAAACACCTACAAGCCGATCAGCGGCGCAGGTGGCATGGCCACGACTCAGCCTGTGAAAACCGAGCCTGTCAAGACGGAACCCGTCAAAACAGAACCTGTGAAGACCGAGCCCGTCAAGACGGAGCCGGTGGTTGCTAAGACCGAGCCTGTCAAAACCGAGCCCGAGGAGTCCTTCCTCTCCGATGACGAGCCTGTGAAGACTGAGCCCGTCAAGACCCAGCCGGTCAAGACTGAGCCTGTGAAGACCGAGCCAGTGGTTGCCAAGACGGAACCTGTGAAATCTGAGCCTGTCAAGACCCAGCCCGTGGTTGCCAAGACCGAGCCCGTGAAAACCGAGCCAGTCAGAACCACTCCGACCGCTACTGCCAAGAAGCCCGGCGGCCCTGTGAAAATTCCACCCCAGGAAGACTACAAATATGTCTCCCGTGGCGATGCCAAGCCTGACGCCTCTCACCAAGAGACCCATGCCGACATCGACATCAAGGGTGTGTCCGACGTGAAATACTCCGACGAGAACACTTTCAAGGTGAACATGCGTGTGGCCCTTCGCAACAGTGGCTTCTGCGGCCTTGCCCAGTCCCTCGTGGAACTTGAGGTCGATCCCAACTCCGGTCGCG
The DNA here is from genome assembly GCA_046329055.1 of Bacteroidia bacterium. Taxonomy (GTDB): domain Bacteria; phylum Bacteroidota; class Bacteroidia; order J057; family JADKCL01; genus JADKCL01. The sequence goes on from JAXLVK010000071.1 coordinate 32,127, forward strand.
TGATCAACAGCCGCGTGATGAAAGTCAATGATCCCAAAATCGCCGAGCTCGTCCCCGGTGTGATCAAGGATCTGAAATTCAACCCCGCTCGCAGCGCTGCGAACCGCTACATGTACGTCGAGTTCAAGACTGAGATCGTCTGCGAAGGCCAAAAGCCCAAGTACAACCTCGACCAAGTCGAAGACTTCATCTCCAAGCCCTCTGCCAGCGTAGGCAATTGATCGGGATTGGTTGAAAAGCATAAAAAGGGTCGGCTGCATGGTCGGCCCTTTTGCTTTGGTGCATTTTCTATACACCCGCGCTCCCATGACATGCACATTGTGAACAACCGCCCGCCAAATCCCTGCGCGTCCGCCCCTAATTTTGTTGGCGAAAAGAACAATGCATTTAGATGCGTATGCGTTTCCATAAATTGATTCTCGTGCTGTTGGCCATGAGCCTGGCAGCCACCGCCTGCGTCTCCAAGAAGAAGTATGGGGAGATGGAGGCCCTCAAGAACAAAATGCAGGACATGGCCGATGCCCGCAACAAGTCCATCAATACATTGAAGGGCGATTTGGCCGAATTGCAGCTCAAGCTCAATGAGTGCGAGGATGCCCGGAATCGCCTTTCGGCAGATACCACCCGCCTCCAAAACAGCAACCGCAAGCTCCGCGAAGACTTCAAGGACCTCAAGGAAAGCAAGGAGAACCTCAGCAACAATTACCAAAAACTCAAGAATCAGAGCACCGAGAAACTCCGTGCACTAATCGATCAGATGGACTCCCTGCAGCGGGACCTCAATGTCCGCGAACGCCGCATGGCCG
>JAXLVK010000072.1:0-32770 GCA_046329055.1 Bacteroidia bacterium
TTTCGAACCATTCTTTCACGCGGCCGATGATGTTGAGGTTGCTGCGCTCTGTGACGAGGCGGGCTGTCTTGTCCTTGTCCTTCTCTTTTTCCTTGTCCTTCTTGGTTGGACGTGCCTCGACAGCGGGTTCGGCGGCTTTGGCTTCGCGGCCTTGGGTCTCACCTGCGATGAGGCCGTGGATCACAAGACCTGCGCTCGTGGCGTACATGGGGCTGTTCACCTCATCCACGAGACCACTTGCGAGGTGCTCACCCGGCATGCCGATACGGGTGTCAATGCCAGTGACGAATTCGATGAGCTGCTTGGTGTGAGCGAGCATGGCGCCACCACCGGTGACCACGATGCCGCCCACGAGCTTCTTCTCGTAGCCGCTGTGCTTGATTTCCGCTGCCACAAATTCCACAATCTCCTCCATCCGGCTTTGGATGATGTTGCTGAGGGTGCGGCGGCGGATTTCCTTGGGCGGACGTCCTTGGAGACCTGTAATGGTGATGATTTCGTCGTCCTTGATCTCGGTCGCGAGGGCGCTGCCAAAACGGAGCTTCAGCAATTCGGCCTGACGGCGCATCACAGAGCAGCCTTGCTTGATGTCCTCGGTCACGATGTTGCCACCGAAGGGGATCACGGCTGTATGGCGGATGATGTTGTCCTCGAAGATGGCGAGGTCGGTCGTGCCGCCGCCGATGTCCACGAGGCAGACACCCGCTTCACGCTCCTCGTCCGTGAGGACGGCAGCGCTCGATGCGAGGGGTTCGAGCACAAGTTCGCGGGCTTCGAGTCCGGCCTTGCGCACGCATTTGTAAATGTTGTTCGCAGCAGTGGTCTGCCCGGTGACGACGTGGAAATTGCCTTCGAGGCGCACGCCGCTCATGCCGACCGGATCCTTGATACCCACTTGGTTGTCCACGGTGTATTCCTGCGGCAATACGTGCAGGATTTCCATTCCGGGAGGGGTGGCGATCCTGAACATCTCGTCGTGGAGGCGCTTCACGTCACCTGCGCTGATCTCCATGTCGGGATCGTTCAGGGTGATGATGCCCTTGTGTTGCATGGAGCGGATGTGCTCGCCCGCGATGCCCACATAAACCACATTGATGTCCACGCCGCTTTGCTTCTCGGCCTCCATGATCGCCTTGCGAATGGCCTCCACCGTCTTGTCGATGTTTACCACCACGCCACGGCTCACACCATCCGACTCCGCCTTGCCGAAGCCGAGGATATTGATCTTTCCAAACTCATTGCGCTTGCCCACAATGGCACAAACCTTCGTCGTCCCAATGTCCAAGCCCACTACAATTCTTTCTGTGTTCATATTGCCCTTCATTTAATAGTACCTTCTATTTTCTTTTCGCGACTACTTGATCCTTGTACTTCAGGCTGATGCTGCGGTATTTGCGCCAGCCGACTCGGTTGAGAACGCGTTGGTAGAAGAGCTCCATGTTGGAGAACTTCTTGGCCACCTCCGTGGGAGGGCCGAATTCGATGAGGACATCACCGACTTCGGGGTAGATGACGAGGTCGCCATTGTCACGAACGACCACCTCGGAAATCTGCGAACGCAGGAACTCGCTCTGATCCACATACTTCAAGAACTCCTCCAAGGCGAGCAATTGCGCACTCTTGACGGTATCCCGCGGTTCCAATGCCTCCCTTTCCATGCCACGAACGAGCAGGATGTTGGCGCTGAAATTGTGGCTCAGGTCCACCTTGCGGTATTCACGGTCCAGGTAAAATCCGCTGCCATCATCGTACATCACACGGGCGAGGGGCTTGCGCAATTCCAGCTCCACCACCACCGTTCCGCCGATTTCGGTGTATGCCTCCGCGTTTTTCACGTAAGGGTTCTCGCGCAACTTTCCTTCGATGGCATCCGTCTTCACCTCCCCTACCTTGCACTCTTCGATCGGCCGCTCTTGGATGTCACGCACAATCTCCTTCACGTCATCCATCCCAAGGAAATGGTTGTTTTCCTCGTTCAGAATGCGCGGTTTGAGCTCGGCCACGAGGTCACGCTTCTGCCGTGCAGCACCCAATCCCACGATCATCCAGGAGAAGACCGTAAGTGCGGTGTAAAGCAAGACTTGGAGTTTGATCCGCTTCTTCATTTTACCAGCGACTAACCAATTGACGTACAGCCTCCACTTGCGTGTCGATGTCACCCGCGCCGATGGTGAGGACCACCACAGGTCGCCCTTGATGACGTGCGATTGCGGGCAGGAGTCCCTCCAGATTCGTGAGGGTCTTGTCTGCCAGCGTGATGCGATCGAAAACCATTTGGCTGCTTACGCCAGGGATGGGTTCCTCCCGCGCCGGGTAGATGTCCAGCAATACCACCGCGTCCGCCTTGGAGAGCGCTGCTGCGAATCCCTCGTGGAAGTCGCGTGTCCGGCTGAACAGGTGGGGTTGGAATGCCGCCACCACTTTATGTCTCGGGAGCATGTCCCGCACTGCGCTCAACACCGCCTGGATCTCAGTCGGATGATGGGCGTAATCGTCGATGTAAACCACCTCGTCCGTCCGGTAACGGATGTCGAAGCGGCGCTTGATGCCCGTGAAGGACTCCAAGCCCTTGCGGATGCCTTCCGCGCTGCATCCCAGTGCCACTGCAACCGAGATTGCCGCTGTGGCGTTCTCGACATTGTAGGTGCCGGGCAGGTTCAGGCGCAGGCGATCAAACTTGGCGATCGAGCTTTGGTAGTCAAATGAGACCACCAATCCCCTGTGCTGCAATTCCACGGACCGCAACCTGCCGATCTCCACGCCATAGGTGAAGAGCTTGCGGTCGCCTTCGAGTTCATCCACGGAAAGCGCATGGTGCAGGAACAGGGTCCCACCCGGCTTCAGGCAATTCGCAAATGCCCGGAAGCTCTCCTGAACAGCGGCCTCTTCGCCATAGATGTCGAGGTGATCGGCATCCATGCTGGTGATCACCGCGATGTCCGGGCTCAGGTGCAGGAAAGAACGGTCAAATTCGTCGGCTTCAACCACCACCCAGTCTCCAGCGCCTTCTAGGAAGTTGGTGCCGTAGTTGTTGGTGATGCCGCCAATGAAGGCCGTGCAATCGATGCCGCAAGTGCGCAGCAGGTGGGCGATGAGGCCCGTGGTGCTGGTCTTGCCGTGGGTGCCTGCGACGGCGATGGTCTTGTACGCCCGCGAGATCATGCCGAGGAGTTGCGCCCGCTTCATCATGGGCTTGTCCAGCTCGGCGACACGCGCAAACTCAGGGAAATTTTTGGGCACGGCGGGGGTATAGACCACGAGGTCTGCGCGGTCCACCATTTCTGGGCGGGCCTCATAATAAACCTCCATGCCTTCCTCCTCAAGCGCCTGCGTGAGCGGTGTGCGGGTCTTGTCGTACCCGGTCACCACCTTGCCGCGCTTGTGCAGGAAGCGTGCGAGGGCACTCATGCCAATGCCTCCGATCCCCAGCATGTGGACCGTTTGCACTTTGTCGAGTTCCATTCGCTCAGCCATGACCATTTTCCTTGATCAAACTCAATATCTCAGTGGCGATCTCGTTGGCGCTGTCGTGCTTTTCGACGGCAGCGATGCCTGCTTGGAGCGCCTTCAATTTTTCAGGGTGCTGCAAGGTGTCCAGGACGACCTTGGGCAGTTCAGTTGCCGCTTCCACATCCTTCACCAGCAGCGCTGCGCCACGGTCCGTGAGGCTGCGCGCGTTCTTGGTCTGATGGTCCTCGGCCACGTTGGGCGAAGGGATGAGGATCGCGGGCTTGTTCAGGAGGATCAGCTCCGAAATGGTGCTGCCTCCCGCACGGGTCACGATCAGGTCCGCTGCCGCATACGCGCTCGCCATGTCCTCGATGAAGGGGAGCAGGCGGAGGTTGGGATGCTCGGGGACCCGCGCCTTGAGGTCCTCGTGGAAACGCTTACCGCATTGCCACACGAGTTGGATGCCCTGGTCGGCGAGTTGCTTCCATCCAGCTTCCCAGGCTGCGTTGAGGGTGCCCGCGCCGAGGCTGCCCCCGAGGGAAAGCACGACCGGGCGGCTGCCATCGAGGTTCAGAGCTGCGAGGCCCTTGTTGCGGTCGCCGGAGCGGAGGACATCGCGGACAGGATTGCCCGTGACCTTGCTTTTGGCCTTGTCAAAGTACTGCTGCGCGGCCTCGTTGCCGAGGAGGATGCGCGCCGCCTTGCCCGCGAGGAGCTTGTTGGTGATGCCGGGGTAGGCATTTTGCTCACAGAGCACCACCGGGATGCCGCGCTTGGCTGCTGCCCTGCCCACAGGGCCGCTTGCGCGTAGCCACCACGCCGACCACCACCTGCGGGCGGAATTCCCGGATGATGCGGCCGGATTTCAGCAAGCTGCCGAGCAGCTTGAAGGGCAGCACCAGGTTTTTCAAGATGTTCTTGGGGGTGAGGCTGCGCATGATGCCGCTGATCTTCACCCCTTCGATCTTGAAGCCGTATTGCGGCACGACGCGCATTTCCATGCCGCCCTCGGCCCCCACGAAGAGGATCTCGATGGCGGGATCGATCCGCTTGAGTTCGCTGGCAATGGAGATAGCCGGGAAGATGTGACCTCCCGTGCCTCCGCCAGTGATGATGACGCGCCTGCTCATGCCGTTGCGAACCCTCCTTTCGGTTTCGATGACTTGCGCTCCTCGACTGCCGTTGCGCTCACGCTCAGGATGACTCCAAGCGAGATGGAAGTGAACAGAATCGAGGTCCCGCCCATGCTGAGCATGGGCAAGGGCTGTCCCGTCACAGGCATCACTCCCACTGCTACCGCCATGTTCGCCATGGCCTGTATCACCAGGAGGAAGCTCAATCCCGCCGCCAACAATGCCCCAAAGGTTTTGCTCACCGTGACGATGGCGACCGTTCGAAAGAGCAACAGCAGGTAGAGTCCCATCACGAGGATGCCTCCGATGAAGCCCCATTCCTCCAGGATGATCGAGTAGATCATGTCACTGGTGGAGTTCGGGACGTAGTTGCGCTGCGTGCTTTTGCCGGGACCCTTGCCGAAGAATCCTCCCGTTGCGATCGCCCCATAAGACTGGGTGACCTGATAGCCGGGATCGTAATCGGGATTGGTCCAGCTTTCGGTGTAGGCCTCGATGCGGTTTTCCCAGGTCTGCGCGCGTTTGGCAACTTGGAACAGCACAAACCCACACAGCAGACCGATCGCAAACAGCGAGCCGATGTACTTCAGGTGCACACCCGCGATGAAGAGCAGGATCACGCTCGTCGCGAACAGCAACATGGCCGTGCTCAGGTTCGCAGGGGCGATCAGTCCGCAGATCACCACCACCCAAGTGATGGTCGGGAGGAAGCCTTCCTTGAAATCCTTGATGACCTCCTGCTTCTGCGTGAGCATTTTGGCCAGGTGAATCAGGAGCGCAACCTTCCCAAAGTCACTGGGTTGGAAGCTGAATCCCATGACATAGATCCAGCGCGACGCACCATTCACGTCCCTTCCAGCGACCAAAACATAAACGAGGACGGGGATCGACAGGTAGAGAAGGTAATTGCTGATGCGTGCGAAGATCCTGTAGTCAAACTTGCTGACAAAGAACATGATGCCAAAGCCGACCGTGAGCATGAGGGCATGCTTGAGCAACACGAACGTGGTGCTGCTCGTGTCGGCATGGCTCGGTGAACCAGCCCCCGTATAGACGGCGAGCAGGCTCATCATCATGATGAGGAACACTACCGCCCAAATCCAGCGGTCGCCCTTGAGTCTATGGAGGATGTAATCGATCATATCTTTTGAGTTAGCAGGTAGCAGATGGCAGGTAGCAGTTCTTGCACTCGAACTGCTATCTCCTACCTGCTATCTGCTTTCTGAATTCATGTGGTCTTTTCCTTCAATGTGCTTTTTGGCGATCAAAGTTCCCGCACGGCGTTTTTGAACTGCCTTCCGCGGTCTTGGTAGTCCTCGAAGAGGTCGAAGCTGGCGCAGGCTGGGCTCAGGAGGACGGTGTCCCCTTTGTTGCTCAGGTGATAGGCCATTTTCACGCATTCCTCCATGCTGCTCGTGTTCACGATCATGTCCACCTTGTGGCTGAAGGCTTTGTGGATCTTGAGCACGTCCTTGCCCAAGGCGATGATGCACTTGACCTTCTTCTCCACGAGGGGGACGAGGGGGGCATAATCATTGCCCTTGTCCACGCCACCCGCGATCCAGATCACCGGGCGCTCTACGCATTCCAGAGCATACCAGGTGGAGTTCACGTTGGTGGCTTTGGAGTCGTTGATGAATTCTACGCCACGAACCACCGCGACCTTTTCCAGGCGGTGCTCCGCATTGCGGAAGTCGGCAAAGGCATCGCGGATCTTGTCCTTCCGCAGTTCCAGGATGGAACCCACCACAGCCGCCGCCATGGTGTTGTACATGTTGTGACGCCCTTGGAGGGTCATGGCGTCAATAGAGTAAGCTGAGTGATCGAGGTTCATCGCGAGCCTTATTTCATTGTGTTCCACCCAGGCGACAGAACCGGGCAGCTTGTCGTAGCTGAATCCGTGAACTTGTGCCTTGATATATTTCTCAGGAAGTATTTCCGCAGTAATGGGGTCGTCCATGCACCAGATGAAGTGGTCGGACGGGGTCTGATTTTCGGCGACACGGAATTTCGCATCGGCGTAGTTGCGCAACTCGTAATCGTACCGGTCCAAGTGGTCCGGCGTGATGTTCGTGAGCACCGCAATGTGGGGCCTGAATGACCGGATGTCATCGAGCTGAAAGCTGCTGACTTCGAGGACGTAGTAGGGCTTGGGATCGAGGGCCACCATGCGGGCGAAGCTGTCACCGACATTGCCTGCGCAACCCGCATCCAAGCCAGCCTTGGCGAGCACGTGGTGGGTGAGCAGGGTCGTGGTCGTCTTGCCGTTGCTGCCAGTGATGGCGATGATGACGCTGTCCGTGTGCCGCGAAGCAAACTCGATCTCGCTCGCGATCTCGATGCCTTTTGCACGGATGGCCTTGATGATGGGCGCCTTTTCCGGAATGCCAGGGCTCTTCACCACGAGGTCTGCATCCAATACCCGCTCCTCGGTATGTCCCCCCTCTTCGTACGCAATACCATACTGCGACAGCTCCGACTTGTACTTGTCGGGGATGCTGCCGAATTCCGATACCCATACGGCATAGCCGAGGTGCTGAGCGAGGATAGCCGCGCCCACACCACTTTCTTTGCCGCCGAGTACAGTCACTTTCATGGTATCCTTAGCGTAGTTTCAGGGTTACAAATGCCATGATGGCCAGCATGATTGCCACGATCCAGAAGCGAACCACGATCTTGGTTTCGTGCAAGCCTTTTTTCTCGAAGTGGTGATGGAGGGGCGCCATCAAGAAGATGCGCTTGCCTTCTCCGACCGGGGAGCGTTTTTTGGTGTATTTGAAGTAGGTCACCTGCGCGATCACGGACAGGGACTCCACGAGGAAGACACCACAGAAGATGGGGATGAGCAGTTCTTTCTTGACCATCATGGCCAGGACGCCCACCGCGCCGCCGAGCATCAAGCTTCCGGTGTCACCCATGAAGACTTGCGCCGGGTAGGTATTGTACCATAGGAAGCCCACACAGGCCCCTATCAGTGCCCCACAGAAGATGGTGAGCTCGGCCGCCTTGGGGATGTAACTGATGTTCAGGTACTCCGCGAAGATGACGTTGCCCGAAACGTAGGCGAAGATGAACAGTACCACCGCCGCGACGGCCGTCGTTCCCGCTGCCAACCCATCCAATCCGTCCGTAAGGTTCACACCATTCGAGACCGCAGTGACGATGAAGATGCAGATGAGGACATAGAGCAGCTTTCCAGCCATGCCGCCTTCCTCCTTCTCCCAGAATGCCAGCTTCCCATAGTTGAAAACATAGCCTTTGAAGAAGGGGACATTGGTTTTGGTCTCAAATGAGCTCTCGCGCTTGCCGTGAAGGGCACTCCATACGTCATATACCTCCTCGTCAGCGACGGTGATGGAGTGGGTGACCGTGCGGGCAAATCCAGCCTCCATCTCGGAGCGTTCCACCATGTAGGCATGGCCTGCGGTTGCAGTAGCCGTATCATAGCGCACACCGTCGATGGTCAGGAGGCGGTCCCCCTTCAAGAAGCCCTTGGACTCCAGGTAATCGTTCACCACAAGGGAGCCATTCTCGTTGATGCGACCTTGGGGTCCCTTGAAGTCGCTATGAAAGACCATCGTCAGACCCACGATCAGTCCCAGACCGACTTGGCCCATGATCTTGAATCGACCTGCCAGCCCAGCCTTGTTCTTCTTGAAGACCTTGATGTAGTCGTCAGCGAAGCCGATCACGAACATCCAAGCGGTGGCCAACAAGATGAGGAGGACATAGGCATTGCTCAGGTTGGCCCAGAGCAAGGTCGGCACCATGACTGCGGCGAAGATGATGATGCCGCCCATGGTCGGGGTTCCGGCCTTGAGCTTGTGGCTTTCGGGTCCGTCCTTGCGGATGGTCTCACCGATGAGCCGCGCCCGCAGGTAGATGATGATGCGCTTGCCGAAAACGATCGCCACCACCAGGGAGGTGATGATGGCAAGCGCAGACCGGAAGCTCAGGTATTTGAACACGCCAAACCCCGGGATTCCTCCATCCACCATTCCATTCAGCCACTCGAGAAATGCGTACAGCATCAGCTTTCCAGGGTATTAAAGGTTTCAGACAGTACTTGGCGGTCGTCGAAGGGATGCTTGACGCCCTTGATCTCTTGGTAAGTCTCGTGGCCCTTGCCGGCCACGAGGATGATGTCTTGCGGTTGCGCGAGGCGGCATGCCACCCCGATTGCTTCCTTGCGGTTCTCGACGGTCATCACTTTGCGGCGTCCCGTCACTGGCACTCCGGCCATCATTTGCGCGAGGATGTCCGATGGCTCCTCGTCGCGAGGGTTGTCGCTGGTGAGGACGACTTGGTCGCTCAGGCGGGTGGCGATCTCCGCCATGACCGGACGCTTTGCAGCATCGCGGTTGCCACCGCATCCCACCACGGTGATGATCTTTCCGGAGCCCTGACGGATGTCGCGGATGGTCTCCAGGACATTCTTGAGGGCATCGGGTGTATGGGCGTAATCCACGATCGCTGTGCGGCTGCGGGTCGGGGAAGTCACCGTTTGGAAGCGGCCATTCACCCCATCGATGTCGCTGAGTTCGCGCAGGAAGCCTTCCTCGTCGAGGCCCATTTCTTTTGCCACGCCATAAACCGCGAGCAGGTTGTAAGCATTGAAGCTGCCAATCAATCGGAACCAAGCCTCGCGGCCGTTGATGTCGAGGAGCAGGCCCTCGAAGGTGTTCTCGACGATGCGGCCTTTGTAGTCGGCCATGCGTTCGAGGCTGTAGGTGAGGCGGCGACCTTTGCAGTTTTGCAGCATCACTGGGCCATTCTTGTCGTCGCTGTTCACGAGGGCAAATGCATCCGCGCTCAAGCCGTCGAAAAGCAGCTTCTTGGCTTCGAGGTAGTTGCGGAAGGTGCCGTGGTAGTCGAGGTGATCGTGGGTGATGTTCGTGAAAACCGCACCTGCGAACCGGACGCCTGCGACGCGCTGTTGCACGAGGGCATGGCTGCTCACTTCCATGAAGCAGTATTGGCAGCCGGCATCCACCATCTTGCGGAACATGCCGTGGAGTTGCTTGGCATCGGGAGTGGTATGCGTGGCAGGGATTTCATTTTCCCCGATCATCACCACCACCGTCGAAAGCAGGCCGCTGCGTTCGCCCATCGCCGAGAACAGCTTGTAGAGCAGGGTCGCAGTCGTCGTCTTGCCATTGGTTCCGGTCACGCCCACCACCTTCAGGTGGTCGGCGGGGTTTCCGTAGAAGTTCGCGGCGATATGGGCGAGGGACTTCGCCGCATCGGCTACCTTCACCCAAACGACCTCAGCAGAGGCATCCGCAGGCAATTCCTCACAGATTACGGCAACCGCCCCCTTGGCCAGGGCCGCAGCGATGTAGGCATGTCCGTCCACGTGCACCCCGCGGGTCGCCACGAAGAGGCTGCCCGGAGTCACGGCACGCGAGTCAAAGTGGAAGTCGGCCACCTCCTGCTGGAGATCGCCCCTCACCTCGACCAGAGGGCACTTGTACACTATGTCCTGCAACGTGCGCATTCTCAATTCAATCCGAGGATAATGGTGGCATTGCTGCTGATGGGTTCGCCAATTCCCACCGATTGTGACCTGACTTTTCCGTGACCTTGGAGGACGACTTTCATCCCCATGCTTTCCAGCAGCACCACAGCGTCCTTGGCACTCATGCCATGGACATTGGGGACGCGGCCGGGCTTGATGACCATCTTGGTGAACTGGACCTTGCCGTCCTGTTCGCTGGACCGCACCCAGGTGCCTTCGGCTTCCGAGGGGCCCTTGCGGTCGAGCTGCTTGTACACCGCCTGTGCGTTGCCCTGGTGCATGACCGTGGACATGGGCGTGCTGAAGGTGAAGGCGGGCGGCGTGAACTCGGGAACGAGCTCCATGTCGCTGGTATAAACCTGCTGGGCGATCTGGGCGAAAATGGGCGCTGCCACACTCGCACCATAGTATTCGTCGCCGCCGGGTTCGTCCACCATGATGTAGAGGCTGTAGCGGGGATTCCGAGCCGGGAAATAGCCGCAGAAGGAGGCTTGGTAGCGGGATTCATATTCGCCCGTAGCCTTGTTGATTTTCTTGGCGGTACCGGTCTTGCCGGCGATCTGGCAGTCGCCAACTTGGACGCGCTTGGCGGTGCCACGGGCAACCACACCTTCGAGCAACTTGTGCAACTCCTTGATGGTGCTCTCATCGGCAATTTGCGTGCGGATCACCTTGGAATTGTATTCCACGAGGGTTTGCGAGCCTTGGCGGATGCGCTTGACGAGGATCGGCTCCATCATCTTGCCATTGTTGGCCACGGCATTGTAGAAGGTGAGGATTTGTAGCGGCGTGAGCTGGGAGTTGTAGCCGATGGCCATCCATGGAATGGAGACCTTGGTCCAGTCGTCCTCGCCGGGGTGGAGGAAATGCGGAATCGGCTCGCCCACGAGGTGCTCTTGCAACATGACGGGCTGGGTCAGGCCAAAATTCTCCAAGTGCTCAAACCAAGCGTCGGGGTTGCGGCCGTAGATGGAGTCCACGAGACGGGCGATCACGGTGTTCACAGACTGCTCGAAGGCGTCGCGGTAGGTCACCTTGCCATACTCGAGGTGGTCCTTCATGGTCCGGTCGTAGAACCTCCACACGCCCCGGTGGGCGTCGATGCTGTCCTCAAGGTTGAGGTGCCCATCCTCAAGCAATGCCATGAAGGAGGCGAGCTTGAAGGTGGAGCCGGGATCGATGCGGCTGGCAAGTGCGTGGTTTTGGGTCTCGGGATAGTTGGCGACTGCCTTGACCTCACCCGTGCCGACCTCCATCAGGATGGCGACGCCATACTTCGCATTGTGGCGGAGGACGCCTTTGCGCAACTCGGTCTCGACGATGTCCTGGATGCCGACGTTGATGGTGGTCTCCACGTCCGCGCCGTCCATGTCCTCTTGATAGACTTGCAAGGGCAATTCTGCTCCGCTTGGGATGCGCTGCACCAAGGCCACACCATCCTCACCCCTGAGGAACTTGTGAAAGGAAAATTCCAAGCCTTTGAGGGGCATGGAGTCGTGGGCAATCACACCGAGGGTGATCCGGGCTAGGCTGTCGTAGGGGTAGAAGCGGGTGTTGTTGAGCTTCTCGACCATGAGGCCGCCCTCGTACTTGCTGTTGCGGAGGATCGGCCATTCGCGCACCATGCGGTAGTCCTCGAAATCGACCTTTTGGCGGACCACATAGAAGTGGCGGTCCGGCATGCCCCGGGCATCGCGGTAGCGGATGTGGGACATGAGCTGATCGTGGAAGTAGCGGTCGTCATGCAGGTCGTCGCCGAAATGCTGACCGAGGAGCTTGCAGAGCGAGTCGAGTTGTGCGGGGAACTCCAGCTTGGTCGTGTCCACCCGGCTCGGATCGATCGGGAGCATATAGAAAGGCTGGCTTGTGGCCAATACCTCTCCCCCATCCGCGAGGATGTTGCCACGGGCGGCGGGGATGCGTTTTTCATAGACCCGCTCCTTCTCCACGGCTGCGATCCACTTGTCGGCCTGGACAAATTTGATCTGCACCACCCGCGCCAGGATGATGATGGCGAAAATGGCGATGGCCCCGAAGAGCAGGTAAACGCGCCGCAATATGTTGTCAGAGACCTTGGTCATGGCTTGCGGCTGAGTTTGAAGACATTGGTATTGGTAGCGCGGAGGCCGATGCTGTCAACCTTTTCGAAGATGACTTGGCGACGCGTGCCCGAGCTGAGACGGGCGTGCATGGTCTTGTATTCGGCCTTGGCGTCGGCGATTTCCTTGCGGAGGCGCGCCTCCTCCTTCACCTGCTTTTCGGCGATGTGGGAGTTCCAGATATAGACCATTCCGATGAAGACGGCGAAGAGGATGTAGCGGACGTAACGTCCGGCATCCTTGGAGCGGAAGCTGACCTTGCGCAGCCAAGCCATACGGCCCGGCTTCTCCACCACGGGTGCCGCCGCCTCTTCGGCCACCTGGGGTTCTTTCACACGGTTTTCCTTTTCCATTCGACTTAAAAGCAGCTTGTCCCGCAGTTGGGACGGTGATTTTGACTACAATTCTATCTTCTCCGCGACCCGCAGCTTTGCGCTGCGTGACCTTGGGTTGCTTCTCTCTTCCTCGGCAGTGGGTTGCACCGCCTTTTTAGTGACCAGTCTCCAGGGGCAGAGGGATCTTCCGAAAAAGTCCCGCTGGTCAATGCCCCTCAGGTTGCCTGTCTTGAAAAACTGCTTTGTAAGCCTGTCCTCCAGCGAGTGGTAGCTGATGATGGCCATGCGACCACCGGGACGCAGCAACCTCAATCCACCTTCGAGCAAGGCTTCCAGGGCATCTATCTCGCCATTCACCTCGATGCGAATGGCCTGATAGACGAGGGTCAAGATCTTGGTGAGGTTCTGGGCGGAGATCACGCCGCCCACGATTCGTTCCAAGTCTCCGGTGGTTTCGATGCGCCTGTGGCGACGGGATTCGACGATGGCGGTGGCGATTTTGCCAGCCTGCCTCACCTCTCCCCAATCCTCCAGCATCTGCCGCAAATCGGCTTCGCTGTAACCATTGAGCACATCCACCGCATCCTGCCCGCCTGTGGGGTCCATGCGCATGTCCAGCCTTGCGTCAAAGCGGAAGCTGAACCCGCGCTCACCCTCGTCGAACTGGTGGCTACTGACCCCCAAGTCCCCGAGGATGCCGTCCACTTGCGTGATACCCTGGGAATTCAAAGCAGTTTCAATGAACCTGAAGTCCGTGGCGATCAATTGAAACCGAGGGTCTTGGAGGAGATTTGCTTGCGCGTCGGGATCCTTGTCGAGGGCGATCAGCCTGCCTTGTGGGCCCAACCTTCTGAGGATTTCGGTGCTGTGACCGCCACCCCCAAAAGTGACATCGACATAGGTGCCGTTGCTTTGAACGTCGAGCAAATCAACCGTCTCCTGCAAGAGGGCCGGCCGATGGTACTCAGCCTTCATCTTCTTGCGTGTCAGGGAGATTGCCCATCACCTCTTCTGACAAAGCCTCCATGTCGTATTGCCCACTGCTGAGCCATGTTTCATAGCTGGCCTTATCCCAGATTTCAATGCGGTCAAACGAGGCAACCACGACAATGTCTTGATCGATCTTCGCATGTGCCGCCAGCCGCTTGGGGATCAGGACCCGGTTGCTGGCATCCAGCTCCACCGGGAGAGCGCCGCTTTGGAACATCCTGGCAAATGCCCGGTTCTTGGCGACGTACTGATTCCTGGAGTGGATTTTCCTCAGCTCTGCCTCCCATACTTTCACGGGATACAGCACCAGGCACTCATCCAGTCCGCGGTTGAGAACGAACTCTTTTTGCTGATCGTCGGGCAATTGCTTCTTGAGCCCCGAGGGAAACGCAAAACGCCCCTTGGAGTCCAGTCTGCACTCATATTCTCCGTAAATGGGTCTCATGCGACCACGACCTTCAGCAATGATAGGCCCAAAGTTAAATCAGTTTTATAGAAACCTCCCACTGGCTACCACTATTTCCCACCTTTTGTGGAAAACTTTTCGGTAACAAAGCTCAAAACCAGTGATTTGAGACAAATTTCGAGGCATTTGAGACCGAAAACGCGTCCCCAAAATGAGGGCGATTCATGCCAAAGATGCACCCATTTCAAGGCAAATGGAATAGGAAACAGCCTAAAATGAAGGATTTATTTTCAGGATGGCCCTGAAGTGGGGGAAAGTGGGGGATTTTGGCAGGACGGTGGTGGGCAGTGGTGGGAGTGGGTGGCGGTGGAGGGAGGGCGTCGTGGGGTTGTTTGGCGGGGGCGGCGTGCGGGGGGCTTCGAGAGCACTTCGACAGGGCTTCGAGTGCTTCAGCATAGCAGCTCAGCGTGGCACCTCAGCCTAGCAGCTCAGCGCACCACATCAGCCTTGGCCCTTGGGGCAAGGCGTCTAATGACGGATTGGAAAATGGATCTCTCGAGTGAGAATCAAGGCTTGTCGCCGAGCGCATGCCGCTCTCTGGCGATTTCTATGGCAAGTTTGAGCTTCTGGAGGAGGAGCTCCTTGGGTGGCAGGACGGTCAGGTACTCGGCTACTGCGATGTTGCTTTTGTCCAGCTGCAGGAGGTCCACGTGCTCTTGGAATTTTCCGGCGCAGAGGATCAAGCCCAAGGGCTTGTTTTCGCCTTCCATCATTTCGTACCGTTCAAGGTAGCGAAGATAGAGCTCCATCTGCCCCTTGTCACCAGCCTCGAAGTCTCCCAGCTTCAAGTCGATTGGAACCAAGCATCGTAGGCGACGGTGGTAAAACAGCAGGTCGATATAGAAATCCTTGCCGTCGATGATGATGCGCTTCTGCCGGGCAAGGAAAGCAAAGTCGCTGCCCAACTCGATGATGAAGCGTTGCAATTCCGCGAGGATTGCCGTCTCCAGGTCACGCTCGGAAAAGGTGTCCTTCAATCCGAGGAAGTCCAAGAAGTAGGGATCCCGGAAGACAAGGTCGGGCGTCATCTTATGTTCGTCACGGAGCAATTGCAGGTCGTTCTTAATGGTCAGCTCCGGCTTGCGAGAGATCGCTGTTCGCTCAAACAGCATGGACTGCATCCGCTCCTGCAACTGACGGACTGACCAGCCTTCAATCTTCGCCAACTCAATGTAAAACTCTCGCTTGATCTCCTGCTCCTCACTGGCTATCAATCGAATATGACTCCAAGACAATTCGGCACACAGTGTGTGCCAAATCTGCTTGTCGGGGAAAACCTCAGCCACCTGCACACAAACCCTGAGATGACGATCACTCCATCCGCTGCCAAACTCCTCCGTGAGCCGGCTTGCAAGCGTCGCGATCACCCTTTTGCCATAGGCGGCCCTTTCATGACCAAGGATGTCTTGCAGGATTCGCTGCCCTACCATCCAATAAAGCATGGACACCTCGTGGTTGACGGCAATCGCCACGCGCTGTCGCGCAGAAGCCACCATACCCACCACCTCATTGACCAACGCCTCGGTATGCAAAACTGGCTCTGACTCCATACGATTCTTCCGCTCCGATCTGCGCTAGCGGAAAGCAAAGATAGCCAATCCTCTCCTATCCGAGCAGTACGACTTCGTGGGTCACCTCAGCGGTTTTGGAGAGCATGGCCGAGACAGAGCAGTATTTTTCCAGCGACAAATCCACTGCCTTTTGGGCCTTTTCGGGATCTACGGGGCCGCTGATCAAGTAACGGACATGGATTTTTTCCCAGACCCTGGGGAAGTCACCGTCGCCCTTGATGCCCTCAACCTCCACTTTCAGGCCGGTGAGGGGTTGGCGCATCTTCTCCAGCAGGGAAATGACGTCGAGGGATGTGCAGCCCGCCTCGGCATGGAGCAACAAGACCATGGGGCTCGTGCCCTTTTCCTTGTTGCTGTCCATCACCACAGTGGGACCGTCGGGATTGTGACCCACGAGGGCGGTCTCATGACCTGTCCACTCGACATAGATGTTGTGCGTACTCATGATTCTTCCAGTTCAAACTTGCCCTGGGCGTTCCGAATGAGCATCCTCGTCGTCTCTACAGCCCCGAAAGGGAATTGACAGTAGAGATGCGGGAAATCGATCCCATTCCGACCAGGCTCCCATTTTAGGTCTTTGCGGACGTGCTTTTCAATGATGTACGTCACGACCAACTGATCCTCCTTGGGGAAATGAATCTCCGCGCTCTCCAGGAGTTGGTCCCAAGTGGAGCAGTGGATGAAGCCTTCCGTTTTCAAGGAATCGGGGCGGTAGTAGCCCTCGATCAGGGCTTTCTCCCAGCGAGCCGGGATTACCAGGTGGAATATCTTGCCGTTGTTGCTCATGTTCTTCAGTCAATAGAACCTCAGAAACGCCCATCGGTTCGACAAATGTCGCTCCGCAGCCGGGCATACTCTGTAACCAATGTCTCCAAGATCTCCCCCGCCGGGCGAATATCGTGAATTGCGCCGCTGATTTGGCCGATTT
Organism: Bacteroidia bacterium; assembly: GCA_046329055.1. Classification (GTDB taxonomy): domain Bacteria; phylum Bacteroidota; class Bacteroidia; order J057; family JADKCL01; genus JADKCL01. Next base: position 16,491 of record JAXLVK010000072.1, read on the forward strand.
CCAGCTCGCCTTCCTCAAGATCGCCTTCAAACATGCCCTTCTTCGCCCTGCCGCGGCCGAGGTGAGACAGCAATTCCTCTTGGGTCGCGCCACGCTCCTCCATGTCGTGGATTTCCTTGTAAAACTTGTTCTTGAGCAGCCGCACAGGGGTCACCGCCTTCATCGCCAGCATGGTTCCGTCACTGGGCGCATCCACCACCGCCTGCTTGAAGTGGCTGTGGGCACTCGACTCCACCGAGGCCACGAATCGGCTACCTACCTGCACCGCGTCCGCCCCCAAAGCCATGCAGGCGAGCATGCCCGCGCCCGAGGCGATCCCACCCGCAGCGATCAGGGGCAGGCCCACAGCAGCGCGCACCTGAGGAATCAGGCAGAGCGTGGTCAGTTCGTCCCGACCATTGTGTCCGCCAGCCTCGAAGCCTTCCGCGACCACAGCATCCACACCCGCCTCCGCAGCCTTTTCAGCAAATCTCACATTGCTCACCACATGGGCAACCCTGATGCCCCGCTCATGCAACCGACCTGTCCAGGTGCGGGGATTGCCAGCGGAGGTGAAGACAATCCCCACCCCTTCCTCCACGATCACCTGCATCAGCGAGTCGATGTGGCGGTAGAGCAGCGGCGTATTCACCCCAAAGGGCTTGTTGGTCGCCTCCTTGCACCGTCGAATGTGCAGGCGCAAAGTCTCAGCATCCATGCTCCCAGCGCCGATCAGGCCCAAGCCGCCTGCATTCGAGACCGCAGCAGCAAGCTCCCAACCCGAGCACCAGACCATGCCCGCTTGTATCACGGGGAATCGGATGCCGAAGAGCTGCACGATGCGGTTGTGAGGGAAATCGATGGGTTCCATGGGGCAAAAATACCGCTTGAAAGTTTTTTTCTCATCCTCAGCCCGAGGTTCTAAATTGGAAGCTGGGAAGAATGGCAAAGAGAGCAGGTCTGTACCGCATTAAGTGGCTCACCCCCTTATTGGGAGTGGTGGCATTGCTCTGCTCAGTAGGCAGGTTGGCCGCGCAGCCGGATCGGGATTCGCTCATTTGCAGGTTGCAAACAAGGCTCGAAGACGCCGCGAACCTCACCAAGGTCAAGGCCAACACAGAGGTGATCGACACCTTGACGCCATTGCTTGCGGAGTTTCCTAAGGCATCGGACCCGACCTTTCAGTGGCTGGAGGCCGAGTATCGGTTTCATATCGGGTATGCTGCTTATTACAGGGGGCTTGAGACCAATGATCCCTCAGACAAAGACCTCACAAATCACTCCCTAACTGGGGCAGAAACTCTGCTCCATTCTACTCACGGGGAGGGCACTCCGCTGTACGCCAAGGTCCTCCGCCAGCAGGGCATGTATGCCTATTTCATGGAGGACAATGTTCGGGACGCCCAAGAAAAGTATGACGATGCCTACCGGGTCTGGATCACAATCCCCAACAAAGACAGCGTAGAACTCGCAGTGGTGCTGCAGTGCATGGGGCAGACCGCGGGCAAGCTCGGTGAGTATGAGAGAGCCATCGAGCTGTACAAACAATCACTTGAAATCCGCAAACGCATCTTCGGAGAGCGGCATCAGCGGGTAGGGGTTGCTTACTGGAATTTGGGAAATGCGCTTGGTTACTCAGATCGATTCGAGGAAGCAACCAATGCCTATGAAAATGCCTTGGAGATTTTGCTGGTTGCTGATCCGCCAGATAACTCCCTGATCGCTGATATCCAAATGAATCTAGCCACGAACTATGCCCAGTTGGGGAGACTGGAGGAGGCCATTTCCTACCATGAATCCAGCCTAAAACTCGAGAAAGCTGTCTCTGGCTCCAACTCTCCCAATTTAGTAGATCGGCTTGCCAACTTGGCAATCGCTTACCTAGAATTGGGCAATTATTCGAAATCGATTGCCCTATTGGATGAGGCCGATCGAATTTGCGCTGTCAATGGCCTTCAAAGCGGTCCCGAATTTGCTGCCGTGAAATACCATCGCGCATTGCTCTTGGTGGCCTCCCAAGCGACCCCTGAAAGGATCGAATACAATTTCCGTCAAGCTCTGCAAGCCATTTCCAATTCCTGGGACCAATGCAAAGCAGGGGAATTCACTCTCCCAAAAGCAAATGCGACACTCGAGCCCCTGCTGATGCAGCAAGTTGTACTGGCATTTGCTGAGTACCTCGGGAGCAAATCTTCTGAGGAAACTCAAGCAACCAACTCCCTAGAAGCAAGCCTCCAAGGTTATGAATTGGCCGCGCAGCTTGCGGATCGCCTTCGGATAGAATACCAAAACCAAGAAGACAAGCTGTTCATCAGCGGCAAAGGTTCATCTTACCTGACCAACGCGCTTGAAATCTGCGACAGGCTATTCAAAAGTACCAGAGATTCAGCCTACGCATCCCGCGCTTTGCGGCTGATGGAATCATGCAAGTCCCAGCTGGTTCTGGAATTTTACAAGAAATCCCAGAATCTAGGTACAAGCGGCTTGGACGCAGATCATTTGGTAGCTTTTGACTCCTTGCACCGCCGTGCAGTCGAATTGGAATACCAATCCCACATTCCTGACAATGATCCAAGTCATCAAAAGGCTTTGAGGGACGAACTGACACGGACGCAATTGGCATTGAAGGAATTACAGACCGACTTCGAAAAGAGGTCCAGTGGATTTGCTACGATGGTTGCGAACCAACGCAAGGTCAATCTTTCAGACATACAGCATCTCCTAGCGCCCGGCACGACATTCATTAACTTCGTACTGAATGGTTCGCGTCTCTGTGTCCTTTCTATGGATCAGAAAAATTTGAATTTGCGAACTGCGACATTGGATTCTGCCTTTTGGACTGGGCTGCATGAATGGAAAGCACTATGCCAGCGCCCTTTGGAAAGCAAAGATGAAGTCAAGCGGTTCGGGAATCTGGGATTTGAGATTTACAGGAGCCTGATTGGCCCGGAAATCGCGCATTTCCCGAACAATGAGAAGCTTATCATCATTCCCGATGACGAACTCTGCAATCTGCAATTTGAGGCACTGGTAACGCATGCAAACCCTTCGGAAAAGCACTCTCTGTCCAAGATGCCTTTTTTGATCAGGCGCCACCAATGTCAATACGCCCCTTCGGCCACACTTTGGCTGCTACAGCAGGAAAAGGGAAGCACCTCGGCTACGCAAAAATGCCTCGGAATGGCTTGGGGGCCAGTTCCAAGGCTGATCACCGCCGCGGGCGAGGCACCTTTTCCGGGCCTGCCTGGTACATCCGAAGAGGTGGAGGCGGTGCAAAGCCTTGTTGAAGGCCAATTTTTTGTTGGCGACGATGCCTCGGAAGCTGAGTTCAAGCGTGTTGCGGCACAATTTGGAATCCTCCACTTGGCCCTGCATGCGAGCGCAAGCGGTACAAGCCCTGCAATCATGTTTCCAGCAGCCGGTTCGGAACAGGAAGACGGCATTCTCTATTTTCATGAGATTTTCCCGCTCAAACTTCAAGCAAGAATGGCGGTGTTGAGTGCATGCGAGTCTGGAACAGGCCGAATTTTGGAGGGCGAAGGTATCCAAAGTATGTCGAGCGGATTTTCAGCCGTTGGGATTCCATCCCTACTGATGACCCTTTGGGAGGTCAGTGACCAATCTGGCAAGGACATCGTCCTCGGATTTTACAAAGGGATTTCCGAAGAGCTTCCAATAGACCAAGCCCTTCGAGAAGCTAAGCTTGAATACCTTGACAAAGCGAGCGGTCACCGCGCTTCGCCATATTTCTGGGCGGCCTACATGGCTTCAGGAAACATGGATCCAATCCACCTTTCATCACCCAATGCACCAATTTGGCCATGGGCAACAGGATGCTCGTTGATCCTAGTGTGCATTTTCCTCTCATATCGCATCTATAAGAAAAACAGGATTTCCCAATGAAGACTCCAAAGTCAAAACCAGAATCACCTAAGGCACCCACCAAGGATGGCAAACCGCAACAGCAGGCGGCTGCCAAACCACCCAAAGTTGCTGTCATTCCAGGATTTGGGATGGCCAATGCCACCATCAACCGCGACGGGACCTACCGCGCAGATGTGAAATGCGTGAATGGCGACCCGAATAAGAACCCTTCCGCTGTCCTGCCCAAAGGATCTGTCTATTACAAAACCACGACTCCGATTCCGTCGACCGCAGCACTTTCCGTTTATCTCCCGGATCAGGCCAAGATTGACCCCAACTACCTCTTTTTCTGGGAGAACAATGCTGCTGACCCCATGCGATTGGGTGGCGGGATTACCAAGGGCACCCTCCAAGAAGGCTCCCAACGCGCAGCAGGCAGCACCGCGCCCCTCCAAAACCCCATCTTCACCAGTGATTGGGTGAATGGTACCCCCTGGAGAATCACCATCTTCTTGACAGAAACCTTTGGCTTGACGCTGTATGAAGGTGATGTCGTGTTCGGGTTGGTGACCATGGACCCAGCAACAGGCACGCCAGTGATGCGCGCGATGGCCAAGCGCGAAGGCGGCTGCCTCGACACTGTCGCATAAAAATCCCTAGGAACCACAATTGGAAAAGGAAGTCGGGTGTCCCGCTTCCTTTTCTATTTTTTGCCCACAAAAGCGGTCAGACGTTAAAGTCGATTTCGGTATTGTCCCCGATGTTCACGCTATTGCTCTTCCCGCGAAGGGAGGCGTCGTTGCCGATCACGGAGCCATTCAGGACGATGGAATCGAGCTGGGAATAGGCCCCCAAGATGGAATTGCGCACGATGGAGTTGCGGATCACGGCATGCTCCGCGATGGCGACATTGGGGCCGATGATACTGCCTTCGATCGTGCAATTCTCGGAAATGTGGACGGGATGCAGGATCACACAGTCCTTGAACTTGTATTCTGGCAGGTCAGTCATACGCTCGAGCAGGATGCGATTGGTCTCAAGCAGACTTTCCTTTTGACCGCAGTCAAACCAATTGTCCACCATGTGCGTCCTGAGCTTCACCCCGTTGGCGATCATGTCCATGAGGGCGTCGGTGAGGTGGTACTCGCCGCGGTCGCCGCGCTTCTTGTTGGTGATCAGGGACTGCAGGGCATCCACGAGTGCATGGACTTCCTTGATGCGGTAAAGCCCGACAAGCGCGAGATTGCTCTTGGGGATCTTCGGCTTTTCCACCACACTGGTGACATAGCCGTTTTCATCGAGCATCGCCACCCCAAATTTCCGGGGATCGTCCACGACCTGCACGCCCACGGTGCTGTCAAGCGCCCGCAACACAGCATTCAGGTCCAGGTCGAAAATCGTGTCTCCAAGGACGATCAGCACCTCCTCCGCATCGGAAAAGGAGTTGCGCGCCACCCAAATCGCATGGCCCGTTCCCTCACGAGGAGATTGCAGGACAAATTCCATTTGGATGGAACCTTCGTATTTGCTTCGAACGAACTCCTCGATCTTTTCGCCAAGGTAGCCGATCACAAAGACGAAGTCCTTGATGCCGACGGCCATCAGGTTTTCGATGATATGGCCCAAAATGGGCTTTCCCGCGACCGGAATGAGGGGTTTGGGCTGCGTATGTGTATGCGGCCTGAGCGTGGTACCCACGCCTGCGACTGGAATGACGGCCTTGATCATGCGCTCAGGGCGATTTGAAAATGAACCGGGCAAATGTAAGCCGGAATGCACATGGACGCAACAAAAAGGCACCTGCCAAGAGCAAGTGCCTCTTTATGGTCCAACGAAACCGTTGGATTATTTCGTGTCTTCGCTTTTGGAGCTGGCAGCTGGGGTGGCAGGCGTAGCAAGCGTACTCACCTTGGCGGCATCATGGCTGCAGGATTTGGCAGCAGCAGCTGTAGCAGCGCAGGCCGGTTTGTTGGCAGGGGCCGCTGTGCAGCTGGTTTTGGTCACACTGCCGCCATTGGCGGATGTGGAAGTCGCTCCACCGCTGGTTGCGGAAGCTGTTTTGGATGCGCAGCAGGCGTGTCCGCTGGTCTTGGCACCAGTGCAAGACGGATTCTGGGCGGAGGCTTGAGTGGAGAACAGGAGGCCACCCAGCATCAGGCCGCCAACCATCATCATTTTAGAGAACATTTTCATTGTCTTCCTGTTTTTCGAGTGAAACGACACCTTTCGGTGCGATGATTTACGAAGATAGGGACGCCGACCGATACTTACAAGGGGGCCAATCGACTACAAATCCATCTTGATGATGTACTTGTCCCGGGCATTGACGGTGGCTTTCAGGTCATTGAGGAGGCTGATGAGCCCGAAAAAGGTCCGGTTCACATAGATCGCATGAGGAGTTCCGCGGCCGCCGTGCTTCTGCTGCACATCGCTGATGCGCCCCACTTCGAGTCCAAAGTTGTAAAGCGAATCCAGGTAGGCATTGTCCCCAAAATCAAAGCTGTCCGAGAAAAAGGGCTTCTGCACAAGTTCCAAGAAGGTGGTGAGGGTATTCAGGACAAAATCCCGGTCGTCTCCCGTGTCCTCCTCATTCAACAACTCCAGTTGGTAGGCAACCTTGAGCAGCCGATCGGGGTTGTTCCGGACATTGGGATGGATGACGGAGAAGTAGGCCTTGTAGAAATCCTCGGGGACGACCTTCACGCAGCCAAAATCAAGCACCCCCAATTCGCCGTCGGGCGTGAGCAGGAAGTTGCCGGGATGGGGATCGGCGTGGACCTTGCCCAAAACGTGGAGTTGATAGGTCGTGAAGTCCCACAGCGTCTGCCCAATCTGGTTTCGGATTTCGTTGGAGGGATTCGTTTCCATGAACTCGCGGAGGTGCATTCCCTCCAACCACTCCATGGTCAGGATCCGTTCGCCGCTCAGCTCTGGATAGTATTTCGGGAAACGAATGTGCGGTATATGGGCACATGCAGCGCCGATTTCCGTTGCATTTTTGAGCTCCAGGCGGTAGTCCGTCTCCTCGATCAATCGCTCCTGAACCTCATCGAAAAATTTGGCCATGTCGGCGTCCGATACCTTGAGCAGCCTGCCGGCTAGAGGACGCACCATGCGGAGGTCAGATTTGATCGAATCGGCGACACCAGGATATTGGATCTTGACGGCAAGGGTTTTCCCATTGAGCTTGGCCTTGTGCACCTGCCCGATCGACGCCGCGTGGGTGGCATGGAGGTCAAATTCGTCGAAGATTTCGGTGGGCGCCTTACCGAATTCTTGCTTGAAGGTCTTGACCACCAAGGGGGCAGAGAGCGGAGGGGCGCTGTACTGTGCGTTGGCAAACTTTCGGGTGAACTCCCTAGGGAGCATGCCCTTGTCCATGCTGAGCATCTGCGCGATCTTGAGGGCGCCACCCTTCAATTGGCTGAGCTCACCGTAGATGTCCTCTGCATTCTTGGAATCCAGCTCTGACCGATCCAGATCCTTGTCAAATATCTTCTTGGTGTAATGAACTGCGTAGTTTCTCCCAACCTTCGCCCCTGTACGAATAAGGCGTGTGGCGCGCTGCACCTTGGACGTTGGGATTTTGTCTTGTTCTTTCATGAGCGTATCTGGAAGAGCGGATTGCCACCTTCTTCCTATTAACCACTCGGAACAGGATTGGTTTTATGACTTTTCCCGGTGTAGGGAGGAGTGGGCTTGGAAATGGCCCGAATCTCCTGATCAGATTTGCTTAGCCTTTTGGAAGGCAGTGCGCATTTCTTTGTAGCGCTCCTCAAATCTCCAAGTGGAGTACCCGGGATCGAGTTTCTTTACCTCCACAATGGCTTGCTGAAGCTCGTTGAGGGAGTACTCGACCGCGCGCACTGTATGCTCACGCTCCGGACCATCCCAATTGGAATACTTGAACAAGTCCTCGAGGGTCTCGATATCGTAGTCTGCCTTCTCAAGGGCGATCCTTGCAGGACTGCTGCTGTAGTCAGGCCTGACCCGCTTCTCTCCACTGTTGGGATTGGGCGTGAGTTCGACGTACTTCTGAGCGTTAGGATCCACGGTAGTCGGGGCCACGCCTTGGTCCGGCTCCGGCTTGGGTTGATCGACCTTGGCCTCCATGACTGGCATGGGGCCGCTTGGCGTCTTGTTGTCGCGGCTACCGGGCGGCACTGGGCGCGGAAGATCCTTGGGATCGACGCCTGGCTGCGCACTCACGACCGGAGTTTCCAACTTCTTTTCAGGGACATAGTCCGGCGGAATGTATTTGCCTTGGCCTTGCTTTCCGTCAGCTGCGGTTTCCGCTGATTTGCCGTCAGCAGCGTTCTTGCCATCCGTGGATGCCTTCGCCGAGTCCTGAGAGCTCTTGTTCTTGTCGTCCTTGCCTACAAGCTTGCCAGCTTGATCAGTTGTCCGCTCCGCTTCCTTTCCGACATTTTCGATGCTCTTCTGCGTCTTGTCCACTTCACGGGTGACATCCTTGGGGGCCTGAGTCACGGTCTTGATGTCCTTTTGGACATCTTTCATCGGCTGGGTGATCTCCTTGGTAGTGCTCTGAACGTCCTTCAGCGGGTTGGTCACGACATTCGTCGCGTCCTTCACCGGCTTTTGGAGAATTTGCGCGGAGGCCACTCCCCCAGACGCGAAAATTGCCAATCCTAGTAAAAGCCCCCTAACTTGAAACTGATGAGATTTTAGCATCATGCCGTCACATTCCGTATTGATGGAAGGAAAATTACTGAGAATCCTCGACAACTAAAACTTTGAGGTGCAAATCTTCGTCCCAGAGCTCATTTGCCCATGATCATGAACTTGGCGAAATCAAATGCAGAGTCAAACACGTTTCTGCCCATGATGTCGAAGCCCAAATTGACCGCCTTCTCAATCGCTTGATCAGTGTTCGCATGCTTTTCGCTTTTGTCCTCGACCCACTTGTTGAGCAAGAACAGCATTTGAGGCCAGTGCCAGTCAGCGTATTCGTCGCCCATCACGACCCGCTCGGCAATCTCTCCAGACTCGATGCCTTCATTGACGAGTTCGTTCATGAAAGCTTGAAATGCATGACGGAATGCGCCAAGAAAGGTCGGGCTGTAGTTCCAGATACCCAGCTTGGAGCCGAACATCTTCACGAAGTCCTCCTCCATCCCCAAGTGCTCGAACAATGTATAGTAGTAGGCAAGGAGCTTTTCCCTGACGGAGTATTGGGCGAATTCCTCCGAGCCTTCCAGCGTCTCCAGTGTCCCGCGGAAATACTCTACCCAGACAGCTTCCTGAAGCGCCTCGAGCGTGGAGAAAGTGGTCTCGAAATCCACAAAATCCAATTCTGCGGCGCTCGCGATTTCCTTACGCGAAACGGGGAGAGTGCCTTTTTCGACAGCGAGGCGCTTGTAGGCCTCAATGAGTGCGGAGCGATGTTCCATGATGCAAATTTAGGAGGTTCAGAGGTTAAGAGCCAAGGAATACATGCGAAAAGGGTCACTGAGATGTTTCCAGCCCGCCCGGGTTCTTGCGCCACCTGATCACTAAATCCCCGACCAAGTAGATCACACAGGCGAAGAACACACGTGTGAAACCCTCTGCCCCTTGGTTGGGACTATGCTCCGGCACCATGCGATTGAGATAATTCATGAAATCCCTAAAAGGCTCAAGGTGCGCACCCAAGAAGGCATGGATCAAGAAAAGGAATCCAACCCACATTCTGAATCGAGTTGGGGACAATTGCCTCCTGAGATCGGAAATAATGGCTACCGAGACTACGGTCACTGCTGGCAACATGTGCAGGAACAGCCTCGACTTGTCCAATCCACCAAGCAAAAAGACAAGTCCAACTCCGGTCATGGCTAGCCATGCCGGGTTGCGTTGAAGATAGCGCAAGGCCCACCGAAGTTGCCCCAAGACCAGCAACGGCATGACTCCCATGCAGCTGAATATGGCGACCACAAGAATCCTGGGGTAGCCGGGAGTATGGGTAATCACGGCCCAGCTGTCCTCCATGGCATAAAGCGGGCTCGCAAGCTCCAGATTGATCGGGTGGACATTGTTCCGGAGAATGAGTCCAGCAATCACAGCAGCCGATACCGACAGTGCCCCAATGACGTAGGTTGGCCACCATTTCCAGCCCTTGTTGCTCACATAGAAGGCCAAGATCACCGGAATGACCGCCACAACACTTTCCTTCTGAAAGTATCCGGCGAAGACAATGATTGGCAAAAATGGCCACCATCCCTTCGCCATGACCACCAGGATCGCGAGGACGATGACTTGACTTTGGTGGTCGATGTAACAGGGAGAGTAGAAGGCGAACTTCAAGGTCCAGAAAGAAAGACCATACAACCCCATCCCAATCAATGAGTCCCAAGGACTGAACCCCAAGGCTTGGAAAAGAACGAAGCAAAGGAGCAGCATCATCGCGGCATCGATCCATGCGAGAACCTTAAACTTGGCGATGACGTCCCGTCCGGGGATTTGCTTCGCCACCCAAGGAGTCGCCACCCGGTAGGCAAACGGCGCATACCTAGCGAAGTTAGAGCCAAACATCATCGAATCACCCGCCATCGCGACATACTGCCTGCCATCAGAATCGGCCCCCTGATACCGGTCCGTCAACGGCGTGGAAGCCCAAATGCCCAACAGCATTCCGATGGCAACGAGACACGCAGCAAGGTAAGGAAGCCAGTTCCTGTTCATCTATCGATCATTGAAAAACACTCTCCTGAGCCTGGGTGACAAGGCTCTATGCCAAATCTACCAATTGCACGGATGTGACAACATTCTTGTCACGCTTGAGAATGGTGAACTGGTAACCGTCAAATTCAATCTGTTCATTTACTGCCGGGATTGAACCAAACTGCATGCTCAGTAGGCCTGACAGCGTCTCATAATGCTCATCCTTTTTGATGGGATGCGGCAAAAACTCATTGATGTCATCAATGGAGGCGCCTGCCATTACCTGATAGACGCCCTCGCGAAGGCGCTCTACGAAAGGAGCCTCATCGTCAAATTCGTCTTGGATTTCGCCGACGAGTTCCTCCAGGATGTCCTCCATGGTAATGATCCCACTGGTGCCACCATATTCGTTAACGACGACAGCGATTTGCTCGTGCTTCTGCTGGAACTCCTTGAGCAATGGCCCAATCTTCTTTGTTTCCGGGACAGCTGGCATCGGTCGCATGATTTCCTCGATGTTCAGGGACTGCCCTTTCCGAATCTGAAGGAGCAGGTCTTTCAGGTAAAGAACACCCACGATGTGATCCAATCCACCTTTGTGGCAGGGTATCCGGGAAAAACGGGCCTCCAGAATTTCCTCAAGTTTCGACTCATCAAAGTCCTCAAGATCGATTGCAAGCAATTGCGTCCTTGGCACCATGACTTGCTTCGCTGTGCGTTCCGAGAAGTCGAAAGCATTTTTGATGATGTCATAGTCCGTGGCTTCGATCGCCCCGGTTTCATGCCCCTGTTGAATCAGAAATTTCAATTCGTCATGGCTGTGGACCTCGGTCTCATGGCTGGGAGTGATGCCAACCATTTTCAGGATGATGTTCGAGATCCCATTCAGCGCCCAAATGAACGGCCTGAAAACGATGTAAAAGACTCGCAAGGGAAAAGAAACCACCAAGGTTACTTGCTCAGCGCGCTGGATTGCCAAGGACTTGGGTGCCAATTCGCCAAAAACGATATGCAACATGGTAATCACTGAGAAAGCGATTGGCATAGAAATGCTGTGGGCCAGTTGCTCGGTCAATTCAATACCAACCCCATGCATCCCTGCGATCAATATTTTGGAGAACACAGGCTCTCCAATCCAGCCCAGCCCCAAGCTGGCGAGTGTGATGCCAAGCTGCGTCGCCGCGAGGTAACCGTCTAGGTGGGTCACGATATGGGATGCAAGATTGGCAGCCCTGTGCCCCTCCTGGGCTTTCACCTCCAATTGCGAAGCCCGCACTTTCACAATGGCAAATTCTGATGCCACAAAGAACCCGTTCAGAAAAACGAGGAAAAACGTCAATATGATCTCTAAGGCCATTCTGTGGCAAATTGAATCCCGCGAATTTATGGATTATGCAGGTACGGGACACAGTCCCTTTACCTTTTGATGTGGCCGAAGTCCAGCTTTCACATCAATACCGCCAGTATCGGATCCCGAGAAAGTGGCATTGGAGGGGTCGTCGAACCCATTCGAACTAACAAAAGCCTCTCCACGTCCTCAAGCACCTCCGGCTCCACTTCTATCAGTTCCATGAATCGCGGGTCCAAAACCGGCCCCTCCACACGCCGCTTACTCTCTCCAGCACACTGCGAATAGCTCAATGTAAGCCCAATCACCTCTCCGCCACGAGTCCTCACGATCGACTGTGCAGCTGCGCGGCTCCCCTCCTCCACATACATCCCCTCATGGGCGCCGAAACAGCCCGAGCCATCCAAACAATTGCTGGCAAACAAAAATTCTTGCAATTCCCTGGGCGACAGGGTGCCTTGAACCAAAATGCTGAAGGGATCAATCTTCACCAAACCATTGCAATCAACCGCATGATCCACATCCAACACGTTGAATTCAAGGACATCCCCCGGCCCAAGATCCACTACCAATCCACTCTCGATCCCCCTCTGCTTGCCATCAGCTGACAGCCACAACCATTGAGGCCGCTCGATCGGCTGATCAGGCGAAGCTGTTCCGCAGTAGATTCCTATCAAATTTCTCAGCAAACCATTGCCCTGCTTGGCATTGGCCATGCATACCATTCTAACCCGCATTGTTTCAAAATGAATGTTGTTCCTGGGTCATGCATCGCTCCCGACCTACCCAAACGCAACTTCCTACCACTCTCAAGGAAGAATTGGCCATCAGCCGCATTCAGGGATGCATGAGCCCGCCATGGTTTCGCTCACCCACAACTAGACTTCCCCACAAAGTTACGCAACCATCCCAATTTTTCAAACATTTCAGCAAATATTTTTATCTTTTTCCAAAATCCATCTGCAATGACTTGGATTCTATGACCATGGCTATGGATTTGGCCCGCTGGATCGCCCGCTCGGCGGCCTCGCCTTGGAATCGCTCACGAACCACGTTTTCGAAGTGTCGCAGCCACGCTTCAAAATGTTCGTGCCGGAAAGGGGACAGCTCATGCAGCCTGAGGTGGGGCGCCATGGCGTCACGGCTATAGCTACCCTGCTGGAACAGAACCATCTCCCAAAAATCAACGATTTTGGGTAGGTGGGCAGCCAAATCAAGCGAAACAACGGTGGTGAAGTAGTGCCCCACTACCGGATCGACAGGCAATCTTTGGTAGAGTTCGGCGACCAACTCTTCCAAGTCGGCGCGAGTTTGGATTTCACGTAAGGTTGTTTCCATTGGGCGATAGTAAGCATTCTGCGGCAGTTGTGGCATCGGGAGCGGAACAAGTTGGTATCTTTGCCCCAAAGTCACTAGGGTAAATGGCCATCGATTACATCATCGCCCATCGCTGCGAAGTCAAAAAAGAGTTGGACGAACAGGCCATCATCGATTTGGTCAAGAGCAGGAACCGGGCAGAGGCGCTTCTTCAGCGGTTCATGGACCAAGGCATGGCGCGGGAGCAAGCGATGAATACGCAGTTTGGCATCACCACATTGAAGCCGGACGGGTCCTCGGGGATCGAAACGGTGACGGTCGCTTCCCTCCTGAAGCAAGCGGAACTGCTGGATGATCATCGAGAGACCTGCCAAAACTGCCCGGTTGGAAACAACCGGCCATTCGGCTGCTACGACTCGATCAACTATCCCGTCTCAGAGGCGGCGGAGGAATGGCTGGCCAAAATGGCCGCAAAGGCGATCTCAGCGGGGCTTCCCAACAGCATCCTGATTCAGTTCATTCTGGACCAAGGAGTCACTGGAGAGAGCTTTGCTCGTCTTCGGGAAAGCTCGGAAAGCCGCTATCTGGAGGCCAAGTACCCATTGGAAGTCGAGGTTGAGACCAACGAAGGCCCGACTTTGGTCATCGACACCAATCAGTTGTTGGAGATGCTATTTGCAGTGGGTGACATGGGTGATGTTCACCAGGAGTTCCTGCTTTACTTTTCCGGTGGGCTCACGATCCAGGACAATGCCCCCGACATGAGCCGTAATGGCATCGAATACCAAGTTGCGGAGATGCGGTATGTGAAGGGGCCATCGAGGTACTGGGTGTACCGGATGCCAGACAGCCTGCAAGATGACCGCACGATCAGGCAGTTCAAGGCCTACTTCAGGTCCCTGTTCATGGCTGCTTGTGCGAAGGCGAATGTCCTTTTGGATTACTAGCCTTGCCGCCTTCCATCTTTTCGCAACACGACATTTTCACCTTGCCGGGCTCACTGCCTGCTTCCATCCGCGGACTCACATAGGGAATCCCGAGAGCCATTCCGCGAAGGACGAACATCAGGCCCAAAAATGTCATCACCACAGGCATCACCAAACGTGCCCGCAGTCGCAGCCAGTTCCTGATCCAGCCGCCCGACCATGTCAGGGTCAGCATCAGCGGCATGGTGCCCAATCCGAAGGCCGCCATTTTGATCGATCCTTCCCAGGCTGTGGCGGAATTCGCAGCGAGGAACAGGCCCGCATATACCAAGCCACAAGGCAGAATGCCGTTCATCAGGCCCAAGACAAACATGCCTCCGGCACCCTTGATGCGCATCACCCGCCCCATGCCACGGCGCCAGGCCCGGTTCAAGAAATTGTCCGCCAGCTGCGTCTTCTTCCCGAAGACTCCGAAATGGAACAGCGCCAACACGATCAGCACAGCGCCGAGCCCGAGCGAAAAATACCGCTGCACATCAAACAATGCCGCCGCGACGCCGAGCATCGCCACCAAACCACCCAACACGCTGTAAGTGAACAGCCTCCCGAAGTTGTAGAGCACTCGGCCAGCGAAGTAACCCCACCCCTTCTGCTCCGCAACGGGCAATGACAAGGCGATTGGGCCGCACATGCCCAAGCAATGCAAGCTCCCAACCAATCCTGTGAGAAATGCGGCAAGCATATCAGTTCATGATTTGTTGCTCAAAGTAGTACGCGGTCCCATTTTCCGTCCAATCGAGTTGGACTTGCCAGAGCCCGCCATCGCGTCCCTTCATGCTGACCCATTGCACCCCGGTCGAGTCGAGGCTCAGGTCCATCGCGAAGTCCTTCTTGGCATCAGAGGGACGGAAGAATGTCACCTTCCCAGAGAATTGTGTGCTGCGATCACGTCCAGGAAATGCGATCTCAACTGCTTGTGACGCGTCAAGGGCTTTGATCTCAGGTTTCCTCGCAGGAGCCATGCCGCGGCTGCTCTTGTCGATCTGATCCTGGTAGGCGATCTCCTTCGCGTAGTAGTCGTCGGAGGTGAGGGGCACGTCCTGCTTCACCATGATGGTGACCGCAACCAGCACCCCACCGATGAATATTGCGAAAGCCAGGATAATCCCGATAGGCCAAGCTTCCAGTTTTTTCTTCTCGCTCATGATCTTTACAACATTGGTGCATTGAAAGTGGTCTTGAGCGTGCGGATGACCTCACCGCTCTCAATCACATCGATTTTGATATCAAAACTCATCCCTTTCAGCTCTTCCTTCGGCAATTCCACGAGCATGTCGCCCTTGGCATCGCTTCCACTGTTCAGCTTGAGGTCATCTCCGCCCAGCACGGTCACCTTTCCTTTAGAATCATGCAGTTTGAAGGAGAGGTGACGTTCCTTATCGGATTTGTTCACCGCATTCAAGCTGTAGATGTTGGTGATATTGCCAGTCGTAGTGGTTCCGAAGGTGGAACCGGGCGCACGAAGCAAGGTCAGCTTCAAGTCGCCGCTCATCACTAGCAGCGTGGTGAACACGCCGACGAGTACCGTCAGGATGCCGATGTAGAGGTAGGCGCGCGCCGTGAGGCGAAACTTGCTTTGGTTGTTGACGATCTGATTGTGGGAGGCGTAGCGGATCAATCCGCGAGGCTTACCCACCTTGTCCATCACTTCGTCGCAGGCATCGATGCACGCCGTGCAGCTGACGCACTCCAGTTGATTGCCATTGCGGATATCGATGCCGGTGGGGCAGACTGCGATGCAAAGCTTGCAATCCACGCAATCCCCTTGCGCCGGGCCTTCATTGTTCTTCTTGAGCTTGCCACGGGGTTCGCCACGGACAGTGTCGTAGCTGATGGCAAGTGTGTTTTGGTCGATCATCACACCCTGCAAGCGGCCGTAGGGGCACATATAGATGCAAGCCTGCTCGCGGAAATAGCTGAAGACAAAATAGAATGCTCCAGTATTGATGAGGACGAATGCGAAGAGGATAGGATGCTCCATAGGCGATTCACGCACGTAGCCGAGCACAGTGTCCATCCCCACGAAAAATGCGATGACGGTATGGCTGACCCATGCAGCAATTAAGAGGAAAATCGAATGCTTGAGGAGGCGCTTTCGCACCTTTTCACCATTCCATTCCTGGGCCTTG
>JAXLVK010000073.1:0-32785 GCA_046329055.1 Bacteroidia bacterium
CCAGATCGAAGATGTTGCGACCGTCGAAGATGACGGGCTTCTTGAGCATGGACTTGATCTTGTCGAAGTCCGGAGTGCGGAACTCGCTCCATTCGGTCACGACGCAGAGGGCATCAGCACCTTCGAGGGCGGCGTAGCGGTTGTCCACCATCTCGATGTCGAGGTTGGTGTATTGCTTCACCTGCCACATGGCCTCGGGGTCGTAAGCCTTGACCTTGGCGCCACGCTTGAGCATCTCTTCGATGATGGTGAGGGCCGGAGCCTCGCGAATGTCATCCGTATTGGGTTTGAAGGCGAGGCCCCAGATGGCAAATGTGAGCTTGGAGAAGTCGCTGCCGTAGTAGGTCTCGAGCTTGTCCACCATCACGTGCTTTTGGCGCTCATTTACGTTCATGACCGCGCCCAGGATACGGAAATCGTAGTCGTAGGCCTTGCTGGTTTTGTACAGAGCGGAAACGTCCTTGGGGAAGCAAGATCCGCCGTAGCCCACCCCTGCGAAGAGGAAACGCTTTCCGATCCGGTCATCGCTGCCCACGCCCACACGCACGCGGTCCACGTCCGCGCCCACACGCTCGCAAAGGTTCGCGATCTCATTCATGAACGAGATTTTGGTGGCGAGCAAGGAGTTGGCGGCGTACTTGGTGAGTTCGGAGCTGCGCTCATCCATGAAAATGATGGGGTTGCCAGACATCACGAAGGGCTTGTAGAGCTTTTCCATGAGCTTGCGCGCACGCTCGCTGCGGGTACCCACGACCACACGGTCAGGCTTCATGAAGTCATTCACTGCAGCACCTTCGCGGAGGAATTCCGGGTTGCTGACCACGTCGAATTCGACATTGGTGAACTCGCTGATCTTGTCGCGAACCTTGTCGGCGGTGCCCACGGGCACAGTGCTTTTGTTCACGATCACGCGGTAGTCCTTGATGCAGCGGCCGATTTGCTCAGCCACGGCGAGGACGTATTGCAAGTCCGCGGAGCCGTCTTCCATGGGAGGTGTCGGCAGGGCGAGGAAGATGATCTCGGCATAAGCCACTGCCTCTTCCACACTGTCGGTGAATGTGAGGCGGCCTTCCTTGGTATTGCGCTCAAACAGCACTTCCAATCCGGGTTCATAGATCGTGATCGATCCAGCCCGAAGTTTGGCGAGTTTCTCTTGGTTGTTGTCCACACAGAGGACATCGTTGCCGGACTCAGCAAAGCAAGTGCCGCCGACCAAGCCGACGTATCCCGTCCCGATGACTGCGATTTTCATGAATTCCTATACTTTCTTACAGTGAATGGTAACAGGCGATCACCTGCTGTGTAATGTATTCCACTTGTGCCCGGTCCAGTTCGGTGTGCATGGGCAGGGAGATCACCTGCTCGCAGCACCTTTCCGTGACTGGGAAATCACCCGCCTTGTATCCATAGGGGGCCGCCGCTTGCTGGACGTGGAGGGGCACTGGATAGTAGATCATGGTCGGAATCTTCCTGTCCGCGAGCATGACCTGCAATTGGTCGCGATGTGCACGGCCTCCCTCGATGCGCAAGGTGTATTGATGGAAGACGTGGGTGGAGTAGGCAGGGCGGCCAGGAATGGAGATCCCGCTCACATTGCCAAGCAGCTCATCGTACCAAGCGGCTGCTTGTTGACGAGCGGCGGTGTAGGCATCCAAATGCCGGAGCTTCACATCCAGCACCGCTGCCTGTATCGAGTCCAAGCGGCTGTTCAAGCCGATGCGCTCATGGTAGTATTTTTTGTGGCCGCCATGGTTGCAGATCACCTGCATGGCATCCGCCAGGCCAGCATCATTCGTGTAGAGCGCACCCGCGTCACCGTAGGCACCCAAGTTTTTGCTTGGGTAAAACGATGTGCTGCCGATGTCTCCCATCAATCCCGCCTGAGCCTTGCGGCCATCGCGGAATGTGTAGATGCTGCCGATTGCCTGGGCATTGTCCTCCACCACATGCAGGCCGTGGCGCTGGGCAATTTCCAAGATCGGCTCCATGTCGCTGACCAAGCCAAAGAGGTGCACCGGAATGATGCACCGTGTCTTGGAGGTGATGGCAGCCTCTAGTTTGGACGGATCGATATTGAAGGTGTGCTCCTCAATGTCCACAAACACTGGAACCAAACCCAGCAGCGCGATGACTTCAGCCGTGGCAAAGAAGGTGAACGGAGTCGTGATCACTTCATCGCCGGGCTTCAGGTCGAGCGCCATGAGGGCAATCTGCAAGGCGTCGGTGCCATTGGCGCAGGGAACGACATGCTTGGCTCCGAGGTAGGCAGCAAAGTTGTCCGCGAAGCGCTTCACCGCAGGACCCTTGATGTAGGCGCCTGTTTCGAGCACCTCGTGTATGGCAGCGTCCATTTCCGCCTGAATGCGGCGGTACTGACCCACCGTGTCCACCATCTTGATATCCATCGTCGTCGTCATCCTATTTTGGATACTTGGTCGCCTATTTTTTGGTAACGCTCCCCGCTCCCTTCGCAGGTAGCGAAGCCCTCCGCGTCGAACTTGAGTTTGAACCCGTGCTCGCTCATCCATCCAGCGATGCGTCCGGGCACGCCAGTGATCAGTGCATACGCAGGCACATCCCGTGTCACCACAGTGCCGGCACCCACGAAGGCGAATTTGCCCAAGCGATGTCCGCAGACGATCGTGGCATTTGCCCCAACTGTCACGCCGCGTTCGAGGTAAGTTTCCTTGTACTCGCTCTTGCGGTTGACGTTGCTGCGCGGGTTGATCACGTTGGTGAACACCATGGAGGGACCCAGGAAGACATCGTCCTCACAGATCACCCCTGCATAAATGGACACGTTGTTCTGAACCTTGACATTGTTGCCGAGGCGGACACCACTGCCCACAAAGGTGTTCTGTCCAAAGTTGCAACCCTCTCCGATCTCGACATTGGCACTGATATGCGAGAAGTGCCAAATCTTGGTGCCCTTCCCGATTTGGACTGGCTCGTCGATCACGGCCGTTTCATGAGCGAAGTATTCCGCGTTCTGTGTCATCGGCACTTCAATGTGATCTTTCCAAAATCTGCGGCAAATTGATAGTTTTACCCAATCGAGGCCCAAAAGTACGGAAATCGAATGAGAATCATGAAGAGGGGCTTTCTAATTTTTGCGCTGGCGCTGGCATTCGTCGGGGTTCGCGGACAGAAGAGCATCCAAGACAGTTCCATCACCATGGGGCACTTGAGCATTGTATATGCTGCATCGGCTCCTGGGGGTGACTTGGCGGATCGCTTCGGCATGACCAATATCCTCGGTGGCGAGGGCGGCGTGAAATTCGCCAGCAACTTCTACATCAATGGCGGCGTGCGCTTCCTGTTCGGAAACGTTGTGCGGGAAAAGGTGGCTGGAAATGTGGTCCAAGTCATCGGCAATGACAGCACGGGCTACTCCACCATGGCCTTGGGCGCGGATGGACGCTACTACTCTGTGCGCTATTTCGAGCGTGGATTCTCCATTCCCCTCACGGTAGGCAAGATTTTCCCCATCAGCAAGCGGCGCCTGAATTCCGGCATTTACGTTGAACTAGGGGCGCATTTCGTGCAGCACAAGGTTTCGATCAATGCCATCGGGGACAACGTGCCCTACCTTTCCAAGCCCTACCTCAAGGGGTATGACCGCCTCACGAATGGGATCGGCTTGCTGGAGGGCGTGGGGTACCGCTACTTCGGCAACAACAGGTTCACCAACTTCCTCGTCGGGCTCGAATTCAGCCAGAATTTCACCAAGAGCCGCCGTGACTTGAACTTCGACACTGGCGTACGCGACACGCAGCAGCGCCTGGACCTCCTGTTCTCCGCCAAGGTGGGCTGGACCTTCCCCATTTACAAGAGCGCTCCGGAAAAGGAATATTATTATTGATGGTTCCTTCCGTATTTGGTAGGTGATGTTGCGGCTGATTTACCATCTCGGCATTTTGGTTTACCGCTGGGCGATTGGGGTCTCCTCGATCTTCAATCCCAAGGCGCGGCTGTGGATTTCTGGGCGCTGGGGCTGGGAGGACAAGCTCCGTGAAGGCATCGGCACGGGTGGCGACTGGATCTGGATCCACTGCGCGAGCCTCGGCGAGTTTGAGCAAGGCCGTCCCGTGATCGAGGCGCTCAAGCGTGAACATCCTCAATTCCGCATCCTGCTTACATTTTTCAGCCCAAGCGGCTACGAAGTGCGCAAGGGTTATCCGCACGCGGACTTCATCAGCTACCTTCCGCTGGACCGGGTCGGAAATGCGCGTGCGTTCCTGGACATCGTGAAGCCGCGCATGGCCATCTTGGTGAAGTACGACCTCTGGTTGAATTTCCTCTTCGAGACCCATCGCCGGAAGATTCCATTGGTACTGGTGAGTGCATTGGTGCGGCCCAATAGCAAGTTCCTCAAGAGTTTCTTGAAGGACGAATACCGCCGGGCATTCCGCTGCTTCTCGTGGATTTTCACGCAAGACAGCGAGACGAAACAGCTTCTGGAGCATTTTTCAGGCAATCCTCGGATCAGTGTGGCGGGTGATACGCGATTTGACCGGGTGGCGGAGTTGCTGCATCAGCCGCGCCCCTTGCCCGCCATCGAGGAGTGGGTGCGCGGGCGCAAGGTGATCGTGGCGGGGAGTGTATGGCCGGAGGATGAGCGGGTATTGCTGCCCGTGATCGAGCGGCTGCGCCGGGAAAACTTGTGCTGGATCGTGGCGCCCCATGAAATACATCCGGCCCACATCGACTCCATCATCGCAAGGGATCAGGCTAGGATGGCGAAGTATTCTCGGCTACCTGAGGTGGCGGCGGTTTCGGACGTGCTGTGGATCGACAATGTGGGCATGCTGTCCCGGATTTATCAGTACTCCGAGATGGTCTATATCGGTGGCGGATTCGGCGTCGGCATCCACAACACCCAAGAGCCTGCCGTCTATGGAAATCCAGTCATTTTCGGCCCAAATCACGAGAATTTCCAAGAGGCGGTGGACATGGTGAAATCTGGCGGAGCTGTTTCGATCCTGACTTTGGAGGAATTGGAGCGTGCGCTCCTCGCGTGGCTGGACAATCCTGGGCTGCTTTCACATGTCCGCGAGGAGAACAAGCAGTACATGCAATCGAGGACCGGGGCGACGGACGCCATCCTCACGAAATTGAAGTTCCTGCATTTTCTGGATGAGAGGGCCGACCTCAGCGAAGATCGTAGCTGAACACGTAGCGTGCCCACTCGCGTCCGGCTTGTCTGACCCGCAATTGGCGGAGGAGCCGATAGCCAAACCATCCTTCCACCACAAATGCCCTGGCTATGTGATTGATCTGCGACAGGGGCACGGTGTACATGTTTCCCGGCCCGGTCAGCTCCAAGTCCACCCGACCATTGCGGCCGTAGATGACGTCAGCGGCGAGGCCGAGTGATTTGCCCGTTTTGTCGAACTGCTCGATGCGAATGGGCTTCCCGGTGCGGTCATAGTTCAGGACTGTGCTGACCACAATCGTTCCCACGGAGTCGTAGCTGATGCGGCGCACTGACCTGCCCTCTTCGTCGAGGTATTCCAGGTTGCATTGGCAGCGGGCCATCTCCTGCGGGGAAAGGTTCGTGGCATTGAAGCTGTGCGTGTCGTGGATGAAAAAGTTCCACTTGCAAGCAGTCGGGTTGGACTGGGTTGCCGTGACGGTTTTGTGCTTCTCCAGCCGCCCATGCACATCATAATAATATGTGCGCTGCATGGTGGGCAGGTCCTGTCCGGTCACCACCCTCACCTCCGAGACCATCCGGCCGGTCGAGTCCTTGCGGACGATGGATTCTCCGCTGCTGCCGAATACTGTGGTGTCATGCCTGTGCCAAGTCCTGCCATCCGGTCCGTATTCGTACCGCGACATGAGCTGCGGACCCATGCTGCCTTGGAGGCGGATATTGGGATTGGTGGCCTCGAAGCGGTCCACCCGGCCTTGGGCGTCGTAGTAGTACCGCTCGCGGTAGTCGGGAACCCTTGCATCTGGGACGATGGAGTCGGCCCCTTCCGTCGCGGCGAAAAATTCCACCGTCATAGTGCGGAGCTTCTGCTTGACCGCGTCGGCTGGTCGGTACAGACGCTCGAAGTCGTCCTGCGCGGACAGGATTCCGAGGCTGCATGCCAGCACCAGCGGCGTCAAGGCAATAGGCAACAATTGGTTGAGAAGGCGCTTCCCGATCATCACACTTTCGTGGTGGATACTCTCTGCGCTAAAACTGCGAAATTCTTGTGGGATTACCAGCAATTCTGTCTGGAAATGCGTCCATCAGTGTCCATGGTCCGTGCATTCCTCTTGGATGGCGCGGTCGCTGGGTTTTGCCGGGGTACTATCATGGAGTTGTGGCATCGGGGAATGGCAATCACCCATGCCATGTCCACAGCAGGCACCGAAAAGCATCTCGGCTGGATTCAGGATCGCCCCGATTTCGCCGGATTCTCGGTCGGTGATCTTGAGCTTCTTGTCCTCCTCCTCCTTTTCAGGAGCGATTTCCTTGTCGATGAGCTTTTTCAGATCGGGTTGTCCGGCATCGATCCAGGCTGTGTACCAGATGGAGCCGACCCGCAGGATGGAGGTGCGCATCCTGCGCTCCACCATTCCGGAGAGCATCTGATGGTAGGCCGTGCAAAATGCCTTGGAATAGGCGCGGACCAAGACATTGTTCCGGTTCTCGAAGGCGTACTTCTGGTCGGAGCCGATTTTTTCCGTCAGCTTCTTCTCAAAACTCAACACCGAATCCAAGGCCAAATGCGATTCGAGCACCCATTGCCAGGCCTCGAGCTGTGTGTCCGTGAAGTAGATGGATTTCCCGATGTAGAAGTCGTAGCCCTCCGCGAACAGCTCCACCAACCGGGATTCCCAGAGGCCGTGGATGCCTTTCTGTCCGGTGAGTTGCCCGTTGTAGTTTTCTGTTGTGTGAAGCGGGACATTCGAATCGGCGATGTAATGGCCAATGTCCGCGCTTGCCTTCAGAATCTTGGCGGGATCCTGGCTCCGGAAGGCGTCCACCAACCAGAAGTAGTGCCTATATATATGGTATGGGACGATCCCGTAGGCCATCAAGGTATCCTCGGTGAATTTGTCCACGGCTTCCTGCCAGCGCCGGGGGACATTGTCAAAGGGGTAGGTCCCATAGTGGTCCACATCCATATAATGTCTCGCGGCCTCGCCATCCACCGAGTAGCGGCGCATGTCCGGATCCACAGCATGGTCGGTGATGTAGCCGATGTTTTTCTTGTAGAATCCGAGCATCTCGGGAGGCAAGGTGAAAATCGCCAAGCGATTGATGCGCTGATGCGCCCAAAATCCCCAAGCCTTGGCTTGCCCGGCGGCCGCCCATGCCAAACCCACTGTCAAAACCAAGCCGAGCCCGATGCGTGATACCTTATTCATTGCATTCTATTCCCAGTCGATCAAATATAACCGATTTGCCGCTGTCCAAGATGCTCATTGACAAAGTCGATGCCAGTTTTCAGGTTATGTTCAAATCGCATATCCAAGTGAATGCGCCTTTTCGAGCAGGGCCGTCGCGATCTCATCCAAGTCAAATCGATCGAATGTCAGGTGATGCACCGCGGTCTCCTTCGGTTTCTCGCGCAAGGAATTGAGGTAGAGCTTGTCGTAGTAATCCAGCAACATGCGGGTGAGCACCTCGCCTTGGTTGGATTCGAGGGCTTCCAGGGCCTGCTTCGTCCGCAGGCCGCCGAGCTTCTCCGAAATCTTGTTGATGGATGATGCCACGCCGCCATGGTCCAAGCTCCCATAGTCCTCCATCAATAGCCGAACCCGCTCCTCGTCTGGAATCTCGATGAAAAATACCGGCGCGGCCTGCTTCTGCTCCCAGAGTTTCGGCGGCAAGATGAGTCCACCCAGTACCCGGCTCTCGTCCTCCAGCCAAATGCTGCGTCCATGCAGCAGGTGCAGGTCCTGCGCCATCTCATTTTCAAATTGTTGCGGGGCCACGTACCTGTTTTGTCCAAGTCGGCCGAAGGCCGACCCGCGATGCGCCGCCCGATCCTCGATGTCCAATACCGCCTGCCCCAATGCCTGCAAGCGATGCAGAACCCGCGTCTTCCCCGATCCTGTCAGTCCTCCCAGCACCAGGAATTGCTCCGGCACGGCAAACTTCCCCAATACCCAATTCCGGTAGGCCTTGTATCCGCCCTTGAGCACTGCCACGTCCAGACCCGCCACTGCCAGCAGGTTGGCAACGGACTCGCTGCGCTTCCCTCCTCTCCAGCAGTGCACCAACAGCTTCCCCTCCTTCGCATAGCCCAATCCTTGGGCGAACATTTCCCGCATCTTTCCGCCAACGATCTCCAAGCCCCGCTCGACCGCCTCCATCTGACCCACTTGTTTATATAGTGTGCCCACCTCGGCGCGCTCTTGGTCGTTGAACAAGGGGAAGCTGATCGCCTGGGGCAAGTGCCCCAGCCGGTATTCCCCGGGTGAACGCACGTCCAGCACGGGTGTCTCTTGAGCCCGCTCCACGAACTCCTCAGGCAGCAAGCTCCTTACCATATCACCTCCACATTCACAAGGCCTTTTCCGTTATCCACACCCAAAATCATAAGTTTTTCAATTGATTGATTTTCAATTTCTTGTAGTCAACACCTTCAAGGTAAAAACTAGGGATAAACCTGTTGGTGAAAACTCATAAATCGGCTTGCAAAATCCCGACTGTTGCCATGTGTCGATTTCAATTTTTCTTCATCCACAGGCCTGTGGAAACCGCTCGATTTACTCACATTGTTTTCACGGATGTTCACGAGCAAAGTTTTCCAGTGGACAATCCACATGCCTCGATGTGGGTATGTGGATGGTTTGAGGTAAAGAAATGATCCTGAACCGAATAATCCTAACTTTGTTGTGAATAAGAAAAACGTGGTGTGGTTAACGTAAAATGCAAGTTCTCGTCACCTTAATTTTGCACACAATCCACACCACATTAACTACTACAATTCTTTAATATAAAATATAAAAGAAGATGATTGATGTTTTAGAGGCGAAGAGGAAGGCAGTGGGTCGGGTCGGATTTTTGGACCTTGAGGTCGATCCGACTCTGGACTTGTTCGCTGAGATCAAGCGGATGAAGGCCGAGAAGAATGCGGTGCTGCTCGCGCACTATTACCAGGAGCCGGACATCCAAGACATCGCGGACTTCGTGGGAGACAGCCTGGGCCTTGCGCAGCAGGCTGAGAAGACTTCCGCCGATGTGATCCTCTTCGCGGGCGTTCACTTCATGGCTGAGACCGCCAAGATCATCAATCCAGGGAAACGTGTGTTGCTGCCGGACCTGAACGCGGGCTGCAGCTTGAGCGACAGCTGTCCGCCCGAAGAGTTCGCAGCCTTC
Source organism: Bacteroidia bacterium (assembly GCA_046329055.1). Lineage (GTDB taxonomy): Bacteria > Bacteroidota > Bacteroidia > J057 > JADKCL01 > JADKCL01. Next base: position 9,326 of record JAXLVK010000073.1, read on the forward strand.
AAGGCGAAGTATCCCGATCACAAGGTCGTGACTTACATCAATTGCAGTGCTGGGTTGAAGGCCTTGAGTGACGTTGTGGTCACGAGTACGAACGCGGTTGGCATCGTCGAGAGTTTCCCGAAAGATCAGCCGCTCATTTTCGCCCCGGACAAAAATCTGGGTGCGTACATCAACAAGCTCACGGGTCGGAACATGGTGCTTTGGAATGGCGCATGCATGGTTCATGAGATTTTTTCCAGGAAGAAGCTTGCCGAGTTGAAGGTGCGGTATCCGAATGCGAAGATCATCGCCCACCCAGAGTGTGAGGATCCCGTTCTGGAAATGGCTGATTACATTGGCAGTACGAGTGGTTTGCTCAACTATACCAAGAAGAGCGATGCCTCCGAATTCATCGTGGTGACCGAGGCTGGGATCATCCATCAAATGGAGAAGGCGAACCCACACAAGAAATTCATCGCGGCGCCCAATCGTGGCAGCTGCGCCTGCAATGATTGCCCGCACATGAAGCTCAACACGCTGGAGAAGGTTTACTTGGCGCTCAAGTACGAGACTCCGGAGGTGGATGTACCCGCAGATTTGCGTGAGCAGGCCCTCGCCCCTATCCAAAGGATGCTGGAGATCAGCGCTCAGCTCGGCCTTTGATCGGTTTTCATGTGAATTTCTGCTGAAAGGCTGCTCTCGGCTTTTCTGTCTATCTTTGGCGCATGTTTGATGACAATGCCCAAGACCTCACGCCCATTTCGCGGCTTGGTGAGTTTGGATTGATCGACCGTTTGACGAAAGAGTTCATTGTCCACAACCCGGATGTGCTGAAGGGGATTGGGGACGATGCCGCTGTGTATGCCATCAATGACAAGGAGGTTCATGTCGTCACGACGGACCTGCTCATCGAGGGCGTGCATTTTGACTTGCGGTATGTGCCGCTGAAGCACCTCGGCTACAAAGCCGTGATGGTGAATCTCAGTGATGTCTATGCCATGAACGCTAAGCCCTTCGGCATCACGGTTTCTGTAGGGCTGAGCAGTCGCTTCACGGTGGAGGCCATGGATGCATTCTACGAAGGGGTGCAGATTGCTTGCCAGCATTATGACGTGGACCTCTTGGGAGGTGACACGTCGAGCAGCCGCATGGGCATGGTGATTTCGGTGACCGCCATGGGCAAGGCTGCGAAGTCTGACATCGTCTATCGAAATGGGGCCAAGGAGCATGATCTGATCTGCGTCTCGGGTGATCTGGGTGCTGCGTATGCTGGTCTTCAAATTCTGGAACGAGAAAAATCGGTCTTCCTGAAGAATCCTGGCATACAGCCGGATCTCGGCGGTCGCGAATATGTCGTCGGGCGGCAATTGAAGCCGGAAGCTCGGGCGGACATTATCCGAATCCTGCGGGAGCAGGGAATCAAGCCATCAGCCATGATCGACATCAGCGACGGGTTGGCTTCTGAGCTGCTGCACATTTGCCGGCAGAGCAAGAAAGGCGCTACGATCTATGAGGGCAAGTTGCCGATTGACCCTGAGGCGATTCTGGTCGGAAACGAGATGGGAATTCCCGGGTTGACGATGGCCCTGAACGGTGGTGAGGACTACGAATTGCTGTTCACGGTGCCCTTGGAGCAATACGAGAAGATCAAGGTCATGAAGGAAGTTACGATCATCGGGCATATCATCGAGGAGACTGCCGGGGTGAACCTGATTACCAATGGCGGTAGCGTGGTCCCGATTCAAGCGCAAGGTTGGAATCACTTTAACGGTTGATGCATGAAGTACTCGATTGTCAGCTACAATGTGAATGGCATTCGGTCCGCAGCGAGCAAGGGCCTGCTGAATTGGTTGCCGAGTGTGGATCCTGATTTGATCTGTTTCCAGGAGTTGAAGGCTTTGCCGGAGGACTTGGATCCGGGTCTCAAGAATCCGGATGGCTATCAGAGTTATTGGTTTCCAGCTCAGAAGAAGGGCTACAGCGGCGTTGCGATTTTCTCCAAGGTGGCCCCGCTCCACGTGGAATACGGTTGCGGCATCGAGGAATACGACATGGAAGGTCGCGTGATCCGATTGGATTTTCCGGAATTTTCTCTGTTGAACGTGTACTTGCCTTCTGGTAGCAGCGGGGAGGACCGCCAAGCCTTCAAGGAAAAGTTCATGGCCGATTTCCATGGATACATCGAGGATCTGCTGGCCAAGTTTCATCGTTTGGTGATCTGCGGGGACATCAACATTTGTCACAAGGAGATCGACATCCACAATCCGGTTTCGAACAAGAATTCAAGTGGCTTCTTGCCGCATGAGCGGGAGTGGTTGACCAGTTTTCTCTCGTTGGGATTGAAGGACAGCTACCGCATGGTGCATCCCGAGCCGCATCAGTACAGTTGGTGGTCCTTCCGGTTCAAGAGCCGCGAGCAGAACAAAGGATGGCGGATCGATTATCACTTTGTCTCCGATGCGATCGCTGACAAGGTGGTGGACGCAAACATTTTCCAAGAAGCTGTCCACAGCGATCACGCGCCAATTCATGTGGTTTTGGACTTTTGACTGGGCATGAAGTACTTCCTGGAAATCGGAAAATGGATCTACGGCTTTCTATGGGGTAGCCTCATTTTTTTGTTTTTCTGTCTGGTGCTGGATGTGATTGGTTTCTGGGTCGGAAGCGGCTGGAACCCGCTTTTGGGCCGATGGCCGATGTTTTCTGGGACAGTTTCAGCCGTTGCGTACAGCGATGGAGTGACTGTTTTCGTGCTGATGCTGGCGTTTGCCGGGATATGCCGACTCGTGATTTGGGATCGGACACCTGCAGTATTCGCCATGTGGATGAAACATCGGGCCTGAACTTTACGTTTCAAGAATCGGGGCATTGGGTCTTGGCTTGAATGTTCCTTGGTTTTTCTTCAATTTTAATCTCTGTGGTTTTCGGGCTTGCTCGATGAAGCTTGGGTCGGCCCTGGTTGCAATTGCAAAAGGAGCAGAATTGTGAATACATCGGAAAATCTTCTTTGGGGGCATATCAAGGAGTTTCGCCGGAAGTTCTACGTGAACAGGATCATCCGGGGCAGCATTGCCCTGTTGTTGATCAGTTCGAGTATGTTCTTCCTGTCGGTCACTGGTGAGGGACTCTTGGGTTTCTCCAGCGGTGTGCGGACGGTGATTTTCTACTTGTTGGGAGCGACATTTCTTGGCGTGGCGGGTTATGCGATTGCTTGGCCGGCGATGAAGCTCTTCAACTTGAGCAAACCCCTTTCCGATACGGAGATTGCCAACTTGGTACGTCGGCACTTCCCGGACATCGACGACAAGCTGCTGAACTTGTTGGAACTGCGGACTTTTGCTGGCGCTCAAGAGAATGCCCTGCTTGCTGCTGCGATTCAAAAGAAGACAGAAGAACTTGCCCCGATTCCGTTTGCCCGCGCCATCAACCTGAATGTGAACTGGAAACTCGCCCGCTACTTGGCGATTCCACTCCTGCTCTTCCTCGTTGTTGGCGTTGTGATGCCCGATGTCCTTTCCAATGGTACCACCCGGCTCCTGAATTACAACCGCGAGTTCATTCCACCGCCCCCATTCCAGATCAATGTTGAGAATCATCCTGATGAACTCATTGCTGGTCAGGATTTTAAGTTGACAGCATCGGTTGAAGGCGATGAATTGCCTTCCGATCTCTACCTCTACATCAAGAAGGCTTCCGAATCCAACTTCGTCCATTACCCGATGGACCAGCTGCGCACGGATGAGTTCGCCTATGAGTTCAATGACATCAAGGAAAATTTCAATTACAAGATTGGAAATGAGGATGTTATGTCCGACATCTTTGGTGTGGAGGTCTTGACTCGTCCTACGATCAAGCGCTTCAAGATGGTGGTGGACTACCCAGGGTACACCGGTATGGCCGACGATACGCTTGCGGACAACATCGGTGACATCAAGGTGCTACGTGGAACACATGTCAAGTGGCTGGTGGATGTGAATGGCATGATCGAGTCTGCAAAGTATTTCGGTGGAGATACAGTGGACTTCAAGGCGAGCATGGTTCCGGGTCGGTTCCAGCGCGAGAAAAACGTGATGGACAGCGAGTTGTACTACATCGGGCTTAAGTCCAAGCGGGGGATTACGAATGCGGATACTGTGCGCTACCACATCGACGTGATTCAGGATCGCTTCCCTTCGATCTACGTGAATGGCACGACCCAGGAGTTCAAGGCTGATTTCACGATGTTCATGCCGCTCGACTTCGAAATCAGTGATGACTATGGCTTCAGCAAATTGAGCCTGCACTATCGCTTCGCCAAGAGCGAAGACATGGACAAGGTGAAGGCGGAATACAAGACCATGGACCTGAAGGTGGATGGCCGCGAATTGTTCCAGCACAAGGCACTTGAGGTCGATCTCCAGGCGCTCGGAATGGAGGAAGGTGACCTGGTCGAATACTTCGTGAAGGTGATTGACAATGACTTCGTGTCCGGCCCGAAGGCCAGCACGAGTGCGATTTTCCGGGTGAATTACCCCAGCCTGGAGGAGAAGTACGAAACGGTCGATGAGAACCAGGACAAGCTGGAGAAGGACGTGGAACAATTGGCGAAGGAAGCCAAGGAGATCCGCGAAGGCATCGAGAAGTTTCAAGACAAGATGCTCAACCAAAAGGGCCTGAGCTACGACGACAAGAAGGAATTGGAGAAACTGCTCGAAAAGAACAAGGACGTTCAGCAGCGCATCGAGCAAACGCAGAAGGAATTCAAGGAGAACAAGGAAACCCTCCAGAACAATCAGATGGTGTCTGAGCGCACCATGGAGAAATACGAAAAGCTGAACAAGCTGCTCGAACAACTCAAGGATCCCCGTTTGGAGCAGTACATGAAGAAACTGCAAGAGCAGATGGAGAAGATGGATCCGAAGGAGATGAAGAAGATGATGGAAGAGATGCAGATGAAGCAAGAGGACTTGGAAAAGGCCCTTGAGCAAACATTGGCACTCTTGAAGCAACTTGAGGTGAACCAAAAGACGGAAGAGATCGTCCAGAAGCTGGACAACCTCCAAAAGAAGGAGGACATGCTCAACGAGAAACTCGAAGAGAGCAAGAAGGGCGATGATGAGAAGATGAAGGAGATCGCCGAGAAGCAAGAGAAGCTTGCCGAGGAGATGAAGGACATTCAAAAGGACATGAAGGAACTGGGTGAAATGAAAAAGGAAACCCAGACCCCTGATGGTGAGAAGATGGAGGACATCCAGAAACAAGCCGAGGAGACGCAGCAGGAGATGAACGAGGCGGGCGATCAAATCCAACAGCAGGACAAGAAGTCGGGTTCGCAGTCCCAGCAGAACTCCTCCAAGAAGATGGAGAAGATGAAGCAGGACATGCAGAGCATGATGCAAGAAGGTCAGCAGCAGCAGGACGAGGAGAACATGGAAGACCTGCGCTACCTCCTGGAAAACCTTCTCCGCCTTTCTTTCCGTCAGGAGGACCTTCGCAATGATTTGAAGGAAATCCGTGGCAATGATCCAGTGCTCGTGGAAAAGGAGGTCGAGCAGAAGCAACTCCTCGACGACATGTACATGATCAAGGATAGCCTCGATGCCCTTGCCAAGCGTGTCTTCCAGATCGAGAAGTTCATCACGGATGAGAGCCGGACCATCCTCCAGAGCATGAATTCCTCCCTCCAATCCATGGAGAACAAATACATCCCGCGCGTCACGGAGAACCAGCACGCGGCGATGACCAGCATCAACAATCTGGCGAACATGCTCACGGATGTGATGCAACAGATGCAGCAGCAAATGCAAAACCAGAAGGCTGGGATGGGTGCTTGCAAGAAGCCCGGCGGGAAGAACTCCTCGATGCAGCAGATCAGCAAGCAGCAAGGTGAACTGAATCAGATGATGAAGCAGATGCTGCAACAAGGCCCTGGCACTGATCCCAAGAAGCTCGCGGAAATGGGCAAGATGCAGGAGATGCTACGGATGCAACTGAAGGAGGCACATGAGCAGATTGGCAAGAATGGCAAGGGTAGCCTCGGGGACATGGGCAACATCATGCAGGAGATGAAGGACACCGAGGACGAACTCAAGAACCAAATCCTCACGGAACGCACGATGAAGCGGCAGGAGCAAATCCTGAATCGACTGCTCGATAGCTTCAAGGCTGTGCGTGAGAAGGAGGAGTTTGAGCAGCAGCGCGAGTCTCGTACTGGCGACGGAAAGGACCGTGTGTCACCCGATCAATTGGAACTGGAGGAGTACAAGAACAAGCTCCGGCAGGAATTGCTCAAGAGCAACCAATTGGAGTATTCCACGGACTTTATCAACTTGATTGAAAAATACTTTAAATTGCTGGAGCAGTCCAACGATTGAAAAATGCTTTCAGAGGCGCAAATGGTGAGGGAACTAGAAATTTCGAGCGATCCCGAGCGTATCCACGAAGTGGAGCAGTTCATCGAGGAGATTCGCGACCATCTTGGATTCAAGGATGATGTCTATGGCAATGTGATGATTGCCGTGACTGAGGCTGTGAACAATTCCATCCTGCATGGCAACCGTGGGGATGATAGCAAGACCGTTCGCATCCAATGCTCTTCTCTGAATCCCTACCGGATCATGATGGCGATTGAGGATCAGGGAATCGGATTTGATCCGGAAGCCCTCCCCGACCCTACCGCTCCTGAAAATGTGATGCGTGAAAGCGGCCGTGGCGTTTTCCTGATGCGCACCCTGTCGAATGCGATTCGGTTCCACGACCAAGGGCGCCGCGTTGAAATGGAATTCGACATCTGAGGCATGGCCAATCCAGTCCAGTTTTTTGTTGAGAACCTCGATTTCCAGGTTCCAAATCCCATCAAGACCAAGAAGTGGTTGCAATCTGTTGCTGATTCGCATGGGCACTCCATTGGTGGGTTGAGCTACATCTTTGTGGATGACAATGGTCTGCTCCCTCTGAACGAGCAATTCCTCCAGCACGATACCCTCACGGACATCATCACCTTTCCGCATGACGAGAATGGCAATGGATCAATCTATGGGGACATCTACATCAGCGTGGAACGCATCCAGGAGAACGCCAGCGAATTCAAGGTTGCGTTTCAAGAGGAACTGCGCAGAGTGATGGCTCACGGCATGTTGCACCTGATTGGCTTCAAGGATAAATCCGCGAAAGACCAGAAAGCGATGCGTTCAGCTGAGGATGCTGCGCTTGCATTGTTCCCTGCCTGAGAAACTTCCTGCTCAATTTGCAGTATCCGGTTTGCTCCATTGTTCCACGTGGAACAATGTGTCGGTTGTCTATGGATGTTTCGCGATTCGTTCCCGAGGAATATTTTGGTGGGCCTGTTTCGAGTTGGTCGGTTTGGGGCGCTGACTCAAAATGGGAATATGGAATCTTGGCGATCCTATTGTCTAGTGGTGGACGTTTGTCCGTGTCCCAATTTTCAAATTTTGCTTAGAACGGATGCCATTAAGGTTCGCTGATACAATCACATCCATTGTTCCACGTGGAACAATTTCGATACTCAGTCGCAGTTCCCCCACTTCCGCATTCTCGATTAACTTTGCATCGATTCTCAACTCAAAGCGATGTTTCCAAATTACGATGTGATCGTGGTGGGCGCGGGCCATGCAGGCTGCGAAGCAGCAGCAGCGGCAGCGAACATGGGCATGAAGGTGCTCCTCACCACCATGAACATGAATACCATTGCGCAGATGTCCTGCAATCCCGCCATGGGTGGCGTGGCCAAAGGACAGCTTGTTCGGGAGATCGATGCGCTCGGGGGATACTCCGGCATCGTCACCGACAAGACCATGGTGCAGTTCCGAATGCTCAACCGCTCCAAAGGGCCCGCCATGTGGAGTCCCAGAGCACAGAGCGACAGGATGCGGTTCGCCGAGGAATGGCGCATCATGTTGGAAAATACCCCGAACGTTGACTTTTGGCAGGAGATGGTTCGTGGCTTGGTGGTGAAGGACGGCCACGTCAAGGGTGTGGTCACAAGCATGGGCCTCGAGATTCCAGCACACACGGTTGTGCTTACCAATGGCACCTTTCTGAACGGCCTCATCCACATTGGAGAGAAGAACTTCGGGGGAGGACGTGCAGGCGAAAAGGCAGCCACAGGCATCACCGAGCAGCTCCGCGAATTGGGTTTCGAGAGTGGTCGGATGAAGACGGGTACTCCCCCACGGTTGGATGGAAGGACCATTGATTATTCCCGCCTCGAGATCCAATTGGGTGACGAGGAGGCTGGCAAGTTCTCCTTCAGCAGCGAGACCTCTGCCCCGACAAAGCAGCTGCCATGTCACATCGCCTACACCAGCCAAAAGGTGCATGACACCCTTTCCGAGGGCTTCGATAAGTCCCCGATGTTCTCAGGTAGGATCCAAGGATTGGGCCCGCGTTATTGCCCGAGCATCGAGGATAAGATCGTGAGGTTTTCCGACAAGAACCGGCATCAGCTATTCGTGGAGCCGGAGGGTTGGAATACGATCGAGGTGTATGTGAATGGCTTCTCCTCCTCCTTGCCCGAGGATGTCCAATACAAGGCTATCCGGCAGATCGAAGGGTTCGAGAATGTGAAAATGTTCCGACCAGGTTATGCCATCGAATACGACTTCTTCCCGCCGCAACAGTTGAAGTTGAGTCTGGAGACGCGCTTGGTGGAAGGGCTTTTCTTCGCCGGGCAAATCAATGGCACGACAGGCTACGAGGAAGCAGCATGCCAAGGCCTCATGGCTGGGATCAATGCTGCCCGCAAATGCCAGGACCTAGATCCCATCATCTTGAAAAGAGATGAAGCCTACATCGGTGTATTGATCGATGACCTGGTGAACAAAGGCACGGAAGAGCCTTATCGCATGTTCACTTCCAGGGCGGAGTTCCGGATCCTTCTCCGGCAAGATAACGCCGACCTGCGCCTCACTCAGATGGGCCGGGATATGGGATTGGTGAATGACAAGCGGTACGAAGAATTCAGCGCGAAGAAGGCTGCCATCGATGAGGCGACCACAATTCTGGAGCGTACCTCAGTGACTCCGGACAGCCTCAATGGAATGCTGGAGGCCAAGGGCTGTGCCTTGCTTTCGCAAAGTGTGAAAGCGGAGAAAGTGTTGATTCGTCCGGAGGTAACCCTCGCGGAGATCATGTCCGCCCATGAAGAGCTGCGCAATGCCCTTTCCGGCTATTCAGCAGAAGTCTTGGAGCAGGCCGAGATTCAGAAGAAGTATGATGGCTATATCCGCAAGGAGCGTGAGCAAGCCGAGAAGATGATCCGCCTTGACGACATCCGTTTGCCTGAGGCATTCGACTACGGCAAAGTCAAAGCGCTGTCCTTTGAGGGCCGCGAGAAGCTGAGCCGGATGAAGCCCAACAGTCTCGGGCAAGCAAGCCGCATCAGTGGTGTGACGCCAGCGGATATTTCCGTGCTCATGATCTATATTGGCCGCTAATTTGGTCGCAACATTTCCAGTTCAAGAATGATCCGCTACACCCAGTGCCCCGTCTGCAAGTCCACCGATTTCTCGGAGGTGATGCAAGCAAAGGACTACACAGTCTCCGGGGAGATGTTTGGCATCGCGCATTGCAAGTCCTGCACCCATCGCTTCACGAACCCAGTTCCCGGCCAAGCAGAAATCGGTCCCTACTACAAGAGTGCGGAGTATGTCTCCCACACCAACACCAGCAAGGGACTCATCAATTCAATGTACCAACGAGTCCGGAAGATCACGTTGCGCTCCAAGCGGAAATTGCTTGAGCGTAGCACGGGATTGACTCAGGGCAAACACCTCGATGTCGGTAGTGGAGCGGGCGCCTTCCTTGCAACGATGAAATCCGCTGGTTGGGATTGCTTGGGACTAGAGCCCGATCCCGATGCTCGCGCAGTTGCCAAAGCCGACTTCGGTGTTGAAGCCAAGCCCATCGAGGAACTGTTCAATCTGCCTGCCGCGGGATTCGATGCGATCACCATGTGGCATGTGCTGGAGCACGTCCATGAGCTCGATGCATACATGGTCAAGCTTAAAGCTTTGCTCAAGGACAATGGACGTTTGTTCATTGCTGTTCCGAACTATACCTCCCTCGACGGTCAGAAGTACCAGTCGAAATGGGCGGCCTATGATGTGCCGAGACACCTTTACCACTTTTCACCCACATCGATGAAACGATTGCTCGAGCTGAATGGTCTCAAGTTGATCGTAATGAAACGTATGCCTTACGACTCTTTCTATGTGTCCATGCTGACCGAGCGGAACACCGGGGGTGGCATGGTCAAGGCGATTTGGGTAGGCTGGAGGTCGTGGTGGACTGCATTGTGGCGCTTGGAGCGGTGCAGCAGCCTCATTTATGTGATCCAAAAATAGTCAATCGCTGGAAAGGCCAATTTTAGCCCGATGGAGCGCATTTCACCTCATCTGATCCCAACACACATGACGGTCGGAGAAAGTGCCTCAAATCGCCTTAAATTGAGACGTTTTTTCATGTTGATTTTCACCGCTTTACTATTCACATTTCCACCGATTTTTTCCAAGTCACAGATTTCCAACCAGTTAGTGTATGAGTCACTTGCGAAGCAATTGGTGGCAGATCATCACCGTCCATTCGATAGCCTGCTAGGGGTCGTGACGCCTTCCTTGGACTCAGCATTTGTCTCCGACTCGACCGTCAATTGCAACCTGCAAGTCGGACCTCCCCGAATCAACTGGCGCAAGGTCGGCAAGCGAACCTATCTGCGCGAAGTGGAGGCGACGATCCTCTACACGGACAGCATCGGTGGGGAATTCCTCGCGGTGAGGAGTGACACCGTCCCCGCTCGCGATATCCGGAAGCTAAGGAAATCCGATTTGTCTGAACTGCGGGGCGACGATCCCAGAATTGTTTCAAAATACATTGCTCCAGCTCTGCTGATTGGCACCCTGATTGCGGGAATTATTTCCTTATTTTACCTCCGTTCCTGAGATGCTGAAGACGCCCCGCATATCCACCTTGGCCACTTGGGCCTTCATTTCGGTTGTGGCTTGGTCCTGCGCCAACATTGGCCGGCCCAGCGGAGGTGAAAAGGATTCGGCTGGTCCTGAGGTCATTGGCACCGTTCCCTTCCCCGGAACATTGAACTTTGCCACCGACGAAATCGTCTTCTATTTCGATGAATTCTTGAAACCTGGGAGTTACAAGGACGAGATTTTCATCAGCCCTGTTCCGCCCTCTGATCCGGAGATTACGGTGCGGAATAAGACATTGAAAATCAAGTTCATGTCTCCGCTTCGCGACAGTACGACCTACGTCGTGACATTGGGGACGGGCATCAAGGACTTCAATGAGGGCAATAAAATGGGCAAGTCCTACACTTATGCCTTCAGCACAGGATCTGTACTGGATTCGATGCGGTTTTCGGGTCACGTCACGGACATGTGGACGGGGGATGGCCAAGGGGAAATGAAGGTCGTACTTTTCCGTCCCAGCGAAATCGACAGCCATAATATTGTAGGTAAACGGCCTGATTATGTGTGTGTTACAGACAAGGAAGGCAATTACGATTTCCAGTTCCTAGCGCCGGGCCGCTACTTGGTTTATGCATTTGAGGACAAGGACAATGACTTCAAATACACCTCGACCAAGGACAAAATTGCGATCGCTCCGGACCCGATTGTGGTGCTTGATCCCGAGGACAGCGTCCCACCGCGGGTGAACCTCATCGCATTCCGACAGGATCTCGAGGGCCCCAAAGTGAAATCCGCCAAGTGGGCCAATGACTACACCATCCACATTGAATTCGCCGAGCAGATTCGCCCTGACTTCAAGGGGGACAGCCTCCGCATCGAGTTGAGTGATACTGTCCACGATGAAGGAATGGCCGTGGTGACCAGTCGATTCCGTCATCTCGACAGGCGGCACCTCTATATCCACTCTCCACTACCCCGGACCGCGGATTTGGATGTGCACATTGTGAATTTGATGGACAGCCTCGGACATCGTGGAGATACTGTGGTGCGTGTCGCCAAGGAAAGTCAGGTTCGCGAGGAACGCAACAAGTGGCTGGACACACCGATCAACCTGCCCCGCATGAGCGACTTCATGGTGCCGGCGTTTTTCCGATTGCCGGAGTCGGTGGACAGCGCAGTTGTGCAGTTGCACGACTCCGCGAAGAAATATGTCCCGGTGAATTTCCAGGTTGTCGGATTCCACCTGCTCGGCAGACCCGCAGAGCTGCTGGACGACGGCCAAACCTATACGCTGGAGGTGCGGAAATCATTGCTGCGACCCGACGGCAAGCCGATCGACACGCTGCTGAAAGTCAAGTTGAAATTCCCTGACCCCGACAATTTCGGAACGATCTCCGGCAGGGTCCTGCCCGACAGCACCAAGCCCGGGACAGAATTCATGGCGATCTTCCGGGGCGCGCCAGGTACGGCGTTCCTCGTGGAACCAGGCGCCGACAACAAGGCGAAGGCCGCACCGAACAAGGGTGGGGGGGACGCGGGCGGAGGCGTATCGACGGCATTTGAACAACGCTTCAAGGCTCCCGCCGAATTCAAGTTTGTCTTCCTCAAGGCGGGCAAGTATTCCATGGACATCATCGTGGACACCGATGGCAATGGAGTCCTGACCCCGGGCAGTATGTGGCCTTACAAACTGCCCGAGAAGGTCTATCACCAAGACGGCAAATTTTCGGTGCGGGAAAAATGGGACTACAAGGATGTGGAGGTCTATCCGATTCCCCCAGTAGGCGGCAGCAAGTCCAAGGGCGGTGAAGGCGAAGAAAAGGGAGAGGACTCCGATGAGGAACCGAAGGAAGGCCCCGGAAAGGGCAATCCAGCTGGCAATCCAAAGGGAGGAAATCCCAAAGGTGGAAAATGATCAGGCGCATTCTGCCCCGTCATTTTCTGTAATCATCTGAAAATCAATAAACAGGATTCTGGTAACTGCCCATCGTGTCGCGGCCTTGCACCATGAACAGGGCGAGATTGCTGTCCGGCATCACCTCAAACCAATACAGCTCCCCGGAATTGCTGAAGAATTGCCAAGGGCCGTAGGGCAGGATTTTCTCGACCTGAAAGCGGTTGCTCCAGTCAGCGACCAGGTAATCGTCCTCGGCGGTGAGGTAGAGTTCCGCATAGGTTGTGCTGTCCTCCTTCCCGCCAGTCTTGAATCTGTAGAACCCAGCAAGCGGCACCAATGACTCCGGATTGACCTTGATCCGCTGTTTCCCGGAAATGTTGATGCCCTCATTTTCCCATGCGATCTCGGACCAGCGACCCTCGTACACCATGCTTTGCACATACCTCGCCTCCTCAAGGGAGCGGATGGCGTACTCGCGGAAATTGGTGCGGAGATAGACTGGCATGGCAAAATAGGACTCGATCTTGGCGATCTCGCTTCGGAAGGACTCACCCAGCAGGAATTCGCCGCTGCCCTCGGAGTTCAGGTCCACTCCTACGAATCCCCGGTCGGCCTCACGACCAGCGGGATCCCGCCATATCAGCCGCAGGAAAACCGGAATGCCAATGTAATCGCGCCGCGAAGTGTTCACGACCACGTAGAGTTCGGCGAGTTTCAGCAGCGGATCGATGTTTTGCGCCGTGCCGCCCATCTGAATCAAGCGTTCACGCGGATTTTCCACCTTGGTCTGCGCCGGATATTCCTCAAAGGCCGGAACCTCCCCGTTCAAGATGCGCTTCACCAGCTGTGGGACGAAGCCATCGAAGAAGGGCTTGTTGTAGTTGGAGAACCGGATGGAGTCGCGCATCGAAATCGACTCTGCCAATCCAGCCTCGGCGGGGGAGACGGGAATCCGGAGCACCCAGAGCAGCTCGTCGTCTTCCAAGCCCTGCCCGGTGGTCGGAAAATCCCCCTCTACTGGACGCAAACAGGCTTGCATGATCACAACCAGCCCGAGCCAGACCCACAAGTGCAAGCTCCGACGCATCCTTCCAGCCACGGCGACCCTCGATTTCATGCCAAAATGTTACGAAGAATTTTGAGACAATGGCCCTGATCGCTTGCGCATCCCGTGAGAATGCCTGATTTTTTCGGAAAATGCGCACCCGCCGCACCATATTGTTGCTCGCAGGACTCACGTTTGTCCTGGTCATGGCCCTGATGTTCTGGCAACTCTCCAGCTTGCAGGGATTGCGGATGCAGATATCGGCAGGTCTCCATGGTAGCTTGCAGCAGATCGCCAATGCTGCTGCTCGCCAATTGCAGCAGGATTACCTCCACGAGCTCGACGCCGGGATGGCCCGACTCACGGAGAAGACCAAGGCCGCCGACTTCAAGGAGCAGAACCTCTCCAAGCTGCGGAAGCCCTTCCTCCTTGCCTCTGCGACGCAGCCGCTCTTCAATGCATGGGTCACCGCATTCCCCTCCCAAGACGGCAAGCGCTTCCGCACCTATGAGTACAAGGGTCCGAGCCGCTACCGCAAGGGTGGAGACCGTAGCCTCGGAACTTGGCGCGACCAAACGGACCTCACGGATTTCGTGCGCCGGGAGCTGGACAAGATGCTCGACCCCTACCAGAACATCCAAGAGATGTCGAACACCATCTGGAGCCGGGCATTGGACAGCAACCTCGTCTTCGTGTACGACAAGACCTTCAACAGCAACAACCTCATCGGGGCGCCGATTTTCAACCGGAAGGGGAAACTGCTTTGCCTTGTATTCCGACAAACGGACGCCTACCAATTCGAGAAGGTCTATCTCCGCGACTTCTTCTACCTACGCTTCTGGAACAATGACGAACCGATGGAAGGGCTGGAAAAGCGGTTCTTGCAGTTCGGCGTGAAGCGGGGCCAAGGCGGGCAGTTGGTCTTCCACTCGGTGGCATTTGGCTTGCCGGTCTTCGAGCACGAGGCACAGCTGGCGAACTTCGGGCCGTGGCTCGGTGACATGCGGGTCGGCGTGTCTTTCCGCGAAGCCAATGTCGAGCAGGTCGCGCAGTCGATTTATCGACGGAACCTTTACCTCATCTTGGCGCTCTTTGCGATCCTGATGGTCGTCCTGTTGCTCTTGGTGCGAGCGGCGATGCAGCTTTTCAGGCTTTCCCGGCTCAAGACAGAGTTTGTGGCGAACGTCTCCCACGAAATCAAAACGCCCCTTGCCACAATCCGGCTGGCGACCGATAGCCTGCGACTGAACCGATTGCGCGACCCCGAATCCATGCAGCGCGTGGTTTCCATCATCGATGAGGAGGCAGAGCGGCTCAATTACTTGATCCACTCCTTGCTCGACTTCAGCCAACTGGAGGCGGGCCGCAAGAAATACCAGCGCAAGCCTGTCAGTGTGGAATACCTCTGGGAGACCCTGTCTGGATTTGCAGCCAAGCAAGTCGGGGACGCACTGGAATTGGAGGCCACGGAAGACCTATCCGGGACCGTCGAGGTGGATCCGAAAGCCCTCGAGCAAGTCCTCACCATCCTCATCGACAATGCCAAAAAATACGGGAACGGCTCGGAGCGCCTGCTCCTCGGATTTGAGCGGAGGAGGGGCAAGGTTTGCTTCTATGTGAAGGACTTCGGACCGGGGATCGCTCCACGTGACCAGAAATTGATCTTCGAGAAATTCGTGCGCATCGGCAACCTGGAGGAGCACAATGTGAAGGGGCATGGCATCGGTCTCAGCATCGCCCGGGCGATCGTGATGGGACATGGGGGATCATTGGACCTGAAAAGCAAGCTCGGGGAGGGCGCGACATTTCTGATTTGCCTACCTTGCAACTCTGAATCGAATCAATGAAAAACATCAAGCGCAAGATCCTGGTGGTCGAGGATGAAAACGCCATCCGGTTTCTCCTGCGGGAGAACTTGGAGTATGAGGGCTATGAGGTGATGGAGGCGGGCACCGGGGTGGAAGGACTCGAGATGGCGGAGCGCAATGCACCTGATTTGATCCTCCTCGACCTCATGCTGCCCAACATGAGCGGCATGGAGGTTTGCAAACGCCTTCGTTCCACTGGAAACACCGTTCCAGTCATCATGCTCACTTCCCGCAGTCAGCAGATGGACAAGGTGATCGGCCTCAAGGCTGGCGCCGACGATTACATCACCAAGCCCTTTGACATCCTGGAGCTGACTGCCCGCATAGAGGCATTGCTTCGCCGCACAGGAAAGCCCGCCGAAAGCACCAAATTGTTCCACGTGGGACAGGTGGAGGTCGATTTTCAGGCGCAAATGGTGCGTCGCGGCGCAGAGGAAACCGAGCTTACCCGGATGGAAAGCGAATTGTTGCGCTACCTGATCCTGAATGAAGGCAAGATCCTTACCCGTGAGCAAATCCTCGCCGATGTATGGGGGCACGACTACCTGCTGTCCATGCGCACCATCGACACGCACGTGACCCACCTGCGCAAGAAGATCGAGGAAAACCCCGCCGAACCGCGGCATATCTTGACGGTACACCGCGTCGGCTATAGGTTTCAGGTCTGAGGCATTGGGCCCGGAGCGAGCTACACTAAATCGGCTTCGAGCAAGAGTGTGTAGGTGAACCGCTTCTTCAGGTCAGCTTCGAAATTCCGGCAGATTTTCAGGAATTCTTCCTTCTTGTTCCATTCGTTGAACACCTGACAGCCTGCGCTCCACTTGCCGATGCTGGTGGTGATGCCGTTTTTGTTGGAGCCGTGGATGTTGATGCCAAACTTGCCCGTTTCCTCGGTTTTGGATGACTCGGCAACATTGTCCTTGTCGTTGTCGCGGTACACGGTGATCGGTGCGACCTGCACGAGCGCCGGGTGGTCCTCCTTGCTATGGTGGTAGCCCAGTGCCCAGGCGTCGAGGTGTTGACCGGGTTTCAGGACCGCGGCTCCGAGGTTGCTGAGCGGATGTTCCAGGTAATAGGTGCCTGGGTCGGTAGTGATGGCATAGCTGCGCATCCTTTCCTTGCCCACCCATTTGGCGTATTCGCCCAATGCATAGTCCGTATTGCCGCCCAGTTTCCCGTCGAGGTCGAGGGGGTCGCCGTCCTTGCCATAGAAGAGGTTGGCATTGAGCCACTTCTGCTTGTTGAGAGTGCTGAGGTTGGCAGGCATCTCCTTTTGTTTCCAGACCACGCAGAGCAGGTCATTGAAGACGTCCGGCACCTGTATCGTGCTGCGGATGCCGATGATGTTCATGGTGTCGAACCACTTGTAGCCCTTCTTCGCGATCGCCGCCTTGAGGGAATCAATGTTCAGTTGCATATTCCTGTGATTGGGGTGAAAAATTTCTTTACCCCGAATCTAGGCGAAAATCAGGCAGGTTGGGAACTAACGGTTGGTGACTATTCCCGCATGTGCTCACCCCAGCCCCACCAGCGGCAGCAACTCGAGCAAGTCGCGGATTTCGGGGAATTTGCCGGGATTTTCCTTGGCTTTGGGGTTGAAGAAGACCACGTCCATGCCCACTTTGCTGCCACCCTCGATGTCCTCGGCATGGCAACCACTGAAAGCGCCTGTTCTGCGGGACAATTCGCGGCATTCAAGGCGTCATGGAAGATTTGTGGATGGGGCTTCTTGTAACCGCAGGCATCCGGGGTCATGATCACATCGAAGTAATCCCTCAGGCCGGAGCACTCGAGCTTCACATCCTGAATCGGTGCAAATCCATTGGTAATCAGGTGCAAAGGATAATTCTCGGCGATCATCCAAGACTTCAACCGCATTTGGAAGGAGGGCCTTCTTGCGTGGGCAGATGGCCAAGAAGTCCTCGCCAATCTGCCTCATCCATTCTGCCCGAGCCACACCCAGGTCATGGAAGGCGTCCTCCCAGCGCTGATACCGCAGGGTCAGGTTGTCGATCTCGTTTTTGCGGTACCGTTCCCAGAGTCGGTGGTTGTGGCCGAGATAGATCGGATAGAAGACATCGAAAGGCATTTCCGCGCCGATGAGGGGGCGATAGGAAACCAGCAACTCTCGAATGGTTTCCTCGGCATTCGTATCATAGTCCCAGAGGGTATGGTCGAGGTCGAAGAAGATATGTGTGGGACGAAACATTCAGTGGATGAGATTCAGTATCTGCTGACCCATGACGGCGAAGATCATACTCCAGACCAGGATGCTCCCCGCCATGAATGCGAGGATCCTACCCTGCCGCCGCTCAAAGATGATGGCGATGATGGAACCGATGGGCGGGCTGATCATGGGCGGAGTGAGCAGGGCGATGCCGGGAAGCCCGAAACGAAGCCACATCCGCTTCCATTTGCGCGCCTTCCGGATGTTGAGCGGCTTGACGATGCCCTTAGCGCGGCGGCGCTCCTTTTGCCAACGGCGGATGCGCAGCCCAAAGAGGGTGAAAAACGTCACACCGATCATGCTGCCACTCGCCAATGCGATGAAAATCTCCCAGCCCTTCATGCCGTAGGCCAGCGCCATTCCCAATGCCGGCAGCACCTTGACGGTCGCCATTCCGATCACTGAAAGCCATTCCAGAAATTCGCCCAGAACCATTAAATCCATTGCTCAGCAAATAGAACCCATCGGCGTCTTCGCGGTCTCAAGCATGCAGGAAAAATCAACCGCTGGTCTTGGAACCGTAGGCAAGGTCGCCCGCGTCACCCAGACCGGGGACAATGTAGGAGCGTGCCGTGAGTTCATTGTCCACCGCACCAACGAAGACATGGGCGTGGGGCAAATTCCGGCGGACGTAATCCAGACCTTCCTCACTCGCGATCAATCCTGCGAGGAAGAGCTTGTCCGGCACGCCATGCGCGGGTGCGATCGCCTGTGCGCAGAGCACGATGCTGCGTCCGCTTGCGATCATCGGGTCGATCAGGATCACCGTGCGGCCATCCACATTGGGCATGGCGGCGTACTCGACCTTGATCACGAAGTCATTGCGCTGATGCTTCTGACGGTAGGCTGATATGAAGCCGTTGTCGGCATTGTCGAAGTAATCGAGGAAGCCTTGGTGCATCGGCACCCCGGCACGCAGGATGGACACGAGCAGCGGCTGATCCTTGGGCAGCTGCATTTCCGGATTCTGCTCGAACAGTGCGCCAGCGTGAACTGATAGTCCGTATTGTACGCCAACTCGTAAGCAAGGATTTGATGGTGTGCTGCTCACGCAATTCATAGAGGAACTGGTTGAAAATCGAGTTGTCGCGGCCGACTATCGTAACTTTCTTATCCATCTTATCGGTAAAGGTAAGGCATTTTTCTCAATCATCAGGTAGGGTACAGGACGGCCTCCGAAGCCCCTGAAAAAGCCCTCGATCCCCTCGATCATGCTCCCCTCAAAGTCGAAAATGTTGTCCGTGGCGCAGGCTCTGCGAATGGCCTCGCTCAGCAGCAGGGTCATGCCGCCGCCACTAGAATGCGCAGGCGACTGGGCCGAGAAAAGGTAAAAGGACTTGCCCCCGAAGCTCCCGACCAAGGCCATGCCCTGGATCGCGCCATCGCTGCCACGCACAGCGGACAGCTTGCCCAAACCCTGCTCCAAAAGCATCGCCGCCAACCTCGGCAACAATTCCTCCTCATGCGGCTTGAGCAGCAACTTGCCCGATGCAGCATTTTCCCGCACCAGGGCCATCAGCGCATCGATGTCCGACTCCTCGGAAACCGAAAGTCCAGCCCCTTGCGCCTTGCGGACATCGTAACGGGTATCGCTCCCGAATCCTTGTTCCACCGCCTCAAATCCTCGCTCCAAATTCAAACGGTAGGTGTAGCGTGTCTTCAATTCGTACCCTGCCCAATGCCAGGGATGCGGATAGTCCTGCTCCAGCGCAGGCGCGCCTTTGATCCAGCGGATATCTGCCGGAATAGCTTCCACGATGGCCTTGCCCACCTTGCGGCGATGGCTGAGAATGCCGCCGATATTGCCTTCAAGCTCATTCATAATCAAACGCCCCATGCAAAGCGAGGGCTGCAGGGAACAGAGCAAGCTCGCCTTCTGCTTGGTATGGATGAGCATGATGGCGCTTAATTGCCACTTCGTGCGCCAGCGGCGCGACGACATCTGGGTAATACAGGATGACCCCAAACCGCGCGACGGCAGGCCTTGAGAAACCCAGCCACTCGTCGGTCGAGCTCGTTGCCGTTTCGTAGGGTCGCCTTCATCCTTGGAGCATTCGCATCATTGGGGTGATGACCTCGTCGCGCCAGCCGCGCCATTCGCCGGAGTCGCTGAAGGTCTCGTTGTGCAAGATAACCACAAATCTTCCTCCCAATCCGCGAACCAATTCAATGGTTTCTATGATCCGTTCCCGGGCAGTTGTGGGCGTGTAGCCAAGGTGCAACAGGCTACGGTCCATGATCCCCGGCGGGCGGAATCGCAAATCGCAGGCGGCGGCGACCGCTGGAGGTCAAACCAATAATAAGGCAATGCCACCTCGGTGGGCGAACCAGGTCGGGTGCGTAAAAACATAGTCCGTCCTGATGTCAGCGGCGAGCAATTCCCGGAAGGTGTCGGGCGTGCGGTAAGCGCAGGCTGGCCTGGCGTGGGTAAGAGCAGTTCCGCGGCCTTTTCAAGGGAAGCCTTCTCGGCAGCGATCACATCTGGCGTTGCGGAGCTCATGTAACTGGGATGCACCCCGATCTTGAATCCCGCTTGCTGCCATTGCCGAACATGCTCCTGATAGGCGGCAGCGAGACATCGAACCGGCTGTCGTTGAGGTGGTCGCCGCCAACTGGGAAGCACCGTGGTCTTTTCGGCTGGGCGGAGGCGCTTGACTGTGGCCGAGCCTCGAAGGGTCTTTGTTGGCGCGCAACGCCCGCCAGCGTTCGCCCGCCCCACCGCGCAGGAGGTCACGCAGCAGCCCGCCCCAGCGCACATGCACTGGCTTGTGCAGGTATTTCCAGGGCTGATCCACGTCGATCGTCACCTCGTAGTCGAACTCCGGCCATCGCACCAATGCCTGGACCGGCGCGGGCAGCATGGCTACGAATTGCTCCAGAAAGCCGTGCACCGAGAATCCTTCGCCTTCGTCAAGGTAGCGCCCGTGCCCGTCCTTGTTCGGAGCCGCACCCGGCCGCAGCAATTCGTACTGCGTCAGCCGATGAAAGATCATGGCCAGGAAATCCGTCGCCTCCAATTGCTCGGAGAGCCTACCGTTCCAATCGATGCCTTCCCCGGCGGGACGGATGGTGTCCTCGTACAGCAGGCCGTTGCAAGGCAAGTTCGGCAGGGTGGGGTGGGGGCTTCGGCCATAATGCAGGGACAGCAGGCCATGCAACTGCACATGGTTGATGGACTTGGCATCACCGGGTTCGATGATCATGGGCTTCATTCCCAAAAACTCGCCCAATACCGTCTCCAAGGTGTAGCAAACACGGGGGTGCATTTGCTCCACCAATACTGCGATCACTGGCGAATCAGACTGGGTGGCCATCCGGGTCGGAAAGTTACAAAGGCAGGGGCGAGAATTTGCGGCAAAATCTAGGGAGCGCGAAAACGGCGCAAGCCCGTTATCTTTCGGCCGTGGAGATCAGTTCCCATCCTCATCCCGCTCCGGCAGGTGCCAAGTTCAGCATCCTCATTCCCACGTGGAACAATCTCGCTTACCTCCAACTCTGTGTGGAGACGATCAGGCGGCATTCGACGTTTGTCCATGAGCTGATCGTGCATGTGAATGAAGGAAGCGACGGGACTTTGGACTGGGTGAGGGCGCAGGGATTGGCGTTCACGCATTCGAAGGAAAATGTCGGGGTCTGCCATGCGCTGAATGCTGCTGCCAAGCTGGCATCCACGGGCTACATCTGTTTCATGAACGATGACATGGCCGCATTGCCGGGATGGGATTCGGCGCTCTGGGATGTGATTGCGGGTATCGGGCATGGGCGGTGGTTCGTGAGCAGCACCATGATCGAGCCGACGGATACTGGAAATGCCTGTGTGCTAGCCCCCCACGACTATGGCCGCACGACGGAGACTTACCGCGAGGCGGAATTGTTGAGGGATTTCCAGACTTGGCCCAAGCAGGATTGGTGCGGTGCGACCTGGCCACCGAACGTGGTTCCGAAAGCACTTTGGGACGAGGTGGGCGGCTATTCAGTGGAATTCAGCCCGGGGATGAGCTCCGATCCGGATTTTTCAATGAAGCTCTGGAAAGCAGGTGTCCGACATTTTCAAGGAGTGGCTGCGAGCCGGGTCTATCATTTCCAGACGAAGAGCACCGGCAAGGTGGTGAAAAACAATGGCCCCCGTCAATTCCTCGAAAAGTGGGGAATCAGCCAAGGGACATTCAGCAAATATTATCTGCGTCGAGGCAGGCCTTGGAATGGGCCTTTGGCGGAGGCTGGTCCGGCTTGGAAATTGGCATTTGCCCGTTTCAAGACGGCATTCAAACGGAAGTAGGGCTACGTCGCAAGGTTAATCCTGCTTGATGGTGTCCACCAATTGCTGACGCTCGCTCGCCTCCTTCAGGAATTGTGCTTGAGAATTGATCGGCTTCTCATTGCGGCGGGTGCTGGCGCGGCAGAATGATCCATCGGCTTGCATCACGCGGGCCTTGACATTGTCGCGGAACATGGTTTCAAGCACGTTCAAGACACGCTCCTGCAATGTAGCATCCTCCAGCGGAAACAAGATTTCCACCCGGCGATTGAGGTTCCGTTGCATCAGGTCGGCGCTGCCCATGTAGATCTTCCGCTCACCATTGAACTTGAAGTGGAAGATGCGGCAGTGTTCCAAGAAGCGTCCGACAATGCTGCGCACGGTGATATTTTCCGAAATGCCGGGTACACCGGGCCTCAGGCAGCAGACACCACGCACCACCAAATCGACCTTGATGCCCTTCATGGATGCCCGGTACAATGATTGGATCATCTGCGGGTCCACGAGTTGGTTCATCACCATTTGGATATGGGATGGATGTTCAGGCGTATGGTTGTTGATCGCGGTTTGGATGAGCTTGCTGAGGTTGTCACGGAGGTTGATGGGAGCAACAAAGAGCTTGCGCCACTCCTTTTGCCCGCTGTATCCGGTGAGCAGGTTGAATAGCTCGCTCACATCCTTGCCGATCGCCTCGTCGGCAGTCATGAGGCCGATGTCCGTGTAAATCCTTGAGGTACGGGCATTGTAATTGCCGGTGCTCATGTGGACGTAGCGGCGAAGGGTGCCTTCCTCTTGACGGACAATCATCAGGAGCTTGCAGTGCGTCTTGAGACCTAGGAGGCCGTAGATCACATTGACACCGACGTGTTCCAGTTCCTTCGCCCAGACGATGTTGGTTTCCTCATCGAAGCGCGCCTTCAGTTCGATCAACGCGGTGACTTGCTTTCCCTTGGCGGTCGCCTCTTTCAATGCCTGGACGATCGGTGACTTGCCGCTCGTTCGGTACAGGGTCACCTTGATCGCCAAGACCTGCGGATCCCGTGCAGCCTCTTGCGCCAGGTCAATGACGTGGTTGAAGCTGTCATAGGGGTGATGCAGCAGGATGTCGTGTCGGCGGATGGCATCGAAGATGTTCCCTGTCTGGATGATCTCGGGATGCAGTGCCGGGGTGAACGCGGGATCTTTGAGGTCCGGGAAATTCAGGTCCAGGAAGTAGATGAATGCGGCAACATCGAGTGGGCCTGCGATGTCGTAGATCGCCGAA
>JAXLVK010000074.1:0-31410 GCA_046329055.1 Bacteroidia bacterium
AGCCTGTCGCGGACATGGATTGGAGGCCTCACCACGAACACGTGGGCCAAACCGGTATCCAGATCGCTCCCAACCTTTACATTGCCATCGGCATCAGCGGAGCCATCCAGCATCTTGCTGGGGTGAACTCATCGAAAAACATCGTCGTGATCAACAAGGATCCGGAAGCGCCATTCTTTAAGATTGCAGATTTCGGAATTGTTGGCGATCTTTTTCAAGTATTGCCCAAGATCAATGCGGCTGTGGAGAAACTGAAGGCCGCGCACGCTTAATCGACGCTGTTTTGGAAAAGATCCAACTCGATATCCTAGGTTTGAGCTCCAGCCAGTCCGATGTGGGCCACTTTGCCCTCGTCCTCGGCGAGGTCAAGGGGAATCGTCGCCTGCCCATCATCATCGATGGCTATCAGGCGCGCGCGATCGCCTTGGAGATGGAGAGCATCAAGCCCAACCGCCCGATGACCCATGACCTGATCGTAACCATTGCGAAAACCTTTGGGATCGAGCTTGTCGAGGTGCAAATCACGGACTTGAAGGAGGGCATCTTCTATGCCCGCCTCATTTTCGAGCGCGATGGAGAGCAGTATGAGATCGATTCCCGCACCAGTGATGCAGTCGCAGTGGGCGTCCGATTCAAAGTTCCGATCTTCACTTACGAGGCTGTCCTTGCAGTGGCAGGCATCGTGGTGAACGACAGCGACAACGAGGAGGAAACTGATGACTACTTCAATGAGGAAGGTGACGGTCCCGATGAGCCCGATGATGCTCCGCCAGCCGACGAGACAGCGGAGGACAAAATCTCCCGGTTGAAGCAGGACATGGACAATGCGATCGCCGATGAAGATTACGAGCGTGCAGCCCGCCTCCGCGACGACATCGCACGTCTAGAAGGCGAAAACAACTGAAATTCTTTCCATGGAAGAATAGAAAAAGCCGCATAAATGCGGCTTTTTCATTGATAATCAGCATTATCGTAAAAATACGATAAATATTTCCATCGTAGTATTGCGATAAGTGAATCTCATCGTATATTTGCGATAGAAAGTTATTCAAATGCCGAAGACGAAGACAGAAGGATTTGACCAAGAGACGCTGGAACTCGCGACAATGTTCAAGGCAATGGGGCATCCGGCTCGCGTTGCCATCCTGAGGTTCCTTGCCGAAAGCAACGCGTGCTTCTGCGGGAACATCGTGGACGCATTGCCGCTGTCACAGGCGACCGTAAGTCAGCATTTGGCGGAGCTGAAGCAAGTCGGACTCATCAAGGGTACCATCGATGGGCCACGGATTTGCTACTGCATCGACACTGAGGCTTGGGTTCGCGTCAAAGCGCATCTCGATCAATTCCTCGCCCCATTCGTCCAGTGCATGAATTGTTGAACCCTCAATCTTAAATTGAAAAATGGAAAAGTCTGAATTGACCAAAGCAATGGTCCGGGACAAGTATGCCGAAATCGCATTGCAGTCCCCTGAATTGAACGCGGTCTCTTGCTGCGGCGTGAACGGATGTTCCACCTTGGATTACAGCATTTTCGCTGAAGACTACACGAACCTCAAGGGCTACCTCGAAGCGGCCGACCTCAAGCTCGGATGCGGAATGCCCGTGGAGCATGCCAAGATCAAGGAAGGAGACACCGTTGTGGACCTCGGTTCCGGTGCTGGCAACGACGCCTTCGTGGCACGCGCCCTCGTCGGCCCAATGGGAGAGGTGATCGGCATCGACATGACCCCTGCCATGATCGAGAAGTCACGCGCACTCGCCGCAGAACTCAAACTGGACAATGTCCGCTTCCGCCTGGGTGACATCGAAGAAATGCCTCTCGGCACTTCCAAGGCCGATGTCGTGATCTCCAACTGTGTCCTCAACTTGGTTCCGGACAAGCAGAAGGCCTTCGCCGAAGTCATGCGCATCCTGAAGCCTGGAGGACACTTCTGCATCAGCGACGTGGTCCTGAAAGGCAACCTGCCCGATTCCATCCGTGAGGCGGCTGAGATGTATGCAGGCTGCGTGAGCGGCGCGCTTCAGAAGAATGACTACATGGGCATCATCCACGAACTCGGATTCAGTGCCGTGAGCATCAAAACCGAGAAAGAGATTCAGCTCCCTGATGAAGTCCTCCTGAAATACCTTGACGAAAAGGGCTTGGCCGATTTCCGCAAGAGTGGGGCAGGGGTCTTCAGCATCACCGTCTATGCAGAGAAGGAAAAGACCTGCTGCACCGCAGGCTCAGGCTGCTGCTGATATGATGAAGGTACTGATACTGTGCGGCGGCAACAGTTGCCGCAGCCAAATGGCGGAGGGGATCCTCCGCCATCTTGCTGGGGGAGAGGCCGAGATCTACAGCGCTGGTGTACAGGCCCTGGGAGTCAATCCCAATGCCGTCAAGGCCATGGCTGAGATCGGGCTGGACATTTCCCACCATACCAGCAACCAATCGGACGAGTACCTGGGGATGGGGATCACGCATGTGATCACCGTCTGCGGTGAAGAGACCGAGGTCTGTCCCTACTTCCCTGAGCAGGTTCATTTCACGCACAAAGCGTTTCCTGATCCTGCACATTTCTCGGGCAGCCCCGAAGAGACCGCAGCGGAATTCGCCCGGGTCAGGGACTTGGTGTATGACTACCTGAAGGGATGGTGGCGGGAAAACCGTCCGAAACCTGATTGATTTCGAGCAATTATCTCAGCCCGCGCGGTTTTGCTGGGACATGGAGCATCCAACCTTCCATGGGTCGGTTGAGGTCGATGCCTTTGATCCAAACTTGTTCTCCACCGTTGAAGGACTTTATCTTCAGGGTACCGGCATAGATTCCGGCACCGACGGTGAACTTCAGCAAGGTTTCGCCATTGGCATCCACGTGTGTCGTGCAAGTCAAATGCTGATGCAACGCCATCTCTTGGTTGGGGTCGTAAGCAGTGAAGCTGCGTGCTGTTCCGTTGCCTGCGGCATCGAATACGATGTGTCCTGCAGAGGCAGCATCCAGGTAATTGTCAAACTTGCCTGATGCCCATAGGATGTAAGTTTTTCCCCTGATGACTTCTGCGGGAAATCTGTCTGGAACCATTGGTGCCAACGCCATGATGTGATTATTTTGATTCATTCACTATCGCGAGGGTGCGACAGTTTGATAAAACTAATCAATCTCGGCGTTTTGGAAAAAGGTAAGTTCCAGGCGTCCACCAAATTTTCGACGAATGGTGGTTTCCCTCTTATCGCATCAGCGTCAAGGACATCCCGTCATCGTGGAACTCGATCTCGTCAACGTACTTGTAATGCAAGCCGATGAAGTAAACCCCTTCGGGTACATCATTGCCATTCACTTTTCCGTCCCAAATCGAGGTGAGCGAATTTCCAATGAATAGGATTTTGCCCCACCTGTCCGCGACCCAAAAGTCCACCTTTTCGATGTTCTGACCCCGTAGCTGGAAAACGTCATTGATGCCGTCGCCGTTCGGGCTGAACACGTTGGGGATGTCGATGGTGCTGTTGCATTCATCGCTGAGAGTCATCTCGTCCACGATTTCGCAGTTGGCGAAGGTCACGGTCACCGTGTAGTCTCCGGGCTGCGAGGTGGTAATGGCCTGGGTCGTCGCGCCATTGCTCCAGAGGTAGGATGTAAATCCGGCTCCTGCGTCAATGGTCACAGATTCGCCGGGGCAGACAATCACGCTGGGAATTTCAAGAACCGGAAGGTCCACAAGTTCCAGGTATTGGTTGTCTTCCCCGGTGCATCCTGCGATGTCGGTGACGGTCACGGCGTACATTCCAGAATCCGTGACAACAAGATAGCGGTCACTGCCGAGGCCGTTGGCCCAGAGGTAGGTGTCGTATCCGGCACCCGCGTCCAGGATCAGGTCGCCATCCGCGCAGAGCGGCACGGTGTCCAAGCCGAGGTTGACGACAATGGGAGGTTGGATTTGCACGTTGACGTCGTCACTGCCTTCACAGCCGTTTGCGCCGGTGACCGTGACGGAATAGGCGCCGCTGGAGGAAACGGTGATGGATTGCGTCGAGGCAGCATTGCTCCAGAGGTAGGATGCGAAACCAGCGCCTGCGTCGAGTGCTTGGCTTGCGCCATCGCAGAGCGCGACATCGTTGCCGAGGTTCGGGACGGGCCGGCTCAGCAATGCAAGGGCGGCGGAGCTGCTTGCCGTGCAACCATTGGCGTCGGTGATGGTGACGGAGTAGGATCCGGGGCTGGTTGCTGTGATCGGAGCTGTGCTTTGGCCGTTGGACCAGGCGTAGGTGGGGAATGCTCCAGAAGCTGTGAGCGTGGCGGTGTCACCTTCGCAGATGGAGGGCGAAGCGGGCGAAATGCTGACGGTGGATTGCGGGAACACGGTGACGGTTCCTGTGGCTGTTCCTGTGCAGCCATTGGGATCCGTGACGGAGACGCTGTAGCTGCCCGCGTTGCTGGTCTGGATGAATTGGCTGTTGCTGCTGTTGCTCCAGGCGTAGGCGACATAACCAGCTCCTGCATCGAGGGTGGCCGTTTCGCCGGGGCAGATGCTGGGGCTGGGCAGGCTGATGCTCACGGCGGGCACCATGGTCGCGGTGAGGGTGTCAGCTGCGGAGCAGCCATTGGCATCGGATGCGGTGACGGAGTACTGACCGCCGGCGGTGATGGTGATGCCTTGGGTATTCGCGCCTGTACTCCAAGCGTAGGAGGCAAATCCGGGGGTTGCATTGACTGTGACGCCGCTGCTGCCTGTGCAGACGTTGATGTCGGAGCCGATGTCCACCAACGGTGCGAAGTACCAGCCGAGGGTGATGGTGTCCGCGCCTTCGCAGCCATTGGCATCGGTGACTGTGAGGGAATAGACGCCGGGGAAGGTCGGAGAGATGGATTGTGTGGTCGCTCCGGTGTTCCATTGGTAACTCGCCAAACCGCTGGGCCCGGTGAGTGTGGTGGTCGTGCCTTGGCAGAAGTCGTAATCGGCTCCGAGGCTCACGCTTGGAGCGGAAAACGTGCCGATGTTGATGGCGTCGCTGTTTTGGCAACCGTTGATGTCCGTGACGGTCACGGAATAGGAGCCAGGGGCTACGGAAACGGTGGTCGTCGTGGCGCTGTTGCTCCAGGAGTAGTTCACGAAGCCCGTTCCGGCATTCAGCGTGGTTTGCGTTCCGGGGCAAATGCTGTAGTCTGCGCCGAGGCTCACCGTGGGCAAGGGATCAAGTGTGATGGCAACTGCATCCGTGGCGGTGCAGCCATTCGGGTCCGTGACCGTCACGGAATAGGTATTGGCGGCATTGACGCTGATGGTGGCTGTATTGCCGCCTGTGCTCCAGCTGTAGCTCGTCATCCCGGGAGGGAGCATTCAAGGTGGTGGAGGTGCCCGTGCAAATGGATCGGTCGGGACCGAGGTTGACCACTGTGGGCACGAAATTCGCGACGGTCACAGTGTCGCTGCCGACGCAGCCTGCATTGTCAAAGACGGTCACCGCGTAGGAGCCCGGATTGGTGACGTTGATGGCTTGGACGCCGGTTTGGCCAGTGCTCCAGAAGTAGAGCGAATAGCCCGGCCCTGCGTTCAGGATGGTATTGGCGCCTGTACAGATGGTCTGATTGAGGCCGAGGTTGGGCGTGGGGCCGGGATTGACGGTGACTGTCATGGCATCGGTGTCCACGCAGCCGCGGTTGTCGGTGACTTGCAGGGTGTAGGTGGTGGTCGTGGTCGGATTCGCTGTCGGCTGTGCGATGGCCGGGTTGTTCAGGGCGGTGGTCGGTGTCCAGCTGTAGCTGTAGGGTGCTTGGCCGCCAGAAACGGGGATCGGGTCGCCGATGATGGTGCTTTGACCAAGGCAGATGATCTTGTCAGCGCCTGCATTTGCAGTTGGGACCAAGCTGGGGTTCTCGCTGACAGTCAGGGTGAAGGTGCCTTGGGCGAGTGCCGTCGCGCCATCCACTACGATGTAATATGTGCCGGGTTGGCAGACGCCGAAGTTGATGACCGAGGCATTGATGCCGCAGCCATTGTCGTCGCTTGCGATCTGCGTGCAGCCGCTGTTCAGCAGGTAGAGGTAGGTGTTCCAGGTCGCGCCGCCGCAAAGGGAGATCGTGAGACCTGTGGGCTGCGTCACGTTGATCGCGTAGAACACGTCATTGCCGGGGCTGCCTGCGAAGTTGTTGGAGTAGCATTCGTTGGAGTTGTAATGCGAGATGGCAGTGAAGCCGGGGGCTATGTTGCCGAGTTGTATCGCATTCGCGCAGCCTGTGCCCCTGGTGTAGCGCCAGAAGGTCTCGATGCGGGGGCGGTACCAGTTGGTTGCGCCGCAGGGCCGATGAGGAAACCGTGGTCGTACCATTGGCAGGGTGGTCCGGCTCGGTAGTTCAGGTTGTCATAGAAGACAGCGGGGTTGCAGCGTTCGTCGTCGCCTTCTTGCACGCAACCCACGAAGGGATATTGGCGCAGCGCCAGAAGAGGCCATTGAACGTACAGCGGTTGAAGGTGTTGGAGTCCCCGCAAACGGTGAGGCCGGAAACAGGCACGAAATCGGAGGCGATGTCGTCTTCCCAAGCGTCGAGGTTGATGTCCACGTACTGCGGGACGTTGGCGGTCGGGTAGCTGTAATTGAAAATGGTTTGGTTGAAGTCAACCGATGTATTCGGCACTGTCACAAAGGATTGCCTCATGCAAGTGCCACCGGTATAGCCCGTGCCGTCGAGGTCCTGATCGTCCCGCGCATAGACCTTGAAGGTGTATTCGTCGTCACTGTAGGGCCCCAGCGGAAGCGGCCCCACCGTCAAGGTAAGGTCGGAATTCGCCGCCAACGTGACCTGGATGTCCCTGACCTTGGCCTGCAGTTGGATCGGGCCGTCATTGAATGCCTGGGCTGAGAGAAGGTGTGAAACAAGAATGCTGGCAAGAAATAAGGTAGCTTTCCGGAAATGCCTCATTTTCGCGTCTTTTGAAACTTCATGTATTGACCTGACAATATACGCCTTTTCGGGGAATATCGGATTCATCATTGTCTTCTTCGGGAATCCCGGCGAAGCTTGCTAGATTTGAGGATGTTTGGATGGATCCGACTCACCGATCGCGTGCGCAATGAGCGCCTTCAGCGTCCCAAGGCAGCGCTTCCCCTCACCGTGGCATTGGCTGCCTGTGCCTTGCTGTCCACCCGCTGCGATGGCGGAAACAAGATGGAGCAAGCCCTTGTTGGTGATTGGGAGGCGGTCGCCACGCAACTTGTGATCAATACTGAGGGCCGCACACAGCAGTCACGCAGCATTGATGTGAGCGAGGGAGAGTGGGAAAGCAAGGCCAACCGCACGCAAATGACTTATTTCCAGGATCATCGCTACCATTCGCAGTACATTTCCTTGATCGATCAGACTGGGCGGCAGGTCACGGACACCATCAAGCAGGACGGCACCTGGCAGTTGCACGGGGACACCCTTCTCATCCACGAGCCGAATCTCTCAGTGCCGGATTCATGGTTTACCCTGAAAATCGAAGGCGAAATCCTCGAACTCACCGCGATGATGGACATCGACAATGACGGTGACCAAGATGACAAGTATTGGATGCGCCAACGGAGGCGCTGAAGGTTCCTGGCAAATCCCCCGACCAGCAAATTCCCTCATTCCTCGCCGTCCTTGTCCCTGCCCTTCTGGAATTTCCAGATGGTGTAGGCCGTGATGACCAAAATCGCGATCAAAGCGACGATTTTCATGATTTGAGGGTTTGGATGAATGCGTCGATCTTCTGCACAGCCACTTGATTGCCTTCCTCCGCCAAAAATATTGGACGCAATTCCCTTGCCCGATGCTGCATAGCAGGGGACTCCGAGGCCTCATGGATGCGTTTTGCAAGGTTTTCGGGGCGCATGTGATAGTACCACATCCACGGGGTTACCAATGCCCAAGCAGCGCGGAGTTGGTGGCGAAATAGGGCTGGTCGGCGATGAATGTGATCGGGACATGGGGCACGCCTGCCCGCGCGACAGCCATGGTAGTGCCTGCGCCTGCATGGTGGATCACGCAGGATGCTTGCGGAAACAGCCATTCGTGGAGACGAATTCCGCGAAAAACACATTCTCAGGCGCA
Source organism: Bacteroidia bacterium (assembly GCA_046329055.1). Classification (GTDB taxonomy): domain Bacteria; phylum Bacteroidota; class Bacteroidia; order J057; family JADKCL01; genus JADKCL01. The sequence continues at coordinate 8,052 of JAXLVK010000074.1, forward strand.
TTATCGGCAGCCATCCCACTGTAGCCTGCTTGGATCACGGCTGGTTTCCCGGTGATTTCCAATGCCTCCAACACCACTTTCGTGAGCTGCGGACCCTTGGTGCCGCCCATGGACCCGAAAGGTCACGACGACAGGCTTGGGATGCTTTTGCAGGAATTGAACCAAGTTCGCTGGAGGATCGGACTCCTTGTCTTTCAATATCAGGGCCGAATCGCTTCGATGTTTGATGGAAGGTCGGGGAAAGGTCCGGACGAGGGTAGGGGAGGTCGCTAGAAGGTTCAGGTCCGGCGCAAGTACATGGAACCGTTCGGCTTAACGGTCGGCCCGCCGAGTTTCCGCAGGAATGCCTTTGCTTTCCGGTCAATCAGACCATCGCCAAGTCAAAGTCTTCCAAACCAATGGATTGAGCCACCGGCCGAGGTTGGGCATGCGCGGCGGCACTGCGTAGGCGGTCGCGATGCCTGCTCCGGCGAGGATGCCCCCGATGCGCGGCATCTTGAGTTGTGCGGCGGCTTCGCTGCTCAGGAAGTCCACCATGTGGCAGATGGCCAAGTCGCAGTCCATCAACGCTGCCTTGGAGGTTCGGAAATAGGATTCGCCCTCCTCAAAAAACGCCTCCAACATGAGCATCTGAAGCTGCTTAAGCGGATTCCGGGTCGCGAGCATCTTGTCCAGCATCTCGTTCAACCGCTGTTGTGTGACCACAGGGCCGCATGAGACATATTCAAAACCATGCCGCTGAAACCGGTCCTGATGGAAGGGGTGACTGATGACCTTGATTTGATGACCTGCACGCCGCAAATCCAGCGCGAGCGCCAAATACGGCTGGATATCGCCCGTGCTGCCTACTGTGCAGATCGCGATTTTCATTGGATCCGTGGCAGTTTCAACCTCTCGGTATGCAGCACTTCGACCACTGGCTCAGAAAATTTTCAAGAGCAAATGCGAGCGCCAATCCTGCGAGGACGACTATCCCGGTGGAAACGAACAGAAATATCTTCGCGATTTGCCTGTAACGCTCATTGTAGAAATAGTATGTCTCTCCATTCACATCCTTGCCACTGCCACATGGGTGCCAGTGACACGAACGCCCCCACCGGCGGCCCCACAATCGAGAAGGCGATCCAAAGGAACATCCAGATAGGCTTGATGGTCAATGATTTCCTCTGCTCGGCGGCAGTCGAGGAGCGACGCTGCTTGATGGTCTCTTCGCTCACGTCCTTGCCTCTTTCCTTCAGGAGTACCCTCGCCATCGTGACTTGGCCAGCGTCATAGCGTTGCTCATCCACCACGATCTCCATGAGGTCTTCATCCTCAAGGTCTTGCAGCATTTCGCGGTAACCCTCGCTTTCAGTGACATCCACGATCCATCCCGTCTCCACCAACAGTGCGCGGGCCTTCTCATACTCCGAACTCGGCACGATCAGCCGGATAGAATCAGGATTCTTCGCGAAAGCATAGTTCGGATTGAACTTGGAGCCGGGAGCCACGACCTTGTGGGGGATACCATGCTCGGCAAGCAGGCGCACCACAGGATCAATTCCCGGTGATGGCTTCCTGCGAAGATCTCCCTGCCGTCCGCGAAGATGTCGTCTGGTTTTTCCGCTGGGGCTGCAATTTAAGACAATGCGCGAAGAATCGGGCTGGGAACGTTGATCCTGTGAAACGGTGCTCAAAACTGCAATTCAAGACCGACAAAACCAATTCCGGCCCGGTGCAGGATTCCAGTAATTCCCAGCCGCGGCGTTCAATTGCGGAAAATTGGTGTATTGCTGGTTCAGGGCGTTGTTGATCCCGGCGCTGGGCACGATGAAGAACCGATTGAATGTTTGGTAATCCACCCTGAATTCGTGCGAAATCTTGGCATTGAGGAGGTTGTAGGCCCTCTGCATCACCGTGTTCGCATTGTTGAAGTAGTTCCGACCGACAGAGGAGGATGTCAGCTACACCATGGTTCCGGGGCGGAATTGACAATCAAAAATGACATTGAAGCTCACTGCTGGCGCCCCGGGGACACGGTTGCCTTTGAAATCCTCGCCATTGAGGGGATAGGACTGGAAAACCATGCGTTGCAGGCTGCCGTTGACGCTGAAATTCAATTGTTTGAAAATCAGAGAGGCATCTATCTCCTTCGAAATTTCCACCTGTCCTTCCAATCCCGTAGTGTTGATGCGGCCGCGGTTCTCATACACTGTCCTTCCGGTGCTCAGCACTGTCGGCAAGATCGCATCGCGCAGCCAATGGTTGTAAGCATTGACGGCGGTGACGATACGTACATTCCTGATTTCGAAAGTCTTGCTGCCCCGTGCTTCCAAATTGAAGCTTCGCTCAGGTTTCAAATCATTGCGAAATCCTCCTGTCGAATCCATGATCTCCCAAACCGCAGGTGGCGAGAATCCATTCATGGCTGAGAGGTGGAAAGACGGTTTCTTCTCTCCTCCTCGGGAATAGGAATACCTCAGCAAAAACGCAGGATACAGCCCGAAGTCGGTCTTGGCATTGATGAGGCCGGAATTCGAGAAATGGACATCCTGCGAATAAGTCACCCGCGTAAGGCTTGCAGCGGCCCTCAATCGATGTGCCCGCTTGTACAGCATAGCCTCCAGATTTCCAAATGATTGACTGGCTCGGTTGTCGGAAATGAGCCTTCTGGACCCAGGAGAGCCTTGAACGTTTTCAAACTCGCGGTAGTCCACCCATTCCGTTTGGTGTTCCAGTACACTGGCGAGATAGAAGTCTCTCATGACCACCAAAAAAGAACGATGCCTGAACCCCGTGGAAATGCTGCGTTCCAATTTGTAGCCCTGGAAAAATGCGCTCGTACCGTAGGGGTTGACCTTGTCGCTTCCATGCAGATACGCTGCAGTGAGACCAGTGTACTTTCTATAGCGAACGATGTGGCTCAATGTCCCCCTCAAGTGTCTCCGCTCCACATGGGCATTGGCGGAAAGGCTGTAGGGCAGGGCTTGACGGGGATTTTCCACTGTTTGTTGGCTGCTCAGTGAACCGGGCAGACCCCAATTCCCAGTGTATCCCATGGCATGGAAGGTCAGCGTGTGACTTCGGATCTCCCATTGGATATGGGCCTGCAAGTGATCCTTGGCGTTGGACTCCTGCTGGCGATAGCCTTGCAGTTGCTGATGGACCCAGTGGATGCTGCCAGTCACTGAACGCCTTCCGAAGGTTTTGGTCACTGCTGTGCGCACATAACCAAATGACCCAAGCTGCTGTGACAAGCGAAAACGATGCCTTGAACTCACCACTTCGCTCAGCTTGGTTGAGGTGAACAAGACCCCATTCGATACAGCACCGTAATCCGCCGAAACTGGACCTTTCACTACTTCGAGGCTTTGGATCCCCTGTGCATCCAGCAATTCCAGCGGCGTGGAACCGTCTGGGCTCGTCAGTGGAACGCCATCTTGATAAACCTTGATCTCGCGTACTCCAAATGCAGACCGAATCAGGCTTCCCCGGATTGCCAATCGTCGGCTGCCGCCGGGTCCCCGGGACTCGAATTTTACCCCCGGGATCAGGTTCAATCCCTGCTCGATGGAGGAGGCGTCTCCGCGAGCCAATTCTGCGGGTTGCACCTGATCCATATTGGATTCATAAGGCTGACTGGCGATGATCACGGGTCTGATGCAGAGGCAGGCGTTGTGGCTTGGCAGGGAAATATCCAGGCTGATCACACCCGCCTTCTGAAATATGGGCACAGCCCAAGCATAAGTATGCCCATCAAATCCTGTAATGTAGATCGAGTCCGGGACCGTCTCCACACTGAGGGAAAACCTGCCACTTTCATCCGAGTAGCATCCTTGGAACCTGTCTATCGTCGTGATTTTGGCGGATTCGATCGGCTCCTTGGTTTCAGCTGAGACCAGAACCCCTTCGATTTTCACTTGCCCAATGAGCAAGCAGGGCAGCACAAACCCGAGAATGGTCAGCAAGAAATGGCGCATTCCCGAAATTAGGAAATTACCCTCTCGGATGTCAGTGCAGCTTGATGGAAATCTTTCTCACACCACCGGCCACTACGAAACTAGCATCCTCAAAATCAGGCGGTCCAAACAATCCCATCGCATTGTTGCTGAATCCGTAAGCGTCGGTCGGGATGCCGAAAAAGTTCGTATCGAGTTTGCCATTGTTGTCGGCGTCATGATAGACCGCAACGGCATACTTCCCCGGCACCACGTCCCTGAATTCCCAGGTCGCTTGATTCCCCTTCACCGGGAACAGCTCCTTGCGAAGGGCAAAGTTCTCGTCCCGGAAACCTTCTTCCTTGTTGAACAGGGCGATCCGGACCACGCCCTCGACGGATGGAATTGCTGTGATCTCGACGGAAATGGTCGCTGATTGGGCTTCTGGGGTGTCCATGGATGTAGGGTGCCACAGGCCGAAAATGAGCAATAGGACTGATGTGAGCAGGATTTGCATAGTAGGGGAACATCAATTGATTGATTTTGTTTAATGTTTGACTGAAATAATTAAACGAAATTTCCCGCCAATCCACAAGGCAATCTTCATCAGCATTTCCCAGCCAAGAATTCTAAATTCGCGGTCATGGAGAGAGACAAAGATCGATCAGGATACCTGGGCCGTCAATGGCGGGGCTGGATGCATTTGGGAATGCCCATCCTGGGTTTGTTGCTGATGTTGAGCGGCTGCGTTGCGATCCCCAAGGGCAGCTACCACGGCGGGCATATCATCGAAATGGGGCCGGGCACCGAGGACATGATCCTCGACACCCTCACCGGATCGCCGAGATTGCTGATCTCCTGTGACGACCGCCGCCACGGCAACCGCCCAACCTTTTCCGGCATTTGCAGCTACGACCTCCTCACCAACAGGGTGGACACCATGTCCATTCGTGAATACCCGTTTGACATGGTTTTCCGTCCGCATGGGCTGGATTTCCAGGTGGTCCGTGGCAAGCCGCACCTCTATGTGGTATGCCATGACGACAGCACCAGTCATCACTGGATCGCGGATTTCGAGGTGCTGGACCATGACCTGATGTGGGTGCAGAACTACCAAGCAGGTGCGCTCACCTCACCGAATGGCGTCACGGCACTGCCCAGCGGGGACCTGTATGTCACTAATGACCACCTGGTGCGCGGCAGCGTCAAGGAGTCGCTCTTCAAGAAGAAACTCGCCGACATCATCCATTTCCGCCCCGATGCCACCCATGAAGTCGCCTTCCATGCCCTCTCTTATGGCAATGGGATCACGCAGCGCGATGGATATGTTTATGCTGCAGCGACTGTGGAAAATGCCGTTTACCGCTTCAAAATCATGCCGGACGGCAAACTTGGAGAACAGGAGCGCTACGCCAAGGTCCACGGCCCGGACAACCTGCGCTGGGATGGAAATGACATGCTCGTGGCCTGCCACCTGCGCCTCATCAAGTTCCTCGGCCACGCCAAGGACGCCAAGAAGCACAGTCCCACCACGGTTTACCGCATCAAGCCGGGCGAGAAGAAGCCCATTCCGCTGTACAGCAACAAGGGAGAGCTCATCTCCGGAGGTGCGACGGGGTTGATGTGGAAGGGAAGGCTGTTCGTCGGTCAGGTGTTCGAAAACTGGATCATTGAAGCCACGAAATGAGGCATTTGTGGACAAGGTGCGCGCTGATGCTGAGGAATTGGCACTAATTTTGGCGCGGGCTGTTCAGTCAGTTTCTCACAATGAAGATCAAAATCCACCACATTCTCCTCGTCAGCTTGGCGGTTGTCACGATTGCAGGATGCAAGTCCCTGCGTGAACTCAAGAACCTCACCAAGTGCCAGTTCCGCATCGGGACAGTGAAAGGCATCACCCTCGCGGGGGTGAACATCCAGACAGTGCGGAAGTTCAGCGACCTGGGCCTCAAGGATGCCGCCAAGGTGGGGACAGCCCTCGCCTCCGGGAATCTGCCGCTGGGCATGACCGTGAACCTGGAGGTGAAGAACCCCAACAAGCAGATGGCTGCCATGAACCGCCTGGAATGGGTTGCGATGGTCGATCAATACGAGATCCTCAACGGCATCGTGAGTGAGCGTGTGGAGGTTGCCCCGGACGGCGGCACTGCGACCATTCCGCTGACCGTCACCGCCAACCTGCGCAGTGTACTCAAGACCTTGGGCAAGACCGAGTTGCTAGATTTCGGCATGGGTATGACCGACCAAAGTGACCGCCCCACTCGGGTGGCCCTCAAGGTCAAGCCCACCATCATGGTTGGAAAGCACCCCCTCGAATATCCAGGATGGTTCACCGTCAAGCGGGAGTTCGCCTCACAGTGATGGTGCAGCCGAGGCCTTCATTGTAGGTAGTGCTCAGAGGCTTACCTGCAATGAACGCACACATTTCACCGCCAAATTCCCTTCCAGAAAATCGCTAGGAAATTCAGGGATTCCCGGAACAGGATTCCCATGCGTGCCTTGGAGAATTGCACTCCCGGCTTCAATGTCGCCGGAATCGCTTGCAGGTTCAGGCCCTGTTCATTGGAAGCGAGGTAGATGAACTCCATATCGAACAGGAATCGTTTGATATGGGTCCGGAGGAATACCTCTTTCCCTTTGGCATTGAAGCCTTTGAGGCCGCATTGTGTGTCGTTGATCTTGGTGCGGAGGAATGTGCGGAGCATCCACCTGAGCAGCTTGGAAATCCACCGCCTGAGTGTGGGGACGTGTGCGTAGTACTCGCTGTCGCGCACCCCTGCGGCCACATCCGCGCCTGCCCGTAAGGCCTCGAACACTTGGACCACGCTTTCCGTCTGGTAGGGCAGGTCGATGTCCGTGTAGATTTGGAAATCGCCATCTGCGACCTTGGCACCTTCCCGCAGGGCATTGCCTTTTCCCTGATTCACGGCGTAGGCCACATACTTCATGCCCGGAAATGCCCTGCGCAACGCCTGCAAATCTGCCTCCGAGACACCTTGTCGGGAGCCGTCATTGACGAGGATGAGCCGCACCGACGCAGTATCCCGCAACGCTGCAATGACCTCCCCCAATGAAACAGGCAAGGCTTCCGCCCATCCCGTGGGTGGATTGTAGCAGGGCAGGATGATATCTAGGCGAACCGGCAAATCCATCAAGTTCGCCACGAAGTTAACGGAATTGGCATTCGTTCGATCGCATCCACGATGGAGAAAGGACGATCGGCTCAGCGATGACGACATTCTCCAATCGGACTTCGAATCTCATTGGCATGGAAAATGCACGGAGGGCAAAGTGGACGTTGTAGGCCATCGGAACGCCTTGATTTGTGAATATCTTGGACTTTCGGGCCGTCGTGTCCTTGGTTTTATTGTATAATTTTACCGTCCAAAGTTGAGAAAAAATGAAAAAAATCCTCTTTTTGTTGCTGCTGACAGCGATGGTGGGCGTGGCCCATGGTCAGACAAAGCAGGCACAGATCGACGAATTGATGAAGGCCGCGCAGAACCTGCGTGACAAGAACAATGAGGCTGCATCCATTCCGAAATACGATGCGGTTTTGAAGCTCGATCCCGGTCATTATGAAGCACTTCACAGCATCAGCTTGATGTATTCCCGCGTGGGCAACCGCTTCGGCAACGAGGATCAAGCCAAGAAGGCTGAGTTCTTCAACAAAGCAAAATCCTACGCCGAAAAGGCCATGCAAGCCAATCCCACCGATGCCGAAGGGCAATTCGTGATGGCTGTGGCCATGGGGCGTATGGCGCTCATCGCCGACGCCAAGGGCCGCGTTGCCGCCTCCAAGGACATCAAGAAGTACGCCGAGGCCGCGATCCGCTACAACCCCAACCACGCTGGTGCTTGGGACGTCTTGGGCCGCTGGAACATCAAGGTCGCCAACCTGAATTTCGCAGAGAAGGCTGCCGCCAACCTGCTCTTCGGTGGTGTGCCTGAGGGCGCTAGCAATGAGAACGCGATCCGTTGTTTCAACAACGCGCTCACCTACAAGCCCAACTACATCCTTTACCTCTACGACCTCGCCACGGCCTACTACCAGGTGAAAAACACCACCAAGGCCAAGGAATTCTTGAACAAGGTGATCTCACAGGCCCCAGTGACCGAGGACGACCCCGGGATCCAAAAGGAGGCCAAGATGATGCTTCAGACCATCAAGTAAGTCGCCAGCAATGGCCGGAAATTGGTTGGCGGGAGCAGTCTCGCCGACCAATTTCATTTCATGGAACACGACAATGATGAGGAAATTTTCGATTCTGACGGCTTGGTTGCTGCTCCTCTTCGGGGCGACGCAGGCGCAGGTCATCAACACCGAAGGTAAGCGCATTTACGGCGACAAGGACGGCTGGTACGGGACCGCGGACCTGGGATTTGGCCTGACCAAGAACATCCGGACCATCCTCGCTGCCAATTCCCGCATTTCTGCCCAATACCACAAGAATCACCATACGCTGCTGTTGCTGAACGACCTGAACCTGCTCAAGTTGGACAGCAACTCCGTTCAAAACAGTGGCTTCCAGCACATCCGGTACAGCTACCGCGTCCGCAACTTTCTCATACCCGAAGCCTTTGTTCAGGCGCAGTACAACCAAGTCTGGAAACTCGACTTTCGGTTCCTGGCAGGAGCGGGGCCACGTTTTCAGATCTTGAGGAATGACTCCAACCGCGTTTTCATGGGCCTCATCGCGATGTACGAATTTGAAAAGGTGAACCATGGAGCTGCTTACAGCCGTGACCTGCGAATGAGTGCCTACCTGAGCCTCGCCTTTGGGATCAACAAGCCTCTGACATTTGAGAGCATCACGTACTTCCAGCCGCGGCCATTTCGTCCCCGCGACTTCCGGTTGAGCTCAGAAAGTTCGCTGCGTGCAGCCATCACCAAGCACTTGGGCTTCAAGACCAGCTTCGGGTTGATGTACGACGCATTCCCGCCGGATGCGCTCACCCGGCTGTTTTACACTTTTCAGAATGGATTTTCCTGGAAATTCTAGCCAGGCTCAGTCCTTCCCGCCCTCACCCACAAAGAAGTCGTCCTTGTGCTTGAAGAGCACGTTGAAGGTCGTGAGCGTCCCGTAGATGCGGGTGATGTACTGCTGCATTTCCACCTTTTCGGAGTCCTCCAGCTTCTTGCTCGCATTGATCTTTTGCTCCATCACCCGGAGGCGGTCACGCAGCATCACGATCTTGTGGAAGAATTGCTCGATCGGGATTTCCTTGGCGGCAAGGCCCTTGTCTTTCGGTTGCAACACCATGTTCCCGCCTTTCCAGCGGTCGCCAATCGCCACGAGTTCGGTCACATCGCTCCACTTTCGCAGGATGCGCATCAGCATCTGCTCCACGTCCCACAGGCTCACGCCGTCCTCGTCCGGATCGATCTTCTCGATGATCTTCATCTCTTGGTCATTCTTGGACAGCTCCACCTCGCCCTCCTCAATGAACATCACCGAGTAAGTCATGGCGTGAATGCCAATGATGACTCCCTTCCCATACTTGCTGTGCGTGATCCGCGATCCGATTCCCAGTTGTGCGACACTCATATTTTTGATTCAAATTGGATAGAATGAGGCCAATTTAAGAACAATTGGAGATTCGCGACATGGATTTGCCTCATGTTCCGCCTGAATCTTGGGATGATTTCCCTCAATTCGAGGTCGCACAGGGGCGGCGAATCCCAACTTTGCCTTCGACCTTTAGGTTCTGCACCTCCCCGTCTGCCCTCGGGACCTTGACGATGGCTTGGTAGCTAACGAATGATTCCTGCTTTCCCTTTGGAATCATCGCCTCGGATGTCTTGATTTTCAGCGTTGCATTGTTCCCGTCGGTAGCCCTCGTGATCTCGCCATTGCCTTCAAATTCAGGCTTTGCATACCTCAAGCCTTGCATCGCTCCGATGCGAATGATAATCGTTTCGCCCGCATCTACGTTTTCTGCTGTCGGGATAGCGTATGCTGAAAGGGTGTCGCCTCTGCCGAATCCACAATCCCAATTGATAGACCGACTTTTCAGGTAACGCATTTTGTCAAATGCATTCTCGATCATTTCGGCTTTCAGTAGCGCGAGTTCCAGTTGCAATTCTTCTTCGGAACGTCCACTCGTTGCCTTCAGAAACGCAGAGTATGGGTTGATCTCATCTTGGCCGACACTTGGATCGCGAAAACCAGCCTTGACCGAGTCAAATTGTGCATTGAAATCTTGGTATATCCTTGACAGGGCGTTGATCGAGTCATCAACGCCCTCCAGTCGCATGGCTCTTCCTTGCAACCTTTCGATGGCAGCAACTTGCGAATCGAGATGTTTGAGTAGTTTCCCCATGTGTTCTTGGATCCCTTGGTTCTTCCTGTTGCCGCCCTGCAGTTGGTCTTGAATCTCCTTCATGCCCGATTCCCCCATCTCACGAAATGATAAAAGAAGGTAGCTATTCAAGCCTTCGATCGTTTCGGTTTCACGCTGCAATCGCTCAGTATCGTTCCGACTGCAGGATGCAGTGAAAAGGAGCCCCACGAGTAAGGAATAGGTAATCCGTTTCTTCATGATCCAATATTTTTCTCCTCATAATGCGCCTTGGGTCGTGGGATACAGACTTGGGCAAAGCATCCTGTCCCGACGAAAGCTGACATGCGATCCGATCCCACCCCATCAGTCATCCTCTGCCGAATTCCCGAGTTGTTAAGTCCAGTTAACAACTGCCTAACATCTTGGCTACTTTTGTGTACAATGCCATGAACTAAAGTGGATACAGGGGGCTGAGCGATTCGGCTCCGGAGGTGTAAGAAATCGTCAAAAAAGTGACTAAAAAACTGTTAACTGTTTTTAGCTCTAGTGCCTTTTTGAGGCTTATCAACAGTGAAAATGAGTCATGTTGATAATTATTATGGTATGGTAATCAATGATTTATGAATTATTTTCAAAATGGTTATGATTTACTATTGACAAACGCATTTTGAGAGTATTATTTCGCACTCGAAAATTTTTACCGACCGATACTACCAGTTGAGATGAAAGCGAAAGTAATTTTGATGTCCTTTGTTCTGATCTCCCTCGCACTTGTTTACGCTGTCAAGGGCATTTTGCGCCTTGCTGGCGTCATGATGGGCCGTTACGCTGAGGCCTGAAAACATCGGGTGGCGGCGATAACCCTTCGCCGCCACCCGAAACATTTCGCCACAAGCAAGCAGCCCGCGACAAACAGATACAACTTACTGAATTCCAGTCTTTACGCTGATGTCGAGTGATGCATTGGCTCCTGCTTCAAGGTGAACTTGGTGCTTCAGCCTGTTTTCCTCCTTTGGGCCATTCTGCGAAAAGACGATGTACTCCCCGGCAGGCAACTCGATGGAGTAGTAGCCCCGCGCATCTGTAGTGGCAGAGGTTTGGGGATTGACCTCGTCGTTGGCCTTGAAGACTTCGACTTTGTAATTGGGGTAGGGGCCGGTGCAGGGCGGGACATTGAAGTCGGGCTGACCGGGTTGACAGGGAAGTCCGTGGAAGGAAACGATTCCCATGAGTTTGCCAGTCTTGGGCTTGTTGCAGCCGCTGCCAGCGCCACGGGTGCCAGGAAGGGGTGCCAGGTCCAGGACTACAAATAGGAGGACCGAGGTCAGCAAGAGTGCTTTTTTCATATCAAACAGTGGTTCTTACTTGGATTCAGGGAAGATAGGCAAATATTTCCCGGCGACCAAGGAGGCCCAAATCAGGAACAGGTGCATTTGTCGGGCTTGTCCAAGCGGATCACAGTGATGATCACGTGTTCACCATTGTCATCTTCCACGATCACCCGGATCATGTCCTTGCGGCTGTCGCGCAGCTCGAGGGCATATCGGCGGTTTCCATTGCTCATGGAGCTTTTCTTGCAATTCACCTCGCCATGGAGGTAAACGTCCTCGACGAGCTTCTGATCGATGTCCCTGCATCGCATCCTGCACAGGGCATGGTCCACGTAGCGAAGCTCGGAAACGTCCTGCCTCGCCGGGAATTCGCAGGCTGATCCCCCTTGCCCAATGCCAGTGAATTTGAACAGAGCGAAGACGACAATCAGGAGCAGGATGCCAGCCTGTAGCCAACCACGGTACCGACGCCGAATACTACCAGCCATTTTCAGAGAGATGATCGGATTTCCTTGATGCCCCGCTTGCCTTCCTCGAACACCTTGAATGCCACCGGGCCCAGCACCAGCGCTGCAAACACCGCCTTCCAATCGATGAAGAACATGGCTGCAAACGGCACGATCAATATCAACGAGCCAAGCAGGAGGAACACGCCCACCACCAGGAACTGCAAGTAAAGGAAGACCGAGGCTTCCGTTCGCTCAAAGCGGGAGTTCTTGAATTCTTGGTAATTCATGTCCGCGTGTGCCCTCGCTTGTGCACGTGCCTGATTCACCCACTGTTGGTAGGCTTGGTCGCGTTGCGCCTGTGCGGTGGGGGGAGCGGATTGCCCTGCGGCTGCACGGGCGGCTTGGTCGCGGAGCTTCTGGTTATAGACCTTGCGCTTGGTGGTGTCGCTGAGGATGGCGTAGGCTTCGTTGATCAGCACGAAGGCATCGGCCGCTCCGGGGGCGGGATTCACGTCAGGATGCGCTTCCATGGCCTTTTTCCGGTAGGCACGCTTGATTTCGTCAGGCGTGGCCGAGTCCTTCAGGCCTAGGATATCATAATAGGTCTTCGACATGCCTTTTTAAATGTCGCGAAATCCGACTTGCAAAACAAATCGGCGGAGGGAGGAATGGTGTGGAGAGGGTGGGTGAGGGGATGGGACGGCTTACTCGACCAAGGACTTTCGGTTGGCTTTCCAGGTTTGGAAGGCTGATAGGATCCCTTGTGCGACGAGTTCGGGACTGACCTCGGCTGTGTCGGCGACATAGTCAAAGTTGCCCATGTTGCCGCAGTCGGCGCCGTAGAGCTCCAGGAAGCGGTCATTTTCAGAGCGCTTGCGGGCCAGGATGTCCGTGACGGCTTGGTCCATGGTCTCGTAACGCTCGCCCTTGCGGGTGGGGTCGCCCATGATGCGGGCAGCCGCAACCTCCACGGGCACGCGCAGGTAGATTTTGAAGGAGCTCGGCATAAAAAACCAAGCGAGCCGCGAATCCACGATGAGTCCTTCGTTGCGGTGATTGAGCTGCACGAATGCCGAATCAATCTCCTCATCGATCTCCGGATGGGTATGGGCGTATTGGTTGAGCTCAAGCGTGGTCATGCCATAGCGGGCGGCGATTTCGCGCTGCACCTTGCCGGTGGAATACACCTCGAAGCCCAGACTTTCCTGAAGGAGCTTACTCACAACGGATTTGCCGCTGCCCAGGTCTCCGGTGATTGTGATCTTGGGTTCCATCGTCCTACGTGGAAGGGGGAAAGTGCCCCTGTAGTGCAAAAATAGAGAAAATTTTTGCTGGGGTAATTGGAGAATGTCCACACACGTCCTTATATTTGCATCGTCTTTTAAATGGTGATCGTAGCTCAGTTGGTTAGAGCGCCAGTTTGTGGCACTGGAGGCCGCCGGTTCGAACCCGGTCTTTCACCCCAAAGAAATGGAACCCGCCTCATGGCGGGTTTTTTGTTGCCGTTACCATTTCATGCACTGTTCCAAACGAAGACTCCAATGAATCGACTGGACATCAATGGATTTTTGGCCACTTGTGGAGCGAATTGGCTGATTTTTGGGTCGAATACTGAAATATTGTTTGGCAATGGACTTGATCGACGACTGAATTGAGCTGCCTCCTGCGTTACCTTCTGTGTGCGATTTCCCTTGTTTTGTCCGCAGTTCACCTGAGCTTTGCACCATCCAATTTTCCGATCAAAAGTCATTACGCATGTCCACTTTCAACATTCAATGGTCGTCCGCCCGCCCGGACTCGCTCTCTCAGGAGCGTTATGCTCAGTTTTTCGCATTGATCCACCAGGGTCAGGTCGCTTTTTTAGGCAAGGCGTACCGCGAAGAAATTGAGTCGCTGATTCCTGCCTGCCTCGTGCACCTCAACCTCGACCCCTTGAGCACCACTGTCCACTTGGGCAGAATCGTCGGGGTGGGCCAGGGCCACATCAGCAACCGTGCGGTGGATGCCATCTTGTCCGCGCTCGTTTTCGCGAAAAAGCCCAGCCTGAACCGCGTGGGCAAGTACCGCCACGAGCCTGTGATGGACATGCAAGTCTCCAACGTGGGCCTTCCGGGCCTCCCGAACCAACTCAGGGTGCAAGACGGCTGCGTCATAGTGGCCGCCAAGCCCTCCGCGGTGTATTCCGTACCAGCCTGCTAAGATTGATTTGATGAATGACCACCTGGGAACCAACTCAGGCACACGATTGGTTGACTTAGGAATGGGCCTCTGGCCCATTTCTGTTTTTGGGGGAGTGGTTATGCGCTGACCGTTGCGAGCCGCTAAGAGCGCTCGCAGCGATCGAACGCCCACCGCCACTACCCATCAACCGCTCCACAACGCGGAGCGCGGCTGGGCAACCAGCACGTTTTTCTTGGTGATCCCGATATGCGAATGGAATTTTCGCTGCCCGGTATGGGGATATTCCCGGCAGGCTTTGGGACGGTCTTCGTAGATGCGGCAGCGGTTATCGGCCTGCAGGAAGGGGCAGGGGCTGCTTTTGAGCACCAAGTCTTGGTCTTCATCCACCCGCAAGTACGTCTCGGTGAACTTGCCAGGCGTCATTTTCAGGGTAGGGGCAATGCGCTCCACATCCCGGTTGGTGAAAATCGGAGAAATGGTCTTGCAGCAATTCGCGCATTCGAGGCAGTCGATCTCCTGGAACACCTGCTCATCCGCATCTGCGGCGAGTTGATCCAGGTCGCGGGGCGGGTTGCGCTTGACGCGGTCCAGGTATTTGTGGAGGGACTTTCGGTTGAGCCGGGCCCTGTCGAGTTCGGCCTTGAGGTCCATCAGCGGTATTCGATCACCACGTCGGGTGTGAGCGGATGGCTCTGGCAGGTGAGGATATAGCCTTCGGCGATTTCGGCATCGCTAAGGCCCTCATCCTCTTCCATTTCAACCTTGCCGGAAAGGCGCATGGCACGGCAGGTGCAGCAGACACCCATTTGGCAGGCGTAGGGCGGGTCCATGCCTTCACCGATGACGGCTTCGAGGACAGTTTGATTGGACTTGACGAGGACTTTCTTCTCGGCGCCATCGAGGCGTACCGTGATGGTATAGTCGCCGCGCTTGGCTTCGGCGGCAGCCTTGACCTCGCCGGTGACCTCGGGCAGGGAGGCCGCAAAGTTCTCACGGTGGATTTGTTCCCGGGGAATTCCCAAGAAGCCCAATGCCGCTTGGACCTCCTCCATCATGGGGCCGGGGCCACACATCCAGTAGGACTTGGGCAGCTTGTCGGAGTTCATGATGTCCTGCGCCATGCCCAATACCACATGGCGGAGCGGCAAACCCTTCATCCCGATCCAGGATGGAGACGGATGGCTCAGGATATGCACCACGCGGAAGCGATCACCGCTCTTTTCCACGAGCTGCTCAAGTTCCGCCTTGAAAATGATCGACTCCTCGTCCTTGTTGCCATAAACGAGGGTCACGCGGCTCTCAGGCTCGGTTCCGAGGACCGTCTTGAGGATGGACATGAGCGGCGTGATGCCACTGCCACCCCCAAACAGTACCACGTGCCGGGCGGAGGAGGGATTGGGCACCAGCGAGAAATTTCCCATGGGCGGGAAAACCTCCACGCTGTCGCCAGCCTTGAGGTTGGAATAGACGAAATTGCTGACCCGGCCGCCCTCGACGCGCTTGACCGTCACAGCCATCTCGCTGTCCACGTAGGGGCTGGTGCAGAGCGAATAGGCGCGACGCAGCGATTCCCCAGCCACGTTGAGCTTCAGGGTCAGGTATTGGCCGGCCTTATAATTGAAGGAGCCGTCGGTGGGCTTTTCGAACACGATGGTGCTGGCATCCGAGGTCTCGCGGATCACCCGCACAACTTTCAAGGGCACAAACTTGCTCATCTGAGGCTTTTTCTAGTGCTTTAAAATCGATTCGCACGCCCTCCGTCGGGCAATGCGGGTGCAAATATAGATAAAGGAATCTTCCGGCTAGAGGTTTTGCGCATTGCTTTGATACATACTCGGTTGCTGTACAGGGGAGGGCTCGAGACCCGGATGTGGACGTACATGCGCCGCTTGCAAGAAATGGGGCACGAGGTCACGGTGATCGTCTTTCGAATCGGGAAGGGAATCACAGTTCCGCCGGGGATTCGCCTGATCCATGTCCCGCTTTGGTACGTGCCGAAGATGTTCCGCGCCTACTTTTTCGACAAGAAGCTGGGCAAGATCATGGAGCGGGAGCGGTTTGATTTTGCCTTGTCATTGGGGCGGACGAGTCATCAGGATGCGGTGCTGCTGCCAGGAAATCACCTCGGCTACCTCCGTGCGATGGGCCTCAAGGGGCGAAGCATCGATGATCGCCTGCAAATCATGATGGATGCAAAGGGCTATGCCGCGCCGGGGACGATTTTGGCCTGCTCGGAGATGATGCGGGACGAGGTGATCGAACTTTACAATGTTCCTGCTGAGAAGATCAAGGTGCTGTATCCGCCCTCGGACACGGCACGTTTTCACCAGGGACTGCGCGCCAACCGGGCGGCGCTGCGTGAGAAATTTGGAATGCGGCCGGATCGGATTTGCTGCGTTTTGGTGAGTGCGAGCCATGGGCGGAAGGGCTTGCCCTTGTTGCTGCAGGTGTTTGAGAAGCTCCAAGACCAAGGTTTTGACTTGTATGTAGCCGGGGCCGAATCAGTGGGATCTCAGTTACCGAATGTCCATTCCCTGGGCTTCGTGAAGGATACCGAAAACCTCTTCGCCGCTGCGGATTTCACCTTGTTGCCCGCATTGTATGAGCCCTTCGGGCAGGTCGTGAGCGAGTCGCTCATGTGTGGCACGCCTGTGATCGTGAGCGCATTCGTCGGTGCGAAGGCTGTGATCGGGGAAAACGAGGGCTTGGTCTTACCGGATTTGAATGAAGCGACATGGCTCCAAGCCATCCAATCCCTACCCACTCGCGATTTCAAGATCGAACCCGGCTTCGCTGAGCGACATGGCATCAGCGTGGACGCACACCTCGCGGGAATCTTGGAGTTGATGCCTGTTTGAAGAATTTCATCGAGGATTTCTGGGGGTATTTCGGGAAATGGCTGCGATTCATTGCGGTTTTTTCCAAGGAAGCAGCCATTTCTGCCATTAAGATTCAAATCATTTGCAAAAGTGCCTGGGTAGGTGGCCGATTTGCTTGTTTTCAATGGATGATAATGCAACTTTTTTGTGCCTTACCCTACTTCGAAGGTGGGTCGTGCCACTTCGGAAGTCCGTCATCCTACCCCGGAGGTAGGCTATCCTACTTCAGAGCTAGGTCGTCCTACTTCCAGACTAAGTCATCCTACTTCCAGACTAATATGGTTGGACCTCTGAGGTGGTCGGAGGTACCTTTTAGGTGGTCGGAGGTACCTCTGAGGTGGTCGGGGGTACCTTTGAGGTGGTCGGAGGTACCTCCGAGGTGGTCAAGGGGTACCTCAGAGGTGGTCGGGTGGTACCTCAGAGGTGGTCGGTGGGTACCTCAAAGGTGGTCAGGGGGTACCTCTGAGGTGGTCGGAGGTACTTCAGAGGTAGGCGCTGTTACTTCGGAGGTAATATGCTATCACTTCCGAGGTGGTTGACGCTGTCTTGCATCTCCACCTGCTTTTGTCCCTTTGCTTTTTCGGTCGGGCTGCCTGTGAAATAGGGGTAAAACATGACGAGCATAAGAAGGAACAGGCTGATCATGAACAACAAACGGATGTCCTTCCACATGGTGTAGATGCAGAGGATCGAAAGCGCGATGCCCCAGATGTGATAGACGATGAAGAATTTCTCGGAGGAGAAGATGCTATAGGGGCCAGCGACCTCGGGTCCAAATGGGTAATGGATGCTGGAAAAGGTGAGTAGCGTGATGATGTTGAAGACGGCGAAGCTCCCGAAAACAAAAGTTCCCGTCCATCGCATCAATTTGGAGTTGTTCATGCCCGAAGCCTAAAATTCAGGCAGCAAAAATAGCAATCCCCCTTCAATTCCGACCCCGCTGAAATTCGCCTTGTTGTATTTCTCGCCTTCGCCCGGACCGTAGGTGACCTTGCCGTCGCTGTCCACCTGTGGGTCGAAGAATTCGCAAAGGCGTCGCATGGGGCTGCTTGTGGAAAATTGGGCGACGGGTCTGAGGAACAGGCGGAGGTTGCGGTGGAGCCGGAATTGTGCCTCATACACGAAACTCAGACCGAAAATGCCGCTGTTGTCGATGCTGATCATCTTGCGGGAGCCTTGGTATTTTTCCTCGGTGGTCCAGGCGGTATGGGCCTCCATGACGCCCAGCAACAGTCCTCCACCAACATAGTGGCTGAAAAAATCATCCTCCCGCAGCGGCAAAACCATCCCTACATCTAACGTGCGGGCCCGGAACAGGTATTGGCGGTATTTGGGGAAATGGGTGTAGGACGCCGAAAGGAACTGCCTCCGGTTCTTGAAGGTCGCATAGAAGATCATGTCGTCCCGGAAGGCGTAGTCCGCACCGAAGAGAAATCCCATCGGAAAGTTGACGGAATTGAGGTTTTCGCTGACTTCAGTGGGGTAGCGGTCGTTGTTGAAATCGTCCACGAGGTGGTTCACGCTGCGGGCGAGCGTGTTGTGGACATTGTATCCGAAGCGGATGTGGAGCTTGTCCGTGGAAAATTGGGCATGGAGATTGCAGGTGAGGGCGACTAGAAATGCTGTGATCAGTGCGATTCTCATGGGGTTCCTTACGACCGCTGTGGGTAATTGGGTTCCGTTCTTTCTGCGAAGATTGCTAATTTTGCCTTGTATGGCCTGCTAAGTCATTCACAATTGTTAATACCGAAAGAGTCTATGAATCAGGAATCCACTATTGTTCCTTTCAAACGAATTGCCGGAGCGCTGAGCGGCCTCTTGCTGCTTTGTGGCTTGACAGCCAATGCTCAAGTGACCAACCGCTCGGGCGAGGACAGCACCATTTTCGTTTCACATACCGTTTTCGTGCCCAAGGCGCCCTACGAATCAGGCGTGGAAAACTGGGGCGTGGACCTCGGGGACATCGACAAGGATGGCGACATCGACGTGGTCACTTGCTCCAACCTGGACAAGAAGGTGACCATCCACTGGAACACTGGCAAGGGCATTTTCCCCAAATCCAGCTCCTACATTGCTGGGGACTACAACCGCGCCGTGTGCGTAGCCGACCTCAACAAGGACAGCTGGCCTGACATCGCAACGGTTTCCGTCCGCGACATGAAGGTGAACTGGCTGCTGAACAAGGGCGATGGCACCTTTGCGGCGGCCAAGTCCGTGGCAGCAGGCGGCGGTTTCCCGCATGATATCACTGCCGCTGACGTGAACCAAGACGGCCTCCTCGACCTCGTCACCGTCTGCAATACCGCCAATAAAGTCTGCATCCACCACGGCGATGGCGCTGGCAACTTCACTGGTGCCAAGAGCTTCCCGACGGAAGGCAAGCCACGTTCGGTCGTGGTCGCCGACCTCAACAAGGACAATATTCCTGACCTCATCGTCGGGACCGACAGCCGCACCGTGAATTACCTGCTTGGCCTCGGCGGCGGCAACTTCGGCCCCTACAACTACCTCATCTCGGGCGTGGCCAACTGGGGCGTAGGGGTAGGGGACTTCGACAAAAACGGCGCCCTCGACATCTGCTCCGCCGATTACATGGAGGACAACCTGAGCATCCACCTCAATACTGGCAAGCTCAAGGCCGGCAAAATGGAGTTCCTGCCCGCTCAGCAAGTGCAGTCTGGGGACTACAACTTCGACCTGGTCGTGGGTGACTTCGACCTGGATGGCGACCTGGACATCGTGACGGCGAGCACGCGCGACGAGGTCATCAACGTCCACCTGAATGACGGCAAGGGCGTTTTCGGGGAAAAGAACAAGATCACCTCCGGCAACTGGAACTCCGCGATCGTGGCTGCCGACCTGGACGGCGACAAGGACTTGGACATCGCGACCTCCTCCATCAAGGACAACAAGATGAACGTCCACCGCAATGCGTCCATCGACCCGGAAGGCATTCCGACGATGACCTGCGTCTATGGCACCGTGCGTGACAAGGACACTGGCGAGCCGCTGCTTTCCATCGTTTCCGTGGTTGGCGACGACGGTTTCAGCCTCAAGAGCATGAAAACGGGAGCCGATGGCAAATACAAGTTTTGCGACATTCCCTTCGGCAATGGCTACCACCTCGTCGCCAAGTCCAAGGGCTACCCCAAATTTGACGAGAAGTTTGACCTGCCCGAGAGCCTCGGCAAGACCGGACTCCAAAAGGACGCCATCCTCGAAAAGATCAAGGCAACGGACATCTACGGCCGCGTCACCGACATCGAGACCCAGCTTCCGCTGTCCGGCGCCACCATCGAGATCAAGGACAAAAACGGCTCCGTCGTGACCAAATTGACCTGCGACGGTGACGGCAAATACCGCACGACCTTGCCCTTCGGCACCAATTACGAACTTACCGCAGGCATCGAAGGCTACAACAGCAAGACCGCCCTCGTGTCGCTCTACCCCAATGACTACCCCGCCGGGAAGGAGCAAAACTTCGAACTCGGCAAGATCAAGCCCAAGACCACAGCCTGCATCAAGGGCTACGTCCTCGAAAAAGGCACGGGCAAGAAGCTCGCCGACGCCGAAGTCAAGGTCATGGACGCCGAAGGCAACATGGTCAAAAAGGCCATTTCCAATGCCGACGGCTACTATGAAGCTTGCGACGTGCCCTTTGGCACCTACAACCTCGCCGGCAACAAGAAGGGCTACATGTACAACATCGTCGAGAACGTGAAGGTCACCGAAGCCGACGTCACCAACGGTGTGACACAGGACATTGAGTTGATCAAGTTCGAGGTGGGCATGAAGATCGTCCTTAAGAACATCTTCTACGATGTCGCCAAGGCAACCCTGCGTCCCGAGTCCGTAGCCGAGCTTGACCGCCTCGTGCGCATCATGGAGCAAAACCCGACCCTCGTCGTGGAAATCGGCGGTCACACCGACAGCGACGGCTCCGATGACTACAACGAGCGCCTCAGCCAAGCCCGCAGCCAAAGCGTAGTGGACTACCTCCTCGATGCTGGTGTGGCTGAAAATCGTCTGGTTGCGAAGGGCTACGGCGAGAAGCAGCCCGTCGCCCCCAACGACACCAAGGAGAACAAGCAGCTGAACCGCCGGACCGAGTTCGGGGTGTTGGCCTTCTGATCAGAATTTTAGAATTATCAGAATTGCAGAATTGCCCATGGGTTCGTCCTTTGGGCAATTCTGCTTTTGTTCGATTGGGATTTGGAATCTTCTTGCTTGTATTGATTGCTTTTTTCTGGATTTGTTGTCATATTTGGTTTTTGTCCAACATTCACGAACATGAATTTTGATCCACTGACTTACAAGATCATCGGCTGTGCTATGGCTGTTCATCGAAATCTGGGACCAGGGTTTCAAGAGGTGATCTATCAACGGGCTCTGGCCTTGGAGTTTGACAAAGCTGGAATTGGCTATGAACGGGAATTGAGCCATCCTGTCCTCTATGATGGAGAGCATATTGGTGATCGCAGGGCTGATTTTGTCGTCGAGGCTAGGATTGTGATCGAAATCAAGGCTTTGGTTCGAATAGAAGATGTCCATTTGGCCCAAGCCAAGAACTATACCGTGATTTTTGATTATCCAAATGGTATGCTCATCAACTTCGGAGCTAAGAGCCTTGAACACAAACTCCTTTTCAATCCCAAATACTCCTAGCATCTCCCAGCAGATTCCGATTTCGGAAATTCTGCGAATTCCGAGAATTCCGAGAATTCTGATTCAGACATTCAACACAGCGAATTTTGAAAATTCTGATTCAGACATTCATAACACGCGAATTCTGCTTAAGATTGCGTCAAATGGATATCAGCGTAGTCGTCCCACTCTACAACGAAGACGAGTCATTGCCCGAGCTTGAGTCGGAGATCAGGCAGGTGATGGAGGCCAATGGCTATGATTATGAGATCATCATGATCAACGATGGCTCCACGGACCGCTCTTGGGAGGTGTTGAATGAGATCCGTGCCAGGAATCCCAGGGTCAAAGGCGTTCGTTTCCAGCGCAACTACGGGAAGTCGGCGGCATTGCATGTGGGCTTTCAGAAGGCGCAAGGCGATGTGGTGATCACGATGGATGCCGACTTGCAGGACCGCCCGCAGCATATCCCGGAATTCTACCGGATGGTGAAGGAGGAGGGCTACGATGTGGTCTCCGGCTGGAAACAGAAACGCAAGGATCCGATCACCAAGACCATCCCGACGAAGCTCTACAATGCCGTGAACCGCTGGGTGAATGGCGTGACCCTGCATGACATGAACTGCGGCTTCAAGTCCTACAAGAAGCAAGTGGTCAAGAGCATAGAGGTTTATGGGGAGATGCACCGCTACATCCCGGTGATCGCGAAGGCAGCTGGCTTCCGCAAGATCGGGGAGTTGCGGGTGGAGCACATCGCCCGGAAGTACGGCGTCACCAAGTTCGGCATCAACCGATTCCTCAATGGCTTTCTGGACTTGCTCACGATCACATTCATCAGCAAGTACATGAAGCGCCCGATGCACTTCTTTGGGTTCTGGGGCGTGATCTTCGCCTTGTTGGGGGGAGGGATTCTCTTCGTGATGTACCTGCTCAAGCTGCTGGGGCTCACGGGATTGATCGCTGAATTTCACATCACCACGCACCTGCCTGCATTGATCCTGGCGATGATCACTTTCATGTTCGGGGGGGCATTGCTCTTCACGGGTCTAATGGCGGAACTGATCGGGCGGAATTCGGCATTTCGGAATGAATACCTTGTAGCTGAGGAGGTTGGTTTGTAACAGATACGCTGATGTACAAGCATACCTCCGAATACTATGACCTGATTTACAGCTTCAAGAACTACAAGGAGGAGTCGGACAAGATCGCCGCATTGGTCACCTCGCTGCGTCCGGATGTTCAAACGGTTTTGGATGTGGCTTGCGGGACAGCGGAACACCATCGCTTTTTCCCGGATGCATGGGAGATCGAAGGATTGGATCTGGATGAAGGCATGCTGAAAGTAGCGAGGGCAAAGTTTCCAGATCGCGCGTTTCATCATGGGGACATGGCTGATTTTCAGCTGTCTCGTCAATTCGACGCGGTCCTCTGTCTATTCAGCTCGATTGGGTACTTGGAGACGAACGAGCAGTTGGAAGCTGCAGTCCGTTGCTTTGCGGATCATCTTGCGCCAAACGGTATCTTGCTTGTGGAACCTTGGTTCCGGAAAGAGAATTATCGACCGGGAAAGGTCCATGCCCTGACGGCTGAAGGTGAGGGTGTAAAGGTGATGCGGATGAGCTACACCGGAATCGCAGGGCGACGCAGCATCCTCGAGTTTCACTACATGATTG
>JAXLVK010000075.1:0-29322 GCA_046329055.1 Bacteroidia bacterium
ATGCCGCCCCGAGCCGCCCGGTTTTGTATGAATTGAATCCGGATTGATGCAAAATCCGATCATTTGCCCCACCGAAAATCCCGCCTGAATCATGTCCTTCACTCCAAATAAAAACTTCCGCATCGACCGCGCTTATGCGCAGGAGCTCGACGCGCGCGACCCCTTGGCGCATTTCCGCGATCGCGTCCATATCCCGGGTCAGCCGGATGGACGGGAGCACCTGTATTTCTGTGGCAATTCGCTTGGCCTGCAGCCCAAATCCGTGCGTGGATTGATCGAGGAGACCCTGGACGACTGGGCGAAGCTGGGTGTGGAGGGACATCTTCATGCGCGGCACCCTTGGCTGCCCTACCATGAGTTCCTGACGAATGCCATGGCGGATGTCGTCGGCGGATTGCCCGGGGAGGTCGTGGTGATGAACAGCCTGACGGTGAACCTGCACCTGCTCATGGTCAGCTTTTACCGCCCCACGGCCAAGCGGCACAAGGTTATCATCGAGGCAGATGCCTTCCCGAGCGACCGCTACGCAGTGATTTCGCAGATCCAATACCACGGATTCGACCCCAAGGAGTCCTTGATCGAGTTGCGGAGCCGGAGCGGGCATCCTGTGATCCCGACCGAGGAAGTGCTGGAGGCCATCGCGGCTGCGGGGGACAGCCTCGCGCTCGTGATGCTGGGCGGGGTGAATTATTACACCGGGCAGGCATTTGAAATGGACAAAATCACCGCTGCGGGCCATGCTGTGGGCGCCAAAGTCGGCTTCGACCTCGCGCACGGGGCGGGCAACCTGCACCTGCGCCTGCATGACTGGGGGCCGGACTTCGCTTGCTGGTGCGGCTACAAATACCTGAACAGCGGCCCCGGTGGACTCTCCGGCATCTTCGTGCATGAGCGCCACGCCCACGCGACCGACCTGCCCCGCTTCGCCGGATGGTGGGGCCACAACAAGGACAACCGCTTCAAGATGCCGCCTTATTACGAGCCGCTCGCAGGCGCCGAGGGCTGGCAACTGAGCAATCCGCCGATCTTGGCCATGGCCGCCTTGTATGCCAGTCTGCAAATCTTCGCCGAAGCCGGGATGCCCGCCCTCCGCGCCAAGTCCGAGCAGATGACCGCCTACCTCGAGCAGCTCATCCAAGCCCGCAACACCGACGAAAGCCTCCGCATCATCACCCCGAGCAACCCCCGTCAGCGCGGTTGCCAACTCAGCTTGCAGACCCTGGCGAATGGCCGCGCAACCTTCGACCGCCTCACCGCAGCAGGCGTGATCGCCGACTGGCGCGAGCCGGATGTGATCCGCATCGCCCCCGTGCCGCTGTACAATCGGTTTGTGGATTGCTGGGATTTCGTGGAGCTGCTCTGCCAGAACTAGGATTGAAAGGACGGTTGCCGGATCAATTTGCTAGGTCCGGTGATCGGTGCAATCTGCCCTGAGCCTTATGAGTGCAAGAAGGTTTCCACTCCTTTTAAAGAATGCTTAGCTTGGATTTTCAATCTCTGAAATCCCAATGGCTGCATACAATTTCCCCAACTTGCTCACCACCAATGGCTGGACCCTCGGGGCGACCGCATTGTTCCCAGAAAAGGCTGGGCAAGGCGCCTCTGCGTACTATTCCTACCACAATGCCAAAGGCAATCGGCTGACCTTGGCGGTTTTTGAGGCTGACAAGATCATCCGTTTCCGGATCTATGATCAAGCCCAGCCCGAGGCAGCTTGGTTCCAAATCGGCATAGATGACGAGGTGGATCAGGTGGTCGCGGAGATCGACGCACGGCGCGACGAGGTCACGCGCGAGGGTGCATTCGGGTTTTACTTCGCGATATCCGGCCTCGGGAACGTGTCGATCCTGGCTTGGGAGCAGTATGAGGATGGGTATGAGTGAGGGGGAATTTCTGAAGTGCTATGCGGTTAGCGCGGGGAAGTTGGCCCGGATCATGGCGGAGAAGGGTGATTCAGGCAAACGTACCTTTTCGAGGAATGATCTCGCCTGCGCTATCAATTCTGGTTCATCAATCAGTTTTTCCATCATCTTCGAAATGAGGCGGACAGATTCGAGATAATCCATCCTGGCATCATTCAGTTCCCTTCTTCTTAAGCCATAACACTCGATCGACATTTCTCCACGAAGACTCCCGTTCTTGGGTTTGGGAACTTCCGCTTCAAAGGTGATGTGTTCCTCAGGGTCTTCCATAGTCGGATTGATCAAGAGGGGCTTTTCGCGGTGGAGATGGTCATGCTCCAGATGGCTGGAAATACGATCATCTTCATTTTCCAAGGGGAACCGATTTCGCTTGAATCGCCGATTGCAAACCTCACAAGAAAACAGGAGGTTGCTCCAATCATAGACCAGCCAATAGTAGGCAGGGAATGTCAATGATCGCTCACCATCCTTCAGAATGGCGGCCTTGGGCCGGAAATGCTCGACATCTCCAGCAGAAAATGCCACAGGCTTGCCTTCGCAGAAGCAGCACTTCTCGAATTGGTCTTTTTTGAGCTGTTCCTTTACGTCATCGTGCCCATAGATGGTGTTATCAAAGGGGAGGCGGGTGACATCCTTGGAAGATATTGAGGGTGCGGAATGGTATGCACTCGCATCGGTTTCGATAAGCCTGCAGACGTGTGCAGTTTCTTCGACGCCCTTGGTTTGCAAAACGGTCGGAATCACCGTTGACTTATGGATTCTGATCATCGGCAGGAGACTGCTTCTTTCGTTTGATGATGTCCGCGAATTCTCTGATAAGGCTTGCCGCCTCCAACTCCTCGGAGCTTTTCAGGGAAGAATAGCCCTCAAGGTCCACCTCTAGCCGTTCCAGTTCCAACTGTTCCTCGGGCGTTCGTGCGGACTGGCCAAGCAATTCCCGGCGCCGCTCCATGTTCTTTTCTGTGGCTTCTGTCCTCCCTGAAATGCCAAACACCGAGGCCAGAATCTGGTCCACGCTCCAGTTTTTGACGATCTGCGGCTCATTGTTCACCACGACATGATCGCCTTCCCGCGTGAGCAAGACTACATTCGCCTCAGCAGCTGCTTGCACCATCAACGGGCTGTGAGCCGTGACGATGAATTGCGTGTTGGGGAATGTGGAGGTGAGGAACCCCATGATCTTTCGCTGCCAAGTCGGGTGCATGTGGAGGTCGATCTCGTCCACGAGACAAACTGCAGGCTCAGCGAGGGGATTGGGTGAGTTGGGGTAGAGGAGGAAGAGTTTTGAGGCAAAGTCCACGATCCAAGCGACCATGGTTTTATAGCCTAGGCTGAGGTCGTGGATCCAGACCCAGCCGTAAGGGGTTTCCACCTCGGCGCGCCATGTAAGTCCGCTACCTTTGGCGGTTCGGATTTCAGTGACATTTGGCAGAACTGAAAGAATGATTGATTTCAGGGTTTCATGCAATCTTCCGTCACCCTCCTTCTGCGAGGTAATGTATGTTTGGTGGAAAAGTTCAGAGGCATTTGTAAGTTCTTCATTCTCACGGAAAAGAGTGGTGGAAACATTTGCCATCGTATTGTCTTCGATTGCCTTCACACTCATGTGTCGAGAAGCTCCGTAACCGAATGCTTCGAAGGCAAGCTCCAAATCATCTATCCTTATGCGTCTTCTGCCCCAGTAACTAATTCCATCAGCATCAGTGCCAGGTTTGAATTGAATTCTAAAGTCCGAGCCCAGACTCTTGGATGAATTCAAGATGTTTTCCGAATGCCCAAGTTGAACTGACATTTCTGCTTCGAAGTCCGATCTTCCTACTTGCCATCCATAAATGGAATGTGAGTACTCGGAAGAATGAACAATCAGCGTCTTGCGCTTAGTTTTGAATAGCCAGTTACTGGCATGTCTCCTAAGGATAAATAGACTCCTCAAAACCGTAGTCTTCCCCACCCCATTCTCGCCCACGAGCACTGTCCACCGGGCAGGCTTTGATGGATCCTTGGGATCGCGCAGGTCGATCTTTACCTTGGGGCCGAAACAACGCACGTTTTCCAGCTCCAGCTCCAGAAAGTAAACACCATGCTTTGATGGGGTGTGATTCATCTTGCCCTCAGAATTACCATGGGATCAAATTTACAACTTTCCCCCGAAGTCCATTCCTGAACGCTAGAAGGATCACCCTACGAAAAACCCCGGCAATACAGAGCCAGTTTCGCAACTAGATCATGGATTGCTGGGGTCCTTTTGGGTCTACAGGGTGCCGGTTTGTCCGAATTCGGGATGTAATGGACGCTACTCCACCACGATCCGGCGTACAGCCCGCCCTGCGGAGGTTTCGACTTGGAGGAGATATGTCCCTGCGGCGATTCCTGAGGGCAGGTTGATCTCGACTTGGCTTCCAACGGCAGGAGCAGCGTGCACCACTTGGCCAAGGAGGTTCTGTACCGTCAAACCTGAGAGCTGCACGCCAGCTGGCATCGTGACCCGAAACTGTCCCCGGCTGGGGTTGGGAGCGACCGTAAATTGCAAGTTGTAAGGCTCGGGGCGGCTGACCGCCATGCCATTTTGCGCGAAAAAGACCGCCATGTTGTGCGTCCGGGTCCAGTAGTTGTCGTATTGGTGACCGCCGAGGCTGGGATTGTTGATCTGGGTGGCGCAGTCGGCGTTGTTGTTGGTGAATTCAGCTTGGACCAGGGGCACGGAGTCGCCTGCGGCTGCATGGGCGTCGATCATGTCCTTGATTTTGCTGCCACCATAGACAATGGGGCGGTTGAGGATCCATGCGCAGTTGAATGGCCATTGCGTGGTGCAGTAGGCGTAGCCAAACAGGACGCCCTGCTGCGTGAACGGCACGATGAGGTCGGCGGGTTGGTGGAAAATGTAGAGGATCGGGATGTCGGCATCGTTGGCATTGGTGCCCCAGAGGTCGCCGAAGGTGCCGCCGTACATGTCACCGACGCCAGCGATGCGGTAGGGGGCGGAGGGCAGGTTGAGGGTGCCTGTGATGGGGCCGAGGTCCGGGCGGGCGAGAGCCATGGAGGCGATGCTGGTGTCCAGTCCCGTGGTGACGATGCATTGGTTTTCGTAGATGGCATTGGGAGCCGGGGCATTCGGGCGCGCGCCCACGCCTGCTGGTTTTTCGGAGTTGTCGTCCATGTAGCCAACGCCCATGGCGATGAAGGCACCCGCGCTTTCGCCGACGAGGAAGACCCGCATGGGATCGATGTCACCGAAGTAGCTTGAGTTATTGTTCACCATGTAGCGTATGGCGCCGTGCGCGTCTTGGATGCCCCGGTAGTAGCCGCGCGTCCATTCGGTGGTGTCGGAGGCGTTCATGCAATTCCAGGGCTGATTGAAAATCCAGGAGATGTTGCAGTTCCAGTTGGAGCTGGTCTGGAACCAACCGAGGCGGTAGTTGATGGCGGCGGTGACGTAGCCGCGCTGCGCGAATTGATGCCTTATGTTGGCGATGCTGGCCTCGTCCTTGGAGCCCGCGAGGAAGGCGCCGCCGTGGATCACGAGCATCAGGGGGCGGCCTGTGGCTTGGGCGGGTGCATTGGTCGGCCAAGAGATGTCCATGGTGAGGTCGCGGACATTTCCCGCAAAGTCCACCGCCGTGCCGTAGCTGACCGTGGTGTCAGCAACGGTGTAGAGGGTGTCGATGTAGTTTTGCCCAAAGAGGCGGATGGCTCCAAGGAGCAGGAGGGTGAGGAGAGTTTTTTTCATAGCTACTAGTGGAGAAATAAGCGTTCTCATAAAAATAGTGAGGAAAATTTGAATGAACCAATACTGAATGACAACCTGATGGATAATTATGCTCGGGAACAAGCAAAATGGGCAGCCCCGTTATGAGCCGCCCATTCTGTGTGAGCTTGCGAACCTTGGAAGCGATTACCGCAAGACAACCCTGCGAATGAAGGTGCCTTGGACAGTATTCAAGCGTACAAGGTAAATGCCGGCTGAGGTGCCATGGGGAAGTTCAATCGAAAATGATTGCGAGGAAATCGGTGCCTCATAGACCGATTTGCCCATCAGGTCCACCACCGCTACAGACTTGGGATCCAATCCTTCAGGCAAAGTGACATTGAATTCGCCCGAAGTGGGGTTCGGATAGAGCAGGATGTCGGCTTCCACCGGAACTTGCATCGTCGCATTGTCGGTTTTCTGGGCAGCGAGGACGCGTGGTGCGAAGAACGTTGCCATGTTGCCAGTGCGCAGGCCGTAGTTGTCGATTTGATGGCTCCACCAATCGCATTCCAAATTGAAGGTCAGGAGTTCGGCCATGTATTGAGGGCGAGGCAGGTTTTGCGCGGCCCGTTGGTTGATGGTTGCCTTGATGTCCCAAGAGCCGGAGACATAGGGACGATTGATGATGGGGGCACATCCGAAAGTCGATCCCGTGCAGATCGAATATTTGGAGAGCATTTTCTGCCGATTGCCAGGCACGAGGATGTCATTCGAGCGGTGGAACATGTACAAGCAAGGGATTTGCGCATTGTTCGCATAGGCATTGAACAGGTTGTTGAAGGTCGCTCCGTAGAAATCCCCCACTCCCAAGATGCGGTAGGGAGTCGAGCTTGGGTTCATGGTCCCGAGGTAGGAGCCCAAGTTTGGGCGAGCGAGGTTCAGCGAGGCAATGTTCGGGGCCCAATGGAGTTTCTGCACGCAACCTTGGTCGTAGATGGAATTTGGAGCTAGCACATTGGGGAGCGCTCCCACGCCATAGGGGATTTCGGATGGATGGTCCATGAAACCCACTCCCAGGGCGATGAAGGCCCCTGCGCTTTCTCCCACCACAAATACCTTGTTGGGATTGATTTTGAAGTAGGCAGCATTGTTCATCAGGTAGCGGAGGGCGCCATGGGCATCTTGGATGCCCCTGTACCATGCCCGGATCCACTCCAGGGTATCGGTCTGATTCGTACAGTCCCATTCACCGAATGCGGCGGGAACATTGCAGTGTGGGGCAGGGTTTGCTGATGACTGAAACATTCCCAATCGGTAATCGATGGCTGCGGTGACATAGCCGCGCTGGGCAAAGTCCCTACGCATTCCGACGATGTTGCCATCAGTGCGGCTACCCGAACTGAAGGCACCTCCATGGATCAGGAGCATCAGTGGACGCGATCCTGCAGGTGCGTTATCGTTTTTGGGATAGGAAATGTCCATCCTGAGGGAATCGGTGAGGCCCCCAAAATCCACGGCAGTGCCGTAAATGCGGGTCTCCATGGTGTCTTGCCAGACTTTCGAGATGAAATTCTGGCCATGGGCACAAGCGAGACCCAAAAAGAGAAAAGACAGCAAGAGTAACTTTTTCATAGTTGTGATGAAATTTGGATTAGAGACGATGGAGAGCTTCGAAAATTCACAATCAGGTCAAATTATTTTCGTCGGCCCGCGATACCCAATGCCTTTGATGGAATGACCAGTGTTCGAGGTGCAGGTTTGCTTGGGGGTTAGGTCAAAACTGCCTTCCCGGGTGCCTCGCTATGCATCGATAGGTGCAAAAATTTCCCTCCCAGTGAACCAAAGCGAATCCCCGCCCGTTTATCTCCCAAATGTTCACCAAGAAGATGCAATCATTGTTTTTTGCCCTCATCGGTGCTTGGATGTTGGTGGCGTGTACGCCGCAGAGCACCAAAGTCGCTGGACAGGACACCCCTGCCGCCATCACCGATCAAAACACCCGCAACCTCAAATGGAACCCCGCCGACACGACCTGGACCGAAAAAGTCCTCAAGTCCGACGACGAATGGCGCAAGGTCCTCACGAACGAGGAGTTTGAAATCACCCGCCGCCAAGGCACCGAGTACGCGTTCAGCAGCCCGCTCTACGAAGTCGAGGACAAGGGCATGTACTACTGCACCTGTTGCGCGAATCCGCTCTTCCGGAGCGAGACCAAGTTCCATTCCGGCACAGGTTGGCCCAGCTACTGGAAGCCCTACGCGACCAAGAGCGTAGCCACCACCTCCGACAACTCGCATGGCATGGTACGCGTCGAGGTGCATTGCGCGCGTTGCGAGGCACATTTGGGGCACGTGTTTGACGATGGACCCCGGCCCACAGGCATGCGTTACTGCATGGATGGCGTGGCATTGCATTTCGAAAAAGACAAAAAGTGAAAATGAAACACCTTCTCTTCCTCGGGGCCTTCGCTGCCCTGGTCAATTCCGCTGGATGCAGCAGCTCCAATGAGGGCGGCAACTCTGGCAATGCGGAATCCAAATCCACCACTCAGGCCGAGCAACCTGCCAAGAAGGGCAACGTTGACCTGAGCAAATACCACCATGCGACATTCGCAGGCGGCTGTTTTTGGTGTGAAGAGGCCGTCTTCGAAAGCATCAAGGGCGTGGCCGAGGTCGTGTCCGGCTACAGCGGCGGGAAGACCCAAAATCCCAGCTACGAGGAGGTCGGGACTGGCTCCACGGGCCATGCAGAGGCGATCGAGGTCTATTACGACAGCGCCGTGGTGAATTTCCCGGCATTGGTGGACGTCTTCATGGCCTCCATTGATCCCTATCAAGTCAACGGCCAAGGCCCCGACCACGGCTCGCAGTACCGCAGCATCATCTTCTACCGCAATGAAGCCGAACGTGCCGCTGCCCAAAAGAAGATCGACACCATGAATGGCGCCAATCAACGCAAGGTTGCGGTGGAAATCCTGCCCTTTGAGAAATTCTGGGACGCCGAAGGCTACCATCAGGACTATGTCCCGAATCACCCGGAAAATCCCTACGTGCAGCATGAGTCGATCCCCCGGCTCATGCGCACCCAAGCCAAGGTGAAAGATTGGGTGGCGGAAGGAAAGCTGCGGAAGTGAGCCTGCTGGCCTTTCTCCGAAGCCTAATTTAGATAGCAGATAGCAGATAGCAGTTCTGCGCGCTTCAGCGTCATGGACATTGCTATCTGCTAAATGCTATCTGCTAACTGCCAATGCCACTTTCCCTCCTAGCAACCGAATAAATCAGGCCAGAAGGCGAGATTTCGACTTCCCGTGTCACGCCGCGATATGCTAACTTCGCAGCATGACTCCTGTCTCGACTGATACCTGGACCCTCGGCGGCAAGGAATTCCGTTCCCGGCTCATGATCGGCACCTCGGCCTATCCGAATCCCGACCTCATGTTCAGGGCCATTGCAGCGAGCGGTGCAGAGATCGTGAGCATCCGGCGCATCGACCTGCGGAATCCGCAGCATACCTTCCTCTCCACGACTTCCTCAAGGGCTACCAACTCCTGCCCAATACATCGGGCGTACACTGCCAAGGAGGCCATCCTTACCGCCGAACTCGCCCGCGAGGCCCTCGGCGTGAATTGGATCAAGGTCGAGGTCATCGGTGACGAGAAGACGCTACTGCTCGACGGTGTCGAGCTGCTCAAGGCTTGCGAAGCATTGGTCGCGAAGGGATTCGTGGTATTGCCCTATTGCAATGATGACCTGATTCTCTGTAAACGTCTCGCGAACATCGGCTGCGCGGCCGTCATGCCATTGGCTTCGCCGATCGGGACGGGACTCGGAATCCGCAATCCGCATAACCTGCAGCTGATCCGGGACGCGATTTCGCTGCCCTTGATCGTGGATGCAGGCATCGGGACAGCCAGCGACGCCGCCCAAGCCATGGAACTCGGCTACGATGGCATCCTGCTGAACACCGCCATCGCTCAGGCGCAGGACCCAGTGATGATGGCCGAGGCCATGAAACTCGGCATCGAAGCAGGCCGGAAGGCATTTCGGGCCGGGCGCATCCCGAAGGCTTACCACGCCAAGGCGAGTTCCCCAGTGGATGGGATGCTGTTTGGGATTTGATTGAGGCGAGGGGCCTCAAGCCCGAAGCCGAATGGCACTAGGCCTCTGGCTAGACTGAAGGCAAATCCAATATCCATCCAAATCCCAAGACTCGCGTTCGGGAGATACGGGGATGAATCATCCACCGATACGGTTTTGGACATAGAAACGGAGTCGAAATCCCACCAAAGAAATCGATAGGATTACACGCAACTGGTTTTCAGACCTTTTTATTGATGTACGCCCTCGTTTTGTACTTGATCTTCCATTAGTAAGACAGTCCAGCCTAGGCGCCTTCGAGGGCCTCAGGACAGGCTCCGGCCTGGTGCCGATCGGCATTGGGCCCCTTCGAGTCCCTCAGGACAGGCTCCGGCCCCTCGCCTCACTTCGGCATCAAGTCCTCGCGCACGCCGATGAACAGTTCGTCCAGCGCCTTTTTCTCGATCGGGCTTGGGCTGTCGATCATCATGTCGCGACCCATGTTGTTCTTGGGGAAGGCGATGTAGTCGCGGATGCTGTCGTCGCCGCCGAACATGGCGACCACGCGGTCGAAGCCGAATGCCAAGCCGCCGTGGGGCGGTGCACCGTATTCAAATGCGCCCAGCAAGAAGCCAAACTGCGCCTGCGCCTCCTCAGGGGTGAAGCCCAAGATCTCAAACATGCGCTGCTGAATGCCACGGTCGTGGATCCGGATGGAGCCGCCGCCGAGTTCCACGCCATTCATGGTGAGGTCATAGGCGTTCGCCAGCACGCTGCCCAGGTCCTCGCCGCGCATGAATTGCTCGAATTGGTCGGGCTTGGGGGAGGTGAAGGGGTGGTGCATCGCGAAGAAGCGCTGGCTTTCCTCGTCCCATTCGAGCAGCGGGAAGTCGAGGACCCAGAGGGGCTGGAACTTGTCCTTGGGACGGAGGCCGAGGCGGTTGCCCATCTCCACGCGTAGGGTGCCGAGTTGCTTGCGGGTCTTCTCGTCCTTGCCTGTGAGGATCAGGAGGAGGTCGCCGGGCTTGGCTTCCATGCGGGTCACCCAAGCGCGGAGGTCGTCCTCGTTGTAGAATTTGTCCACCGAGCTTTTGACCGTGCCGTCGGTGTTCACCTTGACATAGACCAGGCCCTTGGCCCCGATTTGCGGCGTTTTGACAAAGTCCGTGAGGCCGTCGAGCTCCTTGCGGGTGTATTCGCTGGCACCTGGGACGCAGATGCCCGCCACGAGTTCGCTGTCGTTGAAGACGCCAAAGTCACGGTGCTTGGCGATGTCGGTGATGTCGCGGATTTCCATGCCAAAGCGGATGTCCGGCTTGTCGCTGCCGAAGCGGCGCATGGCCTCCCGATATGTCATGTGGGGGATTTCGTTGAATTCCAGCCCCTTGATCTCACGGAAAAGGTGACGGAACAGGCCCTCATAGACCTTGAGGATGTCGCTCTGCTCCACGAAGGCCATCTCACAGTCGATCTGTGTGAATTCCGGCTGCCGGTCGGCGCGCAGGTCCTCGTCGCGGAAGCAGCGCACGATCTGGAAGTACCGGTCGTAGCCGGAAACCATCAGGATTTGCTTGAAAGTCTGCGGCGACTGTGGCAGGGCGTAGAATTGGCCGGGGTTCATGCGGCTGGGCACGATGAAGTCGCGGGCGCCCTCTGGGGTGCTCTTGATGAGGTAGGGCGTCTCGATCTCGAGGAAGCCGAGGCTGTCGAGGTACTTGCGGGTCTCAAGGGCGATCTTGTGGCGCAGGATCATGTTGCGCTGCAGCGGGCCGCGGCGCAAGTCGAGGTAGCGGTACTTCATCCGGAGCTGGTCTTGGCCGTCCGTTTCCTCCTCGATGAGGAACGGCGGCACCTTGCTCTCGTTCAGCACAGTGATGCAATTGGGCACGATTTCGATGTCGCCTGTGGGGATCTTGGGATTCTTGGAGACGCGCTCCGTGACGATGCCCGTGACTTTGACCACCCATTCCCGGCCGATGCCCTTGGCCATCTCGTACAGGGCGGCATTGTCAGCATGGACATTCACCTGCGTGATGCCATAGCGGTCTCGCAAGTCGATGAAGAGGAAGTGACCATGGTCTCGCGCCTTTTGGACCCAAGCTGCAAGTGTGACTTCTTGACCGACATGTTCGAGGCGCAATTCGCCGCAGGTGTGTGTACGATGCATTGTTTCAGAGAAATTTTTGGAGGTGCAAAGATAAGGAATGGAGAAAAGGATTGCGTCATCGAAGATCGGATACTGAAATATCGTTGAAGCCGGAGCCTATGGCCGTTTCCACTCTTGATCGGAGGAGCGATGCTTTCTGATGCCCATAGGTGCCGGAATGCGATCTCTGAACCTTCTGCGATGCGGGCCATGCCAAGATGGGGGTTTTGGGTATGATGGAAAACAGAGCATGGAATTGTTTTATTTTCGAGAATTTGATAACTTTGTGGCGGAGCAAGTGATATGGAAACCCAATTGACATCCAAGAAAATCGGTCAGAGACTGGCTATGCTCAGGAGGACAAAGGGCTTGAGCCAAGAGGACTTGGCGAAGTTGATCGGCATGTCGCGGCCTTCGCTGGCACAGGTGGAGCAGGGGAATCGAGGGCTGGATGTGTTGGAGCTTGTCCGCATCGTGGAGGTGTTACAATGCTCGGTTTATTCCCTGATCGGGGAAGAGAAATCGGCTGCCATCCATTTCGGGACAGCTCCCAAGCCCGAGCCTGAGATGCGCATCAGTGTGCCCAAGCTGCAATTGGAGAAGTTCGTCCAGGTGCTGCTCTACATCCTGGAGCGATGCGCTGGCAAGCCCAATGTCGGCGAGACGGTCTTGAACAAGCTGCTCTATTTCTCCGATTTCAACTACTACGAGATCTACGAGGAACAGATGACGGGTGCGACCTACCGCAAGTTGCCCTTCGGGCCAGTGCCACAACAGATCGACTCCATTTTGCAGCACATGGTGGATGGCGGGCAGGTGCAGCGGATCAAAACAGAATACCATGGCTTTCCTCAGACACGGTATATCCCGCTTCAAAAACCCAATCTGCAACTGTTCAAGGCGAGCGAAAAAGAGGTCATCGACCACGTGATTGACCAAATGGGCGATTGGTCGGCTGCGGCGATCAGCGACTGGTCCCACAAAGACATGCCTTGGCGCGCCTCGCAGGAGGGTGAGGACATCTCCTATGAATTGGTGTTTTACCGCGAGGTGCCTTTTTCTGTGAGAAGCTACGACGAGGATGAGGAAGCATGATGCTGATTGAGGAGTTGCCGGAATTTGGCCATGACGTGAAGGCTTTGGCCAAGAGATTCAAGACGATCAAAGACGACTTGGTGGATTTGAAAAAGGCGTTGACCGTTTCACCTGATCAGCGGCCGCCGTTCAGTTACCGAATCGCTGACCTGGGCATCGAAACCTGTGTCATCAAGGTGAAGAAAATCGCCTGCCGCAGCCTCAAGGGTAGGGGTGTGAATTCTGGCTTGCGGCTGGTGTATGCCTGGTTCGAGCGGGAGGACCGCATGGTCTTTGTGGAATTGTATTTCAAGGCAGACAAGGAAAATGAAGACCGCGACCGCATTCTGAGGAACTTCACCTGACCCTGCGCGCATCCACTCCGCGACGATATCGACCTTTCACTCCCCAAATTTTGCCATCCACCTGCCCGAAACTTGCAACTCGTGTTTCTTTTGTAATTTGACCGCAAACGGAAAGTAGAAGCATGAGCAAGCTCAGAGTTCTGATTGCTGACGACGAGGCACCCGCCCGGAAAAAGATGGTGAGGATGCTGGCCGAGTACGAGAGCATCGAGATTGTACACGAGTCGGAAAACGGCTTGGACGCCCTCGAGCACATCGACAAACTCAAGCCGGACATCGCATTCCTGGACATCGAAATGCCGGGGTTGAACGGGATCGAGGTGGCGACGAACCTCCAAGGCGACAACATACCCTTCATCGTCTTCGCCACCGCCTACAATGAGTACGCGATCAAGGCATTTGAGCTGAATGCCATCGACTACTTGCTCAAGCCGTTCAACGAAGAGCGCCTCGCGCAGACGATCGACAAGATCGAAGCCAGCCCCAGGGCCAAAACCGTGGAGGCGCAGCAGCGGGCCATCGAAGAAATCGAGCGTACAGACGGCCTCCGCCTGCCCTTCAGCAACAAGATTCCCATCCCGACATTTGACCGGTACAAGCTCATCGACTACACGGACGTGATCTTGATCGAGGTCGAGGAGCGCAACACCGTCCTCTACACGAGGGACAAGAGCTATACCCTGAATCAGACCCTGGACTATTTCGAGAAGAAACTCCCCACCGACCGCTTTCTGCGGGTGAACCGGAGCAGCCTCATCGGCCTCGAGCACGTGCAGGAGATCGTGATATGGTTCGGAAACCGCTTCAAAATCATCCTCACCAACGGCAAGGACGTGATCAGCAGCCGCGAGAAGAGCAAGATTTTGAAGCAGGTGCTGAAGTTCTAGGGCAGAATTCCCCGAATTCACGGAATTCACAGAATTGCTGACGCGATCTGGTGACTCTTGCGGGTTTTCGGATCGCGTCAACAATTCTGTGTGGCTGCCTGATGTTCAGGGGGACTTTCAGAATTGGTGGAATTGATGGAATTTGCACAGCTCAGAGCGGGGCGTGGAGCCGAAGTGCGAGCGCGCCGTTCTGTATTTTTGTCAATTCTGAAATTCTGATCCAGTGGAGCTGAACGAAACCAAGAAAGTGTACCCGGCATGGGTGACGGATTTTGCCAAGAAATACCGGTCACGGACCATCAGCCAATACCTGCTGCATGGGAACATCAACGATTACCTGCGGGTAGGGGAGGGCGATGCCTCAGACTATGTCCTGATGCGCGACTTCCTCAGCAACGAGATGTTCAAGAACGCGAACATCGTGGTCTTCTATGATCGCAGTTCCGGCATCCGTTTCAAGACCAGGGAAATGAAGGTGGACTTCATCCGCTCCCTCGAGGCCTACGACACCGTCAACGGCACCCAATTCGCCAAGGCGATTCCCGCCGATCCGGTGCGCGCATTCTCCCTGCTGGAAATGCACTTCCGAAAGCGGATGATGGACAACCGGGGCTTTTCCATCGCCTTCATCATCGAGTATGCGGAGACCCTCGTCCCCATGGCCAATGCCGCGAACTATGGCCCTGAGGACCGCGCGATCCTCGTTTTCCTTCAGCGCTGGGCCAATGAAGGCCTGTTCCGCCATGATGACCTCGTGATCGTCCTGCTCACGGAGAACATCATCAACCTGAATCAGCAGTACGTCAAGAACCCCTACAATTTCGAGTCCCTGATCCCCTATCCGACTGAGGATGAGCGATTGGGCTATATCGAATGGTTCCTGAACAAAGCCGCACAACGCAGCCCGGCATCCAATCCCCGGGGTTTGCTGGAAATGAGCTCGGAGGTCCTTGCCAAAAACACAGCGGGCCTGAACATCGCCCACCTCAGGGTCATGCTAAGCGAACTCGTGGAAAACAAGCTCCAATTCACCTACGGTGACCTGAACCGCCGCAAGAAGGAGCTGATCGAGGCAGAAGGCGGCGGCTTGCTGGAGTTTGTACAAAGCAAATTCTCCCTCGCTGACGTCGCAGGCCACAAATGGGCCAAGGCGCACCTCATGGAAACCGCAAATGCGATCAAGCAAGGACGGTCGGATGTGGTGCCGATGGGTTACCTCGTCGCAGGACCTGTGGGAACTGGCAAGACCTTCCTCATCACCTGCTTCGCGAACGACATCGGGGTGCCGATGGTGATCCTCAAGAACTTCCGTTCCAAGTACCAAGGCGAGACCGAAGGCAACCTGGAAAAAGTCCTGAACCTGCTCAAGGCCATGACTCCGGTCGCCGTGATGATCGACGAGGCGGACGCCTACCTCGGGCAGCGCAACAGCGAGGGCGACAGCGGCGTGAGCAGTCGGGTCTTCTCGATGATCGCGAGCTTCATGAGCAATACCGAGAACCGCGGCAGGATCGTATGGTTCTTGGTGACCGCACGTCCCGACCTGATGCCCGTGGACTTCAAGCGGCAGGGCCGGGCTGAGGAGCATATCGCGCTCTTCTACCCGACGACTTCTGAGGAAAAGAAGGAGCTCTTCATGACCATGCTCAAGAAGACTGGGCTCAAAGATTTCGACACTTCCACCTTGCCGGAGGACTTCTTCGAAAAGATGAAGGTGAATTCCGGGGCTGAAATGGAGGCCGCATTGACCCGGGCGAAGTTCCGTACCGTGGCCGAGGGCGCGCCTGCGGTGACCCCCGAGATCATCCAGTCGGCGCTCGACGACTTCCTGCCGCCGACCTATCCCGCTGAGATCGAGTTGATGAACTATGCCGCCGTGCTGGAATGCACCTCCAAGGCATTGCTCCCCGACCGCTACAAGAACATGACCCGTCAGGAGGTGGTCGAAAAGGTGCAGGAGCTGAAGGATCAGGTCGAGCGGAACTTGTAATGGGTGGGGAGGTTGCGCTGCGAGCGCTCTAGGCGCTCGCAGCGCAGCCTCCACTATCAAAACTTGTAAATCATCCGCACAAGCCCGAAGAACCAGGTGTCTGGAATGCGCTTGCGAAGCCAAACGAGCAGCGGGCCGGGGCGTCCGACAGCATAGCGCATGCGGTGGCTGGTGCTGGTCGCGGCCTTGAAGATGGTGCGGGCAACCTTTTCGACTGGTTCGGCTTTCTCGGTGCTGTCGGCGGCGACCTTTTCAGCACGCTTGGACATGGCGTCGTAGGCACGGGTATGCTCGGGCATCACAAAATGGCGGCTTGTTCCATAAAACTCGGTCTTGATCGGGCCGGGTTCCACGATTTTCATCCGGATGTTGAAGGGGGCGACTTCGTATTGCAGGGATTCGGTGAAGCCCTCGACCGCCCATTTGGTGCCGTGGTAGATGCTGAACATGGGGAAGGTGACCCTGCCGCCGATGCTTGAAATCTGGACGATGGCACCGCCGCCTTGTTCGCGCATGAGTTGCACTGCCGCCCGGGTCACACGCATGAGGCCGAAGACGTTGGTGTCGAATTGCTTGTGGATGACTGCATCGCTGAACCCTTCGAATGCGCCGTCCACGCCGTATCCGGCATTGTTCACGACGACGTCAATCCGCCCAAAATCCTTGACCACGGCGGCCATGGCAGCGTCGATGCTCTCTGGCTGCGTCACGTCGAGTGCGTAGAGCTTGATGCCGGGTTTGCCCTTGAGGGTGGTGTCCTTCTCCGGGGTGCGCATGGTAGCGGCCACGTTCCATCCTTGGTTGGCGAATTCGACTGCGGCTGCCTGCCCGATGCCGGATGAGGTTCCCGTGATCAATACTGTCTTTTTCATATTGGCTTAATGGAATAAATATTCTAAGTGGGGTCAAAAAAATTTCAACGTTTGATGCTGTCCCAGCAAAGGGTGAAGGCCTGGTCCACAAATTCCTGATCCAGCTTGGAGGTGCCGTGGATCACCAAATTGGCGATTTCATTGGCGGCTCCGATGAGGTTTGCGGCGAGCAAGGGATTGGGGAGCGGCTTGACGAGCAAGGCCTCCTTTCCTTTCTCCAACAGCGCAAAAAGTGCCTCATAAGCGGCTTCACCGAGGGCTCTTGCCTCATCATCCAAGAAGTGTGAGGTCAATGCTTGGTCCAAGAAGCTGTGCTCCTCGTGGAATTCAATGAGGTTCTTGAGATAATTGAGGAGAACACGCCGGACAAGCATAGGGTAGGGGGCATTCGCATCCATCTCGGCGAAAATCCGTTGCGTATGTCCGCCCTTGATGGATTTGAAGAGGGCATTGATCAGGGCTTCCTTGCTTTCGAAGTAGGTATAGAGCGTGCCCATCCCGATGCCCGCTTCCTTGCCAATCGCCGCCATGGTGAGACCCGTAAGGCCATTTTGCCCCACCAAACGCAGTGTAGCGCGGTAGATGGAGATGACTTTCTCTGGGTCTTTCGGTTTCATGGGGGCAAAGTTAATGGAATAATCATTCCGTAAAGCATTCCGCGAAAAATTTTCTTTGACTCCCTGCTCTTTGCTCATTCATCGGTTTTCCAGCGCATTTCCTCCAGAAAATCTGCAACTTGTGACATCAAGATCAGGTAATGCACGTCCATCGCGTCCTTTGCCTCTGCTTTTGCCTGCTGGGAATCGGGTCGCTGCTACAGGCGCAGTCATTCGGCAATTTCACTTCCATCCTTCCGCAGGGACAGGTGGAAAACATGGTATTGCCCCGAACCCACAACTGGCAGATGCTCATTCAGGCGGGTGATCCCCTGCCGGGCGGGGGCCTCTTGCCCGGATCCAATGACTTCACTGGATACGTCCCGATCCAAGGCAGCTCTACCCACGGCTACCTGAGTATCAGCACGGAAGCGATCCCCGGCGACGTGACCATCCTGGAGGTGCAGTACAATGCCTTCATGGAAAAATGGCTTGTGCTCGACGGCAATGTGGTGGACATGAGCCAACTCGGGGACAGCAATGTGGCTCCGACAGCCCGGAATTGTTCGGGGGCGGTCACGCCTTGGAACACGGTGATCACCTGCGAGGAGCTGGAAAGCACCACGGACCTCAATGGCGACGGGTACTTGGATTGGGGTTGGTCGATCGAAATCGATCCCGCGACCCACTCGGTTGTGGACCATAACCTGGATGGGAAGCCGGACAAACTCTGGGCGCTCGGGCATTTTCGGCATGAGAATGCGGCATTTGCCCCCGATTCAGTCACCGTCTATCAAGGGGAGGATGCCACGACCAATGGTTTCCTTTTCAAATTCATCGCTCATGAGAAGATGCGGCTGGACAGCGGCGAACTCTATGTCTTGCACCAATCGGGCAACGTGGGAAACTGGATCCGCATCCCGAATGAGACGCAATGGGAGCGCAACCATACCGTCCTGCTCGCGGACAGCCTGGGCGGAACCGACTTTTTCCGCATCGAGGATGTGGAGGTCAATCCCCTGACCGGGGAGATTTACTTCGCTTCCACGGCCATGAGCCGGGTTTACAAGTTTGAGGACCGGGGCGATTCCATCAGCGGATTCGGGATTTTTGTGGATTACGGGACGTATCAGATTGTGAGTGAGCATGATACCACGCCCCTCTTGCTGACCTATCCCGATAACCTGGTATTCGATGGTGACGGCAACCTATGGGTTGCTCAGGACGGGGGCGGGGCGCATCTCTGGGTATTCGGTCCCATGCATAGCCTCGGCAATCCTGATGTGCGCATTTTCACCACCGCCGTTCGCGGCGCCGAGCCTACGGGGATGACCTTCACGCCGGATTTCCGGTACCTCTTCATGTCGTTTCAGCATCCATTTTATTCGAACGTGATCCCCTCTGTGGATGCGACTGGGCAGTCTTTCGTCTTCAACCGGGCGGGGAGTTTCGTTTTCGGGCTGATGAATGACCTGGGCACACCGGAATACACAAGTGGGGTGGAGGATGCAGGGATGGGTAGGTTGTTTGTTTCGCCGAATCCGACGCGTGGAGTTTGCAGGGTTGAGGGTTTTTTCCCGGAAAATGGTACCGGTGAAATGCGGATCATCGATGCCAGGGGACAGGTGGTTTTTCAGCGGAGCATGGTTCTCCAAGCTGGATTGAATGCCTTGGAGCTGGATCTCGGGACGCCTGCTGCGGGGATCTATGTGGTGGAAATGCGGTGTGAGGATCGAATTTTGCGGGCAAGGATTGTCCGGAATTGAAGTTGCCACAAAGGCACCAAGGCACAAGGCTGGATCCGCCTAGCATCGTGCCTTGGTGGCGAAATTCCCCATTCAGCCTTGATAAAATGCAACCACCCTCCGCATTTGTCCCGCCATTTCCTGCTCGTCAAATGCATCCCAAGCATCCAATTTGACCTTCCCCTTTTCCAATTTCCAAGTCCCCACCACGCGCCCATCCTGCACAATGAATGGCCGGAAAATGCCATTGGAAGAAATCACCGCCGATGAATGCGCCTCGTCCAATATCAGGCTACGGTTGCGGTAGGCGATGAGGTATTCGTCAAATCCCGGCAGGAGCAAGGTTTCGTTATTTGAAGGCGCACTTGAAACCTCCCGCCCCATCCAATAATCCATTCCATCGAATGCGACCCTTTCCAGCATCCCGGCCACATCCATCAGCCCCTGCCGCGCCTCTCGCACCCCCAATCCCGACCACCATACAAAATCCTCCAAGGTCGCCGGGCCATGGCTTTGGAAATACCGCCCGGCCAGTTCCGCAATCGCCTCCGCCCGGGACTTGGGCTTCGCCTCCGGCAACCACTTGTCCGCCAGTACATAAGTGTCCTGCTTCCCCGCCATCGGGCCGAGGCAAATCAAACCCAGATGCGCCGCCTCATACAGCATGAATGCGCCCCGCAAGCCCTCCGTGCTGATGCCCGCCGCCTCCACGGCCGCAAAAACCTCCTTGCGCTGCAATGCAATCGTTCCAGACTCGCCACCATTTCCCTCCAATGCCCTGCAAATCACATCCACCGACCGCGCCAGCGTCTCCTCATCCAGCTCCAGCCGCCTGTGCAAGGGCCGCGTCTTGGCCCGGTTCGCCCCCTCCACGAGGGACACCACCCATCGCACATCCTCAGCATGCAGCAAGTGCAGCGTCCCCCGCATCACCCAGGTCCGCACGATCTCGCCACGCGCCAGCGCCGCATCCACATCACTCGCCCGCAATCCCGGCACCCGCACCCCCAGCGCCCACCGTGCCTGACCTAGGTCTTGCGCTTGCATGGCACACATTCCATGGACGCAGTCCGAGGCATGGCCGTCAAATTGCGGCAAGATCCCCTGGGCCCGTAGCCTCAATTCGCGTAGTCTCGGGATTTCCATTCCGCAATCTCCGAAATCCCACCAGAAACACCACAAGGCCGACCTCACGGTCAGCCTTGGGCAAAATATGGGCTCGGTTCAATTGTCTTGGGTTTCAGGACCGCCCAGCGCTTTTCCTTTCTCAGGGTTTACCATTTCGAGGAGCTTGAGGCCGAGCAGGCCATCCATGGCAGAGCCATTGTTGCCGCCGCCGTTGATCCAGAGGTCGGGGATGAGCTTGAGGTGACCTTTGGAGAGCTCTTCCGTGATTTTGTAGCGGGTGAAGTTGTCGCCGCCCATGGCCTGCACCGCGAGCTCGTAGGCCTTGGCATTGCTTTCGCCTACGGCGAGGATGCGTCCTGCCTCGGCCTCGCCCGTGAGGGAAATCTCCTCGGCGGTTGCGGAAGCGCGGAGCCGGATGGCTTCCGTTTCGGCGAGGGCGCGGGCCTTGTGGGCTTCCGCCTCGGCATAAGCGCGGAGCTTAGTCGCCTCAGCCTCGGCGCTCACCGCCAATCGCAGGCTCGCGGCGTCACCCTCGGACTTTTTCACAGCAGCGTCAGCGGTACGCTCGGCGATCTCCACGTTTTGCTGCGCGGAGACCATCTGCCGTTGCATGTCAGCGATGGCCGTTTCCTTTTCCATGCCTTGACGGGTCTCCTGGGCCTCGCGTTGCATTTCATAAGTGATCTTTTGCTCCTCCGCAATCTTCCGATCCGTGAGCGTTTTCATCAAGGAGTCCGGTGGCACAATGTCCCCGATCAGGGTGTCAACGGCATTCACATTGTACTCATCGAGCACCTGCTTGATGTGCCGCTTGGCGCTCTCCTGCCGCTCCTTGCGGGTGGTGAGGAAGGCGATCACGTCGGCCTCTTGCGCGCTGTTGCGGAAGTAGTTGCCGATGGTGGGTTCGAGCACTTGCGACACGAGGTTGGTCATGTTGCCGAAGCGGGC
Organism: Bacteroidia bacterium; assembly: GCA_046329055.1. Taxonomy (GTDB): domain Bacteria; phylum Bacteroidota; class Bacteroidia; order J057; family JADKCL01; genus JADKCL01. Next base: position 21,438 of record JAXLVK010000075.1, read on the forward strand.
GATCACTTTGGGGGCCTCCGTATTGGGGACGTGGATGATCTGCGACACGTCCAGGTTGAAGGGGAAGCCGTCCCGGGAGCGTACCGTGATGGTGCTCAGGTTCTTGTCGAGTTGATGCGACTCGGTGCGGGCACTCGCCCAGTTCAGGACGAGGTTGGTGGTGGGCACGAGTTCCACGCGCATCGTGTACTTGTTGATAGGATATTTGCCGGGGCCGAGGGCCTCAGACCATACGCCTTTGAAGCCCTTCTCCACAATATTCCCATGCTTGAAGTCCACGCCCGTGAGGTCTTGGCCATCCTGCCCGATGAAGGAGATGACCACACCCACATAACCAATCGGGATTTCCGTCATGCGGGTTTCCTCAATCTCGATGGCCCAAGGGTTCAGGTTGTAAGAGCCTGCGAGGATCACTTGCGGTTGCAAGCCACGGTTGCCTCCTTGAGAGGTGAAGGCGTCGAAGTCTTGGAAATTGTTGTGCCCCTCGACGACGCGACCTGCGATCTGTCCATCCTCGATGGGATGGCCATCCAGGGTCGTCACAATGCCCACCATGCTTTCGCCGATGCGCACCATGTCAGTGACCGTAATATGGAAGAGCAAGGTGTTGACCCGGTAGCTGCCTGCGGTGATGAAGTGGTTTTGCCGACCACGTTGTCCACCATTTTTCAGGAACAATTCGGCATCTTGGAAATTGTCGCATTCCACGCGCTTGGCGAGGATATGTCCGGTAGGAATCTCGGCACCGTCTCTCGCGAGCACCAGGCCGATTTTGCCCTCCGGCACGACCGTAAAGTCTTCCATCCGGATCTCGTATTGCCAGATCCATTTCCAGAAATAGAGCCCGGGAGCGAGAGTTTTCGCTTGAAAACCAGCTTCACCATTCGTGGCGATGATGCGCCCGTCCGGCAATTCCTTGTTTGACCCGAAAAGCACAAATTTTTTGGTGACCAGACCAATTTTGTTCTCGGGAACGATCACCATCCCGAAAAACAAGCGAAATGTCCATTTGTATAAAATCAAACCCAGCAGCACGGGCAATACCCATGCAAAAGCCAGCAGTTCTGTGGCATTCATAGTAAGAAAAGGTTAATGCATTGAAAATGGGGAAAGCCTTTCCGCTCCGCAATATCAAAGGCGAGCAAAACGAAGATATGCCACGTCCGGTGATGGGGCGGAAACTACAAGGGAATTTGGGAAGGCTGAATTGTCAGTCTTGCCTCAGTGGGCGATGGGGGGATCAGTATTGCGGTACATGACGCACCGGGTCGGCTGTCGGAGCCGATCCTGTTTGCTGTTTACGGGAAGGTTGGGGTGAGGTTGTGGATGGTTCAAAATAAATCGTGGATGCTTGCCGCATGAATCGGGCAAGCATCCACGGTCATGAATTGGATTTGCCTCAGACGAGGGCAGCTTCCAGTGTGATCTCGCAATTGAAGAGTTTGGAGATGGGGCAACCTTCCTTGCTCTTGAGGGCGAGTTCTTGGAACAGCTCATTGGTGATGCCGGGAACCTTGGCTGAGACCACGAGGTCGATGGACTGCACGCGCAGGCCGCCTTCGGTTTGCAGGTCCAGGGTCGCAGTGGTGTTCAACTCCTCGGGGGTGAAGCCCGCACCAGTGAGCTGAAAGCTCAGGAACATGGTGAAGCAACCTGCATGGGCAGCTGCGATCAGTTCCTCGGGATTGGTGGCGGAGCTGCCGTCCGGCTCAGTTGTCCGGGACTTGAAGGTGAAGGGCATTTTGTTGAGCGCGCCGCTTTGGGTGCTCAGGGAGCCGCCGCCTTCGCGGCCGGTGCCATTCCAGATGGCTGATGCTTTTCTTTTCATCGCTTTGGAGTTCGGATATCCGAAATTTGGGATTAATCTCTCAATCAACCCGCTTTCACAGAAAAAGTTCACCGAATTTCCCTCAGTCCTTCACGACTTTGCCGCTCAGGACTTCTCCTTTGGTACCCAAGATGCGATACACGTAGATGCCCGCAGCCAAGTCGGCGGTGTTGATCCTGCTGTCGATGAACCCTCCCGACAACACCTGGGAACGCACCGTGACCCCACGCATGTCCGTGAGGGAGAATTTGCCCAATCCTCCTTCCAGTTGCCCAGTGACACGGAGTTCGTCCTTGACCAGGGTGGGGATGACCACGATGTTGCTTTGGTCGGGCACCAGGATGGCAACGGTCTCCGAATAGCTCACGCCGCCGTTGATATCGACTTGTCGCAGGCGGTAGTAGTTGGTGGTTCCTGCGACGGGCTGCGCGTCCATGAAGGCATAACTCGACTCGACCTCATGGTCTCCGCGGCTCGCCACCCAGCCGATTTCCCTGAAATTGGTTCCGTCCAAGCCCCATTCCACCGCAAAGCCGCTGTTGTCGGATTCCCAGGAGGTCGCCCATTCGAGGCGGTTGCCCCTGCCGGTGAGGTAGGCGCCGTCGAAATGAAGGAAATTCACGGGCAGGATGCAGGATCCCGGCACAACGGCAGTCATCGGACCAAAAGTGGTGGCGGGAGTGAAGCAGATGGCGGCAGTGCTGTAACCCATCTTGTTCAGGCCGCCGTTGATTTCATTGGCACCGAGATTGCGCGCGGACTGACCATTGGCCAAGCCAAAGTGCATGACCGTCCCGGCAGCGATCACGTGTCCCAGCCCATGACCATGCCCCAATTCGTGGACTGCAACCGATTCGAAGTCGTATTCGGAGAAGGACGGGGCTGCGGGGCCATATTCCCAGGGGAAGCCCGCAGTCGGCGGGTCCGGGAAAAACTGCACGTCCAGTTCATCCGCCCACCACACGGTATTGGCGAGGTTGCAGCCACCTGTGGCACTGCCATTGAAGCGTGTAGTGCACAAGCCAAGCACACCGACTGGTAGTGAGCCGTCGAATGTCACCACATTCACGCCATCCAGAACCGCTGTGCTGATGGCGGTGGTACCGCTGCGTTGGAAATTCACAAAAGTCGCGCAGCGCCACGTGTTCAGTGCCCGCTCAAAGGCTGCGACCGCCGCGGAATTGGAATTGAAGGCGGTGTTGTACACGAAGGTGTAGCCGCCGGTGCCGTTTTTGTTGAGGAGGTAGTAGCGCTGCCGCGTGGAGGACCCGAATCCTTGGAATGTGCTGTTGATGTTGAGGTGGGCATAGTTGATGGTGAGGTTGCTGCCGGAGGTCATGGCGCCATTCACGTTGATGGGGCCGGTGCCTGCGGCGCGAGCGACCTTGTTGGTGATGGAGGTTGCGGACCAGGCGACGTTGTCGGAGGCGATGCCGGATGAGGTGAAGGTGGCCCCGCCGTCGTCGGCGTTGGTGTAGAACACTGTGCCTGCAACCGCTCCGAATCCGCTGCCTGTGATGGTGACAAAGTCCGTGGTCACGATGGTGCCGGAATTGGTAGGGGTGGGAGTGAAGCTCGTGATGGGCATGAGGCGCTCGTTGCCTGTGGCCCATTCGTAGAGCGGATAGGTGTCGCCGAGGCGAGGGGTGAACTTTTCTCCCGTCGGCGTGAGCGCTTGCTGATGCGTGAAAACCTCGATTTTGTGGAATAGACTTGCCTCATCCTGCGGGCTCTCGGAGAGCAGGTCGTGGTAAATGCCGGACTGCTTGGTGATCGCGCCTTGGCTGCTCGCAAAGGTTTCCGCTTGGATCATGTCGGGGAATTGAATCCGCATGGCCTTGTTGTCGAGCACTTGATTGTCGGCGTTCAAGAAGAAGACATACTCGTTGTAGGGTGCGACATCAACGGAAGGGTGCGAGATCTGTCCCCGATCTTCCACAAAGCCCCCCAGTGAAATGACGCCGATTTTGGATTGGGATTGATGCCCCTTGAGCCATGCGCCGACCTCTATGATGTTGAGTGTGTAGATGTTGTGATGTTGGTAATCCCAATAGGACTCCTTGCTCAGGAGCCTCCCCAGGACAATGTGGGACGCCTCCGTCGCTCGCTGCTCCAGGGTGATGGGGCGCATCATGCACTGGGCATGGCCGGGTCTTGGTACGAGTGTGAGAGCGACAAAAACAAGCAAGAGAACAGTGGTTCCTAGGCGAAGGTGGTTCATGCAAACACAGATTACCGATTGACGAACATCAATTTACGATAGATGAAGGAGGAAAACAACGTTTCAGTGGAAGACCTACGGGCGAGGCCTAATCATTGGATGCCAATGAGCGCAACAATTCACAATCGAGCAAGGAAAAGGAGACGGAATTCCTACATTTGGCTGCATTGAAGCCTGAAAATGATGAGAACCCTCCTGTTTTCTGTGTTGCTGATGATGGCGGCCTCCCTGTCGGGCTGTGGCGGTCATGAGTCCAATCCATCGACTGAGGTCAAGCCTGCCCCTGTCCCCTTGGAGCTGGGGAAGGTGGTGCCGTTTTTGCCTGGTGTTCAGGGAAATGCGGCATTGGCCTACTACCTGCCTGCCAGCTATTCCGCTAACCAAAAGTGGCCCGTGGTCGTGTTTTTCGATTCCCATGCGCGAGGAAAGGATCCTGTGCGGAAATACGCCCCGCTTGCTGAGCAGTACGGCCTCATCCTGATTGGTTCCAATGCCTCCAAAAACGGGCAGCAGCCGCAGATGTCCTTGCAGATTTACGACGCGCTATTGGCGGAGATCGGGAAGCAATTCTCCTACGACGCGGGTCGGATGATCCTGTCCGGTTTCTCAGGTGGGGCACGTGTGGCCGCGATGATCGCACAGAACCGACCCAATGTAGCAGGAGTCATTGGCTGTTCGGCGGGGTTTCAGCCCCGTCCTAGCGATGCCTTTCCGTACTATGCCACAATGGGCCGTGAGGATTTCAACTATCAGGAACTGAGGGGATTGGAGGCTGCATTGGATCAAGGATCGCAGCCTCATTTCGTGGATTTCTGGGATGGCGGGCATGAATGGCCCCCGGTGGAGGTGATGGAGCGGGCGTTGGAGTTCGCGGTCATCCGGGCGAGCAAGCCGGGCAGCGCGGGCTTGGACAGCTTGGTTGCCGAGGCGCAGGCACATTTGACCGAGGCCAAGGCTGCTGCCAAATCCTCGACGATGGCGCTGTGGCGGGTTCACAAGCGCTTCGCGACGCTTTTGGATGGTCATGCAGATGTCGCCCCGTTGAAAGCAGAAGCCGAGCGCCTCCAAAAGTCCCCGGGCTGGACCAAGGAATTCCAATCCGAGGAGCAATTGGCGAAAACTGAAGAAACGCTGCGGCAGCAATACGTCCAGCAGATAGGAACGGCGACGATCGACGAATGGTTTCGCATTGCCATTCGGCTCCAAGATACGGGCGGCTCCCTTCCGCAGCGGCAACGCAACCTCCGCGTCGCCAACTTCCTCAGCCTGAACGTCTATTTTCAGGTGGATGGCGCCTTGAAAGCCGGAGATATTGCTCAAGCCGAGCATTTTCAGAAAATCTATTCCTTCATTGACCCCCCAAATCCGGAGCACGCCTACATGCTCGCCGTCATCCGGCAACGGCAGGGCCGTACTGCTGAGGTGATGCCCGCACTGGAATATGCTCAGCGATTGGGCTTCAAGGATGCCGACCGACTTTCGATGGATCCAGATTTCGTCAACCTCCACAGCAATGCCGACTTCATGAAGCTGCTGGACTCTTTGAGGGTGGCGGAGTAGGGGCAAGCATCCCGGCCGCAATCACACCGCCAGTGCATTTGACCGCAGGAGCCTCGTCCGCCCACCTGTCACTTCGACCGCAGGGAGAAGTCTCAGCACCCTGAATGCAGGCGCAACAGATGCATTGCCCGAACAATTCCGATTTCTGCGGCAACAATCAATCCGGTGCTCCACCAAGCTCAGCCGCCATCAACCCTGCCTACAAAACGCCTGAATCGCCACGGTCAGCGCCTCCGCACCTTCCTCCGCAACAAAATGCCCTGGCCAATCGCAGCAGGCCATCGGCTCTCCCGATTCGGAAATACCTTGGTGTAATGGCGGTGCAGGGCCTTGGTGAGCTTTCGTTTGTCTGCAAATGCACTCTTGAGCAGGAACTTGGGCGAAGCATTCATCCGCAGGTACAGGAACCGTCCCAATGCGCTGCGAATCAGGCGATCGACCTTTTGTGCCGCTGGATTGTTGGCGGTTTCCCAGAGGAAGGTGTTCATCAGCACGACCCGCTTCACGATTTCCGGCCGACGGATCGCCATCGAGAGACCAATCGGCCCGCCGAAGTCATGCACCACGAGGGTGAAATCCTGCAATCCCAATGCATCCACGAATTGTTCGAGGCTGCGGGAATGCCATTCAGGGCTATAAGGCGCATCCTTGGGCTTGTCGCTCATCCCGAAGCCGATGTGGTCGATCGCCACGCAGCGGAACTCCCGTGACAATGCCACGATCTGCTGCCGGTAGAGGTAGGACCAAGTCGGGGTGCCATGGACGAAGAGGATCAGCGGGCCTGAACCGACGTCAATGTAGTGCATCCGATGCCCACTGACGGTCTGGAATTTGGAGGGGAAGGGATAACTAGCGGCATCGAACCAAGAAGCGGTGCGGAAGTTTTGAGCATTCATTTTCAGTCATTTCGATTGGTGAATGCACAAATCTCCCCCGGTGGGATTCCGAAAATCTTGGTGAATACCAGCTTTTTCGGATCAGAGCTTGCGGCTGTTGAGGAGCTTGGAAAAATTCGTGGGGTCCATGCCCAGGTAGCTCGCGATTTGTTTGTGGGGGACCAGGTTGATGAGGTGCGCCGACCGCTCCATGAAGGCTACGAAGCGTTCCTCCGAGCTCAGGGCAAGCAATTCATAATGCCGCTGCACCAATCCGCCGAGCACCTGTGCCGTCGCCAAGCGGAGCAATCTTTCTACACTTGGATGCGCTTGGGCGATGGCTTCGAGGCGTTCCCAGGGCAGTTTGAGCATTTTCCCATCGGTGAGGGCTTGGAGGAAGTAGCGTGAAGGCTGCTGCGTGAGGAAGGATTCCGGGATGCCAGAAAATGACGGCGGGTAGGTGAATGCGATCACATGCTCCTTGCCGTCCTTGATGTAGTAGGAGCGCTGCAAGCCTTCCAAAATGAAAAGCATGTCGCGCTGAACCTGACCGGGTTGGGTGAGGATTTCATTGCGACGGAACCGCACCTCCTTCCAATCCGCAAGCATGGCCTCCATCGCCTCTTCAGGCAATGGAGTGATGGCATTGAGGAGGACGCGGAGGGGTTCGCCGGGTGTCATTGCAGCTCGTAAATCAGGTCATCGTTGAGGTCCTTCAGTGGATGCAGCACTTTGGGAACTGAAATGGTCTTGGGAGTTTTCATTATTGAGCGTCCCAATTTCTCATTCCAGCGTTGATAAGCACTTATTCGTGAGCCTTTTACATAATCCGTTCGGGCAGTGCCTGCACCATCTCCGAATTCGTTGCCTGAGCTCAGGGTTTCGCTGGAAACCAAAATCATGTCTTGCGTTTCCGGCATCCATTCGAATACCAAATCGATTCCCCAGCGCATGCTTTGGAAGGCGATGTAGAGGTAGCCTTCCTCGATATAAATGAAGTCAGGGTCAGTGTATTGCAGCGGCTCAGGGCCCAGATTCCCGGTACTTTCCTTGAAGGAATAACCTCCGCCTTGTTTGCCCAAAGACACTACCACGGCCGAATGATTGTCGAAGTCGTCCGTTTTGCGGACGAGCATCGCGGCATCCGCCAAGCCGTCCCCATTCAGGTCACCAACGGACCAAACCGGGCCTTCTTCGCCTTCCACGAGTTCGAATCCCGCTGGAATTGTAGGGCGAAGTTCTTCTGGGAAAGCCAGTTCGGTTTCTTCCTCGGCGACTTCCGCTGTTTCGGGTTGGAGCGGCATGGAATCAGTTTTGGCGGCAGGGCCACGCGAGGAATTGGATTTTTCGTGGGGCTCACAGCCCATGAAAGCAAGGCTTCCCATCAAGAGAAGGTTGATA
>JAXLVK010000076.1:0-29236 GCA_046329055.1 Bacteroidia bacterium
AGTGATGATCTCGTTGCTCGTGGTCATGGCGGGACGCAGGGTGCTGTCCTTTTCGTTGATCGCGATTTTGACCTCGAAGACCTTCGAATCGGAGTTCGGACGCTGTTCGCCAACGTTGGCGACATGGGTGACCTTGCCTGTGAGTTTTTTGTCTGGGCTTGCATCCAGGCTCACCCGCACTTCCTGCCCGACCTTGATCTTTTGGATGTCCACCTCATTGACATAGGTGATGCTTTCCATCTGCGTGAGGTCGGGGAGTGTGGCCACTGTCGGATCCCACGGACTTACCGTCGATCCTACTACCCGTTTTTTCCCGTCCCATTCCCTCGCATAGATCAGCATCCCTTTTTCAGGAGCCAGGATCGTAAATTCTCCCAAAATGCCCTGATAGTCTTCCAGTTTCTGTTGTTCCTTGAACAGGTCTGCTTCAGCTTCACGCATCTTGGCGGTCGCCTGCTTCACCTTGGTTTCGTAGTTCGCCTGCGCTTGGTTGTAGCCACGAATGGATTTCTCGTATTCGATCTCGGCCTGTCGCTTGGTGCTAGGGGACTCGAACGTGCTCTCCTCCTTTTCGAGCTTGCGTTGCTCCATCGCGTACTTCAGGTTCACCATCTCATCGCGTGCCTGCGCGAGGGTGAGCGTGCAGTCGAGTTTGGCTTGGGTGACCACGGATTGGAACTTCTGCAGGTTGATCTCCACCTCCTTGAGCTTGCCCACGATCTCGCTCTTGTCCAATTCTGCTACGAAATCGCCCTGCGCCACCACGGTGCCCTCTGCAACGAGCTGCGTGATCTTGAGTTGATAAATCCCTGCCTTGCGTGCCCCGGTTGGACCTGAGATATCGACTGAATTCTGGGCCTGCATCTCGCCCGTGGTGGTCACCAGCACCTCAAACTTGCCCTCTTGGGGCTTTTGGTACATGGTTTCAGCGACCTTTTCACTGCATCCCTGCAACAATACCCAGCACAGGGCCACCACAGTGCCAAGCCGTGTGACCATCCGTTGATTCATCGCCATGTTTTCAATCATCATGTTATTGCAACCGTGCAAAGATACTGCATCTCATTCCTGACCAAAGGACATACAATTTTCCCTCTGGTTGCGCCAGAAATTCAGCAATTTTTCCTCCGGTCGGTCGCTCTTAAGGAATATTAATAGAATTCTGCCCGCTCACTTCCGGGGCAGGAAGATCTCCGCCAACATGCAACGGATGCTACCACCACCCACGTTTTCAATGGTCGGGATGGGGAAATGCACGCACTTGGCCCAGACCTCCAGAAGGTCACGTTGGCTGTCGCTCAGGGACTTATACGCCCGCGTGCTCATCGCCACGAAGCGCTCACGGCCCTGCACCTCCAGCACGTTTCCAGCAAACTCGCCCAACTGCTCGGGGCGAAGCTTCACGATACGGCGGCCGCCGCCATTCAGGGACGCCATGACACGCTCGCGCTCTGCCGCGTCCGGGATGGTATGGTCAGCGATCACCACATAATTGGTGCCGATGGACAGCATCACGTTGGTATGGTAGATGGGCTTGCCATTTCCGTCCAAGGAGTCAAACACCACGCAACGGTAGTCAAGGGTCTTGGCGACCTCCTTGAGCACAGCCTCATTGGTGCGTGGGCTGCGGCAGGCATAGATCACGCCATTTGCCCGGTCGAGGATCATGGAACCTGTGCCTTCGAGGAAGCGTCCACTCGTCTCGTGGCGGCTCAGATCGACCACACGGCGGATTTCGTGGTATTTCTCAAGGTCGTCCAGCACATCCTGCCGGCGCTCAAGGCGGCGGTTCGGAGCCATCATGGGGTACAGGATGACCGTCCCATCCTCATGCGTCGAGATCCAATTGTTCGGGAAGATGGCATCCGGCCGCACCGGGTCCGCCACGTCCTTCACCACATACAAGTTCACGCCATTGGCGCGCATCGATGCAGCAACCTGATCGAACTCGTACTGCGCCTTCAGTTGCAGGTCATCCGCAGCCGTCTCGCCGGGATTGTTCTGAAAGGAATTGTTGGCAGCGGTCTCCGGGTCAAACCCAAAAGCCGCCGGGCGCACCATCATGATGGAATTCGTGGACTGCATTTTCAGAAAAAATAAAGGCACGAATATACGGAATTGGGAAATGCCGAAAAAAGAAATGCGGTGGGCCAGATCGAGGCGGCAGCGTTGGTGGAAGAGGCGGCAGCGTTGGTGGAAGAGGCGGCGGCATCTTGCCGCACGCCGAACGAACATTTGCCTTATATGTTTACTTTCTGAATGGCATTTGCTAGCCTTGCCGCATAAGGAGGTCTTTGCCTTGGCGCTTGACGCCGTGCCAGAGTATCTCCGCGGCTGGGTAGAGTTTGAGGTATAACTTGGTACGTCGATACCGCATTTGTTATAAGGTTAAACGGTGCCTGCCATTTTATTATTCACTTCAACAGATTTCAGGATGGAAGCATTCGTTGGACTTGACATTAGCAAGGGTTACGCTGACGTGCTGCTGACCGACTCGGGCGGGAGGGAGCTGGACGGGGTGATCCAACTGGACGACACCCTCCAGGGGCACGAGGCGTTGGCGGACTGGTGCGGGGACATGGTCAGGCGGTTCAGGCTGACACGTGTTTATTGTGGACTGGAGAGCACGGGGGGGCTGGAGAACAACTGGCACGCGATGCTGGTGCGCCTGGGCGCGACCCTGCCGATCCAGGTGGCCCGGATCAACCCGCGCATGGTCAGGGACTCGGCCAAGGCCGCCAACAGCCAGAACGTGACCGACGCGGCCAGCGCGTCGCACATCGCGGGGTACATCCGCCGCTTCCGCGACAAGGTGGACTTCAGCGTCCAGGACACGCGGTACTCGTCCTTCCGCAGCCTGAACAACCACATCATGATGATGAACAAGCAGAAGACCATGCTCGTCAACGAGGCCAAGCAACTGCTGTACTCGGCGTTCCCCGAGCTGCTGCCGCACTGCCGCAACGGCATCCCGAACTGGGCGATCCGCCTGCTCTCCCTGTACCCCTCGGCCGCCAAGCTGGGGCGGGCCCGTGCGCAGACAGTGGCCAAGATCAAGGGGATCACCCCCGGGAAGGCGAAAGCGCTGGTCGAGTCGGCCAAGAAGTCCGTGGCCTCCAGGGACAACGGGACCAACGAGTTCCTGGTCGCCGCCATCGTCGAGGACATCGCCCGCAAGCAGGAGCGCATCAAGTCCCTCAAGGACCACCTCGCCAGCCACTGCACAGGGAGGGAGGTGGACCTGCTCAAGTCGATCGTCGGGGTGGCCGGCTACAGCGCCGCGGCCATCATGGCCGAGATCGAGGACATCGCGCGCTTCCCCTCCCCATCGCAACTCGCGGCCTACTTCGGCCTGCCACCGAGGATTAAGGAAAGCGGGGACAAGAAGGGCAAGTCGGTCATGAGCAAGAAGGGCCGACCCATGATAAGGGCGGTGCTGTACATGTGCGCGTCCACAGCGGTCATCAGGGACGCCCACATGAAGGCCATCTACACCAGGCACAGGGAAAACGGGAAGACGCACAAGCAGGCCGTCGGGGTCGTCATGCACAAGCTGCTCAGGGTCATTTGGGGCATCCTCACCTCAAGAAGGCCGTATGACCCCAGAATCGACGAGGCCAACCAAAAAAGGAATCCGCAGGAAGCCCCGCAGCAGGACGCGATGCAGAGCCGCGCAAAAAGGAGGGTGCAGGACTTCGACCCCAACGCGCCAATCAGCGGGAAGGCCCGAAAACAAAGGAAGGCGCTCGTAACGTCCCAATCCGGCAAAGCCGAAGAAGCGCGGGATCATGCACGAGCGCCAACGGTGTAAACATATAAAAATGTTTACGGATACATTGCAATTTAACGGTATAACTCTGGCGAATACGCTGCCAAGGTGATGATTCCCCTTCAATGGTAGAGGGTTCCGATTCTCGGGATGCCTCTGGCGAAGTCACTGCTCAGGTGATCCTCTCAATTCGGAAGCGTCTCCAACTGCGCCCCCGACTTCACCAGCTGCGGCTGGAACTCCAGCCACATCCGCTGAAACAGCTCCTTCTGTGTCGGATTTTCCTGCTGCACCATTGCCTCGGGCAACTGTCCGTCCCGCACCTGGTCCTCATAATGAAACAATGTCCATTCCCCGTCATGGTACTCCAGTGCAGTCAGGTTCTCCACCCAATCGCCACTGTTCAGGTAAGTAACCGCGCCATGGCGCGTCTCGATCGTCTGCATCGTGGGTTGGTGGATATGGCCGCAGACGACCACGTCATGCCCATGGAAGATGGCCATCTCGGCGGCGGTCTGCTCGAAGCTGCTGATATAGCTCACGGCCGATTTCACGGAGTTTTTGATCTTTTTGGAAAGGGAAAACTTGCCCTGTCCAGTGGCTTCCAGGATCGAATTGGCGGCCCGGTTCAAGACGATGAGGGCATCGTAACCCCAACCGCCGAGTTTGGCGAGCCATTTGGAGTTTTGCATGGTGACATCGAACACGTCCCCGTGGAAGAACCACGCCTTTTGCCCATTGGAGAGGGTTTTGACGAGTTTGTTGGCGATTTGCAGGCTGCCAAACCGGAACCCGGCGAAGCGGCGCAGGAGTTCGTCATGGTTGCCAGTGAGGTAATGGACAGGAATGCCTTGGGCGACCATGCCGAGCAGGTGCTGCACGAGTTGCATATGGCTGTCCGGCCAATACCGCTTGCTGAACTGCCAGACGTCGATGATGTCCCCATTGAGAATGACCTCCCCGGGTTCGATGCTTTGTAGGTAATGGAGGAGCTCGGTCGCATGGCAGCCATAGGTGCCGAGGTGGACATCGGAGATCACGACGAGATCGACTTTGCGCTTGGGTTTGGATGTGGTTTTCATGGATGCTTTCATCATTTGGCCGCAAAAGTAGGCCGCTTCTAAAGCGAATGCGTCGCAAAAGGAAAGGCTTCAGGCAATCTTAAACTTGCGTTCAGGAATGCAGGAAAGCCGCTTAACCTTTAAGCAATCTTGGTGGTGTGAGCCTCGCGTTGCCTGCGTACCCTGAGGCTCTCGAAGGGCACGCAGGCAACGCCCATCACGCAACAAGCGCAGGCAACGCCCATCGCGCAACAAGCGCAGGCAACGCCCACCACGCAACAAACGCAGGCAACGGCCATCACGATCACGCCCATTACGCACGGCAACCGTGCATACAGCCACACAACCTATATTTGCAGCCAAATGCCTCCTTATGCCTTCACCATCTCGCTTCATTTGGCAACGCCGCCTAGCAGCCCCTGGTTGTGTGGTGCTGCTTTGCCTCTCCCTGCTCACCTCTTGCAACTACGGCGTGATTGACTTGGATGTGCAGGGGCACCGGGGTTGCCGGGGTTTGATGCCGGAAAATAGCCTTCCCGCATTCAAAAAGGCATGGGAACTGGGCGTGACGACTCTGGAAATGGACGTAGTCATCAGCCGCGACAGGCAGGTGGTCGTCTCTCACGAAGCATGGTTTTCCCATGAATTTTGCCAAGACAGCGCGGGCCACGACATCACTGAGGCAGAGGAACGCAGCCACAACATTTTCAAGATGGACTATGCGGACGTGCTCAAATACGACTGCGGGTCGCGGGTGCATCCTCGTTTTCAGAATCAGCAACACCTGAAGGTCATCAAGCCATTGCTTTCGGAGGTGTTCGCGGAGATCGAGGCGATGGTGGACCCCAATGACTACAGCGAGGACGCACGTTGGCCCCGGTACAACATCGAGCTGAAAGTGGAGCCTGGTGATACAGGCGTTTTTGGCCCTCCGGCAAAGGAATTCGCGCAATTGGTGTTGGAGCAAGTCCGGGCAGCGAATGTCAGCGACCGCTGCACCCTGCAATCCTTTGACCTGGAGACCCTGAGGGAGTTGCGCCGCCAAGATCAAAACATCCAACTCGCCTTGTTGGTGGAGGAGGACGAAAAGTTCATGGACAAACTGGCCGAATTGGGATTCTATCCCGAGATCCTGAGCCCTTATTTCGGCTTGGTGACCGAGGAAATGCTCTCATTTTCCGCCACCAAAAACATGAAAGTGATCCCCTGGACCGTCAACGAAGAGGCCGACATGCGCCGCATGGTGAAGCTAGGCGTCCATGGGATCATCACCGACTACCCCGACCGCCTGCTGGAGCTGCTGAAGACCATGTGAGTCCGTGGCCTCTGGCCGCAGGGCTATCTACATCGCCGCCTCCCGGCGGCACCTTGCCTTATTCCTTGATTCGGCGTAGCTTGCTCTATGCGCAAAAGCGATGTAGGCTACATAGCATTCCAGATGCGGCTGGGCGGTCAGCAGGTGATCCACCTCAAGATTTACAGAGATGGGACATTGATCCGCATCGGCGGTGGTGGACTGCCGCCCATGGCCATCGGGGCGGTGAGCTACTGGCCGGACAATGGCTTTTTCGAACGCATCATGGACAAGGTGCCGCCCCAATTGATCCTGAATGACATCGACTTCACGGAGCCGGAAATCGGGCAGCAGGTCATGTTCGAGATGCAACTCGGTGCGCGGAGCGTGAATGGATTGATCGGAGAGCAGGCTCAATGGGCCGAACATCGGGTGATCCGCTTTCGGCTGGATTTGAATACCAAGCTGCGTTCCCCGGTGCTGGCGGTGGTGGACAATCTCATGAAGGATGCGACGGGGCTGACGAACAGTTGGTATTTCGACGCGCTCATTTTGGCGATCTGGAACCGGAAGAGCAACCGCCTGCCCCGACAGACCTATGTGGCCAAGCCGGAGGGCGTCGAGGACCTCAAGCCGGAGCTGGGGAATTTCCTCTCACAGATGCTGCACAGCACGCGGAAATGGAACTTTCTGGCATTTCCGGAGGGGAAGACGTTCATGGATGAGGAAGGAAAGCCGCATCGCCTGGTCTTCAAGGTGGAGAACGGGCAGTTCAATTATACTTGGGCCTGAACGCCTTTTGCGGGGCTTTTTAAGGCTTCAGGATGTGCTGGCCTTCCAAAAGGGGGACCAGGCATGCTTTACCCGAACGTCATCCTGCCTGCTGCGCCCTCGCTTGCGGGGTCCCGATGGATTCGGGGAGCCGCCGCAGGCGGAGAAGGATCTAGCACGTAGAATTGGCCAGCGTCAGGATTTGGCAACGTGGAGGGGAACTCTCGACTTGCATGACGTTTTTGCCTAGAGAAGTGCATCAGCGTCCGTGCCAGATGCTTCTTCCGATGCTTGGGATCAGCATGACGTCGGGATTGGGTCTCGGGCTGGCACTCGCGGCGACAGGGCTTCGAGAGCACTTCGACAAGCTCAGCATTCCACCTCAGCCTCCGTCGGGATTTCCAATCACTTCAGAGTGTTCAACGCTTCCTCGGCGCGGGCCTTGTACTTGCCGTTGCGTGCGACGATGGCCTCCAGCTGGGACTTGGCTTTGCGGCCTTCCTTGAGCTGCAGGTAGGCGAGGGCCTTGAACCATTCGGCGTCCTCATACACGCTGTTGCCGGGCTGGGACAGGATGCGTTCGCAGTGGAAAAGGGCCGCCTGAGGCTGGGAAATGCGCAAGAAGGCATCCGCCGCATACAGGTGGGCCTGCAAATTGGTGGGCGTAAGTTCAGTGGCGGTCCGCAGATTGGCGGCGGCCTCGCGGTAATTCGCTTGCTGGTAGGCCGCCATGCCTGCGGTATAGTAGTCCATGTTGGGCTTGGCGATGGGGGCAGCGTCGCCTTTTGCAACCGTTGCGACCTTGCCACGCGAATCCTTGGCCATTTTGTCGCGCTGGATGTTGCGGTGTACGCCGCTGGTAACCACAACCTCGCTCAACGTCGTGACCTCATCGTCCGAGATGTTCGCGTCGCCATCTTCCGCGTCAAGTTGAGGTTCGCTGGAAGCGATGGTGGGGGAGGTCGTCATGGCCTGCATTTCCTTGTAGGGGGAAGCCTTCTCCTCTGCCTCGCTCCGCTCCTTTGACTTCTTCATGTCCTCCATCGCCAGCGACTTGCTCTCGTTTTTGGAGTCCCAGGTGGGGCTCTTGGGGGACGGAGTGGGTTGCATCACAGGAGCAGTCTTGATCGACTCCTTGGTATCGAACAGTCGGAAGGGATTGCTGGCGGATTCGGTAATGGTCTGGTTCCCACTGGAAGAGCTACCGAAGTCTGCCCCATCGGCAAAGTTGTCATTTTCAGGGTCCGGGCTTGATCCGCCAGTCACAGACTTCATTCCACCCTTGGGGCCTGCATCCAGGGTGGATTCGCCCATGGGTTTGACCTTGGGCATCAATCCGCCAGCAGTCGAGTTCACTATAGACTCCTTGGAAGAAGGAGTGGGAGCCGCAGCATCAATGGGCAGTTCGGGCTCCGGAGCCTCCTCGTAGTTTTCGTCGGTTTCCGCCATGGCGATGTCCGCGCGGGTCTGCGAGTCGAGGCCCATCGGCGGCGTGAGTTTTTGGGCTCCTGCCAGCGTATCGTTGATCTTTTGGTCGGAAGGCCCGCTCAGCGTGAAGAAGCCAACCGTGATGAGGATGGCAACCGATGCCGCAGCAGCGATCCAGAAGAATGCGCCCCGGCGTTTGCGTTTCTCCTTTTGTTCCAGTCGGGTCCAGGCCTGCTCAGAGACCTCCTCGGCGCCCGCTTGGATGCTCTCCGCGCCATGCTCGGCCACGGATTCCAACGTGATCGCGCACAATTCGCAGTCGAGGAGGTGCCTCTCCATGCGGTTGCGCTCCTGCCCCTGCACGCGCCCCTCCTGGTAAGCAGTCAGCTGCTCCAGGCTCAGGCAGTCGTCGTCATCGGCTGCGCTGAAGATGTTGGCGATATGTGGGTCCTTACTCATTGCCTTGGGTCATGCGGATCTTCAAGTTCCGCTTTCCATTTTGTATATAACTCTTCACCTGGTTGTAATCGAACCCGGTGAGTGCGCAGACCTCGTCGTAAGACTTGCCCTGCAGGAAAAAGAGCTCGATGCAGGTTTTCTGCTCGGCGTTGAGGTGTCCGAGTGCGAGTTCGAGGCGTTGCAGCTCAAGCTCTTTCTCGGTGGCCTCAGCTTCAGGGTGCAGGTCCTGCCCCGATTCCATAAGGCCGATCTCATTTTTCTTGAATTCTTCCTCCCGGCCCTCCACCGTCTTGTTTTTGCGCAGCCGCATCAGGCAGAAATTGGACGTAGCCCGGGCAAGCCAAGACTTGAAATTCTGGATCTCGTACTTCTTGAGCTCGGTGAGGAGGTATTCGAAGACCTCCATCGCCGCATCCTTGGCCGCATCCTCGTCACGGTTGAAGTACTTCCGGCAGATGGCGTAGATCTGCACGGAGTACCGTTCAAACAGCACCCCCACAAAAGCCGTATCCCCCGATCCCCTGTACTGGGCGATCAGTTCCTGATCCGGCATGGCCTCGCGGGCCTTGTTGTGTCGCTGAAACAGCATTCGATCACGGGGCTGGCGCGAAATTAACGAAAAAGCTGGCGGAGTAGTGTGTCCCAGCGTTGCAAGCGCTCAGAGCGCTTGCAACGCTGGGACACCAATGAGACAAGAGGCCAATCAAAATGAGACAAGAGGCCAATCAAAATGAGACAAGAGGCCAATCAAAATGAGACAAGAGGCCAAGTGAAATGAGGCGAGAGGCCTCTGCTGCGCCCCGATTTTTCGGGGGCCCAAAGCCGACCCGACCTGCTGGCTGGCGCCTGCTCCGAGTATCGGAGGCCAGCGAAATGGGGGTTGCCAAGAATTTCCCCTGAAACTCCCCAAAAGCCGCTCCCCCTGCCACCATGCAACTCATGAGTATGTTCCCGCATGTTTGCAATCTATGCACGCAAATTCCCCTCCTTGGCCAGGTATTGAGCAGAAAAGCGCCCAGCATTGCCTCGAATCCACATCCTGCATGAGTGAGCACACCACATTGATGGAACCCCCAGCGGTTCATCAACCCCAAGCTGAACCCGTCATGGCCCAGCAATCGGAAGGGCAAATGCACGCAGTAGCTCCAGCAGTCCAATCCATTCACCCTAGTGGCCAGCGGCAAGCCATCGCCAATGCCAGCCCGCATGTCCGTCAACTCAAGTCCTATCAGCGCATCTCTTCCGGAAATGTAGCCCAACTGCAATCCGCAAGTTCAGCCACTGGATTGCCCAGCTCCTTGCAGGCTGGGATCGAATCCCTCTCCGGCCTATCCATGAACGATGTCCGCGTCCACTACAATTCGAGCCAACCCGCACAGTTGCAGGCCCATGCATTTGCCCAAGGCAGGGACATCCACATCGCACCCGGCCAAGAGCGCCACCTGCCCCACGAAGCCTGGCACGTGGTCCAGCAAAAGCAAGGCCGCGTCAAGCCCACCCTCCAACTCAAGGGCAAAATCATGGTCAATGATGATCAGGGGCTGGAATCCGAGGCGGATGGAATGGGGGCCAAGGCAATTCAGATGGGTACGCTGCAGCGTTATGCGGCCACTCCTTTGGCATTCTTAAGCTCGAGTATCCTTTCTAAAGGCGACCACTTGGATGCGTCGGCGGTGTTGCAAGGCGCATTCATCCGATCTGCATTCGATACGGAACTGCTCGTGGACGAGGATCCGAATGCCAATCCCTCCCGCTACCGAGTCATTGCCTACCTGGATGATGATGTGCTGGAAATCCTTGCGGAAGACAAGTCAAAGCAGGTACGGGTGAAACTCAACCCCGCGACCAAGCTCTGGGAGGAGGTGCCAAACGATGACCGGGATGGCGAGGACTTCAAAATGGGAAACACGTCCTCCTTGCCCATGGACCTGGGCCAGTCGCTGAATATGTCAGGCTCCTCCAGCAATGGCACTTCCAACGTGGTCGCTAGCTCCACCTCAAACTCCACTGCAGCCCATGGAACCGCCTCCAGCAGCAGCCAAGAGGACCTGTTGGACACCAAGGCCGATACCAAGCAGAACATGGCATTGGCCCCAGTCCTAGAGTCTGGGCACGAGGGGCCCAAGATGTCCACCAACCTGGTCGCTCAGATCTCCTTGGTGCCCATCGCCGCGGGCAAGGTAGGCAAGACCGGATTGCTCCCCGATCGCGGCTATTCCGTGGACCAGTTATGGGTGGAGCGGGTGCAACTGGGCAACAATGACCGCCCCGAGACCCGCTACGGCAGCAGGCAGGAGCGGCATACCGTCGCATGGACTTTGCAACGCGCCGCGCAGACGGCCCAGTCGGATCGGTCATTGAGGGAGGTGCTCACCCATTATGCCCAATCCATGCGGGAGCTCTTCCATTCACCCGACCAAACCCAAGGCTGCAAGGATCTCGCAAAGGAGGCGCTCCTCGCCATGAAGGGAATGGACACGGCCATTTTGCCGATGGACATCTGGCAATTCTTGGTGAGCAGGGCAGCAGTGCTCTATATGCAGGCCTACCAGCAGGCAGCCTCCTCCACCTTCAAGCAGGGCAAGGCCAAGGGGCGCAACGAGGCTGGCCACATGGCTGTCCTGCGTGAAGCGGAGGAAGCCCTCATCATGAAGCAGACGATCGATGGCGATGATGTCGTCAGTGCTGCCCAGGGGCTGCTCGATGTCGGTTTTTACACCGCTTTGGGTGAGGAGGGCTATTTCCATGCCTTCCGACATTGGGTTGCAGCATTGGAATCAGCGTTCCCGGACTTGATGGCCAAACACGGCAAGCTGATCATCGCCAGCGTGGCGGGTCGGGCCATTTCTCCTGCTGTGAAAAAACGACTGGGGCTCACCAAGGATGCCACCATTGGCCAGATGATCACCCATTTCGCCAACAAGCAGAAAGCCCCTGACCTGACCAAGCCATTTGCGTCGGCCACAGTCGCTCCCTCTGCAAGCGCTACGCGCCGGCGCCTCGTTCTTGGAGGCACGGATGCGCAGCGGATAGCAATGCCGCCCGAACTCGAAAGCCATTTCATGGCCACCATCCGCGTGCAGCCAGCAGGCCAAGGCAAGTCCGTCACCATTGCCACCCAGATCAGTGACCAATCCGCTCCCACGGCCGTCGAGCAGCTCACATACCCTGCCTCCGACGTCGAAATCAAGTTCCTCCAGGTCTCCGACATGGACCGGCCGGAAACGCGGTTCGACACCCAGATGTCCCATACAGTGGCTTGGACCCTCTTGCGGGCGGAGTTGGCCTCCTTTGCCATGGGCAAGGCCGATAATTTGCTCACTTGGCTTGCGGACCGCTTCCTGCGCATGGGTGCCGACCTGGGCAGCAATCAGGCTGACGCATTGCTCCTGAACCAGCGTTGCCTTGCCCAGGCCCTCAGGCTTTTGGGAGGAGGCCTGCCCATCCATCAATGGCAGGCATTGCTGAGCGAATTGGTACGAATGTATGCCATCATCTATCAGCGCACCCTCTCGGCAACTTTCGCCGATGAGAAGACCCACGGACGTGCATTGGGACACGGCGAGGCCTCGGCCATGAAAAAACTCACCAACAATGAGTTCGCCATCTTGAACGCCAAGCAGATGCCTGCCGATCTCGACGACATTGTTGACAGCCTGATGACCTTGTTTGACGGGGAGATCAACAAGACGCTGTCGGGCAGGGCTTTGGCCACAGCGGCCATCCATTGGCGGCATGCATTGGGCCGGGTATTCCCCAACGTCATGGTTGCCGCCAAGGCCAATTTGGACAAGGAGTTGGCGGCGCGTAAGCTGAGCGCGGAGGATACCAAGGCCGAAGGTGTCAACAACCTCGCCGCCTTGATGGACAAGTACGCCAAGGTCATCGCAGCCAGCACCGCAGTAGTGGACCAGAGTGCCCGCAAGCAACTGTCAGCCCCCGGAGCCGCCGCCAATTCCCGCGCCTTGCTCGCAGGCCTCGGCTTCACGCACCACGCCATGCCCGGCACCGGCAACAACTGCGCCATCGCCTCCATCCTCCATCAGCTTTCTCAGCACGGCGTCAATCTAGGAGGCCTCAACGTAGCGCAATTTGCCGCCGACGTTCGTGCAGCCGCCCGCCTTCAGGACGGCGCCCAGATCGACCTCATGCAATCCGGCGTCGCCCTCCTCACCCACATCAATACCCGGCTAGTCGCCCTTGGGAGGTTGCCCAACCCCGGCCGCGGAATGACCATCGACCTCTACGCCGCCGACAACGACGGTGGCCTCATGCCCTACCAAAACGTCGCCACCATCGCCGGCGCGAACCCCGTGGTTCTGACCCTGTATTTCAATCCGACATTGGATGGTGGCAAGGGACATTTTGACTCAGTGACGGGGCCGCTTGCGCGGTAGGGGGGATGTGTGTGATTTTTGGATTTCTGATGTCGGGGTGCAACTATCGAGAGGCCTGATGACTTGTTCAATGGATCTTTGAACTAGGATACACTTCAAGCCAAAACTGTACATTTGCAAATATTCGCCCGACGTATGGTGCAAGAGATCGCGTATCAGTTTCCAGAAAAACTGGCTTTCCGAGCCAGGGAGGCTACAAATCCTGAATTCATGATCCAGGCCCGCGAGGAGTGGATCACGCAACTGTGGGTGGATTTCAGCCATGTACGGGATGAGAGCCTGTTTGCAAGGCTAGAGTACCGCCTTGGGGTCATGGAGGGGAAGGTGGAGTTTTTCCCGGGCAGTTACGCCAAGGTGATCTTCTCCGGGCACCGCGGCTGCGGAAGTCAGTGGAACTTCGCCGCCTCACGAACCGCCTTGACAAGCCGGAGGGCTTCTTTACGGTGTTCGTGGATTTAGAAAAGGAAACCAGCATTGAGCGGTTTCAACCAGAGGACTTTTTCGTCGCCCTGATCACCATCCTGTTGCGCACGCTCAGGGACCGCAAGGTCAAGTTTGACCGCAAGGAGTTTGAGTCGATTGCCAACGACTGGGTTTCCGAGGAGGAGGTAAGCCGGGAGATCGAAAAGAGTTTCGGTGTCGAGGCAGAGGCTGAGGTGTCGCTGGGTTGGAAGTTCTGGGAGTTTCTGGGGATCGGCGGGCACTTGAAGGGAACCTATTCCGCTGACAACAAGACCACCAAGGCGATCCGTCAGCAGATCAAAACCAATCCCATTGGGCTGGTGACCCGGCTCAATGCGGCAATCGTCGGCGTGCGCGAGGACATTCAGAGGGCGGGCAAGGGCAGGGAAATCCTTTTCGTGGTGGATGGACTTGAGAAGACGAGGCATGAGGTCTATGAAAGCCTCTTCATCCAGGATCCCCAAGCAATTTTGAGCCTGGGCGCGCATCAGATACTCACGGTGCCGATCGGGACATTCTATGAAGTGCAGTCACAGCCTTCAAGAGAGTTTTTCGAGACGGTTTACTTGCCCATGTTGAGGCTGAACGAGCAGACCGTTCCACTCTTCAAGGAACTGGTCTTGCGCCGCGTCAGCCCGGAATTGCTAGGGGAGGGGGTATTGGACGAGTGCATCTCCTACTCAGGCGGCTGTCCCCGGCAAATGCTAAAGCTGGTCAACCGGGCATTAGGGATTGCACTCGGCAAGCCCGTGACCTTGGAGCATGCGGAAAAGGCGATCCGGGAGGAAGGCAACGAACGGTGGCGGACTTTGACCTCCACCCACCAAGAAATCTTGCGTTCGCGAGAATTTGAGACGGCGAATCTGGAGGTACTGGAGTTGTTGCAATCGCTGAACATCCTAGAATACAATGGGATGAACCTAGAGCGCAAAATCAATCCCCTGATCGAGCGGTTCTTCACCGAGTCGGCATGAGCGAATGGGAGGAACAGAATCGGGAGGTTTGGGAACAGGTCGTATTTGGCTTGGCGCATCGGTCGCGGTCAACTGTGGCTTGGATCACCTGTGATTCCTACCGTCACCTCCGCAAGTTGGTCGAGGAGTTCAAGCAACGGTTTGCGGAGGCAAGGCATTTTGAGCACCGGGTAACGGAGTTCAAGGAAAACAGCTTTCCGCCCTATTTCCGCAATCACCTTCCCGCTGAGCTATTTGATGGGAGCGAGAAACGCAGTTTTGTACACCTGTTTGGATTGGAGCAACATGTGGGCTTGGGCAATGCGAAGCCACCGAGCCGCTTGTTTGAGGCATTGAACTTCGAGCGGGAGGTGGTGTTCGGAGATTTTCCATTCACCACAGTAATTTGGTCGGATACCTCTTCCCAGATCAAGGCGCAGACATTGGCACCCGATTTCTGGGATTGGATCACGGAGAAATTTCATTTTGAGGCACCATTGGACTTGGTAGAGGGGCAACTGGAGCTGATGGAGACACCGAAAAAATTGGTTTCTCCTGAGGAGCGCGATGAGTTGTACTATCAGATCGCGAGGCACTTGCAGTTGCTGGACAGGACGGAGCGGCCTTTGGATCGTCTTAGCCTGTTGGAGGTGATTGCGGACAATTATCAAGCATTGCAGGATTATGTCAAGGCAATCTATTATCGTGGGAAAATTTTGGAGATGGAGGATTTATTGTCGGAAAAGGCCCGAGCGAGGCATCTGAATCAACAAGGTGTTGCTTTTCGTTCGATTGGGGAATATAAGAGCGCCTTGAGAATTATGAATTGTCTTTGGGCATTTGGGAAAAGGTTGGTGATCGAGCAGGAGAGGGTGCGACTTTGAATAATATTAGTCTGATTTTCTTTGACCAAGGAGATTATGTCACAGCCCTAGACTATTTGAAGCGGAGCCTACTGATACGCGAGGAGATCGGTGACCATGCAGGAGAGAGTGTGGCGCTAAGCAATATCAGTCAGATTTATGATGCTCAAGGGGATTATGTCACAGCCTTGGAATATCTTGAGCGGAGCGCAGAAATCCAGCGGCAGATCGGCGACCAAGCGAGTGAGGGTGTAACTCTGAACAATATTGGTCAAATTTACAATGCCAAAGGGGAGTATGCTACCGCCTTGGGTTATCTGGAGCGAAGCCTGGAGATACTGCAGGAGATCGGCGACCGTAGAAGTGAGGCAGTGACGCTGAAGAATCTTGCCACGCTTGCACATGCCCAAGGGGATTACTCGAAGGCATTGAGCTATTTGGAGGAGAGCCTAAAGCTACTGCAGGAGATCGGGGACCGTGCTGGGGAGGGTAGTACTTTGAGCAATCTGGCCGTCCATGCACATGCACTAGGGAATTACGCTACGGCGTTGGATTATCTCGAGCGGAGCCTGCAGATACAGCAGAAGATTGGCGACATCGCCGGTATGGCAACGACCCTGCACAATATGGGAGCGATCTGCTTCGAAGGGAAAGACATTTCTGGAGCGGTGAAGTATTTCTTAGAGGCTTATTCGATCCTGAACAAAATCGGCTCCCCAAATGCAAAACACCCCGAGGAATATCTGAAAGCCATTTGCGAAAAAATCGGGAAGAAGGAATACCAAAAGCTCGTGGAAGGTATGGGGGGGCGATAAGAAAATGAAACCCCAGAAGACAAGGTCTCAGAGGGCAAGGATTGATTTTCTATCCCAAATGTCAATGGTCATTGGATAAAGTGCAGCTGACCGTAGAGGGTGCCTCAACCCATTTCCATGCATCTACTTCACTCACCCTACCACTTCCACATTCCGCCCCAATGTCTTGAACCGTACCCCATTCGCCTGTTCCACCGTAATCGTCAGGTGTCCCGTCTTGCTGAGGTTGAGGTCACGGACAGTGCCCGACTTGCCCTTGTGGGTGCCTGCGACGACTGTGCATTGATCGCCGTCTTTCAATGAAGGATTCTGACTCGCTTCCATGATCCTGTGGCAATTGTGCCTTTTCACAAAGATGGCATCCGCACCTGCGATATCAAACTCCATCCCCACCAAAACCATCACTCCCCAGCGGACAATCGCAAAGCCATACAAGGCTCATCCGCAGAAACAATCAGCCAGCCCCCCTCTCCACCCATTCCCAAACAATTCCCGCCGTTCCTGAACTAGATCCTGCTCGCCACCGACCCACTCCCTATACTCGCAGCATCTCCCAAAATCAAGGAGAATGCTGGACGCTTTTGTCCAACCTCGTTCAACAGTTGTCAAAACATCATCAAGAGTCAAAACATGAATCGAAAACTATTCTCGCTCAGCGGAGCATTGTTGCTCGCCACGGCGATGTTTGCGCAAAACAATGTCTCTTACAATGTCAACAACGTCCCCATCGGTAGCACATACAATACCGCGGTAGGTTGGCAGAGCCTGATTTCCGTCACGGGAACACGCAACAGCGCATTGGGATATGAGGCATTGAAGTCAAATACCAGCGGATTTTCCAATACAGGCGTCGGGTCGCAGGCGTTGACAGCCAACACGATAGGTGCATTCAATACCGCAATAGGGATGCAGTCCATGAATGCCAATCTCTCCGGGGTTGCGAATTCCGGACTAGGATACCAATCCCTCTACAACAACACCAGTGGCAACTACAATGCCGCAACGGGCCTCGTCTCGCTCAATGCCAATACCACAGGTTCCAACAATACTGGTCATGGCGTTGCCTCTCTTTACACCAATACAACCGGTAGCGGCAATACCGCAATCGGATATTATGCGGATGTCACCACAGGCAACCTCACCAACGCCACAGCCATCGGCAACGAGGCCAAGGTGAGCGCAAGCAACACCATTCAGCTCGGGAACAACGCTGTGACGGAAGTGTACGCAGGGACAGGCACCACGGCGAAATTGATCGCAGGGGGATTGCAGATTACCGGAGGTGTGATTGCGCCTGGAAAGGTGCTCATGTCGGATGCATCTGGCAATGCCACTTGGCAAACTCCTGCTGGGGGTGGCAGTGGCTGGACCATTATGGGCAATGCGGGAACCGTAGATGGCACAAATTTCATTGGCACCACAGACAATGTGGCCCTCAATTTCCGCATGAACAATCTGCCTGCAGGCAGGATAGAAGGCGCAACGGGCGGGAACACCTGCTTTGGATACCGGACGGGCAACTTGCCAGGTGGATCTGGTGTCAAGAATACCGCCATGGGATATTATGCACTCCAGGCAAACACCTCAGGCAGGGAAAATGTCGCCATTGGATACAATGCCTTGAAGGCGAATCAGATTGGTAATTTCAATACCGCAACCGGGTATGGGGCACTGGAAGCGAACACCTCCGCCGAATACAATACAGCAACGGGATATGCAACCCTCGCCAACAATACAACTGGAACGGGCAATACCGCCACTGGATATTCCGCACTCTTCTACAATACTGTGGGCTTTCAAAACACGGTGGCGGGCTATCAGGCACTGCACGGCAATACTTCTGGAGCCCAGAACACCTGTATGGGCTCAGTTTCATTGATTGTGAACTCCACGGGACACAACAACGTCGGCATCGGCTATGCATCCTTGGGCCTGAATACAACTGGCTTTCAGAATGTCGCAGTCGGTGCCAACGCCCTCTACAACAACACCACCGGCAGCAACAACAGCGCCCTCGGCTATTACGCCAATGTCAGCACCACCAACCTCACCAACGCCACGGCCATCGGCGCCAATGCCATCGTGAATGCCAGCAACAAAATCCGACTCGGAAACACCACCGTGACCGTCGTCGAGGGCCCCGTGGGCTACACCATCTCCGACGGCCGCTTCAAGACCAACATTGCGCAGGACGATGTCAAGGGCCTCGACTTCATTAACCGCCTCCGCCCCGTGGTGTACAACATGGACACCCGCAAATTCCAGGAATTCCTCACCCAAGGCATGCCCGACAGCGTCCGCGCCCAATATTTGGATCAGGACTTCGCCCCCTCGACCGCCATCCGTCAAGCGGCCATCGCCCAGGAAGTCGAGCAACGCCGCCAAGATCCGGCTACGACTTCAACGGCGTCCACGTCCCCGAAGGCGAAACCGACAATTACAGCCTCGCCTACAGCCAATTTGTAGTGCCCCTCGTCAAAGGCATGCAAGAGCAACAAGCCATGATCGAAGCCCAAAACGCCGCCATTGCGCAGCAGCAGGCCCAAATCGAAGCCCTCCAAAAGCTCGTCGCCGCCATGGCCGCCAATCCCTCCGACAAAGGCGCCGCCACCCCAACCACCCTCAGCGACGCCGTCGCCGTCTATCCCAACCCCTCCAACGGCACCTTCACCATCTTCACCCAGACCCTCGACCAAGGCCGCATCGAAGTCGTGAATGCCAGCGGAAACGCAGTTCAGACCCTGAACATGGTGAAGGGCGTGTTTTCCTACGATGTGAACCTGAGCACCCAAGCAAAAGGCGTGTACGTAGTGCGCATCCTCGCAGGCGAGCAGGTGATCACGAAGAAGGTGGTGCTGGAGTAATCCCTTTCTCTTCCAATCTGATTGCCAACTTCTGCTGATTCAGGCAGGGGTTGGCGATTGGTGTTTGGGGGCGCTACACCAAACCAAGTCAACAATCTGCGAGAATGGGATTCTTTTGGAACTACAATGCCTCAACATCCTCGCGGCTTAAACCAGTAGAATCTATGATGATTTGGATATCTATACCGCTTGCTTTGAGCTTGGCACCAACCTTTTTCATGGCTTCCAAGTGTTCAAGGGCAAGAAACGTGACCTTGCTCGCTTCGTCTTTGGCGAGGGACCGCTCCTCCGGTGTAAGATTGGTGTAATCAATCAAGCTTGCTGCGCGCTTTACCCCCGGATTGCGTTCATTGAGCATGGGGCGTTCTGGGCTATGCATGGATTGGTAGATCAAGTCCAGCCAATCCCGGATTTGTGGGGGGGTATCTGAATCGGGGTGGTTCGGGTTGAGGCAGACCAATTGATGTCCATACAGGTCACGTTCGATGCCTGCAAGCGTTTTGGGATTCATCTTCAAGAGCAGCACCTCGTCTCTTACCGCATCGCCCTTTTTGGTGTCAAACCGGTAAGGGGCAGTCATCACCACGATCACATAGACCGTGCGCTCAATATTGTATTTCCTAGAAGACTCCTGCTGCTCGGTAATCGCCATCAGGAAGTAATGCAGGAAGCGATCAAAGTTGTAATCGTAGGGTACCCGCTGAATCTCCACGATCACGCGCTTGTCCACGCTTTCAGCAAAGATATCGAGACTGAAATCGACACGGCCGACTTTGGGTTGAAATCGCTTCTCGGTCTCTATCTTGTCCACCTCGATATCAATCCCCAAGATGTCATGCACGAAGGCTTTGAAGACGATCTTGTCAGTGAACGCCTTCTTGAAAATGACTTCATTGTCGAGGTTGCCTAGCATATCCCGGTGTCCTTTATGTGCAAAGATAAGCAATACTTGGATCAATGATCAATCGGTTCATACCCCAAATTCCGCCCGGCAAGCTGATCGAGGACATCTCGAGTAAGCTTCGAAAGCGGTCGGTGATGAAATTCACTGAGGCCATCGTAATGACCCATCACGAGTTTCTCCATTTCGATTTTGGAGTCAAATAGCCCAGGAAATTGATCCACGATTTCATCCAAATATCCTTCTGAATAGATGTGCTCTTTCGTGATCAAATCTCTGACCTCATTCAAATGAGTCTTGTACAAGTCGTAAAGATTCAGGGTTTGGAATTGGCTTGCAATTCTGGATTCTAAAACATGATCTCCATTGAACAAAAACTGCAATTCTATTGAGTTGTCATCAGTCGGAAACCCGCCCCCCTTGATCTTGAACCCAAACTTGAAGAGGGAATCCAAATTTAGATCAAGGTCGTATGGATTCACCCAATTGCATTTGAGCCAAATCAACCGCAAAAAGTCGCGATGAAAACCACAAGCATTGAGCTTGCCATAGATTGCGCTCTTTTCATATCAAAACGATATATTAAGGTTCAATTCAAATACTTGTACAAGACGTTTCTTCCCGCTGCCAAGAATCGACCGTAAGCCGAGATCATCAGAGACTTCAAATCCAAAATGTCGCGATACAGGCACCGACAACCCGCCCCGAATCCTGGGCGTGGCATACCACTTGCGCACATCAAATGTGTACTCATCAGGCCCAAAATCATAGACGGGCACAAAGGCATAAGACCTGACCAAACCCATGCGGGGTTCCACGAAGAGGAGCCGCCTCAATCTCCCCAATCGCTCGTAGAACAGGTGCATTCTCAATCCTGCAAACAGGGATAGGTCCTTTTGCAGGTTGCCAAACCTCAAGACTTGCCCGTCCCTCATAGCGAAAAAATCATCGTCCCAGGTCGCTAGCTCGATGTCCACCGTCCCCGAAAACCGCGAATCCCGATGCAATTTCCGCTCATACTCGAACGAGTAGCGAACAAACTCATGGTGATCCAAGGCGTAGAGATAGGAGAGCGGGTAGCCAGCCAGGTCCAGTTTCAGGCTGTTCATGCACTCTCCTTCTGTCTCCTGCTGAGCGATGGAAGCAAGGACGCTCGTCATCATGCCCAACAGAAGAATTGCCCGTAGGATCGTATGCTGTCTCATTTTGCCAAAGCTACAATATGCCGCAATTCGCCTGATTTCGCCTATGCTTTCAAAATCGGTAGCAAAGATCTAATTCGGGAGTTACACCCCATATACGTTTGCCATTGCCCACATACTTGTAGGGTCGCACGTCGGCAGAGCCCTCCAACCCGAGTCGCTTGCCAATGTTCCAGCCCATCCCTGCACGGAACCGAGGGCTGACGCCAACTTCATTGAGTGGAACAGGCGGAAGGCCCACGTTTTCGTGGAAGAGCAGCGCATGCCGCAATACGATGCCATAACGTGGCTCGACGAAATATTTGAGCGGTTTCGTCGCTCCTCCGAAGTGCCCAGACCATCGCATCCCAGCGAGGAGGCAGTAGTCATGTTGTCGAGTCCAGCCATTGAGCGTCCTTGATTGGATGGGGGGATCGGAGTCGCGCCATTCGAAATGGCGAACAAATTCGTAGTACCTTCCCGAGTACTCTCCATCGAGGACCACCGACAGGTGACCATTGGCAGAAATTGTCCGCTCAAACTCACAAGACAGCCTGGCTGATGACCCGTTGATCGAGGAGATCGTGGACAAAACCGTACCAATCAGATCGCATTTGAGCTGGTTTTTCAACACCCGTGACCCATCCTGCCCATGACAACTCGCGGCAACGATACAGAATGCAATCGTGATCAGTAGTTGAAACCTATTCATTTTTCCGGCTTGGAAAGGTTATGGGTCTGGATTTGAGCCTCTTGGCAAAACGGCTGCAAGTCCATCTGCGCATTCGCCACAGCTCCAGCCAACCGCTTAGGGCTTCCAAGGGGATGCCGCTTGGAGAACTCCCAAGCATAGTATTTCGCATGATAATCCGTCAGAGCCATGTATTGCCATTAACGTCTGTGGATCGCCAAGATAGGATTCCAGCGGTTATCAGCCAACCTCATCCTCCTCATTCGCAAACGACCATTTCTGACTCCACGCAGCCCACGAATAGAGCCGATTTTGCTTCATCCAACCATCGAGGACTCACACTTCGAAATCGCGAATGCGCCTTTCCGCACTGCGGCTTTGGACGCTTGAGGCTCAAATTCATCCAGAATATTCGAGTTCTTCTTCAACCATCCCCTACCACCTATCCCCTAAATCCCCTATCTTTCCCTAAACAACAAAATTCAATAATCCCAATAACTCAAAACTCAGCTCCCATGGCCCGTTCCCGCTCCCCCTTCCCAGTCTCCGGCAAACTCGACGACGTCCAGTTCACCGTCCGCAATGGCAAGAACTTCGTCCACATGGCTCCGAGCTACAGGTACCGGCACCAGCGCTGCATGGCTTCTCCCAGACACGACCGCTACAAGTTGAACTTGAGGGAATTCGCCATCGCATCCAGGATGGGCTGTCTCCTGTACAAGCAACTCGTGATCAAGAACCACACCAATCCCGCGAATCCAGGACCCATTTTCCGGCCTTATTCCCAAAACATCCTCACTGGTCGGATCAAAAAAGCCGCAGCAAATGAGAAAAAGCATGCTGAGCGAGCACAAGGCAAACATTGGTTCGCCGACGAAATCCGTACCCCGGACATCGCATTGGCACTGCGCGGGCTCGACCTCGGCCGGGGCGAATCCGTCAGCCGCCAAGTCGTCATCACAACCTTTGGCCCCAGCCACAACCCCACCGAACTCAAGATCACAGGACTGCCCGATGCCGCCAAAGCCATCACCACCGCAGCAGGACACCGCATCGAATGCCGCATCCGCATCCACCAAGCCGGATTCAACGAGCAGGTATGGAATCCGAAACTCAAACAATGGCAGGAAACTCCCAACCTGCGACCCGACGGCAAGGTCACCACACAACCTCAGCGCCACGCACCCTCCGATTGGATCCCCGTCGAAATCATCCCAGAGGACGGAATCCGCATCCCCATCCCCCAATGCGACGAAGGCAGCAAGCACATCACAGCAGTCATCATCGAATGGCGGGAGCACCGAGGCTTCGGCAGGCGCATTGTGAGGCTACATGACCACGGCATCGTCCGCATCGCCGCCGTACATGCCCCAGCATCCGCCTTCAAGCAAGCCATCGACGTGACCCACGTCCCGCACACACAGCACCTCATCCCAGCCACATTGGCCCGTCTAGCCCCCGAACCAGCCTGGCGCACCCACCCAAAAGAATACCTAGACAAGGTCCTCGCCCCAATTCGCCCGAAGGAGCCCGCACCGCCCGAACCCATCCCGCAACTGGAGTAAGGAGCCGATACCAGCCACCAAAAGGGGCCATTCTTCCGGAAGAATCCCAAATCCCAACTTCCACGGCCTCTAAAGCCCAAGGAAGCAGATCCCCCATGCCCTGAATAAACCCAAAACGCCAAATCACTCCCATCAACCAAGCCAAACCCCGGGCTTGAGGCACCCATTTGCATAAAATTCCACAAAAAAACCCCAAAAGGTCCCCCATGGACCATCCAAGGCGTCTCCCAAGAGCATCCATTGAGCATCGATCATGCCCTTGACCAGCATTCATTCACGTAAGGCACGAATAAGGCAAGTGTACCGTCCTAGTACCGCTCTCGACCCAAACTCCGCCGCTAGATAACAATCTTGCCAGCACCAAGAACACCCGCTAAATCTTCCCCACCCAGATCCTGTGAATTCAGCGAATTCTGATTCAGACATCCCCACCCAGATCCTGTGAATTCAGCGAATTCGAGAATTCTGATTGCATCAGATCGTGATTGCAACGAGTTCATTCAGACATCCCCCCCAGATCTGTGAATTCAGCGATTCAGAAAATTCTGATTCAGACATCCCCCCCCAGATTCAGTGAATTCAGCGAATCCCGAAAATTCTGCTAAAAATTCCCAAGCCGTTATGGAATCCCCTCCCCCCGCACCTTCCTCCCAAAACCAGCGAAATCCGCTGCCCAAGACGCCTTAATTCTTTCGCGCAATGAAATTTCTATCTCGAAAAACACTCAGCACAACATTGATCGCAGGGTCTGCGGTCCTCGTGCTGGCCTTGGTCACAGCTGCAGGGGGCGGCTTCCCGATCAAGGTCAATCCATTCATCACATCCCTCCAATCCAAATTGGAGACCTACAGCAACCACATCCCCGAGGACCGGGTTTATCTCCAATTCGACAAACCCATCTACAATCCCGGCGACGACATCTGGTTCGCAGCCTATGTCCGGGACGGCAAGACGATGAAGCGCTCCACCAAGAGCGACATCCTCTACGTGGACCTCATCAACCCCAAGGGTGGGGTACAGGAAAAGATCAAACTCGTCGCGCAAGACGGCGTTGCCAAGGGCGATTTTCACCTCGACACCGAGGCCCTCGGCGGCATGTACAAGATCAAAGCCTACACCAAATGGCAAGAAAACAACAAGGACGGCTTTGCATTTGAGAAAGAGTTCCAAGTGCAAAGGGTCGTCCTCCCCAACCTGAAAATGAAGCTCGACTTTGACCGGAAAGCATTTGGCGCCGGGGACGAAGTCGTGGCATCCCTCGACCTGCAAAGCAATGACAACCAGCCCCTCGCGAATCACGCCTTCACCTACAAAGTGAGCCTGGACGGCGAAAGCATGGTGGACCTCGCAGGCACCACGGACGCCTCCGGCAAGGCCAAGCTGAAATTCAAGCTCCCCGCCAAACTGGAGACCAATGACGGCCTCGTGAATGTGATGATCGCCTACAATGGCCTCACGGAGAGCATTTCCCGCTCCGTGCCCATCGTCCTGAACAAGATCGACCTGCAATTTTTCCCTGAGGGCGGCGACCTGGTCTATGGCTTGGCGAGCAAGGTGGCCTTCAAGGCGATCAATGAATTCGGCAAGCCGGCGGACATCGAGGGCATCGTGATCGACCAAAATGATGCGAAAATCGCCGATTTCAAGTCCTTCCACCAAGGCATGGGCGCATTCAACTTCAACCCCGCCCAGGGCCAAACCTTCCGCGCCAAGATCACCAAGCCCGAGGGCATCAACCAAGTCTATGAAATCCCCGAACCAATGCCCCGTGGCTATGTCCTGAACGTGGACCATGTGGACAGCAAGGAAATGGGTGTCACCATCCGCAGCACCGAATCCGAGGCGTTGAGCCTGGTCGCGCAAGTCCGTGGCGAGGTCTATTGGGCCAGCGAAGTCTCCGTCCTCCCCGGCAAGACCGAACTCAACATCCCCCTCACCAATTTCCCGATGGGCGTGGCCCAGCTGACCCTCTTTGATGCGAAAGGCATCGAGCGTTGCGAGCGCCTGGCATTCGTCAACCGCGACCGTCAGCTCAAGGTCGAGGTCAAAACCGACAAGGAAAAATACCTGCCCCGCGAAAAGGTCAAGATGACCGTCAAGGTGACCGACGAACGCGGCATGCCCATGCCCGCACAGCTCAGCCTCGCCGTGGTGAATGACCAAATGCTCTCCTTCGCTGACGACAAATCCGGCAACATCCTGAGCCAGCTCTTGCTCGAGCCAGACCTCAAGGGCAAGGTCGAGGAGCCCCGCTTCTACTTTGACACCAAGGAGGAGAAGTCCCTCGCCGCAATGGACTACCTCATGATGACATCTGGATGGCGCCGCTTTACCTGGGAGCAAGTCCTCGGCGGCAACCTGCCTGCATTGGCCAACTTCGGCGAGAAGGCGCTGGTCAAAGGCACCATCCTCGACGCCTACACGGGTCAGCCCGTTCCCCACGCCAGCATCACCGCCCCCAACAGCAAGGTCGCGCAGATTGCCGACAAGAGCGGGGTCTTCACCATCGACCAGCTCGACTTGGGCCTGGACCAGAGCCTGATCGTCACCGCCGACAAATACAACCAAAACAATCCCGCAGTGATGGACTACAACCAGAACCTGGTCGTCTATCTCTACCCGACTGCCTATTATCCGCAGCAAATGCCCATGGGTGGCGCTGCGGGCGGCGATTGGGACGCCATGGAAGACGAAGCAGCCGAACCTGTGATGCTCAACGAAGTCGTGGTCGCAGCCCGCAACCAGCCCGTGCGAGCCCTGAACGTGGCCCCTGCACCCAGGATGGCGATGGCAGCTGGCCCCAAAGCCAATGCAAAGGCTGGCGGCAAGGGATTCGAGGCCGCGAAGGCACCTGCCATGGAGCGCCGGGACATGGTCGATGTCAAGAAAAACAAGGAGGCCATGGGGGAGGTCGCTGCGATTCCCATGGATGACGACGGCATCGAACCTCAGAAGCACAATCCTGATCCCAACCACAAGCAGGAACCCAAGGGCGACCAAGTCAATTTCAAGGACATCGACCGCGAACTCGATGGCGACGTTGCGACTGGCATCGCGGTGGACAATCGGAACAATGCCATCATGGCTTGGGACAAGAAAGCCGCTGACATCCAGCAGCAAGGCCCCCGCTTCCACCGCGCCCGCCAATTCGCAGCCCCGGCCTATGTCAGTACTGAAAATGTCGCCCCGGACAAGCGCTCCGATTTCCGCCAGACCATCTACTGGGAGCCGACCCTGAAGATCGACCGCACCGGCAAGTCCGTCGTCGAATTCTACAACAGTGACGAGATCAGCTCCTTCCGCGCCATCGCCGAGGGCATCAGCACCGACGGTGCCGTGGGCCGCGCTGAAATGGTCTTCTACACCCAGCTGCCCTTCTCCATGCAAGCCCGCGTCCCCGTGGAGGTCGCCTCCGGCGACAACATGGTGGTGCCCATCGTCCTCAAAAACAATACCGAAACCACCCTGAGCGGCTCCCTGCACGTGATTCCCCCCGCGGGCCTCGAACCCCTCAACTCCACTGGCAGCGTGATCAGCATCCCTGCAGGCATGGCACAGACCGTCCAGCTCGCCTACAAGGTCAAGCACCAACCCGGCGAGGAAGTCTTCAACATCGCATTCGCTGGCGCAGGCCATACCGATGCCTTCGAGCAAAAGCTCAAGATCGTGCCCCAGGGCTTCCCGTCGCTTTGTCCTTCTCCGGCAATGAAGCCGACAAGACCTACAAATCTGCCATCTCCGACGTGGTGCCCGGCTCC
Source organism: Bacteroidia bacterium (assembly GCA_046329055.1). Lineage (GTDB taxonomy): Bacteria > Bacteroidota > Bacteroidia > J057 > JADKCL01 > JADKCL01. Next base: position 27,233 of record JAXLVK010000076.1, read on the forward strand.
ATCGGCGCGACCTTCACCGCCTACCCCAGCGTGGTCACCGACCTCCTCAAGGGCGTAGAATCCATCCTCCGCGAGCCCGGCGGCTGCTTCGAGCAGACCAGCATGAGCAGCTACCCCAATGCCATGGTGATGAGCTACATGAAGGAGCAAGGCGACGTCGATCCTGCGATCATGAAGCGCGCCAGCGACCTCCTCGACCGTGGCTACAAGAAACTCACCACCTTCGAAACCCGTGAAAAGGGCTACGAATGGTTTGGCAGCGCACCCGGCCACGAAGCCCTCACCGCCTACGGCCTCATGCAATTCCACGAATACAGCCAAGTCATGGACGGCGTGGACGAAGGCATGATGAAGCGCACCAGCGATTGGCTACTGAGCCGCCGCGACGGCAAGGGTGGCTTCCAACGCAACCCCCGCGCCCTCGACCAGTTTGGCGGTGCCGACCAGAACGTGACCAATGCCTACGTGACCTACGCCTTGAGCGAAGCCGGCAACAAGGGCATCATGTCCGAGGCCAATGCAGCTTATGACAATGCGATGAAGGACAAGGATCCCTACCAACTCGCCCTCGTCGCGAATACCATGTTCAACCTCGGCGAAACCGCCAAAGGTCAGCAAGCTGTCGCAGCATTGGTAGCTACCCAAAAGTCCGACGGCACCTTCGAAGGCACCAAGGGCTCCATCACCCGCAGCGGTGGAGTGAGCCTCCAAGTGGAAACCACCTCCCTCGCCGTCCTCGCCATGATCGCCAGCGGTCATCCCGACCCCAAGGCCGTCGAAAGCGCAGTGAAGACCATCGTCGCTTCCCGTTCCAGCTTCGGCGCATTTGGCTCCACCCAAGGCACCATCCTCGGCCTGAAAGCCCTCGTCGCCTACACCAAATACGCCAAGAAGACCGACGAGCCTGGCACCATCGAGATCTACGTCGATGGCAAGAAGGTCGCCGAGCAAGCTTATGAAGCTGGTCGCCGCGAGGCTGTGGAAATCAAGGGCTTGGAGGCCTACATCGGCCAAGGCAACCACACCATGGAAGTCAAGTACAAAGGCTGCAAGAACCCGCTGCCCTACTCCATCGGCGTGAACTACCACACCAACCTGCCCAACAGCTCCAAGCAGTGTGTCGTGGGCCTCAAGACCAAGCTCAGCACCGACAAGGTCGCCATGGGTGGCACCGTTCGCCTCAGCGCAACCCTCACCAACCGCACCAACGAGGGTCAACCGATGACCATGGCCATCCTCGGCCTGCCCGCAGGACTCAGCGCCCAGCCTTGGCAACTCAAGGAGCTCCAGGAAAAGAAAGTCTTCGACTTCTATGAAGTCACCGGCAACAACGTGGTCTGCTACTACCGCCAAATGAAGCCCGGCGAAGTGCGCGAGATCAACCTGGACCTCAAGGCCGACATCCCCGGCCAATACACCGCCCCCGCAAGCAGCGCCTACCTCTACTACACCGCCGAGTACAAGGATTGGGTAGGCCTGCCCCAAGTGACGGTCACCAATTGATGAAGCCCCGGAGGACTGCTCCTGCAAGAGAGTGGTTGAGCGGTCCTCCTTCCTTTTGAGCCCCCGGAGGACTGCTCCTGCAAGTGAGTGGTTGAGCGGTCCTCCTTCTTTTGAGCCCCCGGAGGACTGCTCCTGCAAAAGCGGTCGTAGCGGTCCTCCTCCTCATAAGGTGCAAACGTCCGGCGGCAGCGCGAGCATAAGTCCGCCCGGGCCACACCACAAGACATTTGAGTCCGTTCTTTAGATTTTTCACGGGAAAAGGCACCGCTTCATCAAAGGGCGGTGCCTTTCGTTTGCGGCCCATTGACGAGGCGGCGGCGTCCCGCCGCACGCCGATCGACCAAGCCGCCTCCCGGCGGCTCCGTCCCCAAAAGAGGCGAGGGACCGGAGCTTGTCCTGAGGGACTCGAAGGGGCCCAATGCCGCTGCGCCCCGGTTTATCGGGGACCGGCACAAGGCCGGAGCCTGCCCTGAGGCCCTCGAAGGGGCCTAGTCCGAGCAA
>JAXLVK010000077.1:0-28842 GCA_046329055.1 Bacteroidia bacterium
TCATGCAAATGCTCCCTATCCAAAATGCCCAGAGTCCAAACCGAGCGATCATCCGCAACAAATGCCGATCGACCGCAGTCCCCTCCAAGGCTGAGCTGACCATCAGCAAGGCAAACGCCCCTACGAACAGTGCGATGTAGGTCTTGGAGACGATTCGGAGGAGCTTCTGCATTCCAATCAGGTGAAAAACTGCTTCAATGAGTCCAAATTGTCCTGACGAATCTCACCACCATTGTAGAGTTCGAATATCCTGCATTTGGTGGTATTCAACAGGGTACTCAACACGCTTTTGAGTTCCCACCAAACTGGATTCCCCAAATCTCGGAGGGAAACTGAAATCCCCAAGGCCGAGATTTCAGCACCTGGCAGACCCGCATCGACTGGGAAAATCTCGACTAGCCCCTTGGAAATCGTGGACAAGTGGCTAAGTATTACTGGCCAATCAGGCTTGGCTTCAAAAGTTACTAGAATACTGAATGCCATGCTATTAGCGATTGAATAGTACGGAAACTTTGATCGGTTTATTGTCGAAAGAGGCAACATCCCTTAGGATCGATTGAATCGACTCGGTCACGGATTCAGATAATTTTTGGCCTCTGACATCGAAAATGACCCTTTGCTGAACCTCTGCCGGCAAGTGCTTGTGATACCATCGCAGTTTTCCAAGTACAAAGGTCATGCACAGCTCCCTCAAAACGGGAGTACTGAGATTCATACTGAAAATGTGCAATGCTGTCTTTGAAGCGGTATCGTAGCCATCAGGAGTGATTTTGCCCCAGTCCAAGGTCAGAGGATTCATTGATTCATGTTTTTCCATTTTCAAAACGCATTCGGAAAATTACTAGGATTCAAGTGACCATTCAAAAGTGAATCTCCATTTACCAATGCCATACTAATATAGAGAAATGCCCACTTTATTAGCACCAACTGCATTCACATGACATGGATATTGTCGATGGTAAACTCAAGTTGGCCATCCACCTCAAATACCGACATCTCGAGGATGTTGTCCGAAACCTCATCATCATACCAAAGATCGAAGACCAAAGCCCACTCAGGACCGTTGCTCACTGTCACCGGGATGGCATCCCACTCATAGAATGCCCAATCCGGTGGCATTGTAAGTCTGCCGGGGTATTCTTCTATACCATACTGCAATTCCTCAGCCGAATTCACTTGCTCGTATTGGGCGGATTCTAAAGATTCATAATCTCCAGAGAGCAATCGGGTTACGATGCTTTTCAAGAGTGCAGTAACTCTTTCTCTATTCGGGGATAAATCCATTGAATTCAAGGCTTTCTATTCTCATTCAGCAACCAAATGAATTCATAGATCGAAATTTGGAGTAGTTTTTCAAAAAACTACTCGTTGTCCATTACCTTTCAAATACATTAACTTCTCCCTTAGCCAATCGCACCAAATCCAGTGGTGAAGCTGCCGACAATCTGATCGTCTTGCCTTCAAGGGGCTCCACTTCGCCCAAACGGTCATTGTTCCAATCGACCCAAATCCAAATTCGTTTCGTTTCTGACCGATTCGATAGCATCTCCAACATATCAATCCACCGAGCGGCTCCGAGCAGCATGGGCTCCAGCTCCCTTTCTTTTTTCTCCAATACCCATCGCTCTACCTTAGTTCGGGACCAACCTGCGGCAAACTTCCGCTCTGCTTGACGCTCGATCTGACTAAGCCGACCATCATACAATTCTTTATCAGCCAGTCCAGTACCTCGATCATCCATCGCCTGCGTCAAATCAAGCCAACTGGATTCGCCAATTCGGAAAGGCTGCTTCTTGCTCATCCCAAACTCCAATCCCTGTTCCTCCCAGAATGCGACAATGGCATCCAAAGGCAACAGACTTTCCACCTTGAGCAAAGTGATCTTTGACATTGGCTATCCTTACATGTTTCTCGAAATCGATAAAGCAATCGGCACGCTCTCCTTCCACTCCTCAGGGCGCAACTTCGCCCCCCGAGCCACCATTTCCTTGGCGATGAATTGGGCCACTGCATCGCTCTCAATTAAACAAAACCCGCTCGTGGCTGGGTGGTAAAATCCGCCATATCCATCCTCCTCAGACCAACCAATCTCCCATTCTCCGGCATGATTCAACAGGTCCTGAAAGCGGGCCAGTTCCGCCGCTTCATCGAAATGGTCCTCTTCCACTACCTTGTTCAAGGGAAGGTGAAACTCTCTCGTTTCATCCAAGAACGCATTCAATTCCGCCGGATTCTGGAATTCAAACCGAACCCTTTCCCCGTTTTTCAAGGACTCTATGACCGCAGACGCAGACGTGACGTCCAGTTGGAAGTACCTGCCCAGCAGTTGGATCATCTTTACCGGACTCGCCTGCCAAGGCCAATCGCTGCAAATGCAATAGTTTGCCGGGGCGTCGGTTTTCATTGGAAGGCCGTTTCATTGTGATTCGAAATGACTTCGATGAATTTGCAAGCACTCACGGCTTCAAAAATGTCTTTCAAGGAAATGTCGAATCGCCTTGAAAGCGAATTTGCATTCTCTACCACGCATGCTGCTTCAGCCAATGTAAACTCATATTCCGAGCCCAATTCTCTCAAAATCAAGTAGCGCGAGGCCAACAGCTCCGGAAGGTGATCCATGGGAGATCTGACTGTGAAGCATGGCCATGGAGGAAGCTGGATGCGGTTCATGTCCGCGTTGAAAAACCTACAGCCGTCCAAGATCGCATCGCTGAAGTCGCATTCGATGCACTTTCCCCACTCACTCCGTCGGATACGTGTACCAAAATCGTTGCGCACCAGATTTCCGAAGAACTTGCAATTGCTCCAGTTGGTGGAGGCCCACCTGAAGTCAAACAGTGGCCTTTGAAAACTCAATCTGCAACCTTCGAACCGTACCTGGTTCATCACCAGCTCCTCCGAAAGCAGATTGAATCCCAACTCGCAGTCGATGTACTCCAATTCCGGCCCAAGGTGGTTCACCTGACCACTGCTGAACATGAACTCTTGCTCGTGGATCGACTGACCTTCAATTTGAAACATCACCGAATATACCCAGAACGATCACTCCACCACCCATTCCCCTCGAGCATTTTTCCGGACTGCAAAATCATATTGCGCCTTCGTCCCGCTCAGCGTCAGAGTTTTCTCCACAGCAGGAATGCCCTTTTTCTGGAACTCAACGCGCACCACAGGGTGCAGGCCGTAGGAGATCGGCAGCTGCGCGACCACGTCGGTGGTTGGGGACGGATTCACCTGATTGTCATCGAGAAACACCGTGATGGGTTCTCCAGTTTCGCTTTTGAAATGCACCTTGGCGCGGGGCTTGGTCGAGGGCGTGACCGCCTTGGGTTGGGTGGAATCGGATTTGGTGGTCGGCTTCACTGCTGCGGTGCTGTCATCGTCGGCCCGCGTCAGGGTCTTGGTGCCAACCTTGCCCACGTTGTGGGTGCCGGTGGAGGGCATGGTGAAGGTCGTCGTGGGCTGATTGCCGGGGATAGTCAGGATGGTATTGCTCCCATTGTTGTTGGGCATGTAGATGCTGTAGCCATTCAGGCTGTTGCCGAGTCCGGCGCTGTTCATCGCATTGATCGCGTTTTGCAGGCCGGCGAGGTCAGTGGGGCTGAGGGTCGCATTGTTGTAGGCCAGGATTTGGTTCAGGTCGATGCCTCCGAGGCTCGGGTTGCTGTTCGTGGTGGCGGGAGGATTGGAAAATGCGCCGAGGTTGTAGGTGCCCGTCGGCTGCGTGGATCGTGCACTCGGGGTGGTCGTGGTGGAGGGCGAAATACTGTAGGTGGTCGGCTGATTGGACTGCAATTGCTGCAACAATGCCGCAGGATCTGCCCAGTTGATGGAGGGGACGGTCAATGAATTCGTCGTGGTGGGCGGCCAATTCGAGGCAAAATTGTTCCCGGACGAATTCGGCAGCCGCGAAGCCGTGGTCGGGAATGAGCGCGAAAGCGCCTGATCCAGATGCACATCCGCCGAGTTCCGCGCATCCAAGGTCACGAAGCCCAGCAGGTTCCAGGTCCGACTTGTATTTCCTGAATACTGCGTTCCGTTCACGTCAATGCTCGGCCCTCGCAGGTACGGGACAGAGATCATGACCCGACCATTGGCATCCGTGAAGCCATTTCCCAAGGCCACACCGCCCTGTTCCACAGAGACTTGCGCATTGCTCACCGGGACTCCGCCATCAAAAAAGCGCAATGTCACAGTGGACTGCCCATGCAGCCCCAAGCAGCCCAGCACCACGCCCAACAAAAGCAGCAACCGAATCGAAACCAATGTCTTCATAACAGGACAAATCTGATTCGGTAACTGTATCAAATCCTGTACCAATTCCGGGGCCTTCTAATTTCTAATTGCCCAAGTCTGATTTCTATTTCCATTTTCCCTAACTTTGTCCCTCATTTTTCAGGACTCAGAAAGCATGTTTGAGAATCTCAGTTCCAAGATAGACCGCGCCTTCAAGAAGCTCAAAGGCACCCACAAGATCACCGAGCTGAACATCGCCGAGATGATGAAGGAAATCCGCCGCGCACTGGTGGATGCGGACGTGAACTACAAGGTCGCCAAGGACTTCACGAACGAGGTCAAGGAAAAGGCACTCGGTCAGGACATCCTGATCTCAGTGTCCCCGAGTCAGTTGATGGTCAAGATCGTCCACGACGAACTGACCGCCCTCATGGGTGGCAAGGGCGAGGAGATCACCTTCAACTCCAAGCCGCCGACCGTGATCCTCATCGCGGGCTTGCAGGGTTCTGGCAAGACGACCTTCACGGGCAAGCTTTCCAAGTTCATCAAGTCCAAAGGACGCAATCCCCTCGTGGTTGCCTGTGACGTCTATCGTCCGGCGGCCATCGATCAGTTGACTGTGCTCGCCGAGCAGGTGGGTGTGGACATCTACAAGGAGCCCGAAAACAAGGACGCCGTCCAGATCGCGAAGAACGCCATCGACCATGCCCGCAAGAATGGCAAGGACGTGGTGATCGTGGATACCGCGGGCCGCTTGGCGGTGGACGAGAAGATGATGAACGAGATCGCCGCTGTCAAGGCTGCGATCACCCCGGACGAAATCCTCTTCGTGGTGGACGCAATGACAGGTCAGGACGCGGTCAACACCGCCAAGGCCTTCAACGACCGCCTCGACTTTGACGGCGTGGTCCTCACCAAACTCGACGGTGACACCCGTGGTGGTGCTGCGATCTCCATCCGCACTGTCGTCGAGAAGCCCATCAAGTTCATCTCCAACGGTGAAAAGATGGATGCCCTCGACCGCTTCCACCCTGAGCGGATGGCTTCCAGGATTTTGGGCATGGGTGACGTGGTCACCCTCGTCGAGCGCGCACAGGAGCAATTTGATGAGGAAGAAAGCCTGCGCTTGCAGAAGAAGCTGCGTCAGAACGCGTTTGACTTCGACGACTTCCTCAAGCAGCTCGCGACCATCAAGCGCATGGGCAACATGAAGGACCTGCTCGGGATGATCCCCGGCGTGGGCAAGGCGCTCAAGGACGTGGACATCCCTGAGGACGCCTTCAAGCACATCGAGGCCATGATCCAATCCATGAACAAGGAGGAGCGTGCGAATCCGGCCCTCATCAGCGGCAGCCGCCGCAAGCGCATCGCCGACGGTAGCGGCACCACCGTGCAGGAAGTCAACCAACTCCTGAAGCAATTCGGCGAGATGAAAAAGATGATGAAGACCATGAACAAGCTCAGCGAAAAGGGCATGTCCATGAACAATATGCCGATGATGCGCGGCAAGCGCGGCTAAGGACTCCTTTCTGCTGAGAGGCCTTCGGCCTTCAGTAGCTGCGACCCGAATCATCTAGAATCAGATTGTCCGCCACTCGCGGCAGAAATCAATGAAGCTCCATTCCAACCCAACCGGGAAGAATGGAGCTTCAGATTTTAAAGCAGCCCCCATCCAGCCCCGCAGCCGCGCACCTGGGCGATCTTGTCTCATCGTTGTCTCAGTGTCTCAATGCGAATTCCCAGCGGATCCTTCGCGCCCTTTGCGCCTTTGCGGTTATCCACCCGAATTCCGAGCGGATCCTTCGCGCCCTTTGCGCCTTTGCGGTTCAAAACTAAGTTCCCCATCACACCAGCGGCACCCAAACCCGGAACACGGTCCCCACTCCCACCTCACTCTCCACCTCGATTCGTCCCCGCATCCGCCCCACAAGCGCATGCACGATCGCCAATCCCAATCCCGTCGAACTCTCACCCGCCGTTGGCCGTGCGCTCAGCCGCTGAAATTTCTTGAACATCTTCTCCTTGTCTTCCGCCGACATGCCAGGCCCCTGGTCCGTGATCTCGAACAGCGCCCCATCAGCACGCGCGGTGAGACGCACCTTTACGATCCGCCCCTTGGGCGAAAACTTCAATGCATTGGAAACCAGATTGTCCAGCACACGCACCAGAAATCCCCGGTCCACAGTAGCCTTCATTTCGGCATCCGGAGCCTCCACCCGCAATTCGATGCTCTTGCGCTCGGCCTCACGTTGAAAGCCCGCCATCGACTCCGCCAAGAAGCTCGACAATTCGATTTCCTCCGATTGCATTTGCGTCTTTTCGGACTCCAACATGCTGATTTCCACCAAGTCGCGCACAAGCCGTCCGGCATTGTCAGCCACCTTGGCGATCATCTCCGTGTACTTGACTTGGTCGGCATTGAGGTCCCCGGAAATCTGGATCAGGTTCGCGAGCCCCACCGTCTGATTGAGCGGCGCCTTCAGGTCGTGCGCGACCACATGCAGGATTCCGTCCATTTCGCGGTTCAGGTCCTCCAATCGTTCATTTTGAGCCTTGAGAACCTGGTTTTGGACCACCATTTCCGCCTGCTGTTGCAAGACCTGCGCGTTCATCCGGCCCAATTCCCTGTTTGATCGACGCCGCTGAAAATTGATCCAGACCAGCAAGCCCACGATCACCAGCATGAGTGCCCAATCCCACAAAGAGCATGGTATTGAGGTAGCGGTTTGCTTGCTCAGGTTCGCATCATGAACGGCCTTGTCCTTGTTCAGGACTTCGATTTCGGCATCCTTTCAGCTGCACCACCGCATGCAATGCCTGCATGTTCGCCAGGGCGGAGTTCCTCTCCTGCGTGTGCATGGAATCCTCAATCGCAAATGTCTTTTCCAGCCACGTATAGGCCACGCCCATTTTGCCTTGCGCCTTCGCGTAATCGGCGAGCTGCTTGTAGCCCCTCGACACCAGGTTCGGCACTCCCAACTCCTTCGCATTGATCGCGGTATAAGACATCATCCTCAGCGCCAGTCGCATCCTCCAATTGAAACGGCTTGCCCCCGATAAAGGCGCGCCCTGACACATAGATGTCGCCAGCGATCTCCGCATACTTCAGCGACAGGTCCGAGGATTCCCGCGCCTTCGCAGGCATTTTTTGCTCCAGATAGGCATTGGCCATGTTCATGTAAAGGACGCCGCGCTCCATGGGCATGTTCATCGTGGAATTTCCTTCATCGCAGAATCCCGCCGCCAATGCTGCCTTGTCAAACTGCTTGATCACGCTCACGGAGGCGATGTTCACCATCACACCTGCCGCGCGACGCGCATTCTTGACCTCCAAAAAGTCCGCCCGGGCCTTGCGTAGGCTGGACAGAGCTTCCGCAAAATGATACTCCTGGGACTGAACACTCGCGATATCGTTCCATGCCATGCCCCGCCCAGTGATATAGCCCACGCTGTCCGAAAAATTCAGTGCCCAAAGGTATTTCGCCAGCGCCTTGTCTTCCGAGCCCACGAAGTGATAGATCGAACCGACGGTCAATGCCGAAATCGCCTCCCATTCCTCCTGCCCCACCTCATGCGCAATCCTGCCTGCCTCCTCAGCCAACCACATGCCCAGCGGCACGTTTCCTCCAAATCCCAGCTGCCCCGCCACCACGATCATCGAGTCCAGGCGCAACGAATCGTTCTGTATGCCCTCAAATGTGCGCAGCAGGGAATCCCTCTCCTGCACCATTTGTCCAGCAGCAATGCCATAACAAAACAACAGGAGAGGAAGTACGATCCATCTGAGCGCCTTCCGCGATAGCCGAGCTTGGGGTTCCAATTAAGTCAGTCCTTTTCCGGGTAGGAAAATAATAAAATTGACCAATCTTTCATTGCACCCCGACAAAATGTTAGTATTTCATTTGGTCTCGCCGCCGAATCGCCCCTCAGCATCCAAGGATGAACAAGGGCAGTCACCCAACCCCATATCGATCATCCATTCGACGGAGCAGTTCGGCGCTGTCAACTATCCACTGTCACCTATCAACTGATTCAGAACTTCTCAAATATCCCCAGCCCAAACAAGCTGAAGTCATATTTGACAGGATCGGTGGGATCCATCTTTCGCAAAGCCTCCGTGAGCTCCAGCGCAGCCCGCCAATCATCCTGCTTCCGCGTGAGCAATCCCAGCTTGCGCCCCACCGTCCCCGTATGCGTATCCAGCGGGCAGATCAACTGATCCGGCCGCACCGACTTCCAAATTCCAAAGTCCACTCCTGCCCCATCGCGCCGCACCATCCAACGAAGGAACATGTTGAGCCGCTTCGCTGACGCCCCGGCCTCTGGATTGGCGATGTGCTTGGCCGTTCTCCCTGCAAAGCCTTCTGTGGCCAGCATTTCCCGGCGCAGTCGCAGGATACCCGGGCCAGTATCCGTGTCGGATTCCGCCAAAGCCATCACTGTCTCCAAGCCCCCGCACTCAGCATAGATCCTCCGCAGGCCTAGTACCAGCCCCAGCAAGTCAATTCCCTGAAATGTCCGGTAAACAAATCCTCGCAGCCGCTCCAATTCCTCCTCATTTGCCCCGGTCACGAATTCGTAGGGCGCATCGTCCATCAAATCCATGATCCCATGACCAGCCCGCACGATCAGGTCGCGCCGTCCCCAAGCAATCGTCGCCGCCAAGAATCCAGCAATCTCGATGTCCTCCTTGCGGGAAAACCGATGCGGCACCGCCACAGGATCCGCCTCGATGAAACCCGGCCGATTGAACTCCAGCAGCTTCTCATCCAGCAATGCCTTGATCCCCGGATCCACCTTGCTCATGCAGGACGATTGCGGAAAGGCGATCGCTTGCGGTGTGCACGGATGGCTCGGATCGCCAGAACCAAGATCACCACGAGAACGACCAGGCTGAAGACCGAGAATGCGGCATAGTCATACATCAGGAAGAAATCGTAGAGGCCATGCGCCAAAACCGCCAAGAACAAGCCCAGAAGCAACAACCCGATGCGTTTGCCACGCCCCTCTGCGAATTTGGCGAGGCCCGTGAAGTAGCCCATCAGGTGCGCGAACATCCCATGCGCAGGCACCGCAGTGACCATCCGGACAAGGCCCACGACCAAGCCTCCCCCATAGACATAGAGCACATTTTCGATCGCCGCAAAGCCCATGGAAATCGCAACCGCATACATGATGCCGTCGAAGGGTTCATTGAAAGCCTTTCGCGGGTACGCATACAGTCGCAAGACCAGGAATTTGAATCCCTCCTCGGACAGCGCCACCACCACAAATGCCAGCAACATCGTGGTCCCGAAGGAGTTGCCGTCGTCCTGGGTGATCTGAAATGCCAGCTTGAGGTAGATCTCAGCGTACACCACAGGCACGGCGATGATCACCCCGAACAAGAAGGACAAAATCAGGAGTTTGAGCGGCTCCCGGTCGTAGCGGTCAAGCAGAAAGACAATCGTGAAGAGGATGGCGATCGGCCCTAGCGCAACGGATCCCAGGAGTGCAAGTTCGCCCATCGGGTCAGCCGATGGCTTGCTTCAAGTCCTCAATCAAATCCTCGACATCTTCCACGCCCACGGAGAGGCGAATGAGCGAATCCTTGAGTCCAGCCTTTTCGCGCTCCTCTTTCGGGATGCTCGCATGGGTCATGGTCGCAGGATGCCCGATCAGCGACTCCACGCCGCCCAGGCTCTCTGCCAAGGAGAAGAGTTTCGTGCTGCTGAGCACGCGCTTGGCCTCCTCCATATCATCGCCTTTGAGCGTGAAGGAGACCATGCCGCCGAAGTCACGCATTTGGCGCTTCGCTACCTCATGGCCGGGATGGCTCGCCAAGCCGGGGTAATAGACCCGATCCACCTTGGGGTGATTGGCCAGCCAATTCGCGATCGCCTTGCCGTTTTCGCAGTGTTGGCGCATGCGGAGGTGCAGGGTCTTGATGCCGCGCAGCACCAGGAAGCAATCCATGGGGCCGGGAACTGCGCCACAGGCGTTTTGGAGGAAGGCGAGGCGCGCATGCAGGTCGGCATCACGCAAGACCACGCAGCCCATGACCACGTCGCTGTGGCCGCTGATGTACTTGGTGATGCTGTGCATGACCATGTCCGCGCCCAGGTCCAGCGGATTCTGGAGATAGGGCGAGGCGAAGGTATTGTCCACCACCGTCAAGGCGCCGCAGCCCTTGGCCAGGGCCACGATGGCGGCAATATCGACGATGTTGAGGGTCGGGTTGGTGGGGGTCTCCACCCAGAAGAGCTTGGTCTTGGGGGTGATCGCGGCCTGGACAGCACCGAGGTCGGCCATGTTCACGAAGGTGAACTTGATCCCGTAGGGCTGGAAGACCTTGGTGAAGAGGCGGAAGCTGCCCCCGTAGAGGTCATTGGTGGAGATCACCTCGTCGCCGGGCTGCAGGATCTTCATGATGGTGTCCTCGGCGGCCATGCCGGTGGCAAAGCAGAGACCGAAGTTGCCATTCTCCAGAGCGGCGAGGGTGTTTTGCAGCGCAGTCCGGGTGGGATTGTGGGTGCGGGAGTATTCGTAGCCCTTGTGGTCGCCGGGGGCGGCTTGCACGTAGGTGCTGGTTTGGAAGATCGGGGTCATGATCGCCCCTGTCGAAGGATCGGGTTCCACACCCGCATGTATAGCCTTGGTACCGAATTTCATCTGATGCGCTGCTGAATTTTGATGTAACTTTATCCAAAAACCGGGGTAAAATACGAAATCATCTCTAAACCCAAGGAATTGCCGATGGCGAAACTGAACTCAACGGAGCAGAAGCTCCTCCAAGACATAGAAGGCTGGAAAGAAACTGGACCCGGCTTTCTCAATTCTGCCACACATATCGCGACAAAGCCCCTCATCTGGGCAGCCGGGAAACTGATCCCCGATGACATCCAAGGCAAAATGAGCGCGGTGAGTGAGAAGATCGCCGAGAAGCTCCAAGATGCCTCCCAATGGACGGTCCGCGAAGAGGAAGTCCTGAAAGCGACCAAGGAGTTCGAAATCGACAGCACCACCATTTTGGAGTTGCAAAAGGCCTCGGTCTTCGACCTCAACCACGTCGCTGAGGAATTCGTCAAGTTCAATACTCGTCTCGCAGCCGCTGAAGGCTTCGGCACAGGGTTGCTGGGCTGGGCAGGATTGCTGGCGGATCTGCCGGCGCTGTTCGTGTTGAACTTCCGGATGCTGTATCAGATCAGCTTGAGCTTCGGCTACCGTGTGGAGCCTTCCTCCGAGGAGGGCGCCGAGCCATTTGAGGTCGGGTACATGCTCCACATCTTCAAGATCGCGACCGCATCGAGCTCGGAGGCCAAGGAAGCCGCCCTGCTTGAGCTGAAGCAATACGAGGAGGAGCACCCCGATGGCATTTCACGTGTCGGCTCGGAATTCACCCGCAACCAATTCGGCAAAAACGCCGCGATCAACATCTCCCGCATCATCATCAATCAGATCGTGAAGGAGACCCTCGCCCGCAAAGCCATCACCTCGATCCCCGGCATCGGCGCGGTGCTCACTGCTGGATTCAACTACTACTACGTCCAAGACGTGGGCCGCACCGCGATCATGATCTACCAAGAGCGCTTCCTGCTGGACAAGAAGGGCCGGAAAAAGATTGTGACGGTGGAGGTGGAGTGATCGACATCCCCAAAAAAGAAAAGCGAGGCTTCCGGGCCTCGCTTTTCTTTTTTCAAACCCTCCCCTCTCAGGTCAGGCTCATGGAAATCTTTTTCTTGATGTCGTCGATGTTCTTGCGGAACTCCTTGTCGATGGAGATCAAGTCGTTCACGGTCTGAACTGCGTGGATCACGGTGCTGTGGTCGCGGCCGCCGAAGTGCATCCCGATGGTCTTCAAGGAAGCCTTGGTCAGCTCCTTGGCGAAGAACATCGAAATCTGACGAGCCTGGACGATCTCCCGCTTGCGGGTCTTGGCGCGGAGCAGGTCTTGGTCCACGGTCAGGTGCTCGCAAACCAGCTTCTGAATCGCATCGATGGAGATCTCGCGGCTGACGTTCTTGATGAAGTTCTTCAGCATCTGCTTGGCGAGGTCCAAGTCCACCTCACGCTTGTTCAGCGAGCTCTGCGCGAGCAAGCTGATCAGCGCGCCCTCAAGCTCACGAACATTGCTCGTGATGTTGTGGGCAATGTACTCGATGACGTCGGCAGGCAGCTCGATACCATCCTTGTACATCTTGCTCTTGAGGATCGCCACACGGGTGTGGTAATCGGGCAATTGCAGGTCGGCGCTGAGTCCCCACTTGAACCGTGAGAGGAGACGCTCCTCCATGCCTTTCAGGTCTTTGGGGGCGCAGTCGCTGGTGAGAACGATCTGCTTGCCTGCTTGGTGCAGGTGGTTGAAGACATGAAAGAAATGGTCCTGGGTCTTTTCCTTGCCGGAGAAGAACTGGATGTCATCCACGATGAGGACGTCGATCAGCTGGTAAAAGCTGATGAAGTCGTTCACGGTATTGTTCTTGATCGCCTCCACGAATTGGTTGCAAAACTTCTCGGAGGAGACGTACAGGACAATCTTGTTGGGGTATTGGGTCTTCACCTCGTTGCCGATGGCTTGGGCGAGGTGGGTCTTGCCGAGGCCCACACCTCCATAGATCAGGAGGGGGTTGAAGGCGGTCTGACCGGGCTTGGTGGCGACGGCATAACCTGCTGCACGAGCGAGGCGGTTGCAATCACCCTCAAGGAAGTTTTCAAAGGTGTAATTGGGGTTGAGCTGGGAGTCGATGTTGATCTTCTTGATCCCGGGGATCACGAAGGGATTGGGCACCGACTTGCCAATATTGATTGGCATGGACACCGCAGGGTTGCGGGTGTTCACCTCACGGCTCGACGTGGGGATGTTGATCGCATACTTGCGACCGTCATCCAAATTGTTCTCAACGATGATCGAGTACTCCAAGCGGCCGTCCGGGCCGAGGAAATGCTTGATCGTCTTGCGCAAAAGGGAAACGTAGTGCTCCTCCAGCCATTCGTAGAAGAATTGGCTGGGAACCTGAATGGTCAGAACATTATCCTCCAGTTTGAGCGACTCGATGGGTTCAAACCATGTCTTGAAGCTCTGCTGGTTGATATTGTCCCGGATCACCTCCAGGCAACGCTCCCATATTTCCTTGTGGTCCAAATTCATTGAAAATACCTCAGGTCTGATTACGAGTAAACAGGCAATAACAGGTATAACTTACCGGGGTTATTCACCCGCTTGTGTTGACATTAATTCCCTTACAAAGGCTTCAAAGTTGTTGAAATATTTCCACAAAAAAAACTTGCTCAGGAACATTTTTTAGCAGCCACAGACGCTAAAACCAAGCCCCTGAAAATCAAATAACTTCATATACTTCAAAGCCAAACATCGTGATTTACAGCAATTTATGAAATTTTTATCTTTTCCACTTTTCCCTAATCGCCTACTCCTGACCGCCTTCCATTTTCAACAATAAAAATGTGGATAACTCCATTTGACGGACAGGGCGACTTGCCAGTTCATGCGGTTATCCACATACCCCCGGCACGGCTGATTTTGGTCAATCATTGGCCCCGAAACGGAACATCTTCTGGACGTCGCGCTTCAGGTGTAGGATCGCCTCACGAGGACCCACGGTCTCGGTTTTGATCATCTCGCGGAGCAGGATTTTGCCCAGGTCCATCCCGGACGCCTCTTGCGGCATAGCGCTGCCTACCGTGTTGATGAATCCAATCGTTTGCTCCTTCGCACGCACCACTGCATCCCAGGATTCACTGTCGATGTAGAGCTGTTGCGTGAGGTTGTGCTCAAACTCTGCACGGATTTCGGAGGTCATCTCCATTTGGAAGGCCCTTGCAGACTTGCCGCGGCCATCCACACGCAGAATCAGGTTCTCAAGGCTGATGCGCTCCAAGAACAACAATGCCCGCTCATAAGCCTGCAAACGCAGCGGAACAATCTGCGACAATGCCCCCTGGAACACTTTGTACCGCTGACGCAGCTCCTCCTTCTTCTGACGTTCCCGCAGCATCACTGCAACCGTACCCAATACGAATCCGGCCGGCACAATGTATTTCAGCAGTTCCAGTATCACTTCTGTGGCTTTCATTTCAGCGAAAAGCAAAGGGTTCTTGAGGGTGTTCCGGAGGGGTCAACCCTCGGAGGGCTGCAAATATAAATCAATCAGCCGAGTGGCGGCGACTGTTGGTGGAATTTTTCCTGCCTCTACGGCGGCCTCCATCTCGGGCAGCGCCTCCTTCACCTTCGTGGTGCTCCGAAAGCGGTCCAGGAGCATGTAGCCGATAGTTTCATGCATCCAAGACTTGGCCTGCTCCCTTCGGCGTTGCTGCAGATATCCCTTCGCCCCCACTTCCATCCTGAATTGTCCGATTGTCTGCGCGAGTTCCGGAATGCCCGCTCCGGTCATGGCTGAGCAAGTGCTGACCTTAGGCTGCCAACCGCTCGGCGGCAGTGGAAACAGGTGCAAGGCACTTGCATACTCTGCCTTGGCCATTCGCGCGGGTTCCAGGTTCTCCCCATCTGCCTTGTTGATCGCGATGCCGTCAGCCATCTCCATGATGCCTTTCTTGATGCCCTGCAACTCGTCTCCGGCACCGGCGAGCATGAGCAGCAGGAAAAAGTCCACCATGCCATGCACCGCGACTTCGCTCTGCCCCACCCCGACTGTCTCCACTATCATATAGTCGTATCCCGCAGCCTCGCAAAGCAGGATCGCCTCTCGCGTCGCACGGGTCACGCCCCCCAAGGAGCCGCTGCTCGCAGATGGACGCACGTAGGCCATCGGATTGCGTGACAGCCGTTCCATGCGCGTCTTGTCGCCGAGGATGCTGCCATGGCTGCGACCGCTGCTCGGATCCACAGCCAAAACCGCCACCCGGTGCCCAAGCTCGGTGAGGTGAGTACCAAATGCGTCGATGAATGTGCTCTTGCCCACGCCCGGTACGCCGGTGATGCCGAGCCGGAAGCTTTCCTTTACACGGGCCTGACAACCAGTCAATACTTCCGCCGCCAATGCTCTGTCAGAGGGCAAGGTGCTCTCTACCAAGGTGATCGCACGGCTCAGGACCATGCGGTCGCCATTGCAGACGCCTTGGATATAGGCTTCGGGACTGAGTCTTGCGGCCATGAAGGATTATTTTTCCAGATCAGCGAGCAGGCGATTCAGGACCTTCTGCGCGGCCACGGGGATCACCGTACCCGGCCCGAATACCTCGGCGACACCAGCCTCATACAGGAACGCATAGTCCTGCTGTGGGATCACTCCACCAGCGACCACCATGATGTCCGGCCTTCCTAATTCCTGCAACGCACCGATCAGTTCCGGCACCAAAGTCTTGTGCCCGCCCGCGAGGCTCGACACCCCAAGGATATGCACGTCGTTCTCAATGGCTTGCATGGCCGCCTCGGTCGGCGTCTGGAACAACGGCCCGATGTCCACGTCAAATCCCAGGTCGGCAAAGCTCGTCGCGATCACCTTCGCGCCGCGGTCGTGTCCGTCCTGCCCCATCTTGGCGACCATGAGCCGGGGACGGCGCCCCTCTAGTTCTGCGAAGCGATCGGCCAAGCGCCTTGCCTCGGTGAAATTGTCAGTATCCATGGCTTCCCGTGCGTAAACCCCGGCGATGGAATGCACCACGGCCTTGTAGCGGTCAAAGACTTGCTCCATTGCGAGCGAAATCTCTCCGAGCGTAGCCCGGTGACGGGCAGCTTTCACACAAAGCTCTAGCAGGTTCCCTTCCCCGCTTTCTGCACATTCGGTGATCTTGAGCAAGGCGATTTCCACCGCCGCGCTGTTTCGGGTAGCCCTCACTTGCGCGATGCGCTCCGTTTGGCCTTGGCGGACGGCGGCATTGTCCACTTCAAGGATATCGATCTTGGTAGGGTTCTCGGGTGGGTATCGGTTCACGCCCACGATCACGTCCTTGCCTGCGTCGATGCGTGCCTGCTTGCGAGCGGCTGCCTCCTCAATGCGCATTTTGGGCAAGCCGGACTCGATGGCCTTGGCCATGCCGCCCATTTCCTCGACCTCTTGGATCAATGCCCAGGCCTTTTCTGCAATCTCATGGGTGAGGCGCTCCACATAATAGGACCCGCCCCATGGATCGACCACGCGGATGATTCCGGTCTCCTCTTGGATGTAAATCTGCGTGTTCCGCGCGATCCGGGCCGAAAAGTCTGTGGGCAAGGCAATCGCCTCGTCCAATGCATTCGTATGCAGGCTCTGTGTCCCGCCAAATGCCGCTGCCATGGCCTCGATGCAGGTCCGAGCGACATTGTTGAAGGGATCCTGCTCGGTAAGGCTCCATCCGCTCGTCTGACAATGCGTCCGCAGCGACATGGACTTCGGATTCTTGGGGTTGAATTGCTTCACAATGCGCGACCAAAGCAGCCTTGCGGCCCGCATCTTGGCGATTTCCATGTAGAAATTCATCCCGATGGCCCAGAAGAAGCTGAGCCGGGGCGCGAAATCGTCGATGGTCAATCCTGCCTTGAGGCCCGTGCGGATGTATTCGAGGCCATCCGCCAGCGTATAAGCCAGCTCGATGTCCGCCGTCGCGCCCGCCTCCTGCATGTGGTAGCCACTGATGGAGATGGGATTGAACTTGGGCATTCGTTGGCTGCAATAGGCGAAGATGTCGCCAATGATGCGCATGGAGGGGCCGGGCGGATAGATATAGGTGTTCCGCACCATGAACTCCTTGAGGATGTCGTTTTGGATGGTGCCGTTCAGCTTTTCCGGGGGCACGCCTTGCTCCTCCGCTGCGACAATGTAGAATGCCATGATCGGCAACACCGCGCCGTTCATGGTCATGGAAACTGACATCTCGCCGAGGGGGATCCTGTCGAAAAAGCAGCTTCATGTCCTCCACGGTGTCGATCGCCACTCCCGCCATGCCCACGTCTCCTTTGACTCGGGGGTGATCGCTGTCGTAGCCGTGTGTCGCGAGAGGTCAAATGCCACGGAAAGGCCTTTTTGCCCAGCGGCGAGGTTGCGGCGGTAGAATGCATTGCTGTCGGCTGCCGTGGAGAAGCCCGCGTATTGGCGGATGGTAGGCGAGGCTACATCGAGGAATACGGGCCGCGCAGATAGGGCGGCAATCCAGCAGCATAGCGTTCAGGTGCCCGACATGCTCCAGGTCGGCTGCAGTGTAGAGCGGCCATTGTTGGATGCCTTCGGCGCTTTCCCCAGTTGGCGGTGCTGATCTGCTTGAATTCATCGGCAGCGGCATTCCACCATTCGTTCAGGCTGCCCTTGTTTTCCTCCCGCCAATCGATTTTGTTGAAATCCGGTTTCATGCTTGTGCCTCCTTTCCGGCAGCTTGTGCCACCCATTTTTGCAAGAATGCCACGCGGTGCATGCCTGCGGAAGGATCGGCTCCCCACGATGCCGTGCGCTTCAGGGCCTCCCAGCCTTCAGGCTTGCCAGCGAGGATGAAGGATGCCTGCGGCAATGCGGCACGAACGATGACATCCATTCAGCACCCGTACTGAAATAGTCTGCATCCGCTGCGCAGAGGACGATGATGCTGGGCTCCAGCACGTCGGCATTCGCGACGGTTGCGGCGAGGTATTCCGGATGGGGATTCTCAAAGCAGGTAAATCCCCAGCTGCCAACACGTTGCGGGCAAATGTGGCTCTTGCTGATCGCATCAGGATCGCCATAGGTCAGCAGGAAGGCGCGCATTTTCAATGGATCCGCGCGGCTGCCTGTTGACGGAGTATTCGTATTCCTCAGAAAGCCGATGATTGGCGAAATCCAGATCCTGATACCCCCAAGGCTGCGCCCAAACGGCGGGTGCGCTGGTAAATGGCGCTGTGCGTGAGCCCTTTCGCTATGGGTTTCGCGGCAGTGCCCGAGCTTTTCCTTCTCATTGGCATAGAGGTTCGTGCCGAGGATCGGGCGGCTGCCTGTGCGGACTGCCTGTGCCCGGCGGCTGCGTGAATTCGCGAGGGCCAGCTCCAGATTGCCAGCGGCAACGCACACCAGCCTCCTGCCGTCTCGGATTTCCTGGAACATCTTCCAAGCCCGGTCGGCAAATTGTTCGGTCATTTCCTCCACGAAATAGGCTCCTCCCACATCGATCAGCTTCCCAAAAATCCGACTCGTGTTTGAGGACCAGTTGGATGTTCCTCGCGAGGCGGACGGCTTCGGGATCGTATTTTCCGGTAGCGGCATCATGGGCAGCGATGGAGATGACCTTGCAACCCCCGATCGCGGCGGCCATGGCCTGCGTGGTATGCCGGAGCAGGTTCACGTGGGCATCGGCCAGCGTTTCCGTCGATAGCGCCGACGAGGCAATCAAGTATGTGGAGCGCTCTGATTGGTCAATTCCCCAAGCGGCTTGCAGCCTGTTCCAGAGGATGCGGAAGGCCCGGAACTTGCCGATTTCCTCGAAAAAGTCCGTGGAAACCGGGAAATGAACAGAAGTCAGGTCAAACACCGCGCTGGCATCCACTCCATTTTGCCCCAATCGATCCACCAAGTCGCTCCCCATTGCAAGGGCGAACGCAATCTGCTGCACTGCATTCGCGCCCGCCAGCTCCAGTTCCTTCAGCCCCAATTGGAAGAGGAGGAAATCACTTTTCCCGCCCAATTGCAAAGCGGCTCTCGCACAAAGGGCGATGGCTTCATCATGGGGCCCGTTGTTTCCCTTCCAGAGCATCGGATTCAAGTCCAATGCACCGGAAATCCGCCCCAGCAACCCGGAATCCAAGAAGTCAATCGCTGCGTCTCCAGCCTCGATGTACAGGAGGATGCCGTTCGCGTTGGCCCACTCCACCACAGACTCCAATTCTCCCCAATTGTCGAGCACTAGGCCAGAACCGCGGGCATTTTCGGAAAGAGCGCCTCTCAATCCCCCATTCAAGACCAGCCGCAGGCCGCGCACGTTCACATCCATGTCTTGGACGAAATGCGCCTTGATCGCCTCCAAGTCCTCCAATTGCTCGCCAGCAAAATCCAATGCTGTGATCCATCCCCCCTGCCCGATCGCCATCGCTCCAGAATGCCCACGGCGGTGATCGTTCATCCCCGGATAGGTCGCAGCAATGTCGGCAGGCAGGTCGCTCGCCATGTAAACCGGAGCGATAGGCACGCCGGACTCGGAGGTTCGCACCAGTTTCTCGTAGGGTTTGCCCTTTAGATCGCTCACGATCTTGTCCACCCATTCCTGCTTGGAGACAGGTGGAAAGGCATCGGAGAGTGAATCGGCCATAAGATTTGGGATTATCGAAACAAGCGACCGAAATTAGGGGTTTATTGGTTCAATCGAAACAGTCCGGGCGACTTTCGTCTGGTGGAAAATCGACAGTTTTCAATGGCTACATCTGCACTCAGCATCACCCCATCTGCCCTGCAAGCCATCCGCGATGTGATCGAGGGACAGCGTGTGCCCGAGGGCTATTGCTTGCGGGTGGGTGTGCGCGGAGGAGGGCCTGCATGTGCAAGCGTGAGCTACCTGTTGGGCTTCGACCAGGCGCGTGAGGCCGACCTGCGCTACGAGGTGGAGGGCTTGCAGGTGCTGATCGACCGGGCGCAGAGCATGTATGTGCTGGGCATGGAGATCGATTGGTTCGAGGACGAGCAGCAGCGGGGCTTTGTCTTCAACAATCCGAGTCAGCGCAAGGCGGTTTGATTGTGATCCTAGTTTTTTCGCCACGAAGGCACCAAGACCAGCCTACGGCTTAGTGCCTTTGTGTCTTGGTGACGAAACCTCGCTCTCCTCGATTGAAAAACACAGTGGATTTGCCATGACACATTGCGTTTTGGAATTGTATGTTAATTTTGGGCGGGAGGCATAACCCTCTGGACAAAAAAAGGCCGCGTGCTGGAATACATCTCCATATTTCTCTATTCGATCGCGTTCAGCTTTATCATCTCGATCCCCATTGGCGGGGTGAACATGGCCGTTTTC
Organism: Bacteroidia bacterium; assembly: GCA_046329055.1. GTDB lineage: Bacteria > Bacteroidota > Bacteroidia > J057 > JADKCL01 > JADKCL01. The sequence continues at coordinate 20,134 of JAXLVK010000077.1, forward strand.
CAGGCGACCTTGAACGATAGCCGCAGGGCCGGATACATGATCGGTTTCGGGGCGATCCTCGCGGAGGCGATCTATTGCGCGGTGCCGATGTTTGGCCTCACGCCCATCTTGGAGAAGCTCGGGATCATGAGCATCCTGTATTTTCTCTTCATTCCGGTGCTGCTTTTCATGGGGATCTATACCATCTACAAGAGCACGCGTCCGGTCAAAACCGACCATGAAACCGACGTCAAGGCGCATCACAGGAGCATGTGGGGCTACTTCGTCTACGGTTTTTCCTGTGCGCGAGCAACCCCATGACCTTCATCTTCTGGATTCAGACGGTGGTTTTCCTGCGGACAGAAGGGATCGTGACGACAGTTGGCATCAGATTTTGGCCTTATTCATGGGGGTATTCGTTGGGACTTGGGTTTACTTTGGGTTCGTGTTGCTGGCAAGGGATTCACCCGACGCAAAATGAACGAGGTCTGGAAAGCGCGCCTGAACATCATTGGCGCATTTTCATCGATTGGCTGTCTATCTCGATCGGTTACTCGGGTGCGACCAAACTCGGCGCGCTGGTGACAAGACCGGCGACAAGGCCAAAATCGAAAATCCCGCATTGAAGCTTCGGCGGGGATTCTCTCCAACCTCATTGCCCTGAAAATCGGCGGTCTTGCCGAAGGGTCACTCCGTCGGAGAGTCGCCCTCGGTGTGCGTGAGCTGCTCCGCATCCAGCACTGGAAATCGATGGGTGTCGGCTCCTCGTAGGGCGGAAGCAATGGTGCTTTCCACTTTGTGGGGGGGTGGGGGTCCTTGGTGGCACGTAACCACAGTGTGAAAACGGGTTCCGTCCCTCGATGACAAATCTCCTCTTATGACAACAGGTTCGACATGGGACTTTGCACAGCAGACTGGTCGAGTCCCTATGTCGTCGTGGGCAATTCCGTGGCTTGCGAAATGACAGGCTCATCTACAGGCAATTCCGATGATGGCGAGGCTACTTCTGTCGAAGGCAATTTGGAGAAGGCGGAATGAAGGAAGGCTTCCCCTCCCACATGCGTGATTCCGATGACGTCTGAACCGGGCTTGTCAATGGCAACGAAGATAAAGCAACAACTGGCTCATCTGGGTAGGCAATTTGGTGACGTTGAACAACCTCCATCGAAGGCACCCGGCTGCTGGCTGAACAATCGCTGAATCTGCAATTGGCATTTCCTTGCAACAGGCGCTTCCTTCTCGGGAACTTCCGCAATTCGCGTTTCCTCAGCAACAGGCGCCTCCTTCGCGGGAACTTCTGCAATTGGCGTTTCTGCTGCGACTGGAGGTTCATTACCGGAACTTCAGCGACAGCCTGCTTCTCCACGGCGTTTTCCGAGCAATCGGGACCACAAGTGGCTGTCACAACCGTTTCCACAACCACAGGCACCACGGCTGGCACTTCCTCGGCCTTGGAGGCCTGGCTGCAACCTCGGGCGCTGCAGTGCCCTCCGCATGGACGATGGACGACTTGACCGTCAACCCTGCTTCGCGATCGCAATGGCATCCTTGGCAAAACCAGCGAGCAGATAATCCAGCAATGCATCCTCCCTTGTGGCTCCACGATTTGCCGGAGGGTCCAATCCACGAGGATCAGCTCCTTTTTCTTCATCAGCCTGGCTAATACCTCGGCATCCGCCCGCAAGTCCTCCACCTTCAACTGATCGGGGCGATGCAATGCGAGGTAGCGTACGACCTCATCGAATTCCTGCCCATAAAACACTGTCCCGGAGCCGACCATGAAGACAAATGTGGAGTTTGCCACCTGATCGCTGCCCATGAATGTGAGTCCATCCACTGCGACGGCGGCCGGGTAGTAATCCATGATGATCTGCTCGAGCTTGAGCTTGGTGCCACGCAGCGGGGCAAACATGTCGTAGCGCTCGTATTGACGGGTGTAGAAGGTACGGCCGTCGCGCTCCGTGGAATTGAGGGAGACGAGTTCCTTGATCTTGCCGAAGACCTCCAACACCGTGCCGCGGTTGGCCGCCAGGGTGAGTTCGATGTTCCGCCACTCCCAAGTCGCCATTTCCAGCAGGCGCAGGTCCTCCCGCTTGCCGGACATCCTTGGCAATTGGTCGGCGCGCGATGGCGACACGAATACCGTCGCCTCCTTCACCGCCTCCACGACCGGTGCCGCCTTGGCCTCCTCCACCTTGGTCGCCTCCTTACGCTTCACCAGCTCCACATGCACCACCAATGTCCCGGACTTTAGCGCCTTCTTGGGCTTGCTTGGCTCCACACCCACAACCTTCCAGCGGTCGCCGTCGATCTCCACCCAAGTCTCCGCCTCGAAGTCCTCGGGGACATCCTTGAGCCGCATTTCATCATAACCGACAATGCTGCCGTTCTTGGCTTCGTAGAATTCAACGCGGAGGGTTTTGTTTTTGCCAAATGCCATCTGGGACACGGATTTAGGGCCAAAGTTAGGGAAAATCCCCTCTATATTTGCCGCCATGAATTTCATCGGCACCGAGACTTATGTCGCCACGCGGGAGTTGCAGACGGCTGTGAATGCGGCGATCCACCTGGAACGGCCCCTGCTCGTGAAGGGCGAACCTGGCACCGGAAAGACCCTGCTGGCATTCGAAGTCGCCAAGGCGCTGGGCATGGAGTTGTACACCTGGCATGTCAAAAGCACCACCAACGCGCAGCAGGGCCTCTACGAATACGATGCAGTCTCCCGCCTCCGCGACAGCCAACTCGGTGACCCAAAGGTGAATGACATCGCGCATTACATCAAGCCCGGCCCGGTATGGAAGGCATTTGACAGCGACAAGCGGGTGGTGCTGCTCATTGACGAGATCGACAAGGCGGACATCGAGTTCCCCAACGACCTGCTGCTGGAGCTGGACAAGATGGAATTCTACTGCTACGAGCTCCAAAAGACGGTCAAGGCCAAGCACCGCCCCGTCGTCATCATCACGAGCAACAACGAAAAGGAGCTGCCCGACGCCTTCCTGCGCCGCTGCTTCTTCCACTACATCCGTTTCCCGGAGCGCGAGACCATGCAAGCCATCGTCAATGTCCACTTTGAGAACCTGGACGGCGACCTGTTCCAGCGGGCAATGGATGTGTTCTACAACCTGCGCGAGGTCCATGGCCTCAAGAAGCGCCCTAGCACGAGCGAACTCATCGATTGGATGAAGCTGCTGATCCTGGCCCGGATCTCCCCTGCCGAACTCGCGGACACCGATTTGTCCAAACGATTGCCGGAGTACGTGGGGGCCTTGCTCAAGAATGAGCGCGACCTGGACATGCTCCTTGCCCGCATCAAGCGGCGCTAGATCAGCGATTGATTGTCAATTGGCTGGGGTGCTTGCTCGTTTCTGAATCTCTTCAGCGACGACCTGCCAGCCATGCAATACGCTGCCAATGCCTCACGGATATAGGCCCTTTGCACGGAGCTGAGGTAGGTTCCCAATCGCACGTTGCCGCAGGTCGCCTTGATGTGCACGAGGATGCCACTCCCTCATGCGCCCCGGTTGTGCCCGCACCAATGGGAACAGGAACGCCGCCTTGCATGCCCACACTGGCCCCCCGCGCCGATCGATATCACCTCCTCCCACCAAATCGTCCGGCGTGAAATCGCGATCCCTAGGACTGGCCGAGCCACCACGAAACCTTCTGGCTTGATCCGGATGCGCTGTCGCCGGAAGGTGAATTCCACTCCGATCAGGCCCGCGATGGCGATTACAAACCATAGGAAATCATGGAAAATCACGGCATTCTCGACTTCTGGCCCATGCTCGCCATCTGCGCAGCGACCAATCCTCCCGTGATCAGCAAGGCCAGTATCCCACCCAAAAAGAGTTTGGTTCCCATTGAAATAGTGGCCTGTTCCGGATCATGGGTCAAGCGGACTCCCTTGGGAACGGAAATCGCTAGAAGCGCCTCCATCCCTGCCGGGTGCGCCTTGGCGGCAATTGCAAGCTGGACATCATCGGGTGTATTGGTGGAAACATGGTGCTGTAAATATGAGGTGAAATCGAGTGCGCTGTCAAATCTCTTTGCCGGTATGCGCCCTGGCGGCCTGGATCACGAGGTAGCGCAGGTAATACAGATGCTCAGCCCGCAGGTGTGCTCCAAAGATGCGGATCTCGCGGTCGGTCTCGATTTCGCAGACCTGATCCTTCACCTCCGAGGCGGCAAACCAGCCCAGGGCACGCTGTCCCGAACGGCTCTTGATGCGCATGCGCTGGATTTTGGACAGGCGAAAATTGCGGGGAAGCCCGACGCCGAGCACCGTTTTGGAAATGGTCAAGCGATCACCATTCACGCTGACTTTCACCCTGCCAATGATGAAATACAGCGCCAAAACGAAGAAAATCACCGTCAATCCACCGACCACGATGAAAAAGCTCATGGGCACGTCCCACCCCGACTTGGTGTTCCAGATCATGGCCCCCAATCCGAAGGTGATCAATGAGGTCAGCAGGCCCATCAGCCATGTTCCTGCTGGCGCCGAGGCAATGAATCCGTTGGCGGTTTTTCTGTAAGCGGCGCCACTGGGGGTATCCTCCGGTCGCTGGAATTCATAGGCGGGGCGGCTTGGCTTCGCAGCCGCTGGAGCATTGGTGCGGGTACTTTTCTGGCGAGGGCGTGCCTCGGGCAAATTGTCGAAGTTGGACATGGGTATAGTGCTTGAATTGAATTGCGTTTGAAAATCGGCGAAAAATGAAGAGAGATCAGGGCTTTCCAGCCTTCACCCAAGCCTCGTAGCCATACTGGATCAGGTCGCGGAAATACAGCAAATGTGCATCTGGCAGCCACCCGCCGAATTCCCAGCGCTTTTCTGGGGTTTCGATCCTGATTTTCGGAGGGATTACCCTACTGCGAGGCTCCATGTCAGGGTAATCATCCGAACCACGCAAGGTCTTGAGCCGGGTGACGGACAACTTGCGAACCTTTTCCCAAGCCAGGCTCCGCCTCCAAGTGATTCCCAAAAACGAACGTCGGAATTCAAATCCATTGGCATTGATGGCAATCGAATAGTTGGCGGAGACAAGGTAGGCCATGTTAAGCAGGACGATCAATACGAAGGCAGAGAAAGGCACTTTCAACACGACTGGCATGCCCTCTATCCAAAACCTGGCGGTAAGTAGGAGTATCAATGCCAAGATCACCCCCATCACGACCACAATCCCATATTCCCGATTCTGCCCAATGGCGATGAATCCTCCGTCCTTGCTTTCCAGTGACAAGCCTGAGGGCGTAAGTCGAGGATGCCAATTGGCCATGCGGTCCTCCGCGCTTCGGGGAAAGGCTTCTGGTGATTTTTTGCCTTGATGGGGTTGGCGGTGAGCGGGATTCATTGGGAATTCGTAGGTCAGGATGCAAATGTAGTTGAAGGATCAATGAAAGATTTATATCCAAATACGATAGCTTTACTATCATGTTGCGTCGAATCGCAAAAATCGCTGTTTGGTCACGGGGTGTGATGTAGATTTGTCGGAATGTTCATCGATTTCTTCTACTGCTGAAATCCAATGGCCTGCCCGTGACCATCCGGGAGCACCTGACGCTGTTGGAGGCACTCGTCGGGGAGCTGAGTTCAGCGTGGAGGATTTCTACCACCTCGCCAAGGCCACCCTGATCAAGAAGGAGCAGCATTTCGACCGCTTCGACATGCTCTTGGGCACTATTTCAAGGGCATGCAGCTCATCCCTCGACCAATCCGGTCGCCAATATCCCGGACGAATGGCTGCGCAAGAACTTAGAAAAGTTCCTTTCCGAAGAGGAAAAGGCCATGATCGAGGCGATGGGCGGTCTGGAGGCCCTCATGGAGCGGTTCCGGCAATTGCTGGAGGAGCAGCACGAGCGGCATCGAGGGCGGCAACCGGTGGATCGGCACTGGCGGCACATCGCCTTTCGGGGCCTACGGCTACAATCCGGAGGGATTCCGCATCGGGCAGGCGGGCAGCAGGCACCGCAGGGCGATCAAGGTCTGGGACCAGCGGCAGTTCCGCAACCTCAGCGACGAGGTTGAACTCAATACCCGCAACATGAAAATGGCCTTGAGGAGGCTACGCGTCTTCACCCGCGAGGGTGTCGCCGATGAATTGGACCTCGACGAGACCATCCGCAAGACCAGCGAAAATGCCGGGCTCCTCGACCTCCACATGGTGCCCTCCAAGCGCAATCGAGTGAAGGTGCTGCTCTTCTTCGACATTGGCGGGTCCATGGACGACCATATCCGCATCTGCGAGGAGTTGTTCAGCGCCGCCAAGCACGAATTCAAGCACCTAGAGTATTACTACTTCCACAATTGCCTCTACGAGACGGTCTGGAAGGACAACAACCGCCGCATGACCGACCGCATCCCGACCCTGGAGGTGCTGAACAAGTACAACAAGGACTACCGCGTGGTGGTGGTGGGCGATGCGAGCATGAGTCCCTACGAGATCACCTACCAAGGCGGCAGCGTCGAGCATTACAATGACGAGGCGGGCATAATCTGGCTGCAAAGGCTGCGTCAGCAATTTCCCCGCACAGTCTGGATGAACCCGGTGCCTCAAGAGCATTGGCACTACACGCAGTCCATCAAGATGATCGAAAAGATCTTCGAAGAGAAAATGTATCCCCTGACCATTGGCGGCTTGACGGACGCCATGAAACACCTCAAGACAACATGAAAGACAGCAGCATCGCTTGGGCGGCACTATTCGGGTTCTTGGGCGTCGCCCTGGGCGCGTTCGGGGCGCATGCCCTCCAAGGCACCCTCACCGCCAATGACCGACTCGCCACCTGGGACACCGCCGTCCTCTACCAATTCGTCCACGTGGGATTGTTGCTGGTGCTGGGCTTGCTGGGCCGCAATGCCGCAGAGCCTGGACTGCTTCGCGCCTCCAGATTCTTTGCCATCACTGGCATTCTCATCTTCTCGGGTTCGCTCTACCTGCTCTCCATCACCAATATCCGCTGGCTAGGGGCCATCACCCCGATCGGAGGAATTGGATTTTTGGTGGCTTGGGCCTGCCTTTTCATCCATGCATTGAAAAATCAAGAATCAAAATGAAGCCATTTGAACACCTGAAGGAAAAAATCCGGGAATCCGCGCATCTGAATTCCGCCATGGCATTGCTGAGCTGGGACCAAGAGGTCATGATGCCCCCCGGCGGCACCAATTTCCGTGCGGAAACCATTGCGACCCTGTCCGGGATGTACCATGACATGATGGTGATCGGCGTGGCGGACGCGCTCAAGGCCGTGGAAGATGCCGGATTGGAGAGCCTCTCCCCTTTCGAGCTGCGCAACTACCGCTCGCTACGCTGGCAGATGGACCGCATGACCAAGCTCCCCAAGGAATTGGTGATCGAGAGCAACCGCATACGGTCCGAAGCGCTGAGCAAATGGGTCGAAGCCAAGAAGAAACAGGATTTCAGCATCTTCTCCCCTGTCCTCGCAGAAATCGTGCGGCTCAAGCGGGAAGAGGCCAACTACTATGGCTTCGAGGAGCATCCGTACGATGCACTCATGGCATCCTACGAGCCGGGCATGACCTCATCCCGCCTCCGCCAAATCTTCGAGCCCTTCAAGGCCCAACTCGGCGAAATCCTCCCCCAAATCGCTGCCCAGCCGCAGATCGACGATGCGTGGATCATGCAATCCATCCCCGCCGCTACGCAATTGGAGTGGAGCAGGTCGGTGCTGCAAACGCTGAACTACGACTTCAACCATGGACGGCAGGACCTGAGCGCGCATCCATTTTCCATGAACTTGAACCCGGAGGACGTCCGCATCACCACCATGGTGCTGGAAAATGACATCCGGGACATGCTCTACTCCTCGATCCACGAGACCGGCCATGCGCTCTACGAAATGGGCATTCCTGGTGAGCATTTCGGCTTGCCTGCTGGGGAATACTGCTCGCTCGGCATCCACGAGTCCCAAAGCCGCCTCTGGGAAAACAATGTCGCCCGCAGCCGCGAGTTTTGGGAGCATTTCTTCCCGAGCTTCCGCGAATTGTTCCCGGACAAGCTGAAAGGCCGTGGCCCCGAGGACTGCTACCGCGCCGCCAACAAGGTCGAGCGGGGCTTCATCCGCATCCAAGCCGATGAATTGACCTACCATTTCCATGTGGCGTTGCGTTTCGAGATCGAGCATGCATTGATCGGCGGCGAGGTGGAAGTGGCCGACTTGCCCTCGCTCTGGAACTCCAAGGTGAAGCATTACCTCGGCCTGACCGTCCCCAATGACGCAGAGGGGCTGCTGCAGGACATCCATTGGAGCCACGGCAGCATCGGCTACTTCCCGACCTACTCGCTGGGCAGCTTCTACGCCGCGCAGTTCATGGACACCGCCCGTGAGCGCATTCCCGGCCTCGACCAGCAATTTGCCCGCGGCGAATTCGGCACGCTCAAAACCTGGCTGAACCAAGAGATCCACACCCACGGCCGCCAATACGACAGCGAGGGACTCTGCACCCTCGCGACAGGCAAGCCATTGGACGTGAGCCACTTCATCCGCTACGCGAAGCAGAAGTTCGGCGACGTGTACGGAACCCGATTCAATTGAGGCGAAAGGCCTCCGGCCCGAAGCCGATCGGCACAAGGCCTCTGGCCTATGCCGAAGGAATTGGATTCTCAACACCGCCAGAAGAGTCCTTCGAATGAGCATAAGGTCCTGAAACAGATCAAGTGTACAAAAACACCTGGCAGCATGCCCATGGCTATCAAAGGCTCAAGACTT
>JAXLVK010000078.1:0-28229 GCA_046329055.1 Bacteroidia bacterium
CCCCTGAGTCCACTGTGCCAAGAACGAGATGCTTTCCGTCCGAGCTGAAATCGATGAATGGGCTCAGCCAATCCTCCACGATATAGGTCCAGAAAACAGTTTCGCCTGTTCGCCAATTCCAGACAAAAAGCGTGTCGTTCAGCCCTACAGCAACCCGATCGCCGTCGCAAGCCATGTTCAGATATTCCTCACGATGGATGCCCACTTTCAACTCCCTGAGTCGCCTGCCAGTTTGCAGATCGATTACGAGCAACTCGCCTTTGGGGGTGGGCGGCTCAATCCTCGTGGTTTTTCGAGGGCGATAGGTTGCATAGCCAACCAAGGTGCTTTCGCCGTCAGGATAACAAGAACTCACGATGGCACCCCGACCATCAAGGTCCCAAGCCTGCGACGGGATTCTCCACTTGTCCCCATTCACGTCCTGCAAGACGTCATGCGACCAAAGGCTATCATCATTCTGGGAAAAGCGCATTTCAGGAGAATGTCCGCCCCATTGCAAGACGTTTTTCTCGTTGCTGCCATCGTAAATATGCGCAAAACCGTTTCCATTGGTCGCCCAAACATCACTATGGTTTCCAAACGCAAAAGAGTTGCATGCCCCTGTCGGAATCGACTGTTTCAGGTGCAGGCTGGGCAATTCGGTCTGAGCCAAGAGCAAGCTATTTTGAAGGAAAAACATGAGGCACACGAGTACAGCGGTCGCTTTCATGGGTAAGAAACATATCGTTGCACTGAGACAAGCTTCCATGCTGTCCGATGCCCATCCACAAATCCTGTCACTGGGATGTGCGCGTACTCGCAATGGTCACGAAACCACTCGAACCGTGCCTGTAAGGTGTCTTCAGGCTTGACATTTTCAAATGTCCTGAGGATGTCTTCCTCCTTGGGTTCGACGGTAATGGAAATGCGATTGTCCTTTGTCTTCCTCTCAGCTCCCGAGATGACCTTGCAATCAAAAACGTAAGCGTACCCAATGGATGGCCCGGGTGACGCCGTGATCAGGAGCTCCATAGGGGCCTTCCTCCAATTTTCATCCGACATCGCCCTGGCGATACCTATTGGCCCTGATGGACGCTGCGGCGCATCGCAACCGCAAGCCAACATCAAAACCACCCATCCACAGAACCAACATTTCCTCATGTCAATGTGTTTCTCCAAATGTACCAACTTGGGAGGAGAAGTAGCTTAAGATTTCCCATTTTCAAGCCAATCTGGTGACACGAGATGTCAAAATCGCAACCGAATTTATACTTTGAAACGGAGGCCTGTGTAACGGCGAAATGTGGAAACAATTCCCATTGCCGTGGCTCAACCTCCAACTTTATTTGCATCAAAAACAATTCAACAAAATGAAAAAACTTCTCCTATTCGCCTTGACGGCCTATTCGCTGACAATGAGCGCGCAAATTCCCACCAACGGCCTGATCGGCTGGTTTCCCTTCAACGGCAATCCCAACGACGCGATGGGCTACGGGAACAATGGGATCCCGACGAACGCTACCCTGGTTCCGGATCGCTTCGGCAACCCCAATTCTGCCTACCAATTCAACGGAGTGGACAGCAAACTCTTGGCGCCCATCTCCAACAACATCCTGCAAATCGACCAAACTGCCTCGGATTATTCGGTGGCGATTTGGGTCAAGACGGCTGATCCCAATATTGGCGGCACATCGGCAAGGGTCATCGAGCACAAGTCCGCGGTTTCACTGGCCTATCCGTTTTCCTTCCAAGCCAACAATGCCAACAATGACCTCTCCTGCCTCGCCTATGACGGCACCAATGTCAACTCCGCGAACATCGGGAGCACGGTTTTCGACAACAATTGGCACCTGGTCACAATGGTTGTGAGCCAATCGCTGGATTCGATGTTTGTGTACAAGGACACCATCCTCACGCAAGCGATTCCGATTACATTGACGCAATCTGCGCCCTTGAGCGACACATTGACGATCGGAAACAGCTTCGCCGGGACGCGCCCCTACGCGGGATTGCTCGACGATATCAGGGTTTACAACCGCGTCCTTTCGCACCAAGAGGTTTCAATTCTGTACAATGAAGGATTGTGCTTCCAAACGATCACGGTCACCGATACCCTCATCATCAACGCGAATTTGACGAGCTTCTTCCCTCCCATCTACCAAAATTCGATCAAGATTTACCCCAATCCCACCAATGACCAAATCACAATCAATTTTGGCAGCAATTTCTCGACGATGACTGGCTATACGCTCAGCATTTACAACTCGCTGGGGCAGGTCGTTTATTCGACCCCGATCAATCAAGCGCAAACCACAGTGAATCTCTCGTCGTGGACCGGATACGGCATCTACTTCGTCCATCTCATTGATTCACAGAGCCATGTGATCGACATCCGAAAGATTGTGCTGCAATGATGGCTCAATAGGCATTCGGTCAATATTTGCCCGAGGGCGCTGGAAACGATCCTTTGAAACAGGGTCGGGCCCAGCGCCCTCGGATTTTCTAGCCATCATTTTGGGGGAGTGCATCACTTCCAATCCCGCAATGCCAGCAGGTCGATCTTCTCATTGCTGTTGATGGGAAAGGCCGTCAATTCCTCCAATACAGACGGGATCATGTAGCCCGGCAATTTCCCGTCGAGGAAATTCCGCATCACCTCTCTTCCAACGGGATTCCTCGCGATCCAAAACCCCTTCAGCCGCGGATTTCGCCCCTCCGATTCACTACAGACCACAACCGCATGGATCACGTCGGGATGCGCCGTGAATGCCTGCTCCACCTCATCCAATTCCACCCGCTGTCCATCAATCTTCACCTGACGATCCCGCCGCCCACAAAATTCGAGGGTGCCGTCATCCCACAACCTGCCAAGGTCACCCGTCTTGTACATGCGTTCGGGATATTTGCTCCAAGGGTTCAACATGAAGGCGGCATTGGTTGCGACCTCCTCGCCCAAGTATCCACGCCCGACACCGATTCCTGCAATGTAAATTTCCCCAATCGCACCCGGAATGCAGGGCTTTTGATCCCCATCCAAAACCAAAATAGAATGGTTCACAATGGCTCCAGCCGCAACCGGAACCGACTCAAAATCAGGCAGATTCCGCATCACAAAATGTCCCGCGTCATCTGAAGTCTCGGTGGCACCGTAAGTGTTCACAATCGGAATTCCCGGACAAAGCCGCAGCCATTTCTCCACCAAGGCCATCGGCAAGATTTCGGCATTGAGCACCAAGTATTTCAATGCAGGAAATCGGAACCTATCGGGAGCCGCGAGCATGTACTTGAGAAGCAATGAAAAGTATGAGGGCACAAGCTCCAGCACCGTGACGCCATCATGGTGCATGGCCTCCAGAAATGCCAGCGGATTCAGTACCACAGACCTTGGATAGACCACCGTCTTCCCGCCCGACAACAGGGCTGCGAGGAACTGCCAAATGGAAATGTCAAAGCTCTGCGAAGCATTTTGCGCGACGATCGCATTGCTGCCGATTTCAAAATCCAACCGCTTGGCGTACAGATGATTCAACATCCCCGCATGTTCGATCATCACGCCTTTGGGCTTGCCTGTGGAGCCAGACGTAAACATCAGGTATGCCAATTCTCCACCGTCTGGCAAATGCCCAGGATTGGGCTTGATTTCCTCGGAATTGCGGACATTTGCCAGCGACAGGATATGGCAGCCGACAAGCTCCTTCACCCATTGGAGATCGTCGCTTCCCTCTGCTCCATGGATGACTATTTGGGGCCCGGCCATTTTGAGAATCTCCAAGTTGCGGCTAGCTGGATTCTCGAGCGAAAGCGGCAGATAGACCATCCTCGCCTTCCACGTCGCCAACATGCAAACACAGGTCCATTCCGAGCGCTCCATCCACAGCGCAACCACCGCCTCGGTGCCAGGAATTGCATTTTCCAAAAGTTCGGATGCCAGGCCATTCACCCTCAGGTTCAACTCATTGTATGTCCATGCCACCTCCCCGCATTGGATCGCAATGCGATCGGGGAACTCGGCGACGATGCGCTCGAATTGCTCCACAACGGAGACAGCATAAGCCTCGGGATGGGTCATCATTGGCGGTGGGTCATCATGACGGCCAAGTTTTCCCTTTCAAACTCGTGGATGCTCTCGTCCAAGGCATCCACTATCCGATCAAGGTCCTCCTCCACCACTATCAGCGGTGGATACAAGACAATATGGTCACCGGAACGGCCATCTACACAACCACCACCGGGATAGACGACCACGCCCTTGTCCATAGCGCGCCGTGCAATCCATTTGCTCACAGCCAATTCCTTTGGAAACGGTGACTTCGTGGTCCGGTCCGCAACAAATTCAATTCCCATCATCAGCCCCTTGCCTCGGATATCACCGACGATCGAGTGTTTATAGAGGCGTCCAAGCTTTTGCGAAAACACCTCCCCTAGTCGCGCTGCTCGCGCCACAAGATCATGCTCACGCAAATGCCGGAGCGCCCAAGCGCCCACTGCCGCCCCCACGGGATTGCAGGCAAATGTATGCCCACCATAAAAAGGTGCTCTCGCGGCCTCGAATTCCGCAGCCACCCGATCCTGCAAAATGATCGCCGAAAGCGGAAAATATCCACCGCTGATCCCCTTCCCGGTCGCGATGATGTCCGCCCTGATGCCCGCGTGGTCCAATCCAAAATTTGCACCCGTTCGTCCGAATCCACACAGCACCTCGTCCGCGATCAACAGGATTCCATACCGATCGCAAATCTCCCTGATATGCCTGAAATACCCCTCAGGAGCGGGCACCGCCCCCAATGCAGCAGCTACAACCGGCTCGGCAATGAATCCCGCAACCCGCTCAGGCCCAACAGACAAGACCGCCTCCTCTAGTTCAGAAGCAGCCTTCAAGGCATATTGTGATTCGGGCAAATCTCCTTGGTTCCTGTAGGCGTACGCGGGGCCGATGTGAGGCGGATTTTGCAGCCAAGGCCCATAAGGCACCCGCCGCGATCGCATCCCCCCGACATCCAAGGTGAATATGGAATTGCCATGGTAGCTGCCCCAACGGCTGATGATGATGTTGCGCTCCTCCTCGCCGCGGATTTGATGGTATTGCAAAGCCAGTTTGAGCGCATTTTCGATCGCCTCGGTCCCACTACCAGCCAACCACGCCTTGCTGCAACCTTCAGGGGCAAATGCCACCAGATCATGCAGGTATTCCTCCACCACAGCGGATGCAAATGCATGCGTCGGGGTCACCGCCACCCTTGCCACCTGCGCGGCGATCACTTCCGCGACCTCGCGGTTCCCATGGCCAAGATTGGCGACGCCTGCTGAGCCCGAGGACGCATCCAGGTACTTTTTCCCGCTTTCGTCAAACAAATAGGCGCCCTCCCCATAGCTCACACGCGGATAGGGAATGTCCCAATCTGGACATACAACCATTGAGCGAAGCAAGTTTGATCCGGCATTACGATCCATTCAGTTGGGCGGGCTTCTCGAAATGATTGAGCCCGAACCAGCAAATTAGCCGCAGATTCATTCGAAAAGTAGGAAGAAAGAATGACACAGGAATTGGCGTTCAATCCAGCAATATTTACGTGACCAACTCTCTCTAGCCCAGTGAATTTCAACACACTCGACCCACCCACCTTGCTGCAGGCCAACCAACTGGAAGGCATCCGTTCACAGTTGCAGCTATGCTATTGCGACCTGATTGGAACCGATGCGGTGGATCGGGATTGCAGCTTTTTGGAGGCAGGCGGCACCTCGATGGATGTGCTGCACCTGCAGTTTTTCATTCAGGAGCGATTCCAAGTAGAGCTGAAATTCGGCACGATCTATCGATTTTCGACCATCAATCTCCTCTCATTGGTCATTCAAGAGGCCATGGGGCGGGAGGTTGAAGCGGAAATGTTCATGCTGCGGCAGGCGGAATTTCCAGAAAAAGTGATTGCATTCATCGATACCAAAGGAGTGGATTTTCTGGAGTGCCTAGAGGTCTCGAAATGCTTTGGGGATGGCTTGGATGTGGCCTATCTTGAATGGAAAGCCTGGGATACAGGGCGTTGGCTTCGCCCTCAAGTCGATGCATTTGCCGAAGCTTATGCGCAGCTCCTGCTCCAGAGGTATCCCGCAATCCCGATGGTCGTTGCGGCGAGTTGTGATGGTGCGATTGTGGCGCTCGAAGTCACGCGGAGGCTCAGGGCGATCCGTCCAGATGTGGGATTGGTGATCATCGATACGAGGGGGCATTGCCCGGAGCGGCTCACGGCGTCCTATTACTGGAAGCGATTTCGCAGCTATCTCGCCTCCCCCACCGGCGATCATTGGCAGAAGCTGAGGCGTCACCTGAAGGTGCTCGCTTCCCGTGTCCTGCATTCCGGCAAGCCAGGGGCAGGCACTACCACTCCCAATGGGGCTGTTTCATGGTTGGCTGGAATTCACCTTGCGCCCATTGAAGGTGACCTGCATCTGATCCGTGGGCTGCAAAGCCATATCGACTCTCCCCGCGACGAATCCCTTGGTTGGAGGCAGTTGACCTTGGGCAAGTTCGAATTGCATTGGATGGAGGGGACGCATCAATCCATGTGGGAACCTCCTCATTCCAAAGAATTAGCTGGCCTGTTGCAAAAGCTCACCAACCGATGCAAAACGGCCGCCCCCTCTCGGGAGCGGCCGCCGCAATATTCCTGATAGTATTCTGCGAGATTACATCATCCCGCCCATGCCGCCCATGCCGGCGCCACCGCCTGCGGGTGCTTTCTCCTCTTCGGGCTCGTCGGTAATGACGCACTCGGTGGTGAGGAGCAGACCTGCGATGCTGGCTGCGTTTTCCAGGGCGCTACGGGTGACTTTGGTCGGGTCGATGATGCCGGAGGCGTACAGGTTCTCGTACTCCTCGGTGCGGGCGTTGAAGCCGAAGTCGTTTTCGCCTTCGAGGACTTTGGCGAGGATCACACCTGGCTCGAGACCTGCGTTGGAGACGATCTGACGGAGGGGCTCCTCCAAGCAGCGGCGGATGATGCTCACACCCACGCCAACGTCGCCTTTCAGCAGGTTGTCGTTGATGCCACCACGGCCGGGCTTCAGGCTGGCAATCATGCGGACGAGGGCCACACCACCGCCAGGGACGATGCCTTCTTCGACAGCAGCGCGGGTCGCGTGGAGGGCGTCCTCAACGCGTGCCTTCTTCTCCTTCATTTCCACTTCGGTGGCTGCGCCGATGTAGAGCACTGCCACACCACCTGACAATTTGGCGAGGCGCTCTTGGAGCTTCTCCTTGTCGTAGTCGCTGGTGGTGTTTTCGATTTGGGTGCGGATTTGGCTGATGCGCGCCTTGATCTCGTCGGAGGAACCTGCACCATTCACGATGGTGGTATTGTCCTTGTCCACGGTGATCTTCTCAGCGCGGCCGAGCATGTCGAGGGTGGTGTTGTCGAGGCGGTAGCCGCGCTCTTCGGAGATGACCACGCCACCGGTGAGGACAGCGATGTCTTCGAGCATGGCCTTGCGGCGGTCGCCGAATCCAGGAGCCTTGACGGCAGCGATGCGGAGGGCGCCACGGATTTTGTTCACGACGAGGGTAGCGAGGGCTTCGCCGTCCACGTCCTCAGCGATGATGAGGAGGGGAGCACCTGTCTGAACGACTTTCTCCAGGATGGGGAGGAGGTCCTTCATGGAGCTGACCTTCTTGTCGTAGATCAGGATGAAGGGGCGGTCCATTTCCACTTCCATGGTGTCAGCATTGGTGACGAAGTAGGGGCTCAGGTAGCCGCGGTCGAATTGCATACCTTCGACGGTGTCGAGGTAGGTTTCGAGGCCCTTGGCTTCTTCGACCGTGATGACGCCGTCCTTGCCCACTTTTTCCATGGCCTTGGCGATCAGGTCGCCGACCTCGGAGTCGTTGTTGGCGGAGATGGTGCCGACTTGGGCGATCTCCTTGCTGTCAGCCACAGGGCGGCTCAGCTTCTTCAGGCCTTCGACCACGACTTTCACAGCCTCGTCGATGCCTTTCTTCAGTTCCATCGGGTTGGAGCCGGCGGTGACGTTCTTGAAGCCTTCACGGACGATGGCTTGAGCAAGCACGGTAGCGGTGGTGGTACCGTCACCTGCGACGTCATTGGTTTTGGAAGCGACTTCTTTCACGAGCTGAGCGCCCATGTTTTCGATGGCGTCCTTGAGCTCGACTTCCTTGGCCACGGTCACGCCGTCCTTGGTGATGTTGGGCGCGCCAAACTTCTTGTCGATCACGACGTTGCGGCCTTTGGGGCCAAGTGTGACCTTGACAGCATCTGCCAATGCGTCCACGCCTGCCTTGAGTTTGGCACGGGCGTCGGAGCTGAAGTTGATATTCTTTGCCATAAGACTTTACCTAAACGATTTTAGGATTGATGGTTTTGAAAAGTAACTAAGAATGAAAGGATTAGACGATGGCGAGGATATCGCTCTCCTTCATGATGAGGTAATCCTTGCCCTCAATTTGAATCTCAGTGCCGGAGTATTTTCCGTAGAGCACGGTGTCTCCGACCTTGACCGTCGTGGGCTCATCCTTTTTGCCGGGACCGACAGCGAGGACAGTGCCGCGGTGAGGCTTCTCCTTGGCGGTGTCAGGGATGTAGAGTCCGGAAGCGGTTTTTTCCTCTGCTTCTGCCGGCTGGATGACCACACGGTCTGCCAATGGGCGAATGTTCAGTGACATATTGGTAAATCCTCCTATTAAGATTTATAGTTTTTGATTTATGACAGCCCACTAACGAAAAGCGTGCCACACGGGGAAATGTGACAGAATTGCAGGTGGGATGGGAAGTTTTGTCAGTATCGAATTTGAACCGATCTCAGATCCTATGCTTGCTAGGATGGATTCGCGTGTCAAATATTCTCAGTATGGTCAGTTTTGTGGCTGTGAAGGTGTAGTAAACGATGCACCAACTGTGCGGGTGAGTAAAAACCGGTTCACCAGAACGAATCTGATCCGGCATCGCTCTTCCGATCCTTGGATGGCCACTCAAGGTCACTGCAAGTTGATCGTACTCCTGCCATACCTCAGCAGCAACGATTGCCCCAAATCGCTCCTCACAATAGGTACAGATTTCCAACAAGTCTTTTACAGCCTCTGTTGTCCAGATCAGTTCACGCTCTACCGGTTCCAAATCGAGACTTCATTTTTGCCTGCAACTCTTCTCTCGTGACTCCTCCACCATTTGCAACTTCTTGCACCCCACGTTCGAGACTTTCGATCAACTTGGCCCGGGTTATCGGCTGTCCCTTTCCGTCAAAATGAAGGACTTCGTTCAGATAGTTCTGCCTTATCGCAGCCACTATGGTCGCTAGAAGAGCTGCATCCTCTACCGAGGTAATCATCTCAAATGCCTGAGCTCGAAGCGAGTTGGTATTGAAAGCATTCCCGTCCATATCCAAATTTACGGAATGCGGACTGGGATATCAATAGCGAAAGGAAAATCACCCCCCTCAAGCCTTCACCCGCTCCAGATCAAAGAGATCGTTGAGCAAGTCGATGAGGGTCTCTTGCTCTCCCCGCTTGCAGGCGGCCTTGAGTTGCAGGACGGGGAGCTTGATGATCTTGTTCATCATGCTCGTGGTTGCCTTTTCCAAGAGGTCGGCCTCGGCGTCGCTTGCACCCTTGAGGTAGCGGGCGAGTTCCTCCTTGCGGATTTGCTCGAGGGCGTCCTTGAGTTTCTGAATGGTCGGGCTGATGCTCAGTTCGCGGCTCCAATCCCCGAAGCCTCTGATTTCCTGGGAGATGATGTCCCGAACCTGATGACTGGCCTCCTGACGGCGGCGCAGGGTCTCGTCAGTCTTAGCTTGGATCTCGTCCAATGCGTACAGGACCACCCCTGGCACCCGATCTAGATCGGCCGCGAAGCAACGCGGGACGCCCAAGTCAATCAGGAAATGCTGCCTGAAACCTTCCTTGCCGAAGTCGGCGGCTTTAAGGACGGGCTCGTCGGAGGTCACAGCGGCAACCACGACATGGAAACGATGCGCTTCTGTCTGCAACTGCTCGTAAGGCAGCCATTCACAACCCAACTCTTGGGCAAGGGCGACGGCCTTTGCCTCGGTGCGGTTCATGAGGACAATCCTGCCAAATCCGCTTCCTACCAAGTTCCGAGCGACGTCCTCTCCCATTTCACCGAGTCCCACCACCAAGGCATTCGCGCTCGGTTGCAGGGTCACGAGGTCGCGGGCGAGCTGGGCGGCGGCATAGCTCACGGAGGCGGCACCATCGCGGTAGGCGGTCTCCTGCTGAACGCGCTTGTTGGCGTGGAAAATGGTGTGGAGCAGGCGGTGCAGCACGGGTCCGGCGAGCTTGAGTTCGGCGGCGCGGGCGTAGGCTTGCTTGACTTGATTCGAAATCTGGAGGTCACCAAGGACGGTCGAGCGGAGCCCCATCGACACCTCGAAGAGGTGCTGGACGGAAGCGTCATTGTCATCGATGCAGATAAAGTGCCTTGCCCAATTTCCCACCTCGAAGATGCCGCACTCTTGCAGGAGCAGGGCCATCACCACATCAAAATGGAGGGAATCACCCACAAAATAGACCTCAGTTCGGTTGCAGGTGCTCAGCACCAACACCTCCTCCAAACCCAACACATCCTGAATCGACCTGGACAGGCTGGCACAGGATTCGGCACTCAAGTGCATCTGCTCACGCAACTCTAGGGAGGCGTTTTCGTGGGAGATGCTGATCGCTTTGAACGAAAAATGCATGTGACGCTTGCGGTGAAAAACTGAGACGAACCTCAGGCAGAATCCTTATTATTGGACTCTGGGGCAAATATAGGGGGCTAACAGTTGTGAGGTAAGAAAAATGAGTTCTCTCAGACGACACGACACCAGTTTTTTGCATCCTCCTCTTTGCCAGCGACTTGTAAATTTGGCTGCAATGGCTGAAAAGCTGACATTCATCAGGATTTCATGAATCGGTCCACACGGCAGTTGATCGTATTCGCTTTCGTGGCTGTGGTGATCACCATCGGTTCGCTCCTGTACAGCAACCACTTAGGCCGCAGGCTGCTCGACCAAGAGGTGAGCCGGATGGACCTGTATGCACGTGCGCTGGAATTCGTGGGCGACCTCGAACTCGATCCCGACAACTGTGAGCTGGAGTGGGTGACGCAGAACATGATCAAGCGCAACGAGCAGATCCCCACGATCCTGGTCCTAGACGGCGAGATCAGTTCCACCAACAACTTGCCCATCGACTCTACCCTCAATGAGGCCGACCGAAAAACAGCCGAACTCGCCTACCTTGAAAAGCTGAAAGCCCAAGGCAGCCCCGCCCCGCTCCAAATCCCCTACTACGGCAAGGAGCTCATGATTTACTACGATGAGTCCGACATGCTCAAGCAGCTGCGTTGGTACCCCTACCTGATGCTGCTCGTGATCGTGGTCTTCATCTCCGTGGTGTTCGGCAGCTTCTTCATCGCCAAGCGCAATGAACAAAACAAGGTATGGGTGGGCATGGCCAAGGAGACCGCCCATCAGCTCGGCACACCTGTCTCTAGCCTCATGGCCTGGGTCGAGTTGCTGGAACTGAACAGCGAGGGCAAGGAAGAGGACAAGGAACTGGTCGAGGAGCTGAAAAAGGACGTGAACCGGCTGCGCACCATTGCAGAACGGTTCAGCAAAATCGGATCGGTGCCCGAACTCACTCCCATGAACCTGACGGAATTGATCGAGCGGAGTTCGGAATACCTACGCAAACGCATGCCCAAGAAAGTCGTCCTTGAAGTCGTCACCGAAGTTTCCCGAGACGCGGAAATCGAGGTGAACGAGTCGCTCTTCGAATGGGTGATCGAAAACCTGCTCAAAAACGCCCTGGACGCCATCAAGGACCAAGGCAAGATTTCCATCCACACGAGCCTGCGCGGGAAGGAATACATTATAGATGTGTCCGACACCGGCAAGGGCATCCCCAAAAGCCAATTCAAGGAGGTCTTCAAGCCCGGATTCACGACCAAAAAGCGCGGATGGGGCCTGGGATTGAGCCTGAGCAAGCGCGTGGTGGAGAATTACCACAAGGGGCGCATCTTCGTCTTGAACTCCGAGGTGGGCAAGGGAACGACCTTCCGAGTGGTGCTTCCTGCCTAACAATTGTGCCACACCCGCCAAACACTCCTATATTTGCAGCCGTGGCGCGCATCATCGGCATCGATTATGGAATGAAGCGGACGGGACTGGCTTGGACAGACCCCCTCAAGATCATCGCGACGGGACTCGAAACCGTGGCAACTGATACCTTGGTTCCTCATTTGCAAACGCTGCTCAAAAAGGAGCAGGTGGAGCGCATCGTCCTCGGATATCCGACCCGCCTCGATGGAACCGACACCGACACGACGCAACCCGTGCTCGCGCTGAAGAAAAAGCTCGAGGAGACCTTTCCCGGTATCCCGGTTACACTTTGGGACGAGCAATTCAGCTCCAAGAAAGCCATGCGTGCCATGATCGACGGCGGCGTTTCCAAGAAAAATCGACGCGACAAGGCCCTGATCGACAAGGTCAGCGCGACCCTCATCCTGCAAGAATACCTTTCGGCATATTCCCTATGATATACCCCATCGTCGCCTACGGGCACCCCGTGTTGCGCACCCGCGCTCAAGAGATCCAGGCGGATCACCCCGGTTTGTCACAACTCATCGCCGACATGTACGAAACAATGTACAATGCCAAGGGCGTGGGACTCGCCGCACCGCAGATTGGCAAGTCGGTGCGCATTTTTGTGGTCGATGGTAGCCCGATGCAAGGTACGCTCGAGGACGATCCCACACCCATGGAGGGCTGGAAGAAGGTCTTCATCAATCCTGTGAAGCTCAATGAGTTTGGCGAGCCATGGGGCTACGACGAAGGCTGCCTCAGCATCCCGGACGTGATCGAGGAGGTCTATCGGGAGGAGCATGTCCACCTGCGTTACATGGACGAGAACTTCGTTCAGTATGAAGAGACCTTTGCCGGCCTGCAAGCCCGGGTGATCCAGCACGAGTACGACCACCTAGAGGGCATCCTTTTCACCGATTATTTGCGGGGATTGCGCAAGCAATTGGTCAAATCCAGGCTCCAAAGAATAGCAAAGGGCAAGTACGACTCATTCTACCCGATGAGCTTTAGCCAAAAAAGCAAATAAATCTTAAGTTTTTCTTGCTTTTGTGGAAAAAATACCAGTGATTTGAAAGCTGTTTTTAAAGTCCTAGGGAATTATCATCAAAGGTACTATATGAGCTTGAACGATCTCCATTCGAAAATTGTCGCTGCCAAAAACTTCCTCAACTCTGAGATGGTGCGCCTCCGCACGAACCACGATACCGTTTCTGCCATGGGCTACCGCGAGTTGGGCGACCGCCTCGACATGATCCATGAGATCGAGCGTATCGGAATTCGTAACCTGGGCGATCGCGATCTGCGCCGCATCAGCCGCCTCATCACACAGTTGGAAGCATATTCCGGTTCGGCGAACTGATTTTCGAATCCACGAGTCAAAGAAGCAGGGGTTTTACTCCTGCTTTTTTGTTTTACCCCTCCCCATCCACCCACACTTTTTGACATTTTTTCAAATTTCTTTCATACTCAATGAACAAAAGAAGCCGGCACAGCGGCCGGCTTCCAATACGAAAGGGGTGTGGAACTAATTCTTCTGAGTCTTATCTCGGGCTGCAGATTTTGCAGTTGCGTTTCTTGTGGCGGAACTTCTTCTTGGAAACGACCTTCCAGGTGTAGTAACCGTCCTGCTTGACCTGGACACCGTTGTCCCAGACATAACGCTCAGGCACCCAAGCCCGCTCCTCGACGACTCTCCAGTGGCGCTTGCCGTTCTTGGAGTCCAGGATCACGACGCGACGGTTGTCGCTTTCGGGAGTGAAGGATTCGAGCTCATAGCTGCGGGGAATCCAAGGATAGATGCAGGTGAACACCAGGCCATTGTACCGACCAGTATAGCACCATCCGACATTGTAGCTCGCGGGATAGTAGTAGCCGTACCCGTAGTAGCTGGTGCAGTAGTCGTAGTAATTGGTGCTGTAGAAGTAGTTGGTGTGCATGCAACCACCGCAGAAGCCGCCGTAGTAGGTGTGGCCGCAGCCGCTACCGATGTACCAGGTATTGCAGTTGTAGGTATTGCCGGTGTAGCCGTAGTAGCTGGTGCCGCAGTAGCCGCCAGTCGGGCCGGGATTGTAGCAACCGCCACCATTCCAGGAGCCTTGGGGAGTCGGGCCGCCGTTGTGACCCCAACCGCCATTGTGACCGTGGCCACCGCCGTTGTTGCCATGGCTGCCACCATGATCGATCGGATCAGTGCCGGGGCCGACCGGATTTCCATGGCCGATGGTGCCGCCATTGCCGCCAGAATGATCGATGGGGTCGAGACCACCGTTGCCGACCGGGTTGCCGTGGCCGATGGGGCCGTTGCCGCCGCCGCCGTTGCAGGGGCCCATGGAACCGCCGCTGGAGATGTATCCTTGGGCTTGGGCAAATGGGACCTGGATCGAATTGCCATCCACGCAGATGGTCACGTAGCGGTTGTCCCCACCGATGTTGCCGGGATCTTCTTGAGGCTCGTCATCACCGCCGCTCAGGGTGGTCGGACCGCCAGGGGTGGTAGTGGGACGTCCGGTCGGGCCATTGGTGCTCACGCCATCGGTGCGGGGGTTGCTGACCTCGGTGGGGCGACCAGTGTTGTTGCTGGGATTTTCGAAGCCAGTGATGTAGGACACGGTCGGACGGCTGTCGGTGGTCGGACGCGGGGAACTGTTGGGCTTGGGATTCGAGTAGCTCACGACCGGGCTGGAGCCTACGCCAGTGAAGGTATTGGCGCGGTCATCGGTGGTGGGGCGGCCGGTATTGTTGGGCTGGCTGGTAGTGGGCTTAGAGGGGCCGCTTTGGGTCGGGTTGCCGAAAGTGGACTGGGTGTAGCTGGGCCTGGGCTGGCTTTGGGACGGCTGAGAATAACTCGGCTGGCTGTAGGTCGGCTTGGGCTGGGAATAGCTCGGCTGGGAAAAGCTCTGCGAAGGTTGGCTGTAGCTGGGCTTCGGCTGGGAGTAGCTCGGTTGCGAGTAGCTCTGGGAAGGCTGGCTGTAGCTGGGCTTCGGCTGAGAGTAGCTCGGTTGGGAGTGGCTCTGCGAAGGCTGGCTGTAGCTGGACTTCGGGCTGCTGTGCGACGGGCTGGACGAGCTGCCACCACCCTTGGAGAAACCCTGCGACGGGCTGCTCATGTGACCGCGCGATCCTTGTGCCATGGCCACGTAACCCGAGACCGTCATGCTGAGGGCGAGGATCAGGGTATAAACACTTTTCATGACTGTAAAGAATAGAGGTGAAGAATAGAGGAGGGCATTTGCATAGCGAATTTCATCAGAATCTACGAGTGGAAGCGGCACCTTGGTTACTCATGTGCGGCTGGCTCGGACGGGAGACTGCATCAGGACGGCCGCTGCTGGGGGACATCGTGCTGCGCGGAGTGGCGGAGCTGGCTCCGTTGTAGCTGGGCTGGGTCGAGGGACGAACAGTGTTGTTGTTCATCGAGCCGGCGAAGCGCAATGGCCGAGGACGAACAGTGTTGTTGTTCATCGAGCCATTGTTGTAGCTGGGCTGGGTGTTGCCACCGTTGTAGCTGGGCTGGGTCGAGGGACGAACGGTGTTGTTGTTCATCGAGCCATTGTTGTAGCTGGGGTTGGGCGTTGCCACCGTTGTAGCGGGTGGTCGAGGGACGAACGGTGGTTGTTCATCGAGCCATGGTTGTAGTTGGGTCAGGTGGTCGATCGAACGGTGTTGTTGTTCATCGAACCGTGGTTGTGGCTGGGCTGGGTGCGCCACCGTTGTAGCGGCTGGGCCGAGGACGAACAGTGTTGCTGTTCATCGAGCGTGGGTTGTAGCTGGGCTCAGGTCGACGGACGGTGTTGTGGTTCATCGCGCCACCGTTGTAGTTGGGCTCAGTGGTCGGACGGACGGTGTTATGGTTCATCGTGCCGTTGTGGTTGGGCTCGGTGGTCGGACGGACGGTGTTGTAGTTCATCGCGCCGTTGTTGGCTGGGGTGGTCGCGCCATTGAAGGTCGGCTGGGTGGTCGGACGAACGGTGTTGTTCATCGTGCCGTTGTTGGCCGGGGTGGTCGCGCCATTGAAGGTCGGCTGGGTGGTCGGACGAACGGTGTTGTTCATCGCGCCGTTGTTGGCCGGGGTGGTGGCGCCATTGGGTCGGCTGGGTGGTCGGACGAACGGTGTTGTTCCATTGCGCCGTTCATGGCCGGGGTGTTGGGGCGGGTGGTGGGCTTGGTGTAGGCGGGCGGAGTCACCGGACGGCCAGTCGTGGGAGCAACCGTGGTGGGCTCCATGGCAACTGCAGGTCTGGAAGCGGGCTTGTCAACACCCATCATCGGGGCAGGACGGCCGGTATTGGTTGCAGGTGCATCACCCACGTGCCCCATCGGACGGCCAGCGCCAGGGCCAAAGTTGGACGAGCACCGCCATTTGCACCAGTGGTGGGGCGGGCACCGTTTTGGCCGGGGGTAGGATTGGCATTCTTGCCACCATTTGCACTGGTGCGGTAGCCATTTCCGTAGAATCCGCCTTCGTAGTAGCCACCGTCATAGTAGCCGTTGTTGTAGCCATCATTGTAATAGCCACCGTCGGCATAGGTTTCTCCATAGTAACCATTCACACCGTGACCACCGTAGCCATTCGGGTAGTAGGCACCATCGGAGAAGTAGCCGTCATTGTCATAGTACCCGTCCGTGTAGTAGCCGCCGTTCACCCAAGTGCCGCAGTCGCTGTAGTAGCCTTGGTAGTAGGGTGCGGGGGAGTAGGTATAGGTCACCCATTGACCGCAGTTGTAGTAGTTGTAGGTCGTGCCCCAGACCTGGTAGCGTTGCACCGGCCTCCAAGCCCAGTACCCGTCATTCCAGCGGCGGCAACCTCTCCACCAGACCCATCCGCCGGGTACCCAGTAAGAGGACTCGGAGATGAAGTACCGGCAGCGGCCGGGGCCCATCTCCCAACGAACCCGCGTCGGAGCGCAGTACGTGTAAGCGGAGCCGTAGTAATAATAGCTATTGCAACCCCACTGGGCCGCTGCCTCATTGGCAGCCATGCCGAGCAGGAAGAAGGTAATCAGGGTCAACATCAACTTTTTCATAATGGCCTCCTATGTATTAATTTCGTGCCATGTCCACAGTGCCAACATCGGTGCCAAACTTCTCCTCCCTCGCGGCTCTCCTCTCCAAATACTTTCCGGATGCCATCAATGAGGCGCAGATGGACCAGTTCCGGAGGGCGTTTGAGGCTTATGTAGAATGGAACGCCCGGATCAATGTGATCAGCCGGAAGGACATGGACAACCTCGCGGAGCGGCACTTCCTTCACAGCCTCGCCATTGCTAAATCGGTTCAGTTCAAATCCGGTACCAAAGTCCTGGATGTCGGCACCGGGGGTGGATTCCCAGGTATCCCATTGGCCATATTCTTCCCAGAAACGCATTTTCACCTTGTGGATAGCCGCCAGAAAAAAATCCATGTGGTGGAGCAGGTGGCACAGGCGACTGACCTAAAGAATGTGCAGTGGACTGTACAGCGTGCAGAGGAGTTGACGGGACAGTACGACTTCGTGGTCAGCCGGGCGGTCGCATCCCTGGACCAGTTCATCCCCTGGATCCGCAAGCGGGTGCATTGTCGGCAGCAAAACGAAGTGAAAAACGGCATCCTTTATCTGCGCGGCGCGGATGGCATCAAGGACGAAATCCAAGGCATGGGCCTCCCCCACCCTCCCAAGATCACAGCCATTTCCGATTGGTTCGAAGAAGAATTCTTCGAGACCAAGCACCTGGTGCATTTGGCGCTGTGCCAATGAGGCTGACTTCAATTGATTGGTCGAGTGGGATCAAATGAAGCTCTTCCCGGTGGCTGAGGCTTTTCCCGGTGGCTGAGGCTCTCGAAGCCACGGGAAGCGTTCCAGCAATCAGACCACGCAGCGAATTCGTGACCGACCCAATGCGTTCCAGTTCATTAGTATCTCATTTCAGAATTCGCATCCACCAGCATCGCCGTTTTCGCCCGCCGGAAGGCGAGCAGTCGATCCCCCATGACTCGGGACGCAGTGGCTTCGAGGCACTTCGAATCCGTCATTACAGGCTCCGACCTCTCCCCTCATCCCAAACCATCTCGCCTCCTATTGGGAAGCCCCACTCTCAACTATCAATTGTCAATTATCAATTCATTCTCTATACTTGCAGTGCTAAAATCGAAGAAAAAGTATGGGTGAATCCCTGAACAGCTTTGGCCCGATTGGACAGTACCTTCCACTGTTCATTTTGGGCGTTGTGGCCATCGTGCTGGGCCTCCTGCTGGTCAATCTCTCCAAGCTCATGGGTCCTTTCCGACCCAACAAGATCAAGGAGTCGGTCTATGAATCTGGCATGGACCCGGTTGGCACCGCGCATGACCGTTTCTCGGTCAAGTTCTACATGGTCGCCATGCTGTTCATCCTCTTCGACATCGAGGTGGTCTTCATGTACCCTTGGGCGGTGAATTACAGCCTGCTCATGGACAAGGTTTCGAGCCTCTTCCCGCTCATGGAGATGTTTGTCTTCGTGGTGATCCTCTTCGTGGGTTACATCTACGTCTGGAAAAAAGGCGGCCTTGAATGGGACTAGCAGCCACATCACGGCCTGAGGATTGGGCGCGGGAATTGATCGCGTTCCAGGCTTGGCGTCGGGAAAAGGTGAGTGAATTGCTCCGTGCGGTGGACGAAACCGTCTTCTCGCAGCAGATCAACGGGAGCTTTGGTTCTTTGTACATCATTTTGGATCACATGATCTGGGCCGAAAAGGTCTGGTTGGGCCGGGTGGACCGCAATGCCGTCGCCACCGCCAAGGGGACGAATGTCCTGGGCCTGCTGGACAATTGGCGCGAGGTCAATGAAAAGTGGACCGCAGTGGTTCAGGCTGCCGACACCGATGCCATCCTCAGGGAGATTGAATACTTCACCTCCACTGGCGACGGATTCAAGAACACGGTGCTCGAGATCGTGATTCACATGGTGGATCACAGCACCTACCACGTGGGGCAGATGATGAATGCCATCCGTGGCTTCGGCATCGAACCTGTGTCCACGAACTATATTCATTATTTGAGAGCAAAAGGAAGCTGAGTATATGGGAATTGAAAAAGCGCTTGCAAAACAGGGATTCCTCCTCTCCACGGTGGATGCCCTCACGAACTGGGGCCGCACCAATGCCCTCTGGCCCATGCCGATGGGTTTGGCCTGCTGCGCCATCGAAATGATGTCCTTCGCAGGACCGCGCTACGACGTGTCCCGCTTTGGTAGCGAGGTGTTTCGTTTCTCGCCCCGTCAGGCTGACGTGATGATCGTCGCTGGATGGTGCACCTACAAGATGGCCCACGCCGTCAAGCGCATTTGGGACCAAATGCCCGACCCGAAATGGTGCATCGCCATGGGTGCCTGCGCCTCCACGGGTGGCATGCACCGCGTCTATGGCGTGACCCAAGGCGTGGACAATTTCCTCCCTGTGGACATCTACATCCCCGGCTGCCCGCCCCGTCCTGAGACCGTCATCCATGCATTGATGACCCTGCAGGAGCGCATCAAGAAAGAACACTCCATCGTGCAGGACTGATCCCGCCGATACCGAGATACTGGAATCCAATCGCAAGCGGTTGGATTCTTTTTTTGTGCCCACACCATTTCATTTCTAGCGCCCCCTCTATGTCATTTCGAGCGAAGCAACGCGGAGCGAGAAATCTCAGAACCCAGTAGCAGGCACCACATCCCCATCCCGCTAAAGCCACACGTGTATCCAGCCACTGAGACTTCTCCCCAATGAGCCGGGGTCGAAGTGACGGCACTGTGCAAAAAGCCGCGATCCCATTGCACCGAAGGCACAATGGGACCGCGTATAAATCTCCCTACCGGGATGATCATCGAATTCAATCCATCTTCACCAGCTTCCTGGTCACAGCGCCAGCGGCGCCAGTGCCTTTCAGGAAGTAAACCCCTGCAGGAAGCGACTTGAACAGGCTGGAAGTCACAGGCAATTCATGGCTGCCTGCGGATTGACGGCCGGTGCTGAAGTCGAGCATGACCTTGCCAGACATATCCGTCAGGACAAATCCGAGCTCACCCGCCTTGGCCAGGTTGTAGCGGATGCGGATGTTGTCGTGGAAGGGGTTCGGCGCCACTTGGAAATCCCAGCCCACTAAGGCAGGATCCGGAGCAGCCACCATGGTGGTGGTCATGTTGATGTTGTCGAGATAGATAGATTGGCCGGCACCGGAGTTGAAGTCGAAGCGCGCCTTCAGGTTGGGTTGCCCAGCGAAGCTGTCGAGGTTGACCGTGTCCGACAACCAATGCGTGGAAAGGGTCGGCACCCACTCGGTGGAGGCGGCGTTGCCAGCCACAGTGGCGAGGTAGGGTCCAGATTTGCTCCAAACTTCGGTCCAGGTCGCGCCGCAGTCGCTAGAAATCTTGATGGACAGCTTGTCAGTGGCCAATCCGCTGAACTTCTTGTAGCTGTAATCAAAGGTCATGCTCGCAGTGAGGACGTTCTGGAAATTGAACGGATTCGAATGCAGGCTCATCAACTCGCCAGAGTTCCGCTGCTCGAAGTTCTTCACTTTCATGGAGTTTTGGCCTTGCGAGCGGGCAGCGGAGGTCAGCTTCCAAGTTTCGATGCCTTGGTTGTCGGTGACCATCCAGCCTTGCGGCAGGGAGAGGATGCCTTCGAATCCCTGCACGAGGGTGGTAGCAGTCGGGGCGACCACGTCTATATATGAGAACTTGACTTCGGTGGCATTGCCAACAGAGTTGGTGGCCACGAGGGTGACGTCGTAAGAGCCGGCGGCGCTGTAGGTGATCACCGGATTTTGGGCGGTGGAGGTGGACGGCGTGCCACCGGGGAAGCTCCAGCTCCAGCTTGTGGGGCTGTGGAGCGACATGTCGGTGAACTGCACGGGCGTTCCGGGGCAGACGATCACGTTGTCAGCCTCGAAATTGGGACCAGGGGTGCAGCCAGCTGAAACGGTGCCGTCGCAGCCTGTGGATGTGATGTTGCTGGGAGACCAGATTTGGCTACGGACGGAGTTGGTGTAGAAGTCCATCCGGTCCTTTTGGCCCTGGGTGAACATGTTCTGGCAGGTACCGTCGGAGTAATCCATGTAGTTCTCGATCTGGTCGGGGTTATCGACCGGAGAATCGGTGCAACTGTTGATGCTGGGGCAGCCGAAGTTGGCTTCAAATGCCTGCGGGGTGTCGCAAACGC
This sequence comes from Bacteroidia bacterium, assembly GCA_046329055.1. GTDB lineage: Bacteria > Bacteroidota > Bacteroidia > J057 > JADKCL01 > JADKCL01. The sequence goes on from JAXLVK010000078.1 coordinate 21,228, forward strand.
GGTCACCTTGAGCAGCGCAGGTATTGGCGGTATTGCCTTGGCAGGCATTTTGGAAGGTGTGGTAGAGACCCAGCCAGTGGCCGACCTCGTGCGTGCCAGTACGGCCGCGGTAGGTGGGGTCGCCATCACGGCCCAGGTAGCTGGAGTGGATCACCACGCCGTCCAGGTAGGGAGCCACAGTGATGTTGTAGGGGAAGGTTGCGTAGCCAATGATCTGACCGGAAGAGGTGGAGGTCTCGATGGTACGCGGCACCCAGATGTTCAGGTAGCGGTAGGGATCCCATTGGATGAGGCCCTTCATCTGCACGGCATCGGCCTGCTCGTGGTAGGCCCACATCGGAGCGACCACACGGTTGATGCCCGTGGTGGGGCAGCCATTGGGGTCGATGGTGGCAAGACAGAATTCGTACTGGCAATCGACACCGTTGCCCCAGCCGGGAGTGCCCGCCATCTTGCGGTAGTCCTCGTTGAGGACTTCGATTTGGCTCAGGCAGGCTGCGTCATCGACCAATGCGATTTCGGAGGACTGAATGAAGTGGAACACCACCGGAATCTTCCGCACACCACCCTCGGTGTGGAAATTGCGAGGATTGGCCACATGCTCCTGGTAGTCAGCCTCTAGTTGATCCATGGCCTGACGGTACCGTGGATCCTGAAGGTTTTGCTGGTGCAAGTCGTCGCTCCCACATGCGCGGTGCTGCGCCATCAGGCCCCACGATGTCCCAGCAAACAAGCCTCCGATTGCAAGTAAACGTATTCCAATAGATCTCATTCTTGTCTTAGATTATTCTCGTTACCCAAAATCAATTCCTAAAAATACTGAAAAATATCCAGACCCTCTCAGGGGCGGCCTTCCATGACCTTCGTCAACCGACAATAGGCAACTTGTTCACCCCTCCGGACTTGCAACAAATACAATCCTGCGCCGAGCTTCCCCCAAACTGCCTCAGGCACTTGGGAGGATTTTCCGTTGCCGACCCACAGCCAGTCTCCGAGCTCACGCCCTTGCAAGTCGATCAGCTTGGCTGATAATGTCCCCGCATTCATCCCCACTACCTGGATGCTAGGAGCTTGCGCGCTGGGATTCGGCCATGCCCGCAGCGAAACCGCCTCCCGGTTGGGCTCGGTGGTCCCCACAATCACGGGCAGGTTGATGTTGTCCATGTAGATGTCTTGGCTATTGCCACCGACAGCGCGGAAGCGGAGTCGCACCGAGGGCTCACCCAAGAATGCAGCCATGTCCACGCTGTCCGTCTTCCATTGAGTGGCAGTGGGGACAAAAGGAGCGCCCCCGCTGAAGCCAGCAACCGTCGCCAAGAGCGGCCCTTGGCGGTTCCAGAGCCGCTGCCAAGTCGTCCCGCAGTCTGAGCTGCCCCAGACCTGCAAGGAGTCGGTGATGAACCCGCCCCTCCGACGATAGGCATGGTCAAATGTCATCCAGGCCGATGTATTCGTGTCGCTCATGTCAAAGGGCACGCTGAACAGGTCCTGTTGCAGCAGCGCGGCGGGCTGATAGTAGTTTTGGGCGACCACACAGCGGTTGCCATTGCTAGCTGCGCCACCGAAGGACGCCCAGGTCCAAGTCCCGTTTTGATTGGTCTCGTACCAACCAGCGGGCAGGTTCGTTCCCTCAAAGCTCTCCACCAACGGCGCTGGGATTGCACCCGCAACTGTCACGGTCGCAACAGCTGTATCGGCCCCAATGGAATTCGAGGCGATCAAAGTGACGGTATAGGCGCCGGGCGCCGACCAGGACACCAACGGATTGGAAATGGAAGAAGTCGCAGGGCTGCCGGACGGGAAGGTCCACGCCCAAGTGGTTGCGCCGCCTGTGGTCAGGTCATTGAATTGGATGCTTTGCCCGACGCAGGGAGCAGTGGCGCTCAAGGACAATGCCGCGACAGGCTGACAGCCAGGGGATTGGTTGCCGTTGCACCCGGTAAGGGTCAGGTTGGAGTCGGACCAGATGAAGGACCGCTGGTTCGCGAGATAATAGTCGATGCGCCCCTTTTGGCCCAGGGTGAACATGAATAGGCAGGCGTCATCCGCATAGTCCATGTAGTTCATGGTCTGGTCGTGGAGGTCGGTGGGGAACTCCGTGCAGGTGTTCTGAATGCCCGGACAGCCAAAATTGGAATTGGCGGTGGGTGGCGTGTCGCAGACGAGGTCCCCTTGGGTATGACAAGTGGTCTGATTGCTGCCCGCGCAACCGTTTTCAAAGGTGTGGTACAGCCCCAGCCAGTGTCCGATCTCGTGGGTGGTGGTGCGTCCGAGGTTGTAGCTGCCTGCGGGCGTCCCGAATCCCTTACCGAAGGCGGTCCCATTGATCACCACACCATCATTGGCGGCATTCCAGGGCATCCAATCCGGGAATGTCGCATAGCCGAGCAGGTCGTCCTCGATGGTCACCGGCACCCAAATGTTGAGGTAGCGGAAGGGATCCCATTGCACGGCGCTTTTGAGGGCGCTTTCGTCGGCGGAGTTGTGAATGGCGAGCACAGGGTCGATCACGCGGTTGATCCCGGTCGTAGGGCAGCCGTTCGGATCGATGGACGCGAGGCAGAAACGCACCTTGGTATTGGCGGCGAAGGGCTGATGCTCCAAGGGGATGGACGTGGTGTCCGCGTTCATTTTCAGGAAATCCTCGTTCAGGACATCGATCTGAGCATGGACGCGGGCGTCGGAGATGAGGTTGGCGCCGGATTCCTGGATGATGTGGACGACCACGGGGATGATGCGCTCATTGGCCCCTCCCCCACGGCTTGCGTCGAGGAATTGCAGGTAGGCAGCGTCGGAGGCGGCTTTGGCGCTGTAGAATTGAGGGAAATGCTGGGCACGGTCTGCGACGATGGCATCCATCCCGCAGCGGCGCTGGGCAAATGCGGCATTCAGCCCCAACAAGCAAAGGACCAAGGAAAAAACAACTGGTTGACGTCTCACACGCTTTGGTATTTACCTCAAAGATAGTCAGGAGCGTTTGCGAAACTCACTTTCGGACAATGCGAGCAGGCAGAAATGGCGCGAAGGCGACTTACTTTCCCTTCTTCCGCTTCTTGGAGATCATTCCCTTCATCAACCCCTCCAAGAAATACTGCGCATGGTCATCGGCCGAATGGGTCAAACTGGACATGAGCTGGAAAAATGCGAGGGCAAATTCCCGCGAAGGCGGCGGATAATCGATCAGTCCCTCCGAGCGCAGGTCCTTGAGGTAGCTGATCATGTACCTGAGCAATGTCTGCCGCTCAAATGTCTCGATCCGGTCATGCAAGTGGTTCAGTTCCTGCGCGATCTCCTGCCGCAGCAAGGGGCTCAGCGCTCGACGCCACTCGCGCAGCGTCTCGAAAAATGGCATCAGTTGCGCCTTGAGACTGGACTGCTTCTGCACACGGGCGAGCGATGCCTCGATGCGCCCAAACAGCACAACCAACGTGGCCTCAAGCAATTCTTCTTTGGAACCGAAGTGCTTGTAAATGGTCTTCTTGCTCATGCCCAACTCCTTGGCAATCGCATCCATAGACGCAGATTGGTAGCCCTTCTGATTGAAGGCCACGAAACTTGCCTCGAGAATACGTTGCCGGGGCGGCGCTTTGGGAGTCTCCTTTTCCATGCGGAATGTGCCTCAATATAGGCGAGGAGATTGGAATTTCAAATGAAAAACCTGCCCGACTTGCTGCCGGAATGTCATCAAGCCCCCCGAAAATGTACCTGCACGAAGCCGGACAGACGGGGAAAAGTTGGGATTTCGCCTCAGACCAGGTACATCGTCTGCTTCACAGCATCGATGACGCGCTTGGGGTTCGGCAGCCACTCTGCGATGAGCGTGGGCGAGTAGGGAAGCGGGGTATCGCTCGTCGTGACACGGATCACCGGAGAGTCCAGGTAATCAAATGCCTGACGTTGAATCATGTAAGTCAATTCCCCAGCAAATGCAGCTAAGGGCCAGCTTTCCTCAAGGAAAACGCAGCGGTTGGTGCGCTTGACGGAGTTGATGACGGTATCATAATCGATCGGGCGCAAGCTGCGCAAGTCGATGACTTCGATGTCAATGCCTTCCTGAGCGAGGATGGTCGCAGCTTCGAGGGCCACGTGCACCATCTTGCCGAAGGTCACCACGGTGCACTGTGTGCCGGGACGCTTGATTTCGGCCAAGCCGATCGGAATCAGGAACTCGGGATCCTCGGGGCACTCGCCTTTCCAGCCGTACATGTGCTCGCTCTCCATCACGAGAACCGGATCGTCGTCGCGGATCGCGCTCTTGAGCAAGCCCTTGGCATCGCGGCTCGTGGAGATGGACACCACCTTCAAACCGGGGCAGTTGGCGTACCAGTTTTCGAAGGCTTGGCTATGGGTAGCAGCAAGCTGACCCGCGCTTTGGCTCGCACCACGGAAGACGATGGGGACATTGAACTGTCCGCCGCTCATCTGATACATCTTGGCCGCGTTGTTGATGATCTGATCGATCCCCACGAGGGAGAAGTTCCAGGTCATGAACTCCACGATCGGGCGGAGACCCACCATGGCTGCGCCTACACCCACGCCAGCGAAACCGAGCTCGGAGATCGGCGTGTCGATGACCCGCTTGGCACCAAACTCGTCCAGCATCCCTTGGCTCACTTTGTAGGCGCCATTGTACTCAGCAACCTCCTCACCCATCAGAAACACGCGCTCATCGCGGCGCATCTCCTCTGACATGGCCATCCTGAGGGCCTCCCTGATCTGAAATTCTGCCATATTTCCAGCTTTTGAATTCGCGGGACGAAGTTAAAGGAAAATGGGGAAGGAAAAAATCACCCCTCCGCCAAGGATCATTTGCTGTTGAGGGGCCTGATCTCGATCTCCCGGATCAGGAAATTGGGCGATGTGTCCAGTACATGCAGGATCGACCCCGCCAATTCCTCTGCACTGAGCATCTTGTCGTTGGCCTCCATGCCGGGAATGCTGTCGAAAAAATGCGTGGCGGTGCTGCCCGGGAAGACCGTGGTGACCTTGATTCCGTCGCGCCGCAGCTCCTGAAAGAGGCATTCCGTCATCCCGGTCAGGGCAAATTTGCTGGCATTGTACCCCTCGCCCTGCGGCATGCCCACTTTCCCGGCGATGCTCGAAATGTTCACGATATGCCCGGACCGCTGCACCTTCATCGTGGGGACCAATGCCCGTGTCACGAGGAATGCGCCCGTCACGTTCACGTCCATCATCCGCTGGAACTGCGCGATATCAAAGGATTCGATGGGGCTGAAGTAGCCAAACCCGGCATTGTTCACCAAAAAATCCACCTTGGCGACCAGACGAAGCGTCTCCAAGAGGGCCGCCTCCACCTGCGGCGCATCGCTCACATCGCAGGGGACGAAATGCAGGCGCTCATGCTCCCATTCCGGCTTGCTACGCCCCCAACCCACCACCGTCGCACCTCGCCCAAGGAGTGCCTGCGCCAAGGCAAGCCCGATTCCCTTGCTGATGCCGGTGATCACCGCGACTCTCCCGGAGATAAAATCTTGTCCTTGCATGTGTCTCAAAATAAGGCCCGAAGTTAAGCGAAGCCATCGAAACCTCACCCCAACCTCTTGAAAGTGACCCATGTCACTGAACCTTTGTCCCGAAAAATGCGTTATTTTTGCGTTTGATTGAATTTCCAAAAAGCAATGAGTAGTTATAATCAAAATCCTTTTCAGACCAACATGAGTGTTGGCAGCACACAGTCCCACAAGTGGGATTGGCGCGATGTGAACGCTCCTGCCATGGCCCCCGGCAAGGCAGCAAATGCGTTCATTTCCAAGGTCTTCACGGTAATGGCCTTCGGCTTGGGAATCACCGCCCTCGTTTCATGGCTCTTCGCAGCCACGGGTTGGGCGATCCCGGTCCTGACAAGCCCTGTCCGCTGGTTGATCATGTTCGCACCGTTCATCTTCATCCTGGTGCTGAACTTTGGCATCCACAAGCTCAGCACCACGACCGCCACGATCCTGTTCATGGCCTTCGCGACGGTGATGGGCATCTCGCTGTCCTCGATCTTCTTCATCTACAGCCTCGGCACCATCTTCCAGGTGTTCGCGATGACGAGCGTGACCTTTGGCTTGATGGCCCTGCTCGGTGCGACCACGAACATCGACCTGACCAAGTTTGGGACGATTCTGATGTTCGCGCTCCTCGGCTTGATCCTGACCTCGGTGATCAACTGGTTCCTCGGCTCGACCATGCTGGAGTTCATCATCAGCGCCGTGGGTGTCTTGATCTTCGCTGGACTGACCGCCTATGATACTCAGAAGATGCTCCGTATCGGCCAATCCGTCCAAGGTGGCGAAGCCGCTGGCAAGATGGCGATTATGGGTGCCCTGGCACTGTACCTCGACTTCATCAACCTGTTCCTCTTCATGCTCCGCCTGTTTGGTGGCAGCAGGAACTGAGGGAGGTGATCAAGGAATATTGACAAAGGGAGCTTTCGGGCTCCCTTTGTTTGTTATTGGACGGATATCAAATCGTGAACGAAAGCCCGTCGTGGGCGATGGCCATGCCTTGGGGGACTTCTTTTTGCACGTCCGCGTGGCGGCCCATGAGGTGGCTGATGTGGGTGAAATAGACTTGCTCGGCCTGCAGTTCCTGCCCCAGAGCGATGGCCTCATCGAGTGTGAAATGTGACAGATGCTGCGATTTCCGCAGGGCATTCAGCACAAGGACTTTCAGGCCCTGGAGCTTGGCCTTGCTTTCCTTGGAGATGAAGTTCGCGTCGGTGATGTAGGCGAAGTCCCCGATGCGGAAACCGAGGACAGGCATCTTGTGGTGCATCACCGGGATGGGGATGAACTTGATTCCATGCACCTTGAACGGGCCGTCCTCGATCATGTGGACCTTGATGCTCGGCACACCGGGATACTTCACCTCCTCGAAGACATAGTGAAATTCGCGTTGCAGCCCCTTGAGGGTCAAGGCATTCGTGAACACATCGATGTCCTGCCCTTGGCGGAAGTTGAATGCGCGGATGTCGTCGAGTCCAGCGATGTGGTCCTT
>JAXLVK010000079.1:0-28119 GCA_046329055.1 Bacteroidia bacterium
AGGCACCTACTCAGGCACCATCCAGAACACGGGCCTGCTCCAAGGCGACCAAAGCAACTTGGGCTCCTCCACCGAGGCAACCGCCGTCAACACCGTCTCGCAAGTCTTTGTGCCAGGCGGTAGCGGCGAATTGGCCAGTGTCCTGGTCGGATTTGGGCCCACGTCCTCCAGCGGCAACCTCGTGCTCACGGTCTATGCCGATTCCACCAGCCAGCGCCCTGTTTATAGCCAACCCTTCGCCTACAATGCAGGCACCACCAGCGCATTCAACCTGTCCGCGCCCGTCCGCATCAAGGCCAACCGCTACTACCGCGTGCAACTCAGCTCCGGCACTGCCTTCAAGCCAATGGTGAACAATGCCTACGCCACGGGCTACTCCAGCATCGCTGGCCAAGACCTGAAATTTGCGACCTCCATCCAATACGCCAGCTCCTGTCCCTCCAGCGACACGGTCGTCGTCAACTACCTTCCTGCACCCTCGGCCCCCTATGAGCCGGACACCCTGCGTTGCGGACCCGGCTCGGTCTCCATCACCGTGGTGCCAGGCAGCGGCGCAAGCAACGTGCGCTGGTATGCCGACTCCACCACCACGACCGTCCTTTTCACTGGCACGGTCTTCACCACCCCGGTCCTGAGCAGCACCACATCGTACTTCGTCTCCAGCCTAACCACGGGCGGCTGCGAAAGCCTGTCCCGTGACCGTGTGCGTGTCTCCATCGCGCCCCAGCCTAGCCTGACCAGCACCACCACCGCAGTCGCTTGCTTTGGTGGCAGCACGGGCGCTGTGGACTTGAGCGTCAGCTCTGGCACCCCTGCATTCACCTACCTCTGGAGCAACGGTGCCACCACCCAAGACCTTAGCGCCGTGATGGCGGGAACCTACTCGGTCACATTGCACGACGCACAGGGTTGTACCGCCAACCACTCCGCTACCGTGAGCCAGCCCACATCCGGCATCACCAGCACCGCCACTGTCACCCACGTGAGCTGCAACGGGCAGCAAGATGGAGCAGTGGACCTGACTGTACTTGGCGGCACCAGCCCCTACACCTACCTCTGGAGCAATGGCGCGACCACCCAAGACATCGCCCTCCTCGGCCCCGGCACCTACACCGTGACCATCACCGATGCGCACCTCTGCACCGCAACCCGGACCGCCACCGTCAATACCCCATCGGCCATCGCCTTGTCTGTCACTTCCCAGAATCCGGCCTGCGCTGGCCAGAACACGGGCAGCATTGACCTGACCGTCAGCGGCGGCACAGGCGGCTACACCTACCTCTGGAGCAATGGCGCGACCAGCCAAGACTTGAACGGTTTGGCGCAGGGCAACTTCACCGTCACCGTTTCCGATGCCAGCGGTTGCACCAGCACCACCTCTGCCAGCATCGTGGCTCCTGCTGCGCTCACCCTGTCCATCAGCTCCCAGCCTGTCCAATGCAACGGCGGCAACTCTGGCTCTGCCATCGCCACTGTCGGCGGCGGCACCCCCAGCTACACCTACCAATGGAGCACCGGCGCAACCACAGCGAGCGTCTCCGGTCTCGTGGCGGGCAGCTACTTCCTCACTGTGACCGACCAGGCTGGCTGCTCCACCCAATCCAATACCACCGTCACCGAGCCGACCCCGATCGTGCTGTCCGTGACCACGACCCAATCCACCTGCGGCAACTCCAACGGCACGGCCACCGTCGCTGCCACTGGCGGCGCAGGCGGCTACTCTTACAATTGGCCCTTCACGGGCGCCACGACCCCGACCTCCGGCGGCTTCCCTGCGGGCAACTACACCGTCATCGTCACCGACGCCAACGGTTGCATGGATTCCACCTTGGCAGCTGTGTCCGACTTCGGAGCGCCCATCCTCACGCTGGACAGCGTCCACAATGTCCACTGCAACGGTGGCAGCGACGGCGAAATCTATACCTCCGTCACAGGTGGCGTGGCCCCCATCACCTTCCAATGGAGCAATGGCGCGACCACCGAGGATGTGATGGCCTTGCCTGCGGGCCTCTATGGCCTCACTGTGACCGACGCCAGCAGCTGTGTGGCAGCATTGTCCGCGTCCATCACTGAGCCCACTGCTCTGGATGTGAACCTCGTCGGGCAGGATCCTGCTTGCGCGGGCAACCCCACCGGGTCCATCCAGTCCTTTGTGCTGGGTGCGGTCGCACCTTATTCCTACGCTTGGAGCAACGGGGCGACCACTCCGAGCACCAATGGCATCTTGGCGGGCATTTACACCTTGACCGTGACCGATGCAGTGGGTTGCACGGCCTCCAAGAGCGACACCCTGATCGACCCGCCCGGAATGGCGACCTCGGTGGTGGCCACCGACCCCAGCTGTGACGGCCTCTCTGATGGCGGCGCGGACCTGACGGTCACGGGCGGCACTCCGCCTTACGCCTACCAGTGGAGCATGGGCCAAGTCAGCGAAGATCCCAGCGGCTTGGGCGCAGGAACCTACTATGTCACCGTCTCCGACCAAAGCGGTTGCAGCCGCGTGGACAGCGTGAGCTTGGTGGCTCCAGCAGCATTGACTGCCACGGCTGTGGTGAGCAACGTGTCCTGCTATGGCCAGGGTACGGGTGCGATCGATGTCACCACCGCAGGCGGCACCTTGCCTTACACCTACCTCTGGGCAAATGGCGACACCCTTGAAGACCTCGCCGCATTGACCCCCGGCATCTATGGACTGACTGTGACCGATGCCCATGGTTGTGCAACTTCCCTGCAAGACAGTGTCTCCGAACCTGCGCTCCTCGAAGTCATGGACAGCGTGGTCCATATCGCCTGTGGCGGTGGATTGACGGGTGAGTTGCACCTGACCGTCCAAGGGGGCACACCTTCTTATAATGTGGCATGGAGCAATGGCGGCACCACCCTTGACCTCATCGGCTTGGCTGCTGGACCCTACGCTGCTACCGTGAGCGATGCCAATGGTTGCACCGCTACCGTCTCCGACACCATTCTGGAGCCGACTGCCATCGTGATCGCGGACACTGTCCAAGGCGTGACCTGCCTCGGCCAACAGGACGGCGCCATCTTCCTGACCGTCAGCGGAGGCGTGCCTGCATTCACCTACGCCTGGTCCAATGGCGCTCAGACTCCTGAAGTCTATGGCCTCACGACGGGTGAATACACCGTGACCGTCACCGACGCCCGTGGCTGTGCGATGATCGACACGATCCAAGTGGAGGGCGGAGATTCTGCCCTGCAAGCCATCCTGATCGCTGCGAGCTACGTGGATGCTGAGGACACCCTCTTCCTCTACGAATTGAGCGAGCCGACCCCGACCGAGGTCTTCTGGGACTTTGGTGACGGCGATACCAGCACCGCGCGCTACCCCGTCCACATCTATGCCCGCAACCTCACCGAGGACACCACCGCCTACGAAGTGAAGCTGGTGGTCCGCAACTCCTGGTGCGTGGATTCGGTGACGCAGACGGTTTACGTGAACAACAATGTCCAGAAGACCAATGAAGGGCCCGTCATCGATCCCAACGCCTTCTTCTTGGACGGCACGGTCTTCCCGAACCCCAACAATGGCTCATTTACCCTGCGACTCAACCTGTCCAACATCAACGATGTGGACGTCGCCCTGTACGACATGGCGGGCAGGAAGCTCATCGCTCGTCGCTTGAGCGGGGATGCGCACTACGAGACCTCCTTCCATCTCACGGACGTCTCCCACGGTGTGTACCTGATCAGCGCGACCAGCGGCAAGCACGTCCAAGTGTATAGGGTCGCCATATTCTGAGATAGAAAATGACCTAAATCCAAGAATTGCAATCGCTTTTAAACATGAGACTTGAGAAAAAATTATGGTTGCAGCTGTTGGCCGTTTGCCTCATGCTAGCACCGCCGGGAGCAGCGATGTCGCAGTGCTTTTCGGGTTGGAGCAACCTCGTCGAGGTGGTCGTCTCCAACCCGAACGGGACAGCACTGACGAACCAGCCCGTGCTCGTCACCTTGAACACCCAGTCCTTGATCGGAGCAGGGAAGCTCCGGGCGGACGCTGGTGACTTGAGGTTTGCCGACACCGACTGCTGCACGCCCCTGGACTACTACGTCGAGGCCGGATCCATCAACACCACAGCTACCCGCCTGTGGGTCGAGGTTCCTGCGGTCCCGGCGAATGGCTCACGCAAGATCATCCTGTACTACGGGAATGTCGCAGCCACGAGCCTGAGCAACGTGAACACGACCTTCCCGTCCATTGGCAACGACAGCACGGGTGTGGCGAGCTACTCCGCAGACCGCACCTTCAACACGAAGCTGTACGCCTTTCCCTTCGATGTCACCACGAACGTGTGGCGGATCTATAGTGGGAACACCGGCAGCATGAGCCTCAAGACCACCAGCAGCGCCAACCAAGTGGTGGCGACCACGGGCAGCATCAGCATTGGGTCGGGATTCAACAGTTTCGACCGGGAATTGATCGCGCCCATCGGAGGTCATCCGGGATTCTATGTCGGTTCTGGCGGCAACTTGCAGATCGGCAACGGCACACCCTTCGCGCCGCCCTGTGGCGGGTCAGCCGCTGCATTCCTCGGCAACACCAACCTCGGCGTGGGCAGCAACCTCAATACCCAGTCCTGTGGCGTGTTCCCCAACATCAAGGTCTGGTACCGTCGCCGTTATGTATTGGAGCCGACCACCAGCCTTGGGCCGGAATTGTCCTTTGCTGCCACGATCTCCATCTCGTCCCCAGCGGGCGGGCCGAGGTATTGCAGCAACGGACTGTTGCTCACCGCCACCACAGGTTTCACGACCTACCAGTGGTTCCGCGACAATAGCCCCATCCCCGGAGCCACGAGTTCCAGCTACACCGCTCCGCCCCAACCAGGGGGAGCGCATGCCTACCGCTGCGAGGCCGTCCTCGGCTCCTGCATCAACAAGGTGTCCAATACCCTGAACCTCACCATCAACCCCGTCCCGGTGCTCACTGCGATCTCCCCGGATTTCGCTTGCGCACCCACCACGACCTTGGGTGAGACCCATACCCTTGCATTTGGCAGCCTGGCCGGGTACCAATGGAACTTCGGGGATGCGACCACTGGCACCCAAGCCACGCCGACGCATACCTATCCCTCCCATGGCACCTACAGCACCACTTTGGTGGTCGTGAGCGACTCCAGTTGCAAGGACACCTTGGTGGAGAATGTCATCATCTACCCCAAGCCGGATGCCGTATTCTCCGCCCCGGTCACGAACTGCGACTTCACAGCGGTCCCCTTCGTGAACAATTCGACGGTGAACAGTGCCTTCGGTTCCTCGATCACGAGCTGGCAATGGGCATTCGGGGACGCGTCCACATCGACGTTGGCATCGCCGGGCAGCCATGCCTATCCCGGGCCTGGCGTTTATACCCCCACGCTCATCACCACCACCAACTTCGGCTGCAAGGACACGGCATCGCAGACCCTCAACGTCTATCCCAAGCCGGTGATCCAAAGCATCTCCGCCCCGGCGGTCTGCGAGGTGAATGCCTCCCAATTCTCCGCCAGCATCACCTTGGGACCCTCTCCTGCCTCCTCCCTCTCGACCTACAACTGGTCCTACGGGGATGCCCAGACGGGGACGGGGCCCACACCTTCCCATACCTACACCAATCCGGGTACCTACACGGTCGAGCTCATCGCCATCACCAACCGCGGTTGCAGCGACACCCTGAGCACGACGCATCAGTACCACCCCAAGCCGAACATCGTTTCCATTACCGCTCCTCCGGTCTGTGAGCCATTGCCCACCACCATGACCAATCAGTCGAGCGTGTCCACGGTGAACGGCTCCGTGATCTCGAGCTACCTCTGGGACTTCGGTGATGCTCAGCAAGGAACCGGGTCCACGGTCACCCACGCCTATGCACTGAGCGACACCTACACCGTCCGCCTCATCACCGTGACCAACAAGGGTTGCCGCGACACGCTCTTCAAGCAGATGGACGTGTATCCCAAACCCGTGATCAACTCCATCACCGACCCTGCGATTTGCTGGAACCTGCCCGTGCAGTTCACGCAATCCTCCAATGTCGCGGGCACATTCGGTGGCCAGATCACCCAATACGCTTGGTCATTCGGCGACGCCACCAATGGGACAGGCGCAAGCACGCAGCATCCCTACCCGGCAGCAGGCCGCTACACCGCGCAGCTCATCACGACGACCAACCACAACTGCAAGGATACCTTGACCGCCCCGGTGGTGGTGTATCCCAAGCCAGTGATTGCGAGCATCACGATTGCAGATGTCTGCGATCCCTCCGGTCACAGCTACGCCCAATCCTCGCAAGTCGATACCCTGTTCGCATCTACCATTCCGCAGTGGAACTGGAATTTTGGCGACGGTAACACAGGCACTGGCAGCTCTGTGCAGCATGACTACCTTGCCCCCGGGGCATATCTGACGACCCTGATCGTGGAGACCAATCATGCCTGCCGGGATACTCTGACGGACAGCGTCTTCTTGTTCCCAAAGCCCCTGGCAGGATTCGAGAACCCCGACCGCTGCGTGCCTGAGGCCTATGCGCCGCTGGACACATCGGCAGTTGCAACGACCGTCGGTGCTCAGATCGTGGGCTGGCATTGGGACTTCGGAGATAGCTATACCTCCACGCAGCAGGCGCCCAGCCACAATTACCAGACGCCGGGCAGCTATCCTGTGGAGCTCATCGTGACCACCAACCACGGTTGCAAGGACACGGTCCTTCAGGTGATGCACTACAATCCCAAGCCGGAGGCCGCATTCAGTTGGACCACGAACTGCTGGCCGCAACCCGCTGCCTTCACGGATGGATCCACGATCTCCAATGCCTTCTTGCAAGATTGGAACTGGCAATTTGGGGATGGCGGCAGCGATACGGTCCCGAACCCGCAGCATCCTTATGCCGTGGCCGATACCTACTCCGTGCAATTGATCGTGGGGTCCAACCAAGGATGCCGTGACACCGCCGTGGCCGCGGTCGTGAGCAATCCCAAGCCGCTTGCAGAGTTCGAGGTCACCCACCGCTGCACCCCGCTGCCATTGCCCTTCCACAACCTGAGCACGGTGTCGGTTGGTTCATTGATCCAGTACCGCTGGGACTTTGGGGATGGAGGCGCGGATACGATGGCCTCCCCGAACCACGCCTACGCATTGGCGGACAGCTACCGGGTCGCGCTCACGGTTTATTCCGACAGCGGCTGCACCGACACCATCGAAAAAATGCTGGTGGTGAACCCCGGCCCGACCGCCGAGTTTGGCGTCAACCTCGTCTGTCTGCCGGACGATGCCCAGTTCACCGATGCATCAAGCGGAGTGATTGTGGGCTGGGAGTGGAGCTTTGGCGATGGCAACACGGACACTGTCCCTAGCCCGCTTCATCATTTCGCCGCCCCCGGCCTGTACCCCATCCAATTGGTGGTGACCACAGACTCGGCCTGCACCGACACCTTGCTGCGCGGACTGGATGTCTTCCCTCACCCCGTCATGAGCCTCGGCCCGGATGGGTACTACTGCGCCTTTGACACCCTGACCCTTGCCCCTTCGCCTCAGTTCCCCGCCGAAGTCTGGAACGATGGCAGCACCCTCGACAGCCTCAGGATTTGGGCAGCCGGAACCTATTGGGTGGAGATCACCGATAGCAACCTCTGTACCGCCCGGGACACGATCGTGCTCTCAGCAGCGCCGACGATCCATGTGGATGTGCAACCCGGACCAGCGCCCGAACTTTGCGAAGGGGAGACCCTGACCTTGGATGCGAGCCATCCAGACGGGTTCTCCTGGCATTGGAACGACGGGTCCACCGATGACCGCCTGGTAGTGGACACGAGCGGCGTCTTCACGGTCGTGATCTACAATGCCTACGCTTGCCGGGACACGGACACTGTGACGGTGGCATTGATCCCGCGCCCAGTGATCGAATTGGGTGCCGACACGGCATTCTGCCAAGGCGACAGCGTCCTGCTCGATCCCGGAAATGACGGCCTCGCTTGGGCTTGGAGCAATGGCGACACCACGCGCACGGTCCTCGTCGGCAACGGCGGCATCTATACGGTCACGGTCACTGGAGCGGCTGGCTGCCACAGCACCGACTTCATCACCCTGCTCCGCCATCCCCTTCCCATTGTGGATCTGGGTCCTGACACCGCTGTCTGCCAAGGCATGTCCTTTACTTGGGATGCCGGGCCAGGATACATGCACTACCTCTGGTCCAATGGCGACACCACGCAGAGCACCACCCTGGATCAATCTGACTTGGTGTTCGTGGAGGTGACGACGGAATTTGGCTGCACGGACCAAAGCAACATGGTCACCTTCGTGGTGCACGAGCTGCCGCCTGTCCCCGCGTTGGTCAAGGATGGTCCTGTCCTCTCCACGCCTGCGGTTTGGCCCGGCTACCAATGGCTGCTGGACGGCTCTGCATTGCCCGGTGCGACTGCGGCTCAGTGGGTGCCAGAGGAGAATGGCCTCTACACAGTTGTCGTGACCGACAGCAATGGCTGCCAGAGCACCGCCGAGCCCCTGAACGTGATCGCGATCGTCGGTGACCACAGCGTCCCGCAGGCCATCACCCCGAACGGCGACGGCGTGAACGACGTCCTCAAGATCAAGGGCATCGAATTCTACCCGGAAAACGAGATTGCGATCTTCTCCCGCTGGGGAGACGAGGTCTATCGTTCATTGGCGTACAACAACGATTGGAACGGCCAATACCGTGGGGCAGCGCTGCCCGCAGGCACCTACTACTATGCTTTGAGACTGAAGCCCAACACTCAACCGATCAAAGGATATGTACAAATCGAATATTGATATGAAATGGGGCTTGTGGGTCTGCTTGCTGCTGTTCCCCCTGCTTCCATTCGCGCAGCAAGACGCGCAATACAGCCAATACGCCTTCAACAGTCTGCTCATCAATCCTGCTTATGCAGGCAGCCGCGAGGCATTGAGCATGGTGGGTCTCTACCGCAACCAATGGCTGGGTTACGAGGGCGCCCCGGTCACCACGACCTTCTCCATCCACGCCCCGACCGCCGACCTCCGGCATGGGTTCGGCCTCTCCCTGCTCAATGACCGGGTGGGCCCCAGCAACATGACCTCAGTTGCGGGTTCCTATGCCTATCGGATTCCGGTCTCCCAGAAGGGCTGGCTGGCGATGGGCCTCCAAGGCGAATTGGCCAACTACCGTGTCGGCTACCAAAACCTCGTCCTGGACCAGCAAGGTGATGCGACCCTCGGAACAGCGAGCTACAACCGCCTCCTCCCCAATGTCGGTGTGGGAGCCTGGTACAATGACCAGCGCCTGTTCGCGGGTGTCAGCATGCCACGGCTGATCCGCAGCAACCTCAGCCCAGCCGGGGGTGACTCCCGCCGTGCGACCCATGCCTTTGCAATGGCGGGATACGTCCTTCCATTGGGAAAGGCAGTGCGCCTGCGTCCATCCGTGATGCTGAAATGGGCCTCCCACGCCCCGGTGAGCATGGACTTCAACCTCGCCGCGCTCATCCAAGAGCGTGTATGGGTGGGAGCGAGCTACCGGACGGACAAGAGCCTGGTCCTGATGACGCAGCTGCAAATCACGCAGATGCTCCGCCTGGGTTACAGCTATGACCACGGACTGGAGCAACTCCGGCGCGCGGGCAGCAGCGCCCACGAGCTCATGCTCGGACTCGACCTGCGCCGCACCAAAAACAAGATGGTCTCACCTCGATACTTCTAGACGGACATGAAACGACTGAAGTTTTTGATCATTGCCGCGATGATGGCAGGGGTGGGAACTGTCTCTGGCCAAGGTCTGACGGCACGTGCTGACCGCGCAGTAACCAATCTCAATTATCCGCTGGCCCTGCGCCTCTATGGCCGCGCCTTGGGCACTGGCACCGATGGCGACCTGGCCAACAAGCTGGGCGAATGCTACCTCCGGGTCGGCGAGCCCGAGCGTGCCATGCAGGCCATGGCCCCCTATGGCAAGTCCTCCCAGGCCAAGCCTGCTTGGCAATTGACCTACGCCCGGGCGCTGCAAGCCTGCGGCAAATACACCGAGGCCAGCAAGGCCTACACCGCCTACGCCGAGCATGGGGACGACCCTGAGTCGGGCCGGGCATGGGCCGCAGCCTGCGACGAAATCGCCAAACGTGCCGCACAAGCCACTGGCTTCGAACTGAAGGCACTTCCCTACAACTCTGGCAGCTCCGAAATCGGGGCGATCCAGACGCCTACGGGCACTTGGTTGGCAGTGAACCAATCTCGCGGCGGCCTGGTGCACCTGCTCGACCCCACCACGGGCAAGAGCTGCTACGACCTCGTGAAGGTCCAGCCCAATGGCGGCGATCGCCCCTTTGTGGTCGCCAAGGGCCGCATCAATTCCCGCTACCATGATGGCCCAGTCACCTTTACATCCCAGACCGACACGGCCTATCTGACCCGGAGCATCGCCCTAAAGGGTAAGCTCGGCAAGGATGCCCAAGGCTACAACCGCCTCCAAGTCCTGGAGACGCACTTGGCCAAGGGACGCTGGAGCAAGCCTGTGGCTCTGCCATTCTGTGATGGTGCCTACACCACCGCTCACGCCAACCTCAGCCCCGACGGGCATTGGCTGTACTTCGCCTCCGACAGACCCGGTGGGTACGGAGGCAGCGACATCTACCGCGTGGAGCGCAGCGCGACGGGATGGGGCAAGCCCGAAAACCTCGGACCCGCCGTCAACAGCACTGGCAACGAGTTTTTCCCGGCATTCCATGGAGGGACACTCTACTTCGCAACCGACGGTCGCCCGGGTCTTGGTGGATTGGACCTGTTTGCCAGCGTATCCGGCGAGAGTGGCTGGGCCGATGCCCGCAACCTCGGCGCGCCGATCAACAGTCCCTGCGACGACTTCGCGATGTATTGGGATCCCCGAGCACTGTCCGGCACCATTTCCTCCAACCGCGCAGGTGGACGGGGCAGCGACGACATCTACCGGTTCACCCAGCAGATTTGGATCGAGGTCGAGGCAGTTTCTTCGAATGACCAAGCTGTGGTTCCCGGTGCCAAGATGGTTGCCCAAGGCTCACGCGGCACGACTGTGAACCTGGTGACGGATGAAGCTGGCAAGGCAGGATTTTTTGCCCAAGGCAACGAGGACTTCAAGGTGTCGCTTTCGCACAACCGTTACGAGGCTGCCTCCCAAGTCCTGCAATCAGCCGCCGCCAATCCAGAAGGCACCCTGAATGCCAAGATCGGAATGGCACCCCTGCAATTCGTGGAGGGGCTGGTCTTGGACAAGAACACTGGCAAGCCCCTCGCCAATGCCCAGGTGCACGTGGTGCAGGGTGTGACGCATGACCGCCTATCGTCCGCAGGTGACGGAGCATTTTCCATCCAATCCAAGGACCGCACCAAGGCCAGGGTTGTGGTTTACCTCCAAGGCTACAAGCCGGCGATCCTCGAAATGGAGCCGAGCATGGGCAACCACAAGCCCAAGTCCATCAAGCTCGAACCGGGAGACTTTTCCTTGATCCAAGGAACCTGCATCAGTGCCAAGTCAGGCGATCCGGTGGCCGGAGCCAAGGTGCGGGCGCTCGACAGCGCCTCCACCAAGCTGCTGGACTCCGACTTCTCTCAAGCGGATGGCAGCTTCTTCCTCTCAGTGCCACGCCGGGAGATCCACCGCCTGCTGGGCAGCGGGCATGGCTACTTCGTCGCCAGCATGGGCCTGGGCGCGCACGGATTGTCCGCGATGGACACCACCGTCAAGATTCCCTTCGTGGAGTGCAAGGTGGGCGAGGTCGTCAAGGTCATCCACTTTGACTACAAAAGCAGCGAGGTCAAATCCAGCTACTCCGCCGAACTCAACGAGGTGGTGGTGTTCATGCAGGAGAATCCAGAGGCGAGCATCGAGATCGAGTCCCATACCGACTGCCGTGGCAGCGACGCCTCCAACCTCATCCTCTCCGAGGAGCGGGCCAAAGCCTCCAAGGATTACCTCGTCTCCAAGAAGCTCCAAGCAACGCGTATCACCGCCAGGGGCATGGGTGAAACCAAGCCCGTGAACGACTGCAAGGACGACCACCCCTGCGACGATGCCCACCACGCTGAAAACCGCCGCTCGGAATTCAGGATCACCCAAATCCAGCTTCAAGAAAAATGAGAACTCAACATCAATCAATGATATGGAGGTCCCTTGGGCTGGTCATCGTCATGCTGTGCATGATGTGGCCTGCCCAGGCTTGGGCCGACCGCAGATGGGCCATGACCTATGGTGGCTCGCAATTCGACTACTCCCGGGACGTGGCCACGGATGCCTCCGGCAATGTCTATGTCGTGGGATACACCTCCAGCACCAATTTCCCGAAGACCCAAAGCTCCGGTGTGGGTGGCGGCTACGATGCTTATTTGCTCAAATTGGACAGCCTTGGCAACCGTGTATGGGCAATCACGATGGGCGGCTCAGGCAATGACTTCGCCTATGGCGTCGCCATCGACGGACAGGGCAATGTCTATCTCACCGGCAAGGCTGCGGCGGGGTTTCCCTTCACCGGGACGACCTTCCAGGGCGCGGGCGATGACGCATTTGTCGCCAAGGTGAATTCCGCAGGTTCGGTCCAATGGGCCATCCCCTACGGCGGTCCTGGCACGGACTACGGCAACTCCCTCGGGGTGGATGCCAACGGCAATGTTTATGTGACGGGTGTGGCTGCGGTCAGCGGCTTCCCCACCACCAATGCCACTTACGCAGGCAACAACGATGATGCCTTCCTCCTCAAACTCGATGGGAGCGGACAGCGGCAGTTTTGTTTGATCTATGGCGGGGCTTCCTTTGATTTTGGGAACGACCTCGTGGTGTTGGCGGATGGATCCAGCTTCCTGGTCGGCGAAACGGGCAGCGGCAACTTCCCCAACACCAGCTCCGCCTATGCGGGCACCAGCGGCACCAAGGCATTCATCGCCGGATTCAATGCCAATGGTACCCGGCAGTTTGCCATGAAGTACGGCGGCAGTGTGGTGGAGCGGGCATTGTCGTGCGCTTGGGATGCCTCCGCCAACCAATTGGTGGTGGTGGGCTATACCGAAAGCCCCGACTTCCCGACGAACCGCGTGCTGCGTCCCGGGGCCTTGCAAGACATCTTCGTGCTTCGCCTCCACAGCAACGGCCAGCGCAACTGGGCGGGCAAATTGGGTGGCGCGAATGCCGACTACGCCCGGGGTGTGGCCATCGACCAAGCGGGTCACATCTTCCTCACGGGTGAATCTGGCAGCAGCGATTATCCCAGCACCATGTCAGCCTTTGCATCCCAAGGGAGCGACGCCATCATCACCAAGCTGGACAGCACTGGCAAGTTGATTTGGTCGGGTCGCTACGGCGGTGGGCAGACGGACATCGGCGAAGCCGTGGCCATGCGTGGCCCGGAGGTGATGTTTGTGGGACACAGCCAGAGCAGCGCCTTCCCCTCGACACTGAACACCTACGCGGGCAGCGGCACCGAGGCATTCATCCTCGACTTCACGGATTGCCTTGGCATCGTCCCGCAATTTTCCGTGGCCAATGCCTGCATCGTGGACTCCGTCCAGTTCTTGGGCACCTCCTTGGCCGGGACCAGCATCATCGCCAGCCAATCTTGGGACTTCGGCGACGGCGACAATTCCACCGCACTCAACCCCATCCATCTCTATGCCTCGGCCGGGACCTACACCCTCGAACTGCGCATCGTGGATGGCTGCGGCACCCCGGATTCCGTCGCTGGCAGCGTGGACCTCTATCCCAAGCCCGTCGCTGCTTACACCTACACCGACACCTGCGCCACAGGCAACATGAATGCCAGCAGCACCTCATCCGTGGCCATGACCCTCGGTTCCCAAGTCAACGCCTGGCAGTGGTATGTCGATGGCATCGCAGCTGACAGCCTGCCCTCCACGACCCTGGCCAATGGACAGAGTCGCATCGTCGATCTGAAACTCATCGTCACCACCAACTTCGGTTGCAAGGACAGCACGCAGCGGCAGATTTTCATCGCCCCGCTTCCAATTGTCCGAGCCCATGTCGAATCCCTCTGCTACCCGAACGCCCTCGTTTGGACGGACAGCAGCACAGTGGACACCGGGTCCATCGCGGCCCTCGCATGGCATGCAGTTGCTGACTCCCTCATCGGCACCGGCCCCTCCTTCCAATGGGCGACCAACGACACAGGCTACTTCGAGACCGTCCATGTGGTCATCACCGCGGCGGGTTGCTCCGACAGCCTACTCACGGGCGCACAGGTCTGGCCAAAACCAACGGCTCATTTCTCCCTCGAAGATGTCTGCCACCCCCACCCGGTGTCGATCCAAGACAGCGCAGTCGGCAATGGCGGGGCATTGGTCGGATGGGAGTACGCATTCGGGGACGGGCAGACCAGCGTCCTAGCCAGTCCCAGCCATACCTATGCCGGACCCGGAGCCTACTTTGTCCAGCAGATTGTGGTCACCGACCATGCCTGCCGCGACACTGTGGCGGATTCCGTCCAAGTTTTTCCAAAGCCCGTCGCCGAGTTCGCCGCTGACACTGTATGCCTTGGCGATCAGACGACCTTCCAGAACCTGAGCCAAGTGAGCAGCGGTTCGTTGGTGGTGCATGCCTGGTCATTTGGCGATGCGGACAGCAGCTCGGTGATCGACCCGACGCATACTTACTCTGGAGCAGGTGGCTTCACGGTCGCCCTTGCGGTGGAAACCGACCATGGCTGCCAGGACACCATCGAGCAGGGCGTATGGATCCATGCATTGCCCGTCATCACGTTCACCTACCAGCAGGGTACGCCCGACCTGTGCATCGGGGACAGCAGCCTCTTGGCCGTGGCCACCATGTTCGAGGGCTACGAATGGGAGGTGGGTGACACCACAGCAGGCATCTGGGTATTCGCTGAGGACCAGTACGTCGTGACCGTCACCGACTCCAATGGCTGCCAATCCACGGACAGCAGCTTCGTAGAGTTCCACGCCGTCCCGTCGCCGAACCCCTCCATCTGGCCGCTGGACAGCATGTGGGCTTGCCCCCTGGACAGCACGTTCCTCGACGCCGGACCCGGCTATGCCACCTACTTCTGGAACACGGGCGACACCACACGTTGGTTGGCCCAGCCCGCTCCCGGGGACTATGCTGTCACCGTCACCAATGGCTTTGGCTGCCAGGGCGTGAGCAGCAGCGTACACCTCGAATACTTTGCCCCCACCGCAGCTCCGATGATCCTGCAACAAGGCGACTCCCTGATGGCAACATCTGGAACCGCTTGGCAATGGTACCTCGACGGTCAACCCATCGGCCCGGCAACGCAGCAGGTCTGGCATCCGCTGAACTCTGGAAGCTACGTCGTGGAAGTGACGGACAGCAATGGTTGCCTCCAGGCCTCCGCTCCCTTCACCACCGTGGTAGGCACAGCCCCGACCGTTCAATTGCAACTCCGGGCATGGCCGAATCCCCTCTCAGCATCTGGCGATCTGCACATCTCTGGTTGGCAGGGGCTCGCAAGCGCTGAGATCATGGACAGCTTTGGTCGGATCGTATGGGCCAAGTCCGGCCTGCAGTCTGAGCAAGCGCTGACACTTCAAGGAATTGCATCTGGTTTTTATACCCTGACCGTCCACACCCGGACGAGCAGCGGCACAGTCAAGTTCATTCTTAGATAGGAAAAGGTTGTAGGTTTTTGTTTCTGAGCAAGGTCTCAAGTTCCTCATGAAGCCCCGTTTGGGCGAATAGGGTGGGGTGGCGCGGTTGAGCGCCACCCTTACTTTTAGGGCCTATCAATGCGAAAGGGTGGTGAAATGCCTTGCTCAGTTCAATCAAAGTACGACGCAGTGCCGAACAGGGCACCTTCCTTCAAGTGATCCGCCCAGGCAGCATTGCTCAGGGTGACTTCGAACAAGGCCCAAGGAATCTTGCTTTCATCGTCCTTGAACTGCTTGGTCCGGGTGTTGTACTTCCAGTGGAAGATGCCCTTGGGCGGTGGAGGAGGTGTGTTTTCCTCCAATGTCACCACGGATGTGATGTAGGCCAATGGCCGCAGTTGCATCAGCTTCCCCGTGAAATGTGACAAGGCCTCCCATTCGGATGCATTCTTGAAGGGTTTGTTCCGAATGATCTCCTGGGCCAAGGGCGGCAGGAGGTTGAGCCGCTTGTTCATCGGCCCCAGCTCCTCGGCGATCACGGACAGCATGAATTTGGGGTCTGGCTGAGGGGGGCGCTCCTCTCCGTCTTGATAGACTTCATAGACCTTGAGGAGGATTTTGTCTTGGTCTTTTTTGACCACACGGACGGCGTAGAGATCCATGGCTGAAAATGATTGTTTCAGCCAATATACGCCTTCCCGCGATCCAATCCTCCCAAAACAAAAGGGCCATCCTCGGAGGAGGATGACCCAGTTGCATAATTATCCAGACGGATTACTCGATGTGCATGAGCTTGCGCTGGCCTTCGGAGGTGCCGCTGCTCACCCGGACGATGTAGGAACCCTGTGCCATTTGGCTGAGGTCCAGGTTCACGGTGCCGGAAAGTTGGTTGAAGGATTGGCTGCGCACCACACGGCCCGCGAGATCCATGATGGTGATGCTGCCGCGATCCAAGAGGGGCTGGGCGACCGTGAGGTTCACCGAGCTGGTTGCCGGATTCGGGTACAGGTCAAAGCCGATGGTGCCGAAGCCGGGGGTAACACCCACGAAGAAGGTGGTGTCCGACTCGCCCTCGCAACCGATGCCGTCCGTCACGACCACAGAGAAGGTCCCGTCAGTGGTGGGCTGGTAGCATTGGTTGGTCGCGCCGGGGATGGCCACGCCATTCATGTACCACTGGTAGGAGGAGAAGGTGCTGGTGCAGAGGCTGGCGCCATTCGGGGTGACTTGCGGTTGTGGGTCGTTGAAGGCCGGGACGATCACGCTGTCACGTCCAGTGCAACCGCTGTCGGTGATGTCCACCCACATGGCACCTGAGACAAATGCACCAACGATCTGGGCAGTGGATCCGGTGCTCCAAGCATAGCTGTAACCTGGCGTGGCGGTGAGGATGAAGCTGTCACCAAGGCAGACGGCATTCGGAGCGATCGTGACAAAGCCGTTCAGGATTGGATTGTTGACCGTCACCATGAAGGTGCAGGTGTCGGCGTTTCCGGCGCTGTCCATGGCGATGTAGGTCACAGGCGTGGCCCCCAAGGGGAAGACGTCGCCGGAGTTTGCGGAGCTGAAGGTGCTCGCGATGCCGCAGTTGTCAGTGGCAGTGGGATCAGGGTAGGTGACCACCGGGCTGCAATCGAGGGTCGTGGGCGTGATGCTCACGTTCGGGCAGTTGACGGTGGGTGCGTCGAAGTCCCAGAGGAAGACCACGAAGGTGCAGGAGTCCTGGTTGCCCACGGAGTCCGAGGCGTAGAAGGTCACAGGGTAGCTGTTGCCAAGGCCGGACATCATGGTGCCCGCAGCAGGGAATTGGGATTCGACGGGCACGGCTGTGCAGTTGTCGGTGCTGGGGATGATGGGGCTGTAGTTCGGCAGGGCCGCGGCACAGTTGCTGGTGATCGCGAGGGTGTCGAAGGTCGGGCAGGTCATGGTCGGGGCGTCGTCATCGGATACCGTCACCGTGAATGTGCAAGAGGAGGTGTTGCCATTGTCGGAGACGACGATGGTGTTGGTGGTGACGCCCGTGCCGAAGGTGGAGCCGCTCAGGCCACCACTCGTGGCATAGACGGAGTCCACCATTTGGTAGGAGATGACGATGCGGCCCGCGCCTGTGCGCAAGCCAGCGGTGGTGCTGCCACCCGTGACCCCGCCAATGTAGCTGGATCCGCCAGCGCCGCTCTGTCCGGTGAAGTTGCCAGCGTAGGTGCCCGCAGCTCCAGTGAGGCCACCGCCAATCCCGCCGGAGGTCGCTGTGGCTGCGCCAGCTTGGTTGCTGGCAGCCTCTTCGCCACCGTTGCCACCGATGCCCAGCACGCCAGGGAAGCCATTGTTGTTGGTGACGGAGGTCCATGTGGAGGTGCCGCCAATGCCACCTGCGCTTTGGGTGCCACCTGTGGGGACGATCGTGCTGGTGTAGGGCCAACCTGCGCCGCCGCCGCCGCCATAATAGCCGCCGCCACCGCCGCCGCCCGTGCCGCGTCCGCAAGCGGAGACCCGGTTGCCGGCTGCGCCACCGCCGCCTGCGGCCACGATCACGCGGTCGGTGAGGGCCGTGCCGCCGACCCGCACATCAGACGCGCCGCCGCCGCCGCCGCCAAAGGCTTGGGGGCAGCCCACAGCACCTGCGTTGCCGCCGCCGTTGTAGCCGCCAGTGGTCGAGGCGATGGCGCCACCCCCTACGTAGAGGTTGAGCACCTGTCCAGGAGTGACCGCAAGGGTTCCCGTGGCATATCCGCCCAGACCCCCCACAACAGAAAAGCCGCTGGTGTTGCCTTGTGCACCCCAGGCTTGGATGGTCACGGATCCCACGCCGTTCGGAACGGTGAAGGTCTGCGGTCCACCCGTGTAGTTGAAGGTGTCATTGGTGGTGCTGGCACCCGTGACGATCAGGGAGTAGTTGTACACCGCCCCGCAGATGCCCGGATCGGTTCCGATCACGGCGTTTGGGGGACAGGTAACGGTGAGCTGGGCAGGCAGGGCCCAGGGCAGCATGGCGAGCAGCAGCAACAAGCCGCAAGTTCGCCCCGCTTTGGATTTCGCAAAAGCTGGAAGAGTAGTGGATTTAGACATATCTATCATGCAGATAAAAAAATAAACAAGCGTTTCCTCGACGCCGATTGCAATGAATTGATGCCCCGCCCAAACAGCTTGGATTCGATGACGATACAGCTACGGGTGCTTGGCAACACCCGCTTTTTTGGCAAAGGCTTCAGTTCAAAACAAAACAGACGATTCAAGTGCAAAGATAGAGGATTCGCTTGATGCCCCGGCGAGGCTGATGAAATTCATTGGGCGGAACTCACCTTGGGTACCGAGGCGCTGCTGATATTTGGGGGCGCGATATAAATCCGCTTGATATGACGATTCAACAATTGATGTATGTGGTGGCGCTGGACCAGCACCGGGGCTTTGTGAGGGCGGCCGAGGAATGCCATGTGACGCAGCCGACGCTGTCCATGCAGGTGAAAAAGCTGGAGGAAGAATGGGGCGTGACCCTGTTCCAGCGGGGACAAGGTCCGCTGACGCCAACGGCGATCGGAGCGGAGTGGTGGTCAAGGCGGGCGATCTTGGCGGAGGTGCATGCATTGGAGGAATTGATCCGCGGCGAAAGGAGGCATTGGGCGGACACCTCGGAGCTGGCGATCATCCCGACGTTGTCGCCTTATCTGCTGCCGCGGTTCATTCACCGGTTTGCGGAGGCGCATCCTGATTTGAGCATCTCCGTCCGGGAGTTGCAGAGCGAGCAGATCATTGCCGGGCTGCATTCAGGGTCGTTGATGTGGGCTTGCTGGCATTGCCAGTGGAGGATGAGGAGATCGAGGAATTGCCCTTGTTCCGGGAGCCGCTCTGGCTTTGTGCCTCGTCGGGATTTCCGGAGATCGAGTTGAATGCGGCAGCGCTGAGGAGTGACTGGGCGGGTGCGCCGCTGGTGCTGACCGGGGGCAATTGCCTGCGGGAACAGGTGCTGCAATACTGCGGGATGAGCGAACCCCGGGAGGCCTCCGTCACCTACGAGGGCGGATCCATCGAGACATTGATCCGGCTTGTGGGGAGCGGGGAGGGCTATACGCTGGTTCCTGAGCTGGCGATTCCCGATCAAATGCCCCAAGGGACGGTGATCCGGGCATTCCACGAGCCTGCGCCAGAGCGGGAGATCGGATTGGTGGTGCACAGGCGGTTTGTGAGAAGGCGGCTGATCGAACGGCTGGGTCAGGCGGTGCGTGAGCGGGTGCCGCAGTCGTTTTTGACACGGAGAGGGATGCGTTTGACTTGGCGGAAGGGGAGTTAGGCAGTTGATAAGTGAAAGTTGATCATTGATAGGGTGCGGTTGCTTTGCCAACGACCGCTAATGGTAAGGTTGCGGGATAGCATGTCAGTGATTGATAATTGATCGGGAACGATGGATGTTGTTTTGGTTGTAGGCGGCGGCTTTGCCTTGGGCCGTGCGGAAGGGGGGCGATTTTCTGTTTAATTTGGAGGAAAATCTGAATCAATGCCCATCATCAAAACGCTCAATGGCATCACACCCAAGCTGGGGAACCTTTCGTTTTTGGCGGAGAATGCCGTGATCATCGGGGATGTAGAGGTCGGGGACGGCAGCAGCATCTGGTACGGGGTGGTGATCCGCGGGGACGTGCACAGCATCCGCATTGGGAAGAACTCCAATATCCAGGACCTGGTGATGGTGCATTGCACCTACGAATACAGCCCGACGGTGATCGGCGACGAGGTGACGGTGGGACACGGGGCGGTGGTGCATGGCTGCGAAATCAAGGACCGTTGCTTGATCGGGATGAATGCGGTGGTGCTGGACAAGGCAGTGGTCGGCCCGGACGTGATTGTGGCGGCAGGAGCGGTGGTCTTGGAGGGGAGCGTGCTCGAGCCGGGTTATTTGTATGGCGGCATTCCTGCGAAAAAGCTCAAGCCGCTCTCACCTGATCAATTGGAAGGATTGAAGCGGAGCGCGGCTGCTTATGTGAAGTACTCGAAATGGTACGAGGGAGGGGAGAGTTGATAGGGGACAAGGGAGGTCATTGGAAGTTGGCAGGCTTCGAGAGCCTCAGCCTCCCAATTTGAGAGCCTCAATCCAGTTGTGGATGGGGGTTTCTCAGGAGTTCGCGGAGCTGGTCGGCGAGTTTCAGGCCCAGACCTAGCCAACCGATGGGATTGTCGAGTTTCATGATGAAGTTGATCGGTTTTCCGACGAGTCCCAGAGTGGTGTAGAGCGAGGCTGTACGGGCGCGAAGGAGCTGGGCTTGGGTCTCCACGTCCTCGTTCGTCGCATGAGTATCCACAAAATTCACCAAGTCAAAATCGAAGTCGAAATCGGACACGGCTGCGTCTCCCGTCTGAAACGTCCGTCGGCCGAGGAGCAAGGACATGCCATCCGCGAGCACCCGGTAGGCCCTGCGGGCATTTCTGAAGATCAGCCCAGCGAGGTTTTTGGCCACGCCTGTGATGTCTTTCCAAAGATTGGACAGCCATTCGCGGATCCTGTTCAGGAAGGTTTTCGCTGTCTCCATCAGGCTCTTGGACCCGCAGTAGGCATTGTAGCCTTGGTGGAGGTTGGTGCGGCGTTGTTGCTGTTCGTTGCCCATGATTCCGATGAAATCCGGCTTCAGGGAGTTGCCTTGCGCCTTGATCCCATTGGCCTCCAATTCCTTCCCGATCGCCGCGAAGTTGAAGGGTTCGTCCTCCTGCGTTGAGATCTCGTCCTTGGTCACGTCGATGCGCTTGAGCAGCAAATCGATGTTCAGCGCCCAGTACCCGTCCTCGACCTCCAGGATGAGCCCTTTCAGATCCCTTCGGGTGTCGATGTCCATCAATTCCTTGAGGCTGTCCAATGACTTCTTGCTGAAATCCAGCCCCAATTCACCGGAGTAGTAGCCATTGATCCACTGGTACACCTTCACGATGCGCAGCAATAGCTTGTTGCGTTTGGCGGAAAATGTCCCGGAAAGCCACGGCACCGAGGGCTCCTTGATCTGCCGCTGCAATTCCGACAACTGCCCTTCTGTCCCACCAAAATTGTCTTCCAATGCCTTGAGGAAACGCTTCTTCCCGCCGATCATGTTGGGCTCTTCCCCCTCAGCAGCGAAACGGAAGACCGCCAAACGCGGATGCTGCGCGAAGAATTTGGAACTCTGTGGAAGGATCCAGTCGATGGTGCGCTCCAGATTTCCCAGTGCCTCCAATGCGGGAATGGTCTGCAAGCCCAACATGGTCCCGAATTCCTGGACAGCCGAGAGAGAATCCGCCGACCAAGGTTGCCGCGCCGCATCAGGAGGCATCAGCCCCATGACCCAAAGCCGGAAATGCAAGACCCGCGTCCACAGCGACAGGCTCCCCACCTCCGGCAATTCCAGCACCGGAACCTCCCCCTCCACGGAAACCAGGTCTTGCAACCAAGCCGCCGCAGCAGTGATCGGCACCCAATGTCCCTCATTCAGCGTCAGCCGCAGTTCAAAACCCGCCAGGGACGCCTCCACGGCCATCTCGCGCAAGGCGCGGTCGGCCATGGCCCAGTCCACTGCCTGACTCGTGTCGATGACGCGCCTATCCAGGTAGCCCAGATAGATCAGCGGCTGCAAGAATTCCTCCACGTCCGGATCCTCCGTGATGCGCTTCGCCGCATCCTGGCCCACGAGTTGGAGAAGGATGTCATGCGCCGAAAGGCTGTTCATCAAGTCAGTTTGAAGACGCCCGCCAGCATGTTGATGAATGCCGCCCGCGCCTCCTGAGCCGCCTTGATGGACTCCACGTGCAGGGTGTAAAGCCGCTTGTCCTCCTCGGTGGGATTGGCATTCACGAAGTTCACCGTATCGTGGTCAAAGTCGATGCGGGTATAGGCGACGAGGTAGAGACTTCCCGAGGCATTTGCAGGCGGATTGGCAATGATGTTCAGGATGGCATCACTGTTTTTGAGGTTCCACTTCTCCTTATCCTTGGCATCGGTGGAGGGATTCGTGACAGCCATCTTCATTTCGCCAGAGACGGTGACGACTTCAAGGGTCGTCAAGTCACCTGCCACCTTCTTGAGGCCATCCCAGAGGTTTTTGAAGGCGTCCTTGACAGTGCCATCCGTGGCGTTGCTATTCGTGTTATCTGGCATAACTGTGGTGAGATTAATGGATCTAAGCTAGTTCCTTTTCCCCATAGTTCAATGTCCAATCCAATTGACCATGATCACGTCCGCATTTCCCCAAAATAGCCGCCGCCGAAGCAAGGTGCTCCGGCGGCTCGGCTTCAGGATCAGTGAACGTCAGATGGTGATGGTGGTGCCATCGAATTTCTGGAGGCTGAAGTAGTGCTGCTCGTTGTAGGTGGTCTTCTGCTCACGCAGGATCGAGATCGCGATGTCCTCGCCTAGCTTGAGTGACTGCTCGTAGTCGGACCAGTAATGCACCCCTCCGGCATTGCGGCCGATGGCGACGTTGGCGGCGACCTTGTTCAGTTCCCCACCCACGGTGAGCTTGTCCGTGCCAGTGTACGGAGAGAGGGTGTTGCCATTGCAATCTGCGATGACTGGGCTAGGGATGACCCATGACTCGTCGAACCAAGCCTTGAGGACCGTCACACAAGCCCCTGCGACGGTGGCATGACCTGCACCATAAGCCGGGTGGGTGGGGCTGCCTTCGGCGAAAGCCTGCGGCAGCAGCCAGGTCCCAAACTTGTTCTTGGTCTGGGTCAAGGATTGGGAGTTCAGGAGGTCATTGTGGATGGGATAGGTCTTGGTGCCAGCCTTGTGCAGATGGACCCGGCCGCCGAATTCCTCCGGACGCAGGCGACGGTTCACGTTCCATTTCTGATGCCAGACCGCCTTGAGCGCGCGGGTTGCGACCTCGGTGACGAGGCTCAGGATATGCGGCCCGCCAAAGGTGCCGAAGCCTGCTTGGGTCTTGGAGTTGGTGTAGGGATTGCCGCGGTCGAGCGGGGCACCGAGTCCCAGCAGGATGAGGCAGGCGTTCAGGTAGGCCTCGTACAGCGCATCATAATGGACGTAGGTGGCGAGGTCGCGCAGGTTGCGGATGTTCTTGGGGCTCGGGTCGTAGGCGGGGCCGTCGGTGTTGAGCGACTTGCAGGGATTGTAGGGGAGGGCGAGGTCCTTGCCTTTCTGCGCATCCAGCCAATCGTTCCAAACCGTCAGGTAGTCCACACCAGCCTTGGCGGTCTTCTGCATTTGCTTGATGCAAAGGGAGCCGTAAGGGATGTCCATGAGCAGGAACTGGGAGACGTAGGGACCCGCGAGGTCGCCTGGGGTGAAGCCACGGAAGACATTGTCCTTGGTGACCTGTGATGTGCCGGAGCCATGACCACGGTAGTCGCTCATCGTCCGAAGGTCGTTGACGGCTTGAGAAATGACAGGATCCGTGTTGTACTGGTTGAAACAGACGTCGCGGGCAAGGGCCATCCAGTAGAGTTCAGCCATCTCGGCGGCTACCTCTGCGCTGTTGAAGGCGGGAGCAGGAGGAATGGCAAAGCTCTGTGCGTCGCCCCCTTCGAGGTCAAATGCGTAGCCGGCTTGCGGATTGGTGAGCTTGCGGCCTCCAGCGGGCAGGCCCATCGGGATGGCTTCGTACTCGCCGTTCAGGCCAGTTTCGGTGGCGAAGACCAGCTGCTGATAGGCCGCAGGCAACACTTCGCCGTTGGCGTCCTTGGGGAGGCCCTTGCTGTAATTGGCGAAGAAGTTCTGGGCCGCGTAGCGCGTCTCGTCGCCATTTGCCAATTGCTCTGGATGGTTGGCGAGGTAGCCGGATTCCGCAGCATTCTTGCGGATTTGGCGGGCTTTCTGCCGCCGGGTGAATTGATTTTGCATAAAAACTTATGAAATGAATAATGGAAAACGGTGTTGAGTGCGGCCGTGGGAAACCCCGGGAAACGCATCAGGCATCGTCCCGGTGTCGGCCAGAGGCTACTTGCAATGCAGCTTCCAACCAAGGCGCTCAACTTCCAGAGAGTGTTTGTGGTAGAGATGAGAATGCTCATGATAATCCATAAAAATGTCACAAAAATATTTTGCCAGAAATTCTGCGCCCTAAAACCCTTCCATTTTCCGTGGAGCTTGAGGTGCGCCATGAGGCGAGAAGCACTAGGAATCCGGCAGTCAGATGGGGCTTTCTGGGATTGTCATCAAGATTTCCGTATTTAGGGGGGCGTATCTATTTACTGCGGATTTCCGATGGGACTTAGAGATTTGATTTTCGGTAAGGAAGAAGACGAGGACGAAGGCAAAAACGAGGAGGAAACGAGCGAAGACGAGCTCCATGCCCGGTTTGGGGCTGGCGCACAATCCAATCCTCCTCAGAAGAAACCTGTCACCCCACCGACTACACCCCCGGTGAGCAGACCCGTGGTACAGGAGACTCCTGTGGTCTCCCATGAGCCGGACAGCTCGCCGAGTTCGCCCGAGGTGGATGCCGAGGTGAAGGAGATGCAGTCCCTGCTGCAAGCCGAACGCAAGGAAAAGGGCCTGGGTCAGGAGTACTATGGCTTCCTCAAGGCCCTCGGCGAGGAAGAAGGCGACGACGCCCATCAACGCACCCTGCGCTCGGTGAATTCCGTCCGGGAGCAGTTCGGGGTGGGTCAACCACTGACCTGGGGCAACCTCGCCGAAAGCGCGAAGCAGGTCATGGGCTGGCTGAGCAACCATTCCAAAAACAAGGTTGCCAAGCTGCAAACGGATTACCGCACTGTAGCCGCCAACCTCTCCCTGCAAGCCGAAAAGGCTGCGATGGCGATCCAAGAGGCCGAGGCCAAGATCAAGCAATTGCAGCAGGAGATCGAGCAGCAAAAGGCAGCCCAACAGAAGGCGAAGGATGGTCAGGTGAAGGCTCAGCAAGAGTTTGACCGGAAGAAGGCCGCCATCGACAATGCCTCCGTGAAACTGGCCACGGACATTGCCACGGACATCGCGAATTACCAACGGCAGGCCTGAGCCTGTCCCGGAACCATGAATTGCCCTTGCCCCCATACAGCACCGCCATGCGGTGAACAAGGCTCAGCATCTGCCAAGCCCCGGAATCCTGCGGTTTCTGGACAGGAATGGGGAATCATCCACAACGAAAATGCCTATCTTGGCGTAAAAGGTCTTCCCCACTCGGGCGAAATGCGCTACTGATCATGCTCAAGGAATCGGAAATAGAACTCTACAAAAAGCAGGTCTCCTTCAAAGCCTTCTCCACCATCTGCTGGACGGTGCTTGGGGCGAGCGCATTGGCGGCGATCGGGTTCATGGGCTGGGTGGTGACACCTTGGATCCTGAGCTTCATCCCGCATACCAAAGGCATGGGGCTCCTGCGGTTCCTCACCACGGTGGTGGGCTGGGGCATCATCCCGACCTTTCTCGTTTCGAACACCAAGCGCATCTTTCGCGCTGTCAGGGCGCAAATCTTTGGCCTGTTCAAGGAAATCAAGAAGCTGCCCCCGACCGAACTCGCCCAAGCGAACCTGGATCAGGTGCGCAAGCAGTATGAGGCCGCCAAGCTCTTCCACTCCAAGGCCAAGGACCTGGGTCGCCGCATCACCGAAGACCTGCGTGGCTCCATCCGCGACCTGAACGCCCTGGAGGCTGAGCTCAAGGACCTGGTGCCCCGCTACCTCAAAATGAAGGAGACGGTGTCCACCATGAAGTATGAGCAAAAGGCCGAGTTCCTGGAGCTGGAATCCACCGTCAAGCGCAAAAACGCTGAGTTCAAGGCGATGGAAAAGTCGGTGAAGGGAATGGAGGTGCAGAAGAATGAGCACGACCGCCGCACCTTGATGGTTCAGGCGAAATACCATGAGTTTGAAAGTCTGGTCTCTCAGGCGGAGTACGTTTACAAGGTCATCTGCTCGCAGGTCAAGTACGCGGACGACTTGGAGGCCTTCAAGCAGGAATTTGAAAACCTGCGCGCGAACGTGGGTGCCACCAACATCACGGATTCCATGGATGCGGAGGTCTTGCAGCAGGAGCTGGAGTTCCGCGTGACCCGCGCCGATGCCCTCTTCCAAGAGATGATGTCAGGCGAGGTGAGCGAAGGCGGCGGAGACGCGTCTATGGGATATGATTTGGAGACGGACCTGGACCGGTTTGTTTCCAATGATAACACCGTTGGGAGTTGATAGGGGACAGTGG
Organism: Bacteroidia bacterium; assembly: GCA_046329055.1. Classification (GTDB taxonomy): domain Bacteria; phylum Bacteroidota; class Bacteroidia; order J057; family JADKCL01; genus JADKCL01. The sequence goes on from JAXLVK010000079.1 coordinate 26,705, forward strand.
ACAGGGTGAATGGGTGATGGGTAGGTAGCTCTGAGGCTGGATGAAGGATGAGAGATGAGAGATGAGAGTGAAGAGTTGGGAAGATGGCGAGGAATACGCAGCCTCCGACGCTCTGGAATCGATGAAGGATGAGAGATGAGCCCTTTGAGAGTACTTGGAGTCCTTCGCACCCTTCGAGAGCCTCAGGGTCCGAAGGGGGTTCAGGGTCCGAAGGGAGTTCGGGGCACGAAGCGGGGGGAATTATTAATTACTAATTGATCATTATTAATTGAATATAGACTGCTATGGCATTTTGGACTAAGAAGTTTGGACCTTTTACAGGATTTGTCTGGACGGCTTTGTCGGTTCTGGGACTGGGGGCTTTGATCACCATCTACTATGTGTGGTTGGAGCCTTATTTCACCCTCACTCCGGAGGAGACGAAGAAGGTTGAGCTGAGCGATGAGCAACGCATGTCCTTGCAGACGGCTCCGGCGAATATCCGAGACACGACGGTGTTGCTGCCGTTTGAGCAACTGTCACATTACGAAAACGAGAAGTCCACGATCCCGGGTGTGCTCTGGAAGTGGGACGGGATTCCGTGGAACGCGACTTCGGTGGCGGCCCTGGCCAACGGCGGCTCGGTCACCAAGAAGAACTCCTTGATGGAAAAGGCGGGCATTCGCCTCAAAATCAACCGCGTGGACATGTACTCCGATATCCAGGAAAACATGCTCAAGTTTGCGGAGTCCTTCAACCAAGACCCGAGCAGCACGGAAGGCACGCAGTTCTGCACGATCATGGGTGACGCAACCCCCATCTTTGTGACGGGCCTGAACGAAAAACTCAAGGAGATCAATCCCGGCTTCGAGGCCAAGGTCTTCTATACCCTGGGCCGTAGCGCTGGGGAGGATGCCTTCATTGGCCCCAAGCGCTTCCTCGACGATCCGCAAAACCTCCGAGGCGCGACCTGCATCGTGGTGATGCTGGACGGTGACCAAAACATCCCGATCCTCTACGCCGAGGAAAACGGCATTCCGATCAACCCGGACCCGAACACCTGGGACCCGAATGCCCTCAACTTCAAATACGTGGACGACTTCATGCAGACGCCCAAGGAATTCCTCGCCGGGAAGTCCGAGACCCGCGTGAACAAGCTCACCGGCAAGGAAGTGAAGATCACCCCGAACTGCTTCGCCACCTGGACCCCGGCCGACGTGTACTTCGCCGACAACTACAAAGGCGACAGCGCCATGGTCCGCATCCTGAGCACCAAGGAGAACATCAACCAAATGCTCTGCACGGTGATCGGCTTGAACAAGCACCTGGAGCAGGAAAGCCAAAAGATCGCCAAGATGCTGGTGGCATTTGACGAGGCGGGCAACCGGATCAAGACCTACCCGAGCGAGCTCATGATGGCTTCGAATGCCATCGCT
>JAXLVK010000008.1:0-90235 GCA_046329055.1 Bacteroidia bacterium
GGGTCAGGCTCAGCATGTATTTGCGGTCGGCCAAATGGATGCGGGTGTAATTGTCCATGGCTTCTGCGCAGAGGATGTCGCGGTAATAAACGCGCTGTAGGACGTGTTTGTCTTTGATGAAGAAGGAGTCGTCTTGCTGCGCGGTTGCCTGTGGGCGTGGGGTCGCGCTGCGTTCATGCGAAAACAATGCAAGCTCGATGGCTGGGCGCAAGTCCGCAGGTTGGAAGGGCTTGACGATGAATCCTGCGGGCTGCGTCAGCTTCACGCGTGCAATTGTCCGCGCGTCGGTGTTGGAGGTCAGATACACGACGGGAACCTTGCTCGTGGCCAAGACCGCCGCCGCCAAATCCACGCCGTCGAGGGCCCCTGCAAGTTGAATGTCGAGCAGGATCAAATCTGGGCGACGCAATTGCAGGTGCGCCAATGCAGCCTCCGCCTCATCAAAAATCGCCTGCACAATATATCCCTCCGATTCCAAGCAGGCGGCAAGGTGGTCGGCGATGAGCGCCTCGTCTTCCACGATCAGGATTTGCTTTTTCATCGGATTTGCCATTGAAGTGAGGTATGTGTGCCGTGAGCGGATTCGATGATGAGTTGAGCTTTCATTTGCCGGGCGAGGCTGCGGATCATTTTGATGCCGAAATTTTCATTTCCACCCGTGCTGCCAACGCCGTCGTCCTGGACGTGGAGGATGCATTGCCCGGCGGATTGACTCAGCGCGACATTGACGAAGCCTGCCTCGTGGTTGGTGGGGAAGGCGTGGCGGTACGCATTGGTAACCAGTTCACTCACAATCAATCCCACCGAAATTGCGGTGCCCACGGGCATGGTGAATTCATCCAATTTCCAATCGAGGTGGATGCCCGTCTGCGTAGAATGCGTCTGTCGCAGGTTTTCCAAGATGGCGGGCAGGTATTGCACGGTGCTCACCGCGTGGAGCTCGGGTTGTTGATAGAGCTGCTGATGCAGCACAGCAATCGCGTGGATGCGGTTGCGCAACTCGGAGAGCAATTGTTCGGTGGGGGCGTGCTGCGTGCTGCGGGCCTGCAGGTCGATGATGCTGCTGATGAGCTGCAGATTGTTCTTGACGCGGTGGTGGATTTCGCCCATCAGGACTTCTTTTTCTGCGAGCGCGGACTCGATGACTTGGTTTTTCCTGCGAATGCGGCGATTGGTGAAGAGGTAATAAAGGAGGAATCCCGCCACGAGGGTCAAGACCACGATCAGAAAAATCCGGATGCGACTTTGGGTGCGGGCGCGCAGTTCAGCCTCCCGGCGCAAGGCAGCTTCGCGCTCCTTTTCCAGATTGGATTGGGCGAGTTCCTTTTCCACCTTTTCCAGGTCATATTCGGCGCGGATATTGGCGAGGAGGGCTTGGGTCTCCTTGGCGCCGAGGCTGTCGCCGAGCAGTTCGGAGCGCTTGTGGTACTCCAACGCTTGCCGAAAATTGCCCATTTTTTCGTGGGCGGTGCTCAGGCATTCGCAGGCCGATTTCTCCAATTCCTTGCCGCGCAATGACTCAGCTGCCGCGAGCGCCCTGCCGCAATGATTCACCGCGTCCGCATAATTCCCTTGGCGGATGCGCAGGTTGCCGAAATTGATTTGGTAGCCCGCCAACCTAGCGGGAGCCTCTTGGATGAATCTGCTTTGCGAAACCGCCAAGTAGGCCGCCTCTGCCTCCGCGAATCGACCTTGCTGCACCAAAACGCCTGCATGTGCGTATTCCCCCATCGCCACGCCTGTTTCGAATTGCCCTTTCCGGGACGCCTCCTTGACCAAGAGAAATGCGCTGTCCGCTTCCTCATACTCCTTGAGCGACATGAGCAGATGCCCATAGTTGTGGAGGGCCGTCACGTACTCCTTGGTCAGGTTGAGCGCCTGAAATCCCTGGCAAGCCTGCTCGTAATATTCCCGAGCCCGGTCAGGATAGCCTTGCGCCTTGTAAATGAAGGCCAATTTCCCGAAAACCGCCGAGATCCCCTTGCGTTGCCCGTTTTTTTCGAACACCTCCTTCGCCTCCATCAGCCATTTGAGGGCCTTCGAATATTCCCCCCGGTCGATGTGGTATTGCCCAAGGTTGTGGAGGACGGGACCGCGGATTTGAGTTGTGGAGTCCTTCCGGGTACCCACCTCCAATTCGGTGAGAATCTTGAAGGAGGAGTCCGCATTGCCCCGGCTAGAATGCCAATTCGAGACATTGAGCTGGACACGGTACATGCCCTCGCGGTCGCCATTTGCCCCACACTTTCGCTCAAGTTCCTTCAGCATTTGCAACGAAGCGGCGGGATCTTGGGCTTCCATCGCCTTGGCCTCTGCGATGAGGGAGTCTAGGTTGTTAAGTGTGGCGGCATGCAGGTTTCCCCATGAAAATGCCCATGCGCAAAATGCAATCCCCCAGAAATACGGTGACCATCCACGCCACAGGCGTGAAATACCAACGCAAAAGCCGCATGCAAGGTCATACAGAGTGAATCCCTGAATCATTCTCCTTTACTCCCAAATCTTCCATTTCCCAAGTTGGTGCGGCCGAAGCGCGACCTTGCCGGCAAGCACCTATCGTTGCACCACCACCTTGTGACAGGTCTGCCGATCACTCCCAATGATCTGCAGGAGGTAGATGCCCGACGGGAACTTGCCCATATCCATTTCCGAAACTTCGCCTGCGGCCGTCCAAGTGGCAACCGCCTGCCCATGCAGGTCCATGAGTTGCAACCTCGCCTCAGGTCCCAGTCCGCTGACTTTCAGTTGATCATTGCCCCTGCCCAATACCACAGGATTCGGCGAAACGATGGGCGTGTGCTCTACGGGTGCCCCGTTGACGCTCGTTAGTGTCGCATTCGGATGCCGGAATCGGTAGAAAAACTTCCAAATCTCGATGCTCGCCTCAAAGTCCTGATTGGTCACGAGGCCCGGGATGAGGTAGGTCGCCCCCGGCCAAGTGTGGCTCCCGCCCTCGACCTTGAACAGGCCCACCTCCACGCCACTGTCGCAGCTCGGGTACCATTGGGTGGTGACGGTGCTGAAATCCGTGAGGCTGATGTTGGCGAGGGTGTCGAGGGTTGCCGGGGCCGCGCATTGGTTGTGGCTCTTCCAGTACCCGATCACGTCATCGATGCCCATGGAGCCCGATCCGCCGATGTATGGAACTGTCGCGTCGGCAGTGCCATGGATTTGCAAGACGGGCATTGGGCGGTTGCAGCTGCAATTCAGCTGTTGGATCAGGGTCATGCTGCCTGTCACAGAGGCGATTGCGGCGATCCTGTTTTCAAGGTCGCAGGCGAGACGGTAGCTCATGTAGCCGCCGTTGCTCATCCCGCAGCTATAGACCCGCGCCGGGTCGATGTTATATTGCCCGCTGATGACATCGATCAGGGTGGAAATGAAGCCGACATCGTCCACGCCGCTGTAATAGGGGAGGGTGAAGCCGCTGTTCCAGGCATTGTTCACGCCGTCGGGGTAGCAGAGGATGAATCCCGCAGTATCGGCGACGGCATTCATCTCGGAATAGAGCTCCTGCTGCTGCGCGTTGCTCGTGTAGCCGTGGAGGTTGAAGACCAGGGGGACGGGCGTGGCGCCGGTGTAGTTCGTCGGCAGATGCAGGCGGTAGCTCCTTGTCAGGCCCCCAAATACCAGGGTATGGACTGTGGTTTGAGCATGGCAAATGCTGGTAAACCACAGACTTCCAAGCAAAAGCAGCACAACGGGATACCCGAAAAATCGTCTCATGTTGAGGATCTAATTGCCATGAATTTAGCGATTTTGTGGATACCTTGCCGCCTCATTCCATTTGCTGATGAAATCTAACCGTTTGCTGTTGCCCCTGATTTGCCTGCTCTCGCTGCTTTGCTTGCTTCCGTCATGCAGCAACCCCTTTTCCCAACAGGCTGAGAATCTGGAAATTGACAAGGATTTCAAGAAGATCACTTGGGAGGACGATTTTCTCATCATGGTTCCCAACTATGTGGATGCGGACCGGACCCTGAATGAGGAGGCCGATGTCGCCTTTTCAAATCTTCAGAAGGAGGTTTACATCATGGTGATCAGCGAGCCCAAGGATTTTCTGGACAGTGTCATGGTGAAAGGAGACTTGCACGAAAAGGGCGAAAGCCTGAGCGAGAGCGCCCTTTATGTCCATCTGACGAGCCTTCAAGCCACCTATGAGGTCCGGGATGTGGTGGAACCCAAGCCGTTGACCATCTCCGGATTGAATGCGCACGCTGCTGAGGCGGTTTCTACCATCGATCAGGTGCCGATTGCATATCATATCACGGTCGTTGAGGGCAAGGCAAAAATCTACACCATCTGGTGCTGGACCTTGGAGAAATACCGGGATAAATACCGTCGGACCTTTGAGATGGTCGCCGGCTCATTCAAGTTGACGAAGTGATTCAGTCGTCGTCTTCCTCGTCACCGTCTTCGTCCTCTCCCTCGATCTCATCGGCGATGATGTTGCCGTTGGCATCGAATGTCAGTTCCTTCACCTTGCCTGCGTGACGGATCTCGGTTTGGTAGCCCGTGATGCCGATTGCCCGTTCCTGGGATTCAGCCTCGAGGATTTCCGCTGAGGGATGGGATTGCAGGACAGCAGCTGTGACGGATTCGGGCAAGTCGCTGACGGGGATTTGGCGCTCGGTCATGATCCACTTTCCTGAAACGTCGTAAATCACCGCGACTTCCAGTCCGTTTTCCTTCCATTCCGCCTCGAAGTGGCTGCCTTCCTTTTCCCAGCGTGCATTGGATGCTTTCGGGAAGCGGGCTTTCAGGTCATTTTCAGCATTTTGAGGAACACTGACCCGCTGGGAAAAACACATTGTGACCAAGAACAAGCCCGAAAATACAAGCACCAATCGTTTCATTGCTTTATCTACTTTTACCCGATCCGAACATGAATCCGCTGAAAATCAGCCATTCATTGCCTGTAATTTAGGCATCCAGCGGCAGGATTCCAATGACTCGGAAAACCAATTGTCAGGACTGCTCGATGTCCTCCGCACCCGGCGCCGCACCAAACTCCAGGGTGCCGGAAATGAACCAGTTCCAGATCAAATCGAACTCATCCCCCCAATCCTCGCGGCGCAGGGTCAGGATTTGGTCCTCGAAATGGAATTGAATCATGTCATTGGAGCGCGTAGGGTTGGCAAACTTCAATGGGAAGCTGCGCTTGGGGCTCTGGTGCAGGATGTCGTGGACGGAAATGATGGAGAAGCCGTCGTTCACGAAGAAGATCTCGGCGATGCTGCGGCGCATTTTCACCTGAGCGAACAGGTTGCCCAGCAGGATACAGATAACCAGTGCAGCGATGGAGTAGATGACCATGTCGCGGTCCTTGTAGGTGCGGATCACCGCCCCGATCAAGACAATGAGCATCAGCACCATGTAGTACCGCCCGGCGTACTCCTGCGTGACCATGAAGGTGTTCTTGCTCCGGGGATAATGCTGACTCCGGAAACTCGTCATGCGGTTATTCCACATGGCTCAGTTCCTCCCTGTGTCCGAGCAAGAATGCCGCGGTTTCCATCCGTTTTTTGCCTTCGAGTTGCAGGCTGTCGATGCGCAGGCAGCCATCGCCACAGCGCACCCAGAGTTCGCCTTGTGCATTGCGCAGCAGGGTGCCGGGATTCCCGTCGATTTCCTGCCCGCCTTCGCTCACCTTGAAAATCTTCAAGACCTTGCCACCCAGCGTCGTCCAGGCCGTGGGGTAGGGGCTGAGCCCCCGAACAAAGTTGTACACCTCGCGGGCGGGGCGGCTCCAATCGATCCGGCAGTCCTCTTTGAAGATTTTGGGCGCGGGATGCAGGAACTCCTTTTCGTCCTGTGGCTGTGCCTTCACGGTGCCTGCATCAATCGCCTTCACCGTGTCCAAAACCAAGGTCGCACCGCGCTCCATCATCGCATCGTGGAGGTCGCCTGCCGTCCATTCGTGGGGGATGTCGATCTCGGTCTTGAGCAAGATGCCGCCCGTATCGATCTGCTGGTCAATGAAGAATGTGGTCGCGCCTGTCTTGGTTTCGCCATTGATGAGGGCCCAATTCAGGGGGGCAGCACCCCGGTAATCCGGGAGCAGTGCGGCGTGAAGGTTGAGTGTCCCGTGTTTCGGGAGCGACCAGACCACCTCGGGGAGCATCCGGAAGGCAACCACCACCGCGAGGTCGGGTTGCAGGCTGCGAAGCTCCTCCAAAAATGCAGGATCCCTCAATTTCTCGGGCTGCAAGACGTGCAATCCGCGTGAAACAGCGAATTCCTTGACTGGGGAGGCGGACAATTGCAGACCACGGCCGCTGGGTTTGTCAGGGGAGGTCACCACGGCAACCACGTCATACCCGTGGTCCACAAGGACTCTCAAGGTCGGAATCGCGAAGTCGGGCGTACCCATGAATACAATGCGCATGGCGGCAAATTACGGACATGCCCACCAAAGGGGCAAGGTGCAGGAATGTCGATGTGCTTACTCAGGCTTGTGCCGGCCGGAGGTCCCCGCGATGATGCCTCCGATGATGAAGATGACCCCCAGGATCAGCAAGGGCAGGAAGGCAATCGCCACGATCAATAGAATCAATCCCAATGCAGTACCAATCGTGAGGATCAGGCCCACAATCGCCGCTGCCCAAAGCAGGACGAACAGCGTGCCCAGCACGAGCAGCATCATCGGGATGGGTCGATTGGGCTGGGCAGGCCGCAGTTTGCCCTCCAGCATCCTGTCAAAGCTGCTTTCCTCCGTCCGATGAATGCGAGCAGGGGAATAGCCGCTTTGGATTTCAGGCGCATTTTCCGCCTTTTTGAGCCGAATGGGAGCTTGGTACTGCTTGGATTCGCCCTGTCTAGGTTCCTCGATGCTGGACTGCCCCTGCGCAGGTTCGCTGGGACGTTGCGCTTGGCTCAGCATAGGGAAAGCGGTCGCAACCATCATCAGCAGGACGATGAGGAAACCAGATTTGCTAGATGAAAGGAGAGGGGATTTCATGTGATCAGCGCTCGGAACTCGATCCACTTTTTAAGTGGTCAGGGCCTCAAATTAGTCAAAATCAGGATAAAGCAGGTATTTCTTCCGCTTGACCTTGAACCTGTTCAGGCCGTCCTGCCAGGTTTGGTAGATGTCCTCGGGCTTCATGCGCTTCTTGAGTTGCGTCTTGAGGGTGGCATTGCCGATGAGGATGTTGAAGCTGGGCTGGTAGAGGATGGCGGACATGCCCACGTTCTGGGCCTCCTCTTCCATGTTCAGCAGCAATTCCAATCCAGCGAGGAACAGCTCCTTGCCCTCGACGCGGTTGAGGAAATGGATGCCGTAGCAGGTTTGGTCTTGGTAATCAGGCGTGACCGATTTTCCGGGGGTGGACACGGGGGTGAATTTGATGTACTCCGCCTTGAGGCCATGGAGTTCCATTTGCCCGGGAACCGCCAATCCCATGACGGAGTCCCGCATCAATGCCTGCTGATAACCCTTGTGCCAAGGCGCGCCGAGTAGCTCAAATGGCGTCGGGGTACCGCGACCCACACTGACCTTCATCCCCTCAAACCAGCACAGCATTGGGTAGAGGAAGGCGCTGTATTCGGTGGAGAGATTGGGAGATGGGGCCATCCAAGGCAGCCCTGTTTCGGCCCAGCGCATGTTGTGGGTATAGTCGCGGCAGCGGATCACATCCACCACGCAACGCTTGCCGCCCGCGAGCCACCCCTCGCCCGTGACCATCATGGCGTATTCGCCCACGGTCATGCCATGCGCGACCGGGACCGTGTGCATGCCCACGAAGGACTTCTGAGCCGGCTCCAGCACAGGACCCTCGACGTACCAGCCATTCGGATTGGGGCGGTCCAGCACCACGAAGGGCACACCTTGCTCAGCGCAGGCTTCCATCACATAACTCATCGTTGAGATATATGTGTAGAACCGCGCACCCACATCCTGGATGTCGAAGATGACCATGTCCAATCCCTTGATGTGCTCAGGCTTGGGCTTCTTGGTCGTGCCGAAGAGGGAGACAATCGGAATTTTGGTCTTGGCGTCCACGCTACTCGCAACATGCGCCCCGGCATCCTGATCTCCACGGAATCCATGTTCAGGCGCGAAAACGCGGAGGATCTGAATCCCCAGGTTGTGGAGGGTGTCCACGAGGTGGGTGCCTTCAGGGTGCAGGCTGTCGGCGAATACCCGGCTCGTATTGTTGGCGACGATGGCGATGCGCTTGCCCTTGAGGAGGTTCATCCGCTCGGTGAGCAAGACCTCCGCGCCTGTGCGAACCCGCGCCTCAGCACCCGTGGTGATGAGCGTGTCCACGCGGGGATTGTTGGCGGTGCCTTCTGTCTTGGGGCGACAAGCTGTGAAACTGATGGCCGCAGCCAAGAGCAGTGAATTCCAAATCATTGATTTCAGACGATGCTTGCGGGACATGCCGCGAATATACTGATTCTGCGGCGGTCACAAGAACCGTGCCGTATGTCAGAAGGGCGATCCCAAGATGATCTGCGCCACCCGGAAGCCGACACGCGAGCTGCCTTGGGCCTGCGGGAAGGGCATGCGGCTGCCCACCATGGCACCGTAGCAGAAATCTGCCCAGCTGCCGCCCTTGACTACGCGGGTTTCAGGCGCCAACGAGGACTCTTCCGCTGCGAAGAGCATTCCCCCGGGTCGGATGACGCTAGGATTCACCTCGCTCATCTTTTCTTGGGTATTGAAGATGAAGCTGTCGTCGCACCATTCAGAGACATTGCCAGCCATGCCATAGAGCCCATTTTCATTCGGAGGAAATGCCTTGACGGGATTGGTGTACTCGTAGTTGTCGCCGATGTAGTCGCCCGGCTGTGTCTTGATGTTGGCGCGGTATTGGCCCTTGTCATCGGTCAAGTAGCTGCCGGGCCAGGGATAGAGGTGCTTCGTGGGATTGTCGGGCGTGCCGGTTGCCTTGGGCAGGGCGGCATATTCCCATTCTGCCTCGGTCGGCAGCCGAAAACCTGGTTGGACGAGCGATGTAGGATCTTTTCGCAACAATTCAGAATTCACTTCCTCGGTGAGCCAATAGCAGTAAGCCTTGGCCTGGTCCCAGCTCACGCCCATCACGGGGTATTCGTTGAATGCCTTGTGCCAGAGATAGTTCCGAACGAGCGGTTCATTGTAGGCATGCGGGAAATCTCGGCTCCAGCATGCGGTGTCCGGGAGCAGTCCCGCAGCGGAGGCCTTCTGTATCAGGGGCTTCCATAAGGAGTATGCCTTCTCCATTCCCTCTTTGGCTGAGGCCTTCAAATCCGCTCTCAGTTTGACGGCCTCTGCAGGTTCGAGCAATGAGTCGATGAGGAATTCGCGGTATTGGAAGTTGGTGACCTCGGTTTCCGACATCAGGAACCGATGGACTGTGACTTGCCGCTGTGGGTTGTTGGGTGCAGGAACCTCGCCAATCACGATTTGGCCATCATTCATCGCTGCGTATTGCTTGTCGCCACCCAGCATCACCATGTAGTAATCCTTGACCTCGAATTGGTAGCCACCACCAAGGATGCGGGTGCCGCCTTCGACGCGGATCATTTTGGGCCTTGGACTTTGGGCAGATAGCGTCAGCACGCTACACAGGGCTAACAGTTGGAGCAAGAGTTGTTTCATTGGAATTGAAATAGCAGGTGATGACATCGCTAATCAATATCCGTAACAATTTTCAAACGCCAAACGGTTGATAGCAACCGGATTCCGATCCATTGACTCATTCCAGGACGACCAGCTTTTGCGTGACCATGCGGTTGTCCACCTTGAGCTTGATATAGTACACGCCGGACCGGGCTTCCTCCAGTCGGCCGACCTCCCAGGATTGCTCTCCCTTGCCGTAAGTGCGCAGTTCCTGTTCCACCAATCTGCCCCTGTGGTCATAGATTTCCATGGTCACGGCGCCTTCCTCGCTGAGTGCGAAGCCGATCGAGAATTTGCCATGCGTAGGATTGGGGCGTAGGCTGAAATCCAATGCCTCGTTGCTGTGCAGGTTGATCGCGTCATCCACGCCCACCGCGTTCGTGTTCAGATAGACTTTGAAGATCATGGCGCTCGCATGGCTTTGGGTGCCATCATTGGTCCAGAAGATGTTGGGATCGGGGCTCGCGATGCCGCCGTAGATGTAGCCAATGTGGGTGCGGCCCTGTGGGAGGGAGTCTAGTTGAATGACTTCATTCGGATAGGTCGGCAGGCTTTCCAGAGGAATAAACTCAGCGCTAGCGCCGAGGAAGTCGGGCATTTCCACGGGCAGTTTGTATTCCGTCATGATTCCGGCGGCGTTGCGGGTCACCCGGGCGATGGTCTTCACGAAGGGGACATTGTCATCTCGGACGAGGGTTCCTGCACTGTCATAGTATTGGGCGATGCCACCGAAGAAGACGGAGTGCATCTCATTCATGGAGGCGGAATAGAGCGGGATCACCGGGCAGTGGTAGTGGTTGTAGTATTGGCTGAATGCACTGTTGACCGCGTGGGAGTTGCTGTCGATGTTCACACAATTCAGGTAGGGCAAGTCCACATTCAATTGGAATACGCCTGAAAATGCGGTGAGTCCTTCGTTTCCGGTGGGCATGATCTGCGGCACGACATTGTAATCCCGTCGGTGCAGGTTCGTGGCGTCCGTCACGCTGGGCAGGTGGGTGATATTGAGTTGGAAACCGTTGTCTGCGATGGTGAATTTGCGAATCTGCTCGGTATAGATCTGGGTGTAGGTGGGATTGCCCATGGGGTTGTAGCGGCCATCGAACTTGTTGCCGCCCACCAGGAAGAAGACTCCATTGACGGTCTTGAGGTGTCCGCCCGTGACGGCGAAGTCCGGATGGCTCACCTGCCGAAAGTGCGAACCGATCGCCCCGCCCGACGTCACTGATTGGATCAAGCCTGGCAAATGCACCGCAGTGAGGTTGTCGTAGGTCTTGTGGTCCCCCAGCGTGGCGCTGTAGCCGTAACCGCCGACGATGTAGAGGTATTCGCCCACCTGCTGGAACTCCATGTTGGTGGAGCTGAGCTGTTCCTGCATGGCAGTAGGCAAGGAACTGAGTGCCGCGGTCCACCTTTGCCCAGCGACTGGATCCACCACGATCACCTGGGTATTGTGCCCCCCGATGTCAAATGCCGCCCAAGGTTGACGCCTGTGGAGGCCGTCGAGCCGCCCGCCGAACACCACCCACTTGCCGCCATGCTGCCCAAATGCAAATGCCTGCAATCCACCCAATTGCGGGATAGTCACCGGCTCCAAGTCAATTGCAAAAGGGGCATTTTGCGCTAACAATCTGGGTGCCATCGAGGAGAAGGCCGCTGTCAGCACCACCATGATCCATGTCAATCTCTGTTTCATCGGTTCTTTGGGGTGGGCATCGAACCCACCTTGGTTCAAAATTGGAGCCTGCTCCCGGCAATGTCTGACATCTAGGTCTCTCAACGCCGCAACTTTGGTTACCCCCGTTTCCAAATCAACCGTTGGCCCAATGAATCCGGCGACTCAGGCCAGTAAAATGACCGGTGCGGAGTGACTTCGTTGAAATGGCTCCATTGGCGCATTTTTTGCACTTGTGAAGCGAATTGTCTAAATCACATTCCGAAAGGAGTATCTTATGATCACGATTGCCCACCGGAACCTTGCTGAGATTGCTTTGCTGGATGTCACTGGTCGTATGACCGGGGAGGCTGGAAGCCACTTTGTTGCTGTGGCCTCCAACCAAATTGTGGAGCTTGGCACAAGGAAAATGGTGCTGAACCTGAAGCAATTGGATCAATGCGACTCCATGGGTATCGGCGCATTGCTGCGGATCCACACCTCCCTCACCAACATGGGTGGCAAGGTCGTGCTCTGCAACCTCTGCGACCTCGTTGCCAAGGTTTTCGCCCTCACCCACGTCGATGAAGTCCTGCACATCACGGACACCGAAGAAGAGGCCCTCGCCGAACTCGGTGTTTCAGAATTGCTGATCCACGAAGCGTGATGCGAATTGACAATTGATAATGAAGAATGAATAATTGACCTCGACGCGTCGATCGAACCATTATTCATTATCAATTATTCACTATTCATTCTGCATCACCATTTTCCCTGTTCCTAGTACTACGCCGTCCACAACGAGGCTATAGATGTATGTTCCGCTGGCGTGGAAGCCGTGGAGGAAGATGGCCTCGTTCATCTGGGCTTCCAGGGTGATGGGGAGGCGCTGGATTTCACGTCCTTGGATGTCGGTGATGCGGATATGGGCCTCGCGGTAGTCGATGGGGCGGTCGCATTGGACGGTGATGACGGTGGCCTCGTCGAAGGGATTCGGGCGATTGGGGAGGAGTTGCAGGGGCGGTTGAGGTGCGCCGATGCTGGTTGGGGTGAGGGCAGTCTCGTCGGAGAAGAGGCTTTCGACGCCGTGGCTGTCCACGGAGGCTACGCTCAGGATCACGGTGCTGCCGGGAAGGCCCGTGATGGTGGCGACGGGGCCGCTGATGGTATAGACGCTGTCCCAGTCATTGGTGGTGGTGCGGATGGCGACGCGGTAGGTGCCGTATTGGAGCTGCGAGAGGAGGGTGACATCGGCGGAGGTCGAGCTCATCAATTGGGCGGAGAAGGTCGGCGTCTCGGGGCCGAGGGCGATCATGCTGGCTGCATTGGCATTGATGGCGGCGTTGCGGGCGAGGTAGCCGAAGTCCACGAAGAAGCTGTCAAGGTCGCCGTCATTGTCCAGGTCCAGGCCAAGGCTGTCGGATGAGGTGTGCTGATGGTCGGCATAGCCCGGCCCAAGGCTGGCGTCGCCGTGTTCGTTCGCAGAGGTGAAGCGCATGGCCTTGAATCCGCCCTGCCGGAAGGGGATATGGTCGCCGCCACGGCCTGTGCGGTCCTCAGCGGTCATGATGTGCAGGGTCATGGGCGTGCTTACCCACGGCAGCAATTCTTCCTTGTATTCCAGTTTGATGTAGCGAGCGAGCTGCTTGTGGAGGGAATTGTAACCGCCGAAGCTGAAGAGGCGCACGTTCAGGCTGTCCACCTCGCCCGCGCCGGGACAGCTGGGTGGTGAGCTGGTTTGCCCGCAGATCACGCCGCCGACCACATCATTGTTCAGCACCGCATGGATCGGGATGCTGTCTTGTCGGCAGATGTCGCTCAGCGCCTCCGCACCGTACAATCCCTGTTCCTCAGCGATTGTGAGCATGAAGACCACCGTCCTCCGATAGGTGTTGCGGCTCATCACCCGGGCGAGTTCGATCACGAGGGCGGTTCCGCTGGCATTGTCCTCGGCGCCCTGGGCGGGGCAGGAGATGTCGCAATTGCCTGCGCAGCGGCTGTCCAGGTGGGCTTCGATCAGGACGAAGCCTTTCGCCGATGTATCGGCCCCGGGCAGGATTCCCACGACATTCCGGTGCTGCCCCATGCTGCAGATGGCCCGGTCAAATTGCAGGTAGCCCGGCAGGAGGCGATTTTCGTTGTCGGCGCTGAATTGGACGAACTTGGAATGCACCCACCTCCGTGCTGCACCGATGCCCCAGGTCGCGGATGCCGTGTCGCTGCCCGTGTTCCGGTTGCCGAAGGAAGACAGCGCCTCCAGGTAAGCATGGAGCGAATCCCGGTTGATGCTTGCTTGGATATCGGCCGCGATCGCGTCCGGATCAGTGATGGCGACCGTCGCCGCATAGGTCGCGGGGTTGTATTGGCCGGAAAGGACAGCGTGGGCGGCGGGGTGAGTGAAGTGGATGTTGGTTTGGGCAAGCAATCCCAATCCAATGCAGGAAAACATCAATGCCAATATCCAGCGATTCATAGCTGAATCTAGCGATTTTCAGCGGGAAATCCTCACCTCGACCGGAAAGTCACCTCATACAGATTGCTTGCCCAGACGTAGTTCACTTTCAGCTTGTTCTTGCCCAGATGCGTGATGTTCCACGCCATGAAAACCACCTCGCCATCGACATCGAGCTGCACTGACACCCCTTCCTTCGCGCCATTGAAGGTGAAAAAGCCTGAACAGGCCTGATCTTGACCTGAGTTCACTTGGTAAATCGCCAGAGCTTGACCATTGTCGAGCATGGTCACCTCCTTGAGGTAGGGAGGATCGATCGTGCTAGACCCGACGTATTTCGCGCCGTTGCTTTCGATGATCCCGGGGCCGCCATTGATGGTCGCCTCATCGGGAATCCAGGTATTTGTCAGCCGATTGTCTTTGGAATAAATGGAGATCAACGGCCCCTCGTCGTATTTGCAGGAGGATATCAAAATGGCGATGACTGCCAATAGCAGAATGAAGTGTTTGTATTTCATGCCAGTAAAGATAATGGGCGACAGCGATTTCCCGCCACCTACTTCGGCGCAATCCGCAGCAGGAATACCCCCACGATGAAAAACACGATGTTGGGGATCCAAACCGCGATCCATGCCGGGTATTTGTCACCAATGATCGCCTGACCCGTGACCACGAGCAGCACATAGATGAAGTTGATCACCAGACCAATGCCGATGCTTAATGGCGTACCCCCTCGTCGTTTTCGGGTGCTCACCGCAAAGCCGATGATGGTCAGGATGATCGCTGCGAAGGGGTAGGCGTACCGTCGGTACTTTTCGACAATCATCTCCTCGTCCAGGCCGGAACCGCGCACCTTTTCCAATTCGATGCTCTTGTTGAGCTCATTGAGCGGCATGGATTCGGCCCGCATTTCCCGGATATAGATGTCGTCGGGCGTGAGCAGGAAGGTCGTGTCCATCCCGTTCCGCTTTTCCAGGGTCTCCTTTGGGCCATTGAAGGTATGGACCGTGATGCCTTCGAGGTGCCAGTTCTTGGTGGGTTCCTGCCACTTGATCTTGGAGGCATCCATCTTCTTGATCAACTGCTGATCCGACATCACCTCCATGGAGAAGAGGTAGCCCTCCTTGATCCACTGATTGAAGGAATAGAGGTAAATGAAGGTTTCGTAGCCCGTCTTCTCGTCGTAGCCGATCTTCTTGTGGATGTTCACGTCCGTCATGACGGTCTTTTTCTTCAAGTATTGGTACTCGAAGTCGATCCGCTGCTGATTCGCAATGGGGACAATGAAGGCGTTCAAGTAAAAGGACACACCCGCCAAGAACAAAGCTGTCGCCAAGTAGGGCGCTAGCACCCTCCAAAAGCTCACGCCTCCCGCGAGCATCGCGACGATCTCGGTATTGTTCGTGAGGCGGGAAGTGAAGTAAATGACGGCGAGGAAGATACAGACCGGGGCGAGCAGGTTGCCGTAGAACAGGGCAAAGTTCCGGTAGTAGCTGAAAATCAACAGGTCAATCGGCGGCTTCCGCTCAATGAAGTCATCGATCTTCTCGGCCACATCGATCACGATGGACACAGCGAGGATGATCAACACCATGAAGATGAAGGTCCCCAGGAACTTGAAGATGATGTATCGATCTAACTTGTTGAACATCCAGGGGCCGAAGTTAGGAAAAGTCGCCGGAATGGGGATTGGGCTACAAAAATTGTACCGGGATTCGCGGATCCTAGGTATTTTGCACTGAACGCCAGGTCCATCGAAGCTGCCGCAGCGGCGGAGATGGTTGTACCACCGGCACCCAATTGCAATGGACAGCACGCAACGCTAGTTTCCGTTCGTAAACTTATGATCCGAGCGATCTACTGAAATGAACCGTTCCCAGAATGAACCTCGTGAGACGGCAAATCCCTGCCAAAGTGGGTGCTGTTTGCATTTCCGTGTTGGAGAACGAATTCGGCTTGACCAAGGAGATGGTGATCACGCTGTGAGGGAATCATTAGATTCTGAGACTGTGTGCCTGTTAACGGGATTGTGGACGAATCCCAAAGTCCCTGTTCCATTCGAAATGGCAACACTACGTTATTGTATCTGGATCGGATCTATTGGAAAAGGTCAATGCGGATGCGGGAGGATCTCAGGAACAATTATGCTGATTCAGGCTAGTTTTCCATTTCAGGCGTGCTGGCATCTGATAGCTTCTCTGCTATCTACTGGCTTGAAGGTTTGTGAGCAAATCATAATATTCGCTTTGATGATCCCACCCTCGCCATCCTCCATAGTCTTCGTGTCTGAGTTCGATCCAATCCCGTATGACCTGCGAATTTTGCTTTTGCGCAGGCATTCCTCATTAACGGTGGAGTTGATCGCCGTTATCGACTTGATGGCTTGTGCTATACGCAGGAATTTGCTCAGGATACTAGAGAGCAGGTGAAGTGCCTTGGGAGGTTTGCTGAATGTTGTAATGCGTTGGTTCAGGCACGCATCATGGAGGAGTTTCCATCTTAGCAACCTATGAGATAGTCAAGAGCCAGAACCTCTTCCTTCCAGTCCATTGGATTGCGATTTTTACTGCACCTTCAATTCAGACGATCTCCTATACTCGCTGATGATGCAGAGGAAAGCTTTGGGATCGGTTTGTTTCTCCAAGAGATTGAGCCTCGTTTCTCAGCGAGCCATTTGGTGGATTTCGCGTGGTTTGATGGCAGTTCCCACCGAGAGATGCTTGAGCGGTACGACAGGACAGGAAGTGCTTCAATTCCTTTATCCGCTCGGTACCTTTTCGCGAAAGGTCTTTGGAGACGTTTCGGCCTAGATACGAGAGGTCCGGCTTCTTCAACGGTTTATAGACTTGGGACTTCTCGTGAAGTTTGGTCTGGGCCTTCACAGTATGGTTTCAATCAACAGAGATTGAATCCCTCGAAAGTTGCGCATTGTCTGGTTTCTTTTCTGCTTGGATCGAGCCAAGCTGGGTAGGAATCGCGACAACCTTGCCGCGAAAAAAACAGCCAAATCTCAATTTTTGAGGGCATCACGACAGGTGTCGCGACAGTTTTGTCGCGATATCTTGGTGTTTTTCCACCTTAAGAAGATTGTGCTTCTATCGCGACACTTTTGGTTTGTTCTGAGTCTTTTCGAGGCCAAGCTGGCATCGTAACCAGAATCACCCAATAGTCGCGACAATGATCACGACACTTTGTCGCGATTTTCGCGATAAGTGCAAATTCCCGAATGGCCTCCTGTTCGCAACGCTTCTTTAAGATTTGTCACCAAAGCATGCGAAGGATGGGCATATTGGCTTCGCCTACGAGACCTTGGTCTATTGGTGCTGAACGCTTGAGGCGTCGGCATCACTTGCCCTGAGGCGACTCGAAGGTGGCCGCACGCCGACCTAGTTGGCCGCCTGTAGCGGGCCGCGGCCGCCTCAGATCCGCGCGCTCACCTTCGGCAGCATCCCTTTCTTCCATTCGCTGAAATCCCCGGCCAGGATATGCTCCCTCGCCTCCTCCACGAGCCGCAGGTAAAACCGCAGGTTGTGCAGGGTCAGGATGGTCATGGCCAGGATCTCGTCGCAGCGGAAGAGGTGCCGGACATAGGCCTTGGTGTAGTATTGGTCTGAAAACAGGTCGCTTTCCTCGTCCAGTGGGCTGAAGTCGCGCTCGTATTTCTGGTTGCGGATGTTGCGGATGCCTTGGCGGGTGAACATCATGCCGTGGCGGGCATTCCTTGTGGGCATCACGCAGTCAAACATGTCCACGCCCAGGGCGATGTTTTCCAAGATATTCTCCGGCGTGCCCACACCCATCAGGTAGCGGGGCTTGTCCTTGGGCAGGATCGAGCAGCAGAGGTCGGTCATCTCGTACATCATCTCCGTCGGCTCGCCAACGCTGAGGCCGCCGATGGCATTGCCGGGGAGGTCCAGGCTCGCTGTGTATTCGGCGCTCTGCTTCCGAAAGTCGCGGTACATGCCCCCTTGCACGATGGGGAACAATGCCTGCGAATGCCCATAGAGGCCCTCCGTCTCCAACCAGCGGTTTTTGCAGCGTTGCGCCCAGCGGTGGGTCAGCTCCATGGAGGTCTTCGCGTACCGCTCGTCGCTAGGGTAGGGGGGGCACTCGTCCAGGACCATCATGATATCGCTCCCGATCGCCCGTTGCGTGTCCACCACGTTCTCCGGCGTGAACAGGTGCTTGCTCCCATCGATATGGCTTTTGAAGGTCGCGCCTTCCTCGCTCAGTTTCCGCGACGCAGCCAATGAAAACACTTGGTAACCACCGCTGTCCGTGAGGATCGGCCCGTCCCAATGCATGAACTTGTGCAGGCCGCCCGCCGCCTCCATCACCTCGTTGCCAGGGCGGAGGTAGAGGTGGTAGGTATTGCCGAGGATGATCTGCGCCTTCACATGGTCGCGGAGATCGCCTTGTTCCACAGCTTTGACGGAAGCCACCGTCCCCACCGGCATGAAAATGGGCGTCTGAATGGTGCCATGGTCGGTCTCAATGCGGCCTGCGCGGGCGGATGAGCCGCTGTCGGTTTTCTCTAGCGTGAATTTCATTGCGGGGCGAAATTAGGCAGTCGCCGCCCGGTTGCCAAATGACGGCCTCAGGGCACCTGGTAGATGAATGTGCTGCGCGTGTCAAATCCTCTGACCTCATGGGTGCCGTCGCTTGCGAGCACCTTCCAGAAATACTTCCCGGCGGCAAGGCCCTGTGGCAGCACAAAGTAGTTGTGCGGCAGCTTCAGCTTGCAAGTGTTTTGCTCACGGGGGAAAAATGCGTCCTGGCAGTAACAAATCCGGTAGGTGAGCGCGTCCCCGTTGGGGTCGATCGCAGCAGTCCAGCGCAAGGTGTCTCCGGCATGGAGCGGCATGGTGGGCTGAATCAGGCGAAATGAGTGGGGAAACTTGGCAAATTGGTCCTTGAGGATCTGCGGGCGTTCGCGGACATAGTCCTTCAGGTGTGCGAGTTCCACCTCCCAGTCGGCATTGGTCATGGCTTGGATGCTGGAATCGAGCAAGACGGGCTGCCGCAATGCCATGTCCAAGCTGTCGATGATCGGAAACAGCCACTGCGGATTGAAATACTTGGCTGCCAATGCCTCCACCCGCGCCTGAATGTCCTTGAGGATGGTTTCATCGGTGATGGCGCGCTCGAAGAGGGGATTGCTCGCCATGTTGCCCCAATGGCTGTCGCTGAGGTTGCCTCGGTGATAGGGATCGTCCCGCTCCGCGTACACAAATGTATTGTCCATGTCCCAGGGCAGGTAGTTCCAGCGCTTGGGCTTGGGGGACAGGTACATGAAGTAGTTGTGGTAATAGGTGCTGCGATTCCCGATCAGCATGTTCAACGCGATCGCATTGACCATGTTCTCGTAATTCAGCGTCTTTTTCACCATTTCCGCGTATTCGCGGTCCGGGGTTTGGTTCAGCTTGGCAATCAGCGCCTCCAAGGGCAGGAAGGAGCTGTCACCCTTGGGCCCTTTCTTTTCCCAGAGCGCCGGCACGTTGTCGTAGTGACTCAGGCATGCGCTGTCCTTGGTCGCCTTGTACAGGTCGCCACTTTCGGAGAGCTTCCACTTGGCGAGGAAGTCCTTTTCCACGTTTTCGACCAGCAGATACACGCCTTGGTAGTAGCCGTTCAGGTAGAGTTGCACGTGGCGGGTATCGTAGCAGGGCTGCCCGGAGGCATGGTAGAGGCGGGTGCAGAGATACTGCCGCATCTTGGTCTTGTCCAGGTACTCTGCGTTCAGATTCAGGTTCTTCCGGCCAAATGGCAGCTCACCCTTGTCGTCGATCTTGAGTTTGATGGACTTCTTGGGGAATTCCCGCGAAGTATCGCCCCGCAGCCGGAGACGCACCGCATTCCAAGTCTTGTCCCCGATGGTCAGCGTCGCGGAGATGTAGAGGTCCTCCTTGAACCGCTTCCAAATGATCCCGAAGCTGTCGGCATTGCAGCTGATTTGGAGCTTTGGAAGGCCCTTTTCGTTGGCAGGCGTGACCAGTTTGGGCGAAGTCGGTTGCAGATAGGCCGTCCAGCCCGCTGCGAAGCAGGCAATCGCAACGATGGTGATCAATACCGCCTTTTTCATCCGACTGTTCATCCCAAATTAAGGTTATGTCAACCTGATATTCAAATACGGCGGTCAGAAGGATGTCGCATTCGCCTAGCGGCAATGTCGGATTCAGGGCTGACGGGGAAACGCGGTCAACTGTAACTTGGCATCATCAAAGCTCAATGAAAAAATGCCCATGAAAACCTTTGTCAATCTCCCGGTGCGTGACCTGCAAACGTCCATTCAGTTCTTCAGCGCCCTAGGCTTCAGCTTCAATCCCCAATTCACCGATGAGAAAGCCACTTGCATGATCATCAGCGAGGAAGCCTTCGTCATGCTGCTCGTGGAGCCGTTTTTTCAGACGTTCACCAAGAAGCGCATCAGCAATGCCTTCGAAGCCACTGAAGTGCTCGTCGCGCTCTCCGTGGACAGCCGCGAGGCCGTGGACACCATGGTGAGTCAGGCGTTGGCGGGCGGCGGCAGCACCTACAGCGACCCGATGGACCTCGGTTTCATGTACCAGCGCGCTTTCCAGGACCTCGACGGTCACCAATGGGAAGTGATTTGGATGGACCCGAATGCCGCTCCTCCCCATGCCTGAGCAGGGAGCCAGCGACTGACCCTCAGTAGAATTCCACTTGTTGAACTTGCGTCAGAACTTGGCTGCGTCTAGCCTTTTGATCCAGCCTTCTGCCGCCTCAAGATGGCCCCGGCGAATGTCCGGGGTCATTTTGTCAAATGTCTTCACCAACATGCCCAGCCGGGGATTTTGCTCGAAAAAGTCCCGGTGTACGTGCATGAACCGCCAGAAAAGCCCGTCCCATGTGCGCTGCCAAGGCCCCTTGGGGAAGTCGCTCATTTTCAGGAGGTAGTTGCTGCCGCTGATATAGGGCTTGGTCGCCATCAGCCCGCCGTCCGCGAATTGGCTCATGCCATAGACATTCGGGACCATGACCCAGTCGAAGGCGTCGATGAACAATGCGCTGAACCAAACATAGACCTCGTCCGGGTCGATTTCCGAGAGCAGCATGAAGTTGCCAAGCACCATGAGCCGCTCGATGTGGTGGCAATAGCCCGTGCGCAAGACCTTCTGAATCACGATGTCCAGTGGCAAGATGCCCGTTTGTCCGTTCCAGAACCCAGCGGGGAGCTTCCTGTCAAATCCCCAATAATTCCGCACCCGCTCCTCTCGTCCCCGCAGCAGATAGACCGCCCGGATGTACTCCCGCCAACCCATGACCTGCCGCAGGAAGCCTTCCAACGAGTTCAGCGGAACCGGATGCTGCACCGCATGGTCGAGCGTGGCATCGATCACCTGTTGCGGCGTGAGCAAGCCTTGGTTCAGCATGGGCGTGAGCACGCTGTGGTGCAAGAAGCTAGCTCCGGCCACGATCGCGTCCTCATAAGCCCCGAAGTCTGCTAGGCGTTCACGCAAGAAGGTTTGCAGCCAATCCGCGCTCCTTTCGGATGTATGCGGATAGCAGAGGTCAAGCCGCAAATCGCCGGGATTGTTCGGGAAATGCCCCTCCACATAAGCCACTGCCTCCCGCCAATGCGCATCTGCCTCCGGGAACCGCAGCTTGGGCGGCACCTTGTCCTTCGGGTACCGCAAGCGGTTGTCCACATCATAGGTCCACTTCCCGCCCACGGGGCTGCCGTCGCCTTCGAGCAGGATGCGCCGCGACTTGCGCTGATGGATGTAAAAGTCTGTCTGAAACATGCGGCTGCGGCCTTCAAAGTAGCTGCGCAGGTCCTCGCTGGAATTCAGGAACATGGGACTCGGCAGCAGGCGCAGGGCCAATCCCCCTGCTGAGCAAGCCCGCCGCAGCCGACGCTCCATCCAATCGTCCACCGGGTCGTGGAGCAGGATCGTTTCGGTGCCTTGGGCGGCGAGATAGGGGACGAGCTGCCGCAGGTCTGCCTCCGGCTCGTGGAACTCAATGTACCTCACCTGCTTGCCCCGCTGCCGCAGCCAATCGGCATAAGCCCGCATCGCTGCGCGTTGAAAGGCAAGCTTTTGGCGGTGGATGGGAAACTGCGTGAACAGCAGCGGCTCCTCGACGAGGACGATCAGCTCAGCCTGTGCGATCAAGGGCTGCTGCGCAAACAATTGGTGCGGTAGGACAATGCCTGTGGTGCTCATGCGCGGTTGCGTTGTTGACGGCAGCGGTCGCTGCAATATTTGACTTCGTCCCAGACCTTTTCCCATTTCTTGCGCCAGGTGAAGGGGCGGCCGCAGACGAGGCAAACCTTGGTCGGGAGATGTTGTTTCTTGACGCCCTGCATGTTACATGGAATTCTTATGCGATTGCTGCTTGGATTCGCATAGGGTGTGCGAGCGGAAATCCCTCTTGGGCCATACGATGTTCACGGCCTCGGCGCTCATCGGGGCAGCTCCTTCCTGCATTGTTTCCAAAATGCGCTGAAGCTGGAAAAGTCGCCCTGCACCGAAAACATCCATTCCCTCGGATGCTCCACACCTGCATAGTGCCGGTTCAGTGGATGCTCCTTGAAATGCACCTCCGAGCCCCGCAATTCCTTCGTCAATGCCGCCCATTCGCCCACAAATACCTGCATGCCCGCGATCTTCCCCGCCCATTCCAGCATCCAATCCAGACTCCGTTTACAGATCGGATGGCGCTCAAAGACAGAGGGTTCGAGCAGCAACACACGGTTCGCCTTCCATTGCGGCAGCCACCGTTGGTCGAGGTTGTACCAATTGTAGATGAGGGTCGGCTTGTCTGAATCCAAAGCGATCGGGCTTGGAGTCGGAAGCGGCGTTTTCCAGTCTGGAACCGTCACATTCGTGAGCTGCTCAGGAATCGGCATTGTCAGCAAGGCCTCCTTCTCGACATCGAGGTAGCTTCCCGGCTGATGCGTATTGCAGTGAAAGTCAATGTTGGCTTGGTTCGCGAGGTAAGGCTGATGACTGTTCGTCCCGGCGACCCATTGCCAGCTCAGGGCATTGCTAGCCAAGTCCCCATCGAGCAAGTAATAGTACATCCAGTGCGCCCTTATTCCAGTGGTATCGCGCCACATGACAGGTGAGCATCGCGGTGTACATGCGCAGGTGATTGTGCATGTAGCCTGTTTCCTCTAGTTCACGGATTCCATCGTCAATCGCCTGAATGCCAGTGCTTCGATTCAGAAGCGCCGACGGCACGCCATTCCATTTTGCAGTGGATTGTGGTTGCCGGATGTCTTCAAATATCCCGTCGCCTTTGTTCCGCCAGACCATTTGCCAGTGGTCCCGCCATGCGAGTTCTTGGATCAGCTTTTCGACCTCGTGGAAGGGGCGACCCTTGTCCAGGATGGATTTCATCACCTGCCGCGTCGTGAGGATGCCCCGCGAGATGTACGGCGACAGCCGCGTGACCGCTCCGTCCAAGTGATTGCGGGTACGTGCATAAGCAACCGGATCGATGGCATCGACCTGCCGCAAGACCGCCTCCAAATCCGTCAAGAACATGCCGTAACGCAGATTTGAATGGGAAACTGCGGTTTGCGACGGATTGTTTCAAATCCCCGAACCTTCGGCCTACCCCTCCGCCACTGCCTTGATTTGCTCCAGGAGTGGCTGCCAGCCTAGTCCGTCTGCGTTGCTGTCCTTGTAGCGGCGTTCGCCCTCAGCCACTGTGTTGAAATCGCCTTGACGGACCCGGAAATGCGTTCCTCCAGCGACAGGTGTGAGGTGATACTCAACATCGAGGTGGTTCTCAGGGACATCCTCAAAGCCCCCAAACGGATCAAATACAGTGTAAACCAGCCGCTTGTGAGGCTCGATCACCTTGAGGTTGCCAGTCACGACCGCCATGTCTTGCCCTTCGTGGACCATCCGCCATTCGAGCTTGCTCCCGACCTGCCAATCGCTCACGGTGCGGCATCCAAACATGTATTTGGGTGTCCAATCGGCAGAGGTCAAAACTTCCCAAAGTCGCTCAGGACTCACATTCACAGTGATTTCGTTCTCGATGTACAATTCAGCCATGTCATTTTCATTGATGATGGCCACAAAATTGAGGTGCAGGACCTGCCCGCGATGTTCCGTCAGGGAGTTTTTCTCACCGAATTGGGAGTGCAGCCAAAATGCCGCTTGAATTGTTGGCCGAAATGCCCGGGCGTCGCATAGCCGAGGCGATAGGCAATGTCCGCGACCTGCATGTCTGGTGATTGCAGCAGTTCGAGTGCCCATTCCAAGCGCAGCCGCGTCGCATAGCCGATCACGGTTTCCCCGAAGAGCTCCTTGAATCCATGCTTGAGCTTGAAACTATTGATGCCCACGGCTTTGGCGAGTTCGGAGAGGCTCAGGGGCGCATCGAGGCGGCTGTGGATCAGGTCCCGGACAGCCATGAGGGCGGCGCGGTCGCGCTCGTTGCGGATATGTTTGAGGCCATTGCGGTCGGCGTGTTCACAGGCATCGGCGGAGAGGACGAGCAGCTCCATCGCCTTGGATTCCAGGTAGATGTCCTGAAGTTTGCCGGAATAGCTGTTTGCCAGCACCTGCCGGATCAGGATTTCCATCTGCAAGTCAATGCGGCCCCAATTTTGGCTGAGAATGGACGGCTTCCCTGCCTCGATTCCCTTTGCAAATGCCCCAAGATTTCCCTCAGCCCCTTCAATCCAATCCAGGAACTGCGTGACAGGCATCTGAATGCCGAAGGTCTCGATCTCCGCGCTTTTGGCCGTGACCTCCATCGCGAAACCTTTGGAGTACAGCATGTTGTGGTGTCCGCCGATCAGGTCAAATGCCTGCCCCAACTGCCGATGCCGGAACATGTAATCGCCACGCAAACCATAGTGAATGCGCACCGCCTCGTCCTCCGGCTTGTCCACCGAGAAGCCGCTGCCGACATAAGACTTGCCCAGAGCATGCCCCATGGTCAATTCACCGATCTTCCAAATCTTGGATTCGGTGACGTGGGGCGGGAGGGAAGTGGCAACCTGCGGCATGGAAGCGAATTTACGGAGGGATTGGTTGCTGTGGCTTGCCGCTTCGTTTTGTTCAGCAGACAGTGGCGTTGAGGAACCCGTTTGTGGATAACGATGGTTTTCAGTTTGGGCTTTCGAGGTGATGTGGATAACTTTTGGGGCTATTTTTGAACAAATAGAACCCTTGTTGGTTGTCACCCTATCAAAGCAAGCTCGACCATTGTATTCCGGCAATCACCCTTCGAATTCCTGATCCCTGCACTCACCTGAATCCGTCCCACCAATGCGAGGCTGATCCTGCGTCCGCCGTGAAAATCTCCCCGAGCCTGGGAAAATGAATCGGCAGGCCCTTTTGATCGGCAGTCTGTTCAAACTCCTCCGCCGGCTGATACCATGAGTGTTGGAAGGAAAGCGAAAACCCCGCCCAATGCACCGGCATGGCCTTCCTTGCGCCTGCATCGAGCGCCGCCTGCACCGCCTCGTCCGGGAAGAGATGAATCGGCCGCCACTCGTCATTGTATTGCCCGCATTCCATCATCGCGAAGTCAAACGGCCCGAGCCGCTCGCCGACCTCCTTGAAATGTTTGCCGTAGCCGCCGTCCCCGCTGAACCAGATGCTTTCATTTGGCGACTTGAACACCCATCCGCCCCAGAGCCCCATCATCCGGTCCCGCAGCCCGCGCCCTGAAAAATGCCGCGTTGGCGTGAAGTGGATGTCGATCCCCTCAAAACTCCGGTTCTCCCACCAATCGAATTCCGTCACCAATTCCGCCGCGATGCCCCACCGCACCAAGTGCCGCTTCACCCCAAGTGCCACGAAGTAGCGCTTCACCTTCGGCATCAACTTCATGATGCTCGGGTGGTCCAGGTGATCGTAATGGTCGTGCGTGATCAGCATCAGGTCGATCTCCGGCAGCCCATCGATCAGCTCCAATGTATTGTCACTGAACCGCTTGATCGGAAACGGCGCGATCGGCGCAGCATTCGGCCCCAGCATCGGATCGATCAGCAAGGTCTTGCCCATCATGCGCATCAGCATCACCGAGTGCCCGTACCAGACGAATTTCGCCCGGTCGCTCGGGGCGAGGAAGGCGGGCAGGTCCAGCGGAATGATGGGCAGCGGAACCTTCGGTGCTTTGTCGTTTCGGCTTTTGAGTTGCTTGAAGAGGATGCGCGGCACCTTCAAGAGGCTCATGCTCATCTCCGTATGTTCCAGATTCTGAAACTTCCCCTCCCGCCAATTGGGGGATTGAGCGTACTGCTCCCTGAGCTCAGGCGTGATCTTGCCGCCGAAATGGATGGATGACAAAGTGGATTCGGTTTTGGGGGATAACCGAGGGGGAGGGGATTGTTTGGGGAGGTGATTGAGCAGGCTTCCGGCAAATTTTAGCCGCAAAGACGCAATGAGCGCAAAGCCAAGACCTCCCGAGTGCTGCGTTTGCGGATGACTTTGCGTCTTTGCGGTTTCAAATAGCAGCTAGATTCAACTGCAGATGGTCAAGCGCAGTTGATATCACTGCTCAACTCAGTTGCTGCTATTCCCGGAACCCTCCATGAGCCGATCCCTCAATTCCCCAAGAATTTTCATGATTTCCATCGAATCGGTCGCCTCTAGGGCAATTATGGAAGGCATAGATGAGGTCGATGGTAACAGTATTGGAATCGACCTCAGTGATGTCAAATGTCAATTCAAAGCCTCCACCACAGAAGTCTGACCTCACAAAGGCATCCATGTATCCGCGGAATTTGTCAGAAGGATCAGGAGTTTCTCCTCTGCTAGATTCATCGAATCGCACCCATCGCGCTTCGAGTGTGTCTCGTGAAAAGGAAAAGTATGGCTGCCCTTCAGTGGCACATCCGTCTTGTACGAGGTCGCGACAAATGCAAATGAAGCGATCAACGCTGGAATAATCGTAAACACAGGAACCGTCGCCAATTCCGCCCCACGACCCGCAATCCGGTAACCCAACGGCAAGATCAGCAAAGCGATCAAGTCCGTGCCATCTACTACCCGGTGCAGAGGCAAGATTTCCAGCCCGTTCCATCCATCGATCAAGAATTGGCTAGCGGGCGACTTCCAGAATGCAAACGCGACTGCCGTCCCCATAAAGATCCACTTGCGTTTCGAAGGAAAGAATGCCGTCCAGAACAATGCAAAGGCCAGCAATCCCGCAAAATCCGAGACCTTCCCGGTGACCCAGTTGTGGAACATGTTCTTGAAGACGAGGTCATTCAAGATTAGAATGGAAAGGCTGAGGATGAACCAGTAGGAGCGGAGGATGTGCTTGGCTTTCATTCCTTGCAAAATCGTTTTTTCCTCTCAAAAGTTGGCATTCAGAAGGGTTGAATCTGAAAGTGAAGCTGGTTTGGGGAACCCCATCGGAAATCCCGACAATTCAAAAGCATCCTCCGCGCCGTCATCCTGAGGCCGAGCATCGGCCGAAGGATGCAGCAGGTGATGCTGGCAGGTATGGTGATGTAATGAGATGCTGTCCGCGAATGTCTTTCGTAATGGATCGTGTTGTGTGCTGATCCTTCGGCCCGTTCCGGGCCTCAGGATGACGTGGTGGGAAATGGCCTCTATGACGTGAGTGGGCATTCCCCTCTAATCTCAGTCTCCAAGAATTTCCACTTCAGTTCACGATTGATCAGGGCTTCCTTTTTGGCACGTGTCCAGCCTTTGATTTGCTTTTCCCTCCCGCAATGGCATCATTTACGGAATCGAATTCTTCGAAGTAGATAAGGTGGTGGGCTTTGTACCTGTGGTGAATCCTGTGTCGGTTTGGCTCGCTTCATAATGCTCAAACTAGCCTTCTCTGGAGATCGTTGGTGACACCCGTGTACAACGCGGTTCAGGATTGGCATTTGTCACCATGTAAACGTAGAAAATCTCAATATTTTCCACCTCCGCAAGCCCTCAAGCATCCACCATCTGCACCACACACAACCGCCCACCATCCGCCTTGCTCAGCAGCAGTTGCGTGCCGTCCTTCAGCTCCGCCATCTTCCCGATCTCGATGACCGTCTTCTGATCCCCCCGATCAAGGTCAAGTCGGGCATGCGTTGGTTCACCAGCACCCAGCGGCCTTGGTGCGGGCTGAAATACCCGACAGGCTTCTTCTGCTCGGCGGTGAGGCGCTCGTTGGGGAATACGGTCGCAGCATATGCCATTCGTAGATGTATTGGTCGCTATAGACCATGAGGCGGTGGTTGTCGGGGAGGAACTTGCCGCCGCCGCGGCTGCTGTAGAGGTTCAGGACGGGGAGTTGTCCCTTGTAGGGGTGTCGCAGAAGGGGCACCTCGGACTCATGGTGTTGTCGAAGACGTACCACTTCTGAATGCAGCTGGGGTTGCGGCAGGGCTGAACGAGGTCGTTGGTCTTGACCAATGCCTGCTCCCAGTCGTTGGCGGTGGGGCGCTTGCTGGGGTCGTGCAGACCGTCGATGAATGCGCTTGTCAAACAGCTCCCGCAGGCAAGGACGCAGATGGAATACGGCATCTTGCTCGTGTCCTTCCAAGGCAATTCGCTGGGCTTGACTTGGTCGAGCTTGATGCGGTTGGATGCGTCCTTGGGATGCTCCAACGAAGAGGGCATTTTTCCCCATGCTCAGCGCCTCGTCCTTGGCGGGGTCCATGTCGTGCACCTTGCTGCCGCGCAATGGGTGGCGGTAAAGCAGGTACATATAAATGAGTACCGCGAGGGCGTGGCGGTCGGTGTTGATGCTCGGGAGGACGCGCTTGGGGTCGTCCTTGGCCATGGTCGCGGTCGCCATCACCTCAGGGGCAATGAAGTCCGGGGTGCCGACCACGTCCGGCGGGAACTTGCCGGGGACCACGAGGCCGTCGATGTCGATGATGGCGGCATTGCCTCCTGCGGGATCGACGAGGACGTTCTTGTAGCTGAGGTCACTGTGGGCGAGTCCGGCGGCATGCATCCGGCGCACAGCACGGGCGATCTTGATGTTGATGGCCAGGTAGCTCCGCCAATTGCCACGCTCCCGGATGTCCAGGAACTTGTTTTGGTTGCTGGCTGAGGCGAACCATTTCCCTTCCTTCTCATTGCCCTTGATGCCGAGCATGTCATTGTTGACTGAGCCGAATTCGAAGAAGAAATGCGGGCGGTAGGTGGGGCAGACGATGCCGAGGCGACCCTCGTGCTCCACGATCTTGGTGGGCCAGCAGAAGAGGTCTTCCCAATAGGTGCCGCCCTCCTGCGTGAAAATCTTCTCGCGGTAGGTGCCGACGATGTTGGTGAGGCGGTCCTTGGAGTTCGCGTCCTGCTTGTCCCGGAAAAAGCCGACCACATAGGATTTATCGGGGCTGAAGAAGACGTCCTTCATCCCGCCTTGGCCGATCATCTTGTTCACGTACTCGACCGTGCTGCCGTCTGTGGCTTTGATTCTGACAATGTCGCTCATGGTGCTATGCGCTGTGGGCCATGGATTTAGAACAATATCGCAATGGTGCGGTCGTCGTGCTCGCCGGAGGCCCAGAAGTCCAGCCACTCCAACAATTGCTCGTGGGCTTCGAGGTTGCCTTGATCGAAAATGACGCTCTCGCCGATGTCCGCCCACAGCTCGTCCCACTTGGCCTGTTGCTTCAGGTTGTGGTCGGTGTGGAACTTGGGGTCGCTCACGCCGTCGGTCATGATCATCACGGAGGTGAATTCCGGCACCAGGTCAAAGTCGATGCGCTTCATCACGGTCGCTCCGTCCGCCCAAATCTCGGGCATGGTGAGGAACCGGGTCTGCCCCGCGTATTCGCCGCCATCGGGATTGCCCAATACCCTGAGGTACTGCCCCTTGCGCATCACGCCTGCAGCCCCGTCACCGACCCAATACGTCCCGATGAAGTAGCCGCAGTCGAATTGCCGGACGATGGTGACGATGAGGGTGGTATGGAATGCCTTGGGCTGCTCGCCCAGTTGCTCGGCTTCGACGCAGATCGCGCGGTAGCCGGCGTATGCGCTGTGGCTCAGTGGATTGTAGAGCTTGCTCCGAATCTGCTGCGACAGTTGATCGGAGGGATCGTTGGCGTACTCGGAGGCGAGGGCTTCGATTTCCTTGGTGAAGGCCCCGTCGAGTTTGGAATGCAGGATGGCCATGGCCTGTTCCACTGCGATTTGGCTGCCTCGGCGGGAAAATTTTGCGGATCCGGCGCCGTCTGCGACGGCCATGATGTACCAGCCATTTTCTTCCTCGACGGAGAGTTCAAATTCATCGTCGCGGAATGTGCCTGTGTGCGCATGGGAGCGGCCCCTGCGGCTTGCAGCGATCATGGTATGCCCGCCGAGGAGCACCTGTTCGCTGCGCAAATGCGCTTTCTGATAAGGCTCGGTGGCATCCGGCTCCAGCTCCTTCCACATCTTGCGCGGGTCGGGCAGGATGTCGAGTTCGCCTTGGAGGCGGTAGGACTGCGCGGGGCGGCCCTCTTGTTCCTCATAGCGCAAGAGGATGGTCACCGGGAACTTGCCGTGATCGGTTGGGATGTCATCGATGATGAAGCCCAGGTCGGTCGGAATCACCTCCAATCCCAATTCCTCGAAGCCAGTAGCCTCCCAGGATTCGAGGCTCAGGATGTTCCGCTGCAGGGGCGTGAGGTCGATTTTCTGCGAAAATGCGACGCCCGTCTTGGCATTGGCCAGGTTGAGTTTGACGGGGATCACGGGGAGTTCCTTGGGCGTCATCGGCACGGGTGGGTCAGGATCAATGGGCTCCTCATTCGCGGGTGGCGCATCGGAAGGCTCCTCAGCACTTTCTGCGACGGGAGTTTCGGTATCGCCTTCGATGGCGGGAGACTCTGACTCGGCCGCTTCCTCATCCGAGGCTGCATCGACAAATGGCAGATTATCCCCTTCATCCAGAAGTGGTGCCTCGATTTCGCTTGGTGCATCCTGGTTTTCAGATTCCGCATTCTCGGATTCAGAAACCGGGGAGATGGGTTCTGTGGGCAAATCCGTATTCTCTTCCACCGCAACCTCTTCGTCCAACGGCGGCTCGGTTTCGGAAGATGGCGTTTCCTCTGCGGTTTCCTCCAGAGGAGCGTCATTCACCTCAGCTTCAGCAGAAACGGGCTCTTTAGCAGGCGTTTCCACCACTTCGTTTTCCGCAACCGGAGCATCCCCAGGCGCATTTGCCTCAATGATCGGTAGGTCCAAGTCCAGCTCGATTTCTGTCTTGCCGTAGCCCGCTTCGAGGAAGGACGCATGGATCGCATCCTGCAATTCGGCGTAGCGGAGGAGGAGTTCCTTGAGCTCGGGATGCTCCAGAAATTCGGGCAGGTCGCGGTAGAGCAATTGCTGATCCCCGCGGAAGCGCCGGATGAGGGTTTCTTGGACGAAGCGCCGTTCTTCCTCTTGCCGTTGCTCCTCGGTGTTGCGTTTGATGAACATGTTGAGAATCAGCCTTTGGTGCGGGAGATGTCAAAGCCGCCTGAACTGCCTTCGGCGCTGAGGCGCAATTGCCGGCTGCACCAGGGGCAGGTGGCGGTCTGTGCGCGCTCGTCCACGCAGAAGATGTTGCCGCAGGGGCAGAGCGCCAGGCCGATGCTGTTTCCGCAGCAGGGACAGTTGGGCACGCCTTGGAGTTCCTCGCTGTTCACGCGGGCATTACCGGCGCCCTCTTGGCTGAGTTGGAAGTAGTCGTCGCTGACTTGGAAGGCCCCCGTGAGGCGGTAACCCCGAGAGATGCCCGCAGCCCCGAGCCAATCCCCATGCGAGGAAGCCGTGATCTTGTCGTATTTGATCAGGTAGGGCTTTTTCGTGTTTTGGCACTTGGCGAGGAAGGTCGCCACGTTTTGGTCCACTGCCCCACCGCCTGAGCTGCCGCCGCTGCTTTGTCCGGGAGGCGCGTCCACGATGTGCTTGTCCACGGGGGCGAGGTTCAGGTCGTCCTTGCTGTAGAGGTTCACGCTTTGGCTACTGGCCTGGATGGATGCGGTGATCCACTTGAAAAATGCCTTGTAGCTGTTGGCATCGGTGTTTTTGAAGACGAGGACATTGTCGGTGAGGCGGTAGAGGATGCTCAAGTCGGTGCTCGTCCCGAAGGAGACTGCCACGAGCTGCGCCTTGTTCTTCCAATCTCTGTTCCAGGTGTCGAGCGCCTGCTGATAGCTGTCCGTGGGCGCGCCGTCAGTGAACAGGAAGACGATGGGTTTCCAGTCACCCTTGCGCTCCAATGTCGTCTTAACAATGGTGCTCGTCATTTCCCGCATCAGGTGGTTCAACCCTTCTCCGAGCGATGTACCGCCCCCAATGGGCAGCCTCGGCGGGTAGAAGGTGATCACATCCGTGAGAGGCGTGATGGTGCGAGCCTTTCCGGCAAATGCCACCACAGAAATGAACACCGTCTCCAAGGCATAGGGATCGCGCTTCAGCTCCTGGATGATGGTGCCAAGCCCGGCCTCGACCTGTTGGATGGGCTCGCCCACCATGGATTCGGAGACGTCAATGAGGAAATAGACTGGAAGTCGTCTCATGGATATTTTATCTGAAAATGAATGAGTTAGAATCCGAGCATCGAGATCAGGCAAATCCCCGCGATGATCAGGAACAAGACCAATTGGCCCATGTCTAGGAAGATGCCCTCACCGACCTTGTAGGGCTTCATCCCCTTGCCAATCGCACGGCTGAGCCCGCCGAAGATGCTGTCGGCGGTGTTGTAATAGCCCCGGTGCTTGGGATCGAGGCGATCCTTGTGCGGGGTGAGCTTGGCGTAGAGGTACATGCCCACCATGGCGAGCACGAGGGTGGCTTTGATCAGGAAGCCGAAGAAATGGAACTTGAACAGGAGTACGCTCATAATACGACGTTGACTTCGGGTGGGGGAGGAGGCAGGCTCGCCTCAGCGCTGCTGCCCATGCTTTTGTTGCCGGCACTCACGGAAGCGGAGACCCACTTGAAAAAGCTTCCAAATGTGGTCGCGTCCGTGGTGTCGAGGCTCACAATGTTGTCGGTCAGCTCCTTGAGGAACTCTGGTTTGGCCTTTGGCCCGGCGGCGCAGGCGACAATGTTGCCGAAGTTCAGCTTGGCCACCTTGGGAACTGCCTCGCGATACACCATGAGGTCGCTGGGGCTGCCGTCTGTCATAATGAAGAGGAGCGGCATCCAGTCGCCCTTGCGGTCGGGCGTGCTGCGGATCACCTCGGTGTTCACCCGCTTGATGAGCAGTTCCAGGGCCTCGCCCAAGTGGGTCGGGCCGCTGTCCGGGGTTTGGATGTCCGGGAGTTGGAAGACCTCGAGCTCGGTCAGCGGCACCAGGACCTTGACCTCCCGGTCAAAGGTGATGATGCTGAGGTGGACGGACTCCAAGGCAAATGGATCCTGCCGGAGGCTGGAAATCATGGACTCCAGGCCCACCTTGACGGATTGGATGGGTTCTCCGCGCATGGAGCCGGAGGTGTCGAGGAGCAAGTAAACGGGTAGTCTCCGCATGGATGCAGTATTGGATGTGGTCAGACCACGATATTGATTTCGGGGGGAGGAGGAGGGAGCTCTTGCAGGCCGCCCACTTCCTTGCCGGCTGCCTCGACTTTTTGGCTGCCAGTGGAAATGGAGGCCGAGACCCACTTGAAAAATGCGGAAATGGTGCTGCTGTCCGCCGTGTCGAGGGAAACCACGTTTTCGGTGATTTGCCGCAGGGACTGGACATTGGCTTTGGCGCCCGCGGCGCAGGCCACGATCATGCCGAGGCGGCGGTTGCGGATCGCTTGGATGCCGCTGTTGAGGTCGTCCGTGGGCTCGCCGTCCGTCATCAGGAAGACGATGGGTTTCCAGTCGCCTTTGACTTCAGTGGTGGTCCGGGTCACTTCCTGATCCACCTTTTGTGCCAAGAGCCGCAGGGCTTCTCCCAGGCAGGTCTGCCCGTTGGCTTGGAGGTTGGGGGTCTGGAAATTCGCGAGCTCCACCAATGGCACCACTTGGCGGGCGCCGTTGTCGAAGGTGATGACGCTCAGGTAAGCGGTTTCCAGCGCGTAGGGGTCTTGACGGAGTGCAGCCACGAGGGTCTGCACTCCGTTTTTGACGGCTTCTATGGGTTCTCCGTACATCGACCCCGATGTGTCGAGCAGGAGGTAAACCGGTAGTCTTCTCATTCTAGCAGAACCAGCGGCTTAGACGTATTGTTTGAGGATTTCCACGAAGGAGTCCGCGTAGTAGGCATTGCCGAGGGCGCGGAATTTCCATTCGCCATCCTTGCGATAGACTTCGCCGAAGACCATGGAGCAGTTGTTTTCGTAGCTCGCATCATCGCTGAGGCCGTAGCGTGCGATTTCCTTGCCTTTGGCGTCCACCGCGCGGATGAAGGCATTCTCCACCTGACCGAAGTGTTGGTTCTTCTGACGGCCTTGGTAGATGCAGACGAGGAAGAGGATTTTGGTGTATTGGGGAGGAATCTGATCCAGCTTCACGACGATGCGCTCATCGTCGCCGCCCGCACCGCCTTTGAGTTCGTCACCTGTGTGCCAGATGGCGCCGCTCGGGTGACGCAGGTTGTTGAAGAAGATCACGTCGCTGTCCACAAGACCGATTTTGCGGCCGCCGCCCAGGTCACGCTCGTAACCGAAGTTGCGCACCTTCTCGTTCTCGTCCAGCAGGAATGCCATGGCATCGAGGTCGAAGTCTGCCTCTTCCGCGCCAAACATTTTGCCGAAGAAGCCTTTTTTCTTTTGACGGATTTTCCAGCCCAGACCGATGGTCACCATGGACAAGTCGTTCGTGTTCTTGTCCAGGTTGATCGTTTGCCCTTTAGATAGATTAATAGCCATGTGTATGAATTTTTGAGATTGGAGATATTGGATATCAGTTGTAAACGCCGAGGTACTCAGCCAAGCCGCCACGGTGGCCCATGCCCATGGCCTCGAAGCGCCACTCCTTCTCACGGCGGTAGAACCGACCGATGGT
The DNA here is from genome assembly GCA_046329055.1 of Bacteroidia bacterium. Classification (GTDB taxonomy): domain Bacteria; phylum Bacteroidota; class Bacteroidia; order J057; family JADKCL01; genus JADKCL01. Next base: position 34,590 of record JAXLVK010000008.1, read on the forward strand.
CACGGCGGTCTCGATGGAGAAGTCCTCGCTCAGCTCGTATTTCATCATTTCGGAGCCGCTGCCTTGGTCGATCACGCGGATATAGGCGTCCTTGACCTGACCGAAGTTTTGGCCTTGCTTGGAGCCATCGTGGATGGTCACCACGAAGATGAGTTCCTCGACACGGCTGTCCACCTTGTCCAGATCGACCATGATGGTTTCTTCGTCCTCATCGTCGTCGTCATTGGAGGCGCTTTGCACGTCGCCCGTGTGCTGCACGGCGCCATCGGGGGATTGGAGGTTGTTGTAAAACACAAAAAACTCGTCTTCGGGGAGTTTTCCGTTCTTGCCAATCATGAAAACTGATGCGTCCAAGTCCGCTTCCTTGCCGCTGACGGCGGGTTCCCAACCCAGGCCCACAGCAACTTTGCTCAGTCCGACATTGACGCGCTGCCCCTTTTGAAGATTAATTGCCATAGTGAATGAAAAGAGTTATTACCGTATTGAAAATGAAGAATCTGAGATCGTAGCTCCCTCGCCGGCCACCTGAAATGCTGGCAGCAGGCATAGGAACGCGAAAATTAAGAAAGATTTTCAAAAGATGCGGGAGAGAATCGGGCATTCTCCACCGGGATGGGGGATTTTCCCATGACTTAAGGCTATTTGACAATTCACCCCCGGGCCTACCTCGCGACGACCAGTTTCATCACCCGAACGGCACCGTTCACACGCAACCGGACCATGTACACGCCTTCACTGATGCGGTCAGTGGGGATGGCAAACCGATGGCGACCGCTCGGAAGGAAGGATGCGGAATGAATTCGGGACACCATTCGACCGTGCATGTCGGTGAGTTCGGCTGCAACTGTGGCATCGATCTGAATACCGAAGTCAAGGTAGGCGATGTCCGATGCTGGCACTGGGAAGACAGTACAGTTCAGGAGTGGTTGGTCTCCATGGAGTCCATTCACCGGGTCGTAAACGAGGATCGAATCATCAATTCCGGTGCTGCTGATCGCCACAAAGTTCTGGTCCACAGCCACAATTCCACCGACGTGGACAGGGATGTACCCGAGCGTGGTGGTCAACGGAATCACTTGATCGGGCAGGAAACCCATGCGCAAGACCGCGCCGTACCCGGAGCGACCAGAATGGTCTTGGCGACTCACGGCATGGTGGACATCCCCTGAGGCTGGAAATGGCACTGTCAAGCTGAGCAGGTCGGGCACGCCATTGCCGAGGAACGATGTCTGATAACGTCCGTAGAGGGTCCCGGGAGTGACATGGGTGGGATCGATATGGAGGGAAAATGCAACTCCCTGCCCCGAGACGACAGGTTGCACGGCATCGCCCCAATGGACGCGGAAGAAGACAGTGTCCCCCACCGGGAAGGAGTCCTGTTCAGGTTCGATCCACACGGGTACTCCGGTCAAGAGGCCGCCCGCCTTGTTGTGGGTGAAGCCGTAGTTCTGGTGGATCGCCATGGTGTCGCTGACTTCGACGGTGCCGTTTCCATTGCAGTCCTGATGCTTGAAATTCGCCCCCAGGGGCAGGTTCCCGCTCCAGTTGGCGCAGCGCTGACCGTACCATGTGGTGGTTGCATTGGGCCGGGTTGCTCCTGTGTAGGCCATGCTGAAGGCGACCGCGAGCAGGTCGGCATTGTTGGCGAGGCCGTCGTGGTCGGCGTCGCCGGGCCATACGCAATCGGCATCGAGCTGCAACTGAATGGTGTCCGCGAGCGTGCAACCGTTGGTATCGATGACCGTCAATGAGTAGGATCCCGTCGTGTCGGCTTGGATGCTTTGCGTGGTGGCCCCTGTGGACCAGAGGTAGCTGGAGGCGCCTGTGGGGCCGGAGAGTGTCCAGGTGGTGTCCACGCAGAAGGAGGTGTCGTTGCCCAAGAACAAATTAGGGGCGGCAAAGTTGGCTAGGGAAACGGTGTCAGCGCCTTGGCAACCTGATCCGTCCGTCACGGTGACGGCATAGGTACCTGGAGTGGAGACGGTGATGCTGCTGTTGTTGGAGCCTGTGTTCCAGAGGTAGCTGCTGAATCCTGGGTTTGCCGTGAAGGTCGTGCTGACTCCCGGGCAGACCGATTGGTCGGGGCCAAGGGAAAGCGGCAATTGCGTCGGCATCATGATGGTTTGGGTCGTGCTCTTGCTGCCGCATTGGTCCGCAGCGGTGAGCGTGACGTTGTAGCTTCCACAAGGCAGGCTGACCGAGAGGGTCGTAGGGCCTGTGGTTGCGTTTGCCAGGCAGCTTTGTCCTTGGATGGACCATTGGAGCATGGCGCCCGGCGTGGAGGTGGAGGTCAGGGTGAGGGTGTTGCCACTGACGGAGTGGGTGAAGGCGGCCACTAGTCCGCTCGGGCATGCTCCCGCACATTGCAGCAAGGAACTTCCCGGGTTGGTGGTAAATGTTGGGCTCCAATTGGTGGGAAGCGTCGTCACGGCGGAGCTGGGAAGCGTTGCATTGGAGAAGGTCGCGGTCGTATTGGTGTATTCCAAGACGATTTGAGGGGCCAAGGTCGATGCGGGCAACTGGCAATCGGTGATGGCGCCGTGGCGGTGCACCTCCAGCTTCTGGGCGACGGCAATGCCCGTGTTGGACAATGTATAGCACTGTCCAGGGCCTGCATTGCAGGCATCCCATACCCGCTCGGCTTCGTTGGTCCCTCCCGTGCCGAATGAGCTGATACTCACCGAGAAGGTCGTAGGATCGATGTCCACCGCAAATTTTTCATAGTTGGGTGCGGTGGCGATGGAGGTGGATTTGCGGAGGCTTCCCCACCCGATGAAATGTCCATTCGGATACTTGGTCAGGGAATTCACGATCGGTTCATGGTAGGGATTGTTGGCATTGGAGTTGCCTCCAACGCGGTAGGTTCGCGCCACGATGGCTCCATTTGTCGTATTGAAACGGAAAATCCCTAGCTTGTTGATGTTGTTGCCAGCGATGAGGTCATTGATGCGGACGATTCCGTAGATCATGCCATTGCAATCCATCTTGAAGTCCATGCTGCCATCTGTGATGGATGCCGAGGTGCCAGCGAATTGGAAGGAGGACGTGTATTTGGCAATCCCGACCCCCAAGTTGTTCAGGTGGACGATTTCGAGGACTGTATTGTTGGTTGTGGGCTTCTGGATCAGCCAGATGGAGCCGTCCGGTGCCTCCAATCCCCCCCAGGTCTTGGTCGAGCAAGCCCGCATGTACTGCAATTGAAGGCTTTGGTCCAGGCGGGCATAAAATGAAGGATTTCCGCCGCTTTCAGCAATGAAAATGTATCCATTGGGCGTCTTGAATGCGCGGCTGCTGTTTTGTTGGTTGCTGAGGGGCATGGATTTCCCCTGCACCACGTTGCCGAACTTGTCCAGCTCCCCCCAAGTCATGTCCATGCTCGTGGCGCCATTGTTGGTGGATCCAAAGAAGGCAAAGTTCCCATTGTTCAGGGGTTGCAAGTCCGCAATGTTGGAGGAGTTCGAATTCCACATCCTCAAGCTCCGGATGGCACCCGTGGAATCGAGTGAAAGCAGGGCGCTCAGTGGGGTGGTGTTGCTGCTGGCTACCAGGACATCCCCGTTTGCCTGGGCCGCAATGGCATTGACATTCAGATGATAGCCATTGACATCGAAAAATGTCCGGTAGGAGGCGGTGCTGCTGTTGGACACCATGACCTGCTGGCACGTGGTATGAGAGGCGCAGGCGTTGGTGACCGTCTGGCAGAGGGTGTAGGTGCCGGTCGCGGGGTAAGTGTGGCTGGTGACCACACCTGTGCCAGTGGTGCCATCCCCGAATGCCCAACTGAGGGTCCCGTTGGTCGCTGAGTTGGAGATGGTTGCCGTCAATCCATTGGTGGCGGAGATGGAGAAACTGGAGTTGGGGATGGGGCAATTGAAGTTGTAGCAATAGGTGTTGCTGCCGCAGCCGTTCGTTGCCGTGAGGCAGATGGTGAAGTTGCCATTGTTGGCGAAGGCTTGGGTATAGGTCTTGACCGGATTGGTTGCGGTGCTTGTGGTACCGTCGCCGAAGTTCCAACTGTAACTGACGCCGTTGGTGCTGGTGTTGGTGAAGGTGAGCTGCTGCGGCGCAGAAACCACAAATGTGAACCCAGCCACGGGCAGCCCGGTGTTCACTGAAACGGTCATGCTGACGGTGTCCTGGCATGGCGATAGGGCGTACACCGTGCTCAGGGTATGGTTGCCCACGGTGGTGGGAGACCAACTGAAGCTGCTCCCAGTTCCCATGGGCACTCCGTCCACCAACCAACTGAGCCCCGCAGGATTCAATCCATTGGTCACGGTATAGTTGGCTGTGGCGCCCAGGCAGACTTCGTTGGGCCCACTGACGATCGCCGATGGGCAGGCGTGAATCATGTAAGTGGCGGTATCGGCCCCGCAATCATTCATGACGATGACTGTGACGGGCCAGGTGCCATAGGGGGGATAGTTGTGGACGGGGTCGTTGGTGGTTCCCGTGGTTCCGTCGCCGAAGTCGTAATGGATCGTGTGGAACCCGTGGGCGTCATCATTGAAAGCCACTTGCCCGCCACCCAAGGCGGTTGCCGTCAGGGAAACGCAGGGCAGCACGCATGTTACGCTACCTGCGACGGGGTCGGCATAGTATCCGAAGTTGAAATTGTCGGATTGCAGTGTGGCGGTAGGCACCGAAGTGGCCCCCAAAGGCCCCACTGTAGGCAGGCCGGAGGGTGTGAAACTCGTTGAGGTGACCGTAGGTGCAACACCTGTGCAGGTTTGATGCAGAAAATGCGGCGTGATCACGGACAGGTACCTGTCTTGAATGTTGGCACCCAGTATGCAGGTATGGTAGTCGTAACTGATCAGCGCATCCCCGAACGGAGTTCCTGTGACGGTGGTCTGGGTGGTGTTCCAGGTGTTGGTACCTGGATGCCTCCTGTTGCCCACCACGGTTCCGACATCGTCGAGCAGGATCAGATGAACCTCCTCCGTATAGGGATAGATGCAGTTCATGGTGCTCTGGAGCGTCACGCGGCCTGTGGCCACCACGAGGAGTTCGTTGTTGTTGGTGGACGCGACCCCATTGGCGGCGATGACTGTGATGGGCAGGCCCCAAATGCTGGCTGCTGGCTTGAACTTTTTTGCCCATCGGAGCACCATGTTGCTATCCGTGCGCACCACCCTCACTGAATCCGAGGCCATGCTGAAGATTGCAAGGCCATGGTCTTGGAAGACAGTGAATTTGGAGCCTGTGAGGTTCAAATCCTTGAGACGGGTGCCGCTTTGGCTGATCACGGTCACCTTGGTCTGAGTCGTGACGTACAGCCGCTGATCGATGCCCCACATCGCATCTTGGGCATTTTCCCCAGGGTAGTACTTGTGCCAATCCGGAACATAGGTGGCGCCAAAACGCACCACACCAAATCCCTGCCCCGAATTGTTGTTGTACACGACGTAAACATGGTCATTGGTGTCCGCGATGATCTGGGTCAGGAGGGTGTTCGGCATGTAAAACCGATTCAGTACCGTCGCCAACGTATCAAACGTCCCGATATGGCTGTCCGGCATGTCGCCAATCCACAGGTGCGAGTTTTTCTGAATGCTAACCGGACCAGTAGAATAACCATGGGTGCTCAGGTACCGATTCCATTGGGCGTTGGCGAAGAGAATATAACTGGGATTGGGCCAAGCGGTGCTAGAAAAGGCCACATGGTTGTTCATCCCGACTGCTTGGTAGTTGGATGCGAAGGGAGAAGCCCAGGGTTCTGCGAGCAGCCATGCATTATGGAACGGGAAGTTCGGGGGAGAAGGTGTCTGCGCTTTCAAATGCACTGAGCCAGCAAATGCAATGAAGGAGGCGAGGAGGAGGCAAAAAGCAGGGATTCTGGGGGCAAATACAGCAAATGAGAGATTTCGCATCTTATGGGATGTTTCGTTGAAGGATAGAAGGACATAGCCAATGAAGGCATTTGGCGCCACTAATCCAAGGAAGTCGTCTGAATTGGCAAGAAAGCCTGCTCAGCTGCGAATGAGTTGGTTCAGATCGCCGATCAGGTCATCCCGCCGCGCTTGCAACTGCTCCAACAGGCTCCTCCTCCGCCCGCTGATATGCACCAAGGCGCTCAGTCCACGGAACCGCCGCGCTTCCTGCGCATAGAGCAAGGCAAATGCCCCCAAAAACGGCAAGGCCACACCTGCTGCCACCAGCAACCACCCGCTCAGACCCAGCAGCCAACCCACGAAGAGCAGGAGTCCCCACCACATCGGGAACAGGAACATCCCCATCACCATCCGCGCCGGGGCATGGTATTCGATCTCATCCGTCAGTCGAGGTGCCAACCATCCCGGAAACCAATACGGCAGGTAATTCGTCACGGCTCCGACCAGGAACAATGGGCTCGTCAGCACCAAAAATGCCAGCATCAACCCCCACAGCAGGCCCACATTCCACTGTTGGAACCGCTGCCTGAAAAATCCCTCCCGCATGCGGAGCTGATCGAGCATCGAAAACCAGCGGCCAAGGCGATCCCGGAGGTTCGCATAGACCTCGGGCGCAGCGGCCTTCAGCTGCCGGATGCGGTCTGCGAGCTTGATTTCCTCGATTTGGGCAGCGTGGCCATGATGAAGGCCCTCCTCTTCCTTGAATTGTTCCCGGTACAGTCGCGTCACCTGCGTGTGCAGCAGCTCCTGCTCCGCATCTTCCAGGATCACGAGCCGATCGGCAATCTGATCGCGAATCGCCTCTGTGAGCTCACGAACGGCCTCGAAATTGCCTTTGCCGTGCGCTGCCGCGATGGGCCCCACGGGGATGGGTGTCCCCACATCGATGCGGATCCGTGACCGGGTGCGGGTAGGGGCGGAGTAGTTCAATGCCACGGGCAGCACTTGGAGGCCGCCCTTGTGCCCTTGCTCATCTTCGAAGCTCATCGCGATGCGTGCCGCACCTGTCCGCAGTTCCCGCAGCCGCTTCTCCGCAAAGCTCGTCCCCTCAGGGAAGATCAGGATCGTGCCGCCTTTCGCCAGGAAGGCCCTCGCATGCTCAAAATTGTCCTGATTGTCAATGTTTTCACCGGGGCGAATGTCCTGCTTCCGGTAAACGGGGATCACATTGAAGAAGCGCAGCAACTTGCCGAGCGGCTTGTTCCGGAAAAGCGAGCCGTTGCCCATGAAGCCCACCATTTGCTTGCAAAGACTCGCCACGATGAGCGGGTCCATCAGCGTATTGGGGTGGTTGGCGACGACAATCAGGGGGCCGCGACGGGGGATGCGCTCCCGGCCATGGACGGTGAACTCCTTGTAGAAGATGCGCAACGTGAGGCGCACCATGATCCTCAGGATGAAATAGATGACGGGCACAGGGTGAATTTACGAAAAATCAATGTTTTGTTGTGAATCTCTTCGCTTCACTTCGTCACCAAAAAAGCAAAAGCACCAAGCCGTTCCATACAGCTTGGTGCCTTTGCGCCTTTGTGGCAAATCCCAATCAAGGATCAATCCTGCTTCACCATGCGCAGCACTTGCTCGCCTTCAGCAGTTCGCACCCGGAGGAAGTAAAGTCCGGCCTTTCCATCGATCTCGATCACGCTCTTTTCGCTGACCTGTGTCGATTCGATCACCCTTCCCAACGCGTCCGAAATGACCACTTCGGCTGCATCCAGCCCAGCGGTGAGTTGCAAGGTGAAGGTGCCGTTGTTGGGGTTGGGAGATGCGGTAGCCCATTGGGATTGAGGATTTTGCACGCCAATGATGATGACCTCATGGCAGCCTGAGGTGTCAGTGCAGCCATTTTGGGTGACTGCCACTGCATAGTGACCCGTGATGCTAGGACTGAAAGTCGCATTGGTCTCACCGCTTATCGGGGCAAAACCGTTGTCGCAATCCAGCCACTGATATGTTGCCCCAGTGGCCTGGGCAACCAATGGGTTTCCGCCTCCACCAGTTACCGTCGTATCCACGGTATTGATGGTCACGGTGATCGTCAGGATGCTGTCGCAGCCATCGGAGTTGGTGAAGGTCTGTGTATAGACACCACTCACGGAGTAGGTCTGATTGTTGACCGTCACGGCATCGCAGCCCACTTCTGCTGCATTGGAATAAGAGGCATGGCATTGGTGCAACTGCTGCACGAAGATTTCCGCGCTGCCCGCCGAGACCAAGTTCAGCACACCTGCACCTGGATCGAAGTCCACGGTGTCGCCGAAGCAGCCCGTGGAAAGGACGCTGCCATTCATGTCCGCGACGATGCCAAAGGCGTATTCCATCCCTGTGTTGCCATTGGAGATGGCCTCGTGGAAGTTGCCAGATGTGTCAAAGCGGCTGATGAAGGCGTCGGCCATGCCACCTGCGGTGATGTTCCAGGCGCCATTTGCAGTGGGATCGAAATCCACGGTGCCCTCGTAGCCTCCTGCCACATACACGTCGCCTTTCGGGGAAATCCCAAGGCCGTAGGCGTAGTCGCCACTCGTGGAGCCCCAAGCCCATGCATTGCGGTAGTTGCCTGCAGCCGTGTAAACCGCGAGCCAGCAGTCGTAGCCCGCCGATGCATGGATATTGCTCACAGATCCCGGATCGAAGTCGATGATGCCATTGCAAGCGCCTGCAACATAGACATCGCCGTCCGCGTCCACATCGATGCCATAGCCAGATGCGAGGTCGGTGGTATTGATTTGGCGGGCCCAAACGAGGGCGCCATTTGCATCGAGGTTCAGGATGAACGCGCTCGTCACGCCAGGGTCAGCCACTAGGTTGGTCACGCCTGTACCGGGCTCGAAATCGACGGTGTCTTGCATGGTGCCTGTGACGACCACGCCGCCGAAGCCATTCCGGTTCACGGCATAGGCAAAATCGTTTTCCACGCCACCAAATGCTGCTCCCCAGATGTAGTTGCCTTGGTCGTCGAGGGTCACGACGATGATGTCGTCGCTGTTCGCAGGGGTGGAGACCATCTGTGTGCCCGCGGTGGGGTTCAGGTCCACAGTGCCCTTGATGTAACCTGTCATCGTGACGCGGCTGCCGTCCACTTGGATCGCCGTGCCTTCATTGTACGAGGTGGAGCCCCATGTGCGGTGCCAAGCGTAGGCCCCATTGGCGGTGAGCTTCAGGACAAAAATGTCATTGGGGCCCATGGAGGTCGTGTTGGCGGTGCCATTTCCGGGGTTGAAATCGACAGTCCCAGTGAATCTGCCAGTGATGTAGATGTTGCCAGCTGCATCGACATCCACGCCCTTGGCCTCGTCCACGCCCGTGCTGCCAATGCAGGTAGCCCAGACCAAATCGCCGAAGGAATTCAGCTTTTGGATGAAAGCGTCATTGTCGCCGTGGGAGACCATGGGCAGGTTGTTGGGGCCCGGGTCCATGTCGCAAGTGTCCTGGAAGATGCCCACCACAATGGCATTCCCCTGAGCATCCAAGGCCACAGCCCTGCCGAGGTCGAAGCCATCACTCGGGTCGGAAATCGCCCAATCCAGGGTGGGAATCTGTGCTTGCAGGGCAAAAAACGGTAGAAGCAATAACAAAGTAGGTAGAATTCTCCTTCTCATACGCCAGTTGATTATCTAGTGGATACCATGCGAAGTTAAGGGAAAGTTCCCAACGAAACCATTGCGATAGCTTTGTTCCTTGCCCCAAACGACTTACGTTTGTGGCTTTTCGCAAAGGAAATGAGTAGTGGAGCTGTCTATACCTGCAAGATCTGCGGAAACGACCGCGGCAATGTCATCTACACTGCCCGTGAGATGATGTACGGCCTCCGGGACACATTCACCTACTTCCAATGCAATGACTGTGAATGCCTGCAAATCGCGGAATTCCCGGCGGGCATGAGCCGCTATTACCCCTCGAACTACTACAGCTTCAATGCCTACGACGGCAAAAAATTCCGTGGGTTCAAGGGGAAATTGAAGCGCATGCAATACCGGGCAGCGGTTGATCGCAAAGGGTTGATCCAGAAGCTGTGGACGCTTTTCTTCGATGTGCCGGACTACCGCATTTTCCAGGGATTGGGAGTGAATTCGCAGACCAAAATCCTCGACGTGGGATGCGGGAATGGCCGGAGCTTCCTCTATCCGCTAGCGGAAATCGGATTTCAAAACCTGCTCGGCTGCGACCCCTTCCTCGACGCGGACATCCACTATGCGAATGGGCTGAAGATTCGGAAGGCATCCGTCTTCGAGGTTGACGGTCAGTGGGACATCATCACTTATCACCACTCCTTCGAGCACGTTCCCGACCCATTTGAAAACCTGCTCCAAGTCGCCAAACTCCTGCGTCCCGGCGGCGTCTGCATCATCCGAATACCGACTTGCAGCTCCTACGCTTGGGAGCATTACCGCACGAATTGGGCGCAGCTCGACGCCCCGCGGCATTTTTTCCTGCATTCCCGCAAGGACATGGGCATGCTAGCGGACATGGCCGGCCTCGAGCTCTACAAGGTCGTGGACGACAGCCGACACTTCCAATTCAGCGGCAGCGAAAAGTATGTCGCCGACACCGCATTGACAGCCCCGCGCGAAAAGGGGGTCTTCCGCTTCCTCACCCGCAAGTTCCGTAAGTGGAGCTACACCCGCCGCGCCAAGCAACTCAACAAGCAGGGCAGGGGAGATCAGGCTGGGTTTTTCCTGCGGAAGTGATGCCTTGAGTGTTGCGAGCGCTCGGCGCCCCCAACACTCAAGGCAGTTCGAAGCGCTCGAAACGCTATGCGGAGTTCCGAAAATCAATTCGTAGGCTCGGGCGTCGGGATCAATCCCAGCTTCTTCCGGATATTGATTTCCGTACCCTTCTTGATGTCCGCGATGCGTGTTTGGAGCAGGGCTTCCATTTCGGCTTTGGCCTTTGCAATCTGTTGCTTCGCCGCGTCAGGGAGCTTCTGAACCAAGGGGTTCTGATCGTAATACAAGTTGACGTATTCATACGGCTGCCCCTTCAATGCCATGTCGAGCGGGTCATTGGGATCGCTGCCCGGGTGCATGTCGCCTTCAGTAATGCCCTTGAGGTAGTACAATTCGTACTCCTGCACATAGCTCCCATTTGCATCGAAATACATCACGTATTTCCAATCCTTGGTCCTGACACAGCGCAGGCGGTCGGCGGCATAGACGGTCTGTCCTGTACTTTTGTTGCCCGACTTCACATCGTCAAATGTGAACAGGATGGATTCCTGCACCGTCGGCGCGGTTTCGGGAGCAAGAACGACGCTGCTAAGGTCGCGACCCTTGAAGCCTTGTGCACTCACATCGATCCCCACCAACCCCGCCAATGTCGGCGTAATATCGATCAGGCTCGCGAGCTGATGCGTGACCTTGGGCTTGCCTGTATTGTTGATGAACGCTGGATTCGAGAAGATGTAGGGCACCCGCAGGGTTTCCTCATAGGCATTGAAAGCCTTTTGCCGCAAGCCGCCATGCGCCAATCCCATCTCGCCGTGGTCGCTCAAGCGTACCATGACGGTGTTCATCGCCAGATCATTCGGAGCGCCGAATTCACCATTTCCCAGAGGTTCATAGAACTCGCCCATCAGGGTCCCAATCTGCCTGTCGATCAGGGCCATGAGGTTGGCGTAGAAGTTCAGGTATTGATTGGATTGGCTGTTGCCGCAGAGTTCGCCATTGGGGTTGCCGCTCAGATTTCCGAGGGATGCCGCGAGCATAAACTTGAGCTGCCATTGCGCAGCGGGTTTCCAGTTTTGCATCAAGTCCTCGTTCACCGTCGCAGGGAGGCAGATGTTCCCCTCCGCCCAAGTCGGGTCGTAGCCGCCGGCTTCGTAAGTATTCGGGAATGCCAGCACGTCGTGCGGATTCACAAGCGAGACCACCATTGCCCAAGGCTTCCTCGGCTTTCCTGCCGCGATATCCGCCTTGTACTGCCGCACAAAATCGATCGCTTGCTGCACATACAAGGTGTCATGGTCCGCATAGCCCGCCCCGAAATTCGGCAATGCGATGTCCTCTCCCGCATCCGGCGCCACCCAGCCCTCGAATCCAAACTGTGCCACCTCCGCCCGCATGAGTGACTTCTCGGGGTGGACCGTGTTCATGCCGCCCTTGCTCAGGTGCCATTTGCCCCGGTAATGGACATCGTAATACGGCCGCAGCATCTTCGCCATGTTCGGCAGCGTCGGGTCCAATGTCGGCTCGGTGATCGAGTACTTGCCCCCGAAACTCAAGGTGTCCGTGCAGCCATGCTGCGCAGGATACAGGCTCGTGAACAAGGTGCTCCGACTCGGCGTACACATGCAGCTGTTGCAAAACGCCTGTGTGAATTCGACGCCATGCTTGCGCAGGAGGTTCATGGAAGGCAAGAACTTTTCCTCCCATCCTTCTGGGAAATGCATGGCCGCGCGTTGCTGGTCGGTGATGATGATCAGGATGTTCGGGCGTACGCCCGGTGTTGGTGTTTCCATAGTGCAACTAATTTGGTTGTGGGCAAGATACGATAATATCCTCTCCGCCACAACCTGCTCAAGGTGTGTGACGGGAGATGCGAATTGTTCCAGATCGCAATTATGGCCTAGCCTCTTGGTGATGTGCCCCCCCACCCACAGTGCACTCCAAAATCCATGCACCACATTTTGCATATCCCTCGATCTGCTCATCCGATACCTTTGCCCCAGTGGAATTGAAAAAACAATTGATAATGCGAAACGCCCTAGTTTGTCTGATTGCTCTATGTTCGTTTGGGTTTCAGTGCTTGTCCGCGCAGAACCCCCTCTACGCCGATGTGGCGGTGATTGTCAATGACAGCAGTGCTGCCTCGGTCGCAATCGGGAGCTATTTCGCGCAGCAGCGGGGCATTCCGGCGAGCCGGGTGTTGCATGTCGCGGTGCCGCCGGTCACCACGGTGGACAGCTTGGGCTTCGAGGAACTTCGGGCGCAGGTGGAGGCGGAGCTCATCGGTGGAAACCTCCTGGATACGGTGAATTACCTCGTGACAACCAAGGGGTTGCCTGCGCGGGTATCGATCCGCAACGGCTGTGACAGCAATTACGTGCAAGCTCCGCAGGCAATCAATCGATGCAGCTGCCTCGAGTCCGAAATGGCGCTCATCTTGGGGCCCAATGCGGCGGACATCCTAAAGCCATTTGGCAGTCCAAACCCCTACGTGATGGCGAATGCGCCATTCAGCAGGGACAGCTTCGGCATTTTCCTGGTTTCGCGGCTCGACGGTTATACAGAGCAGGAAGCCAAGTCATTGGTGGACCACGGTGGGCCCGGCCGCAACTTTTTCCAGCCCGAGGTCGAGGTCCTGCTGGACAATGCAGGCTTTCTGCCAGGAAACCCCTCATTGCAATTTTTCCAGCAGGTGCATGATATGCTCGAGGACAGTCTTTCAGCGGTTGGTTACAGCGTGTTCAACGACACCTCCGGGAGCAGCATCGTCAGCAATCGGCAGGACCTCATCGCCTACGTCGCTGGCTGGGCTACGGATTCGCTCAATGGCTATGATCCCAATCTGAGTTTTGCTCCAGGGAGCATCGTCCATCTTTGGTACAATACTGCCCCTATTGAAACCGACCGCCCATGGACCTATGAGCCGGGGGATGCCATCGCGGATGGTGCTGCTGTCATTACCACCTATACCTCGGTAGGATTTGCCGGGCCCAATTTCCAGCCTCATGCTATCGTACCGAACTATTTGGATACACTTTCCACGGGTTTTCGGCCCAATGCCGCTGAGGCCGCCTATCGGACAAATGCCTTGCTCAGTCAGCAGGGCATCCTGTACGGCGACCCCAAGACTTCCCTTGCCCGTAGCCCCATCATGTCCATCGAAGATCCGGATGGCCCTGCGGAGTTTGCGCTCTGGCCCAATCCCGCCACAGGCGACGCACAAGTGCGGATGCAAGGTACCCACAGCGGCAATGCCACGATCACCGTCACCGACCTCCAAGGCCGGCAGGTCATGTCCGATACTTGGAACAGCATGGAATCCTATTCCATCGATTGCGACTCCTGGAAAAGCGGCCTCTACCTCGTCCAAGTCACGCAAGGCAAGACCAGCTTGACACGGAAATTGTCCATTGTGCACTGAGAATGAATAATGAATAATTGACAATGGATAATAGAGGCCGTGGCGAACATTGCTTGTCCAAAGGACAGGATTGGACCCACAACGACCATGCTGGATAATGAACAATGAACAATTGCCTCCCAAAACGGAAGCCCCAATTGTTCATTGTTCATTATCCATGATTAATTCCTCAAGATTGCCTCCTCAAATGCCACGACCTTGTACTTGGAGAGCTTGGCAGTCAGGCCGGTGTGGAGCAATACCGACATTTCGGCTTTGTTGTATTGTTGCAGGTGTTGGAGGTTGACGAGCCAGGATTTGTGTACACGGAAAAATTCCGGCACGGTGGCTAGTAAGGTCTCGAAATGTTTCAAGTTCTTGCTGACCATGTACTTCCGGTCCAGTGCGTGGACGATACAATAACTCTCCATCGCCTCGATGGCGAGGATATTTTGCAGGGTGACCACATGTTGGTAGCCCTTTTCGTGGATCAGGATGTTCTTGACCGACTGCGTCGCAAGGTTGGATGAAAGCACCTCGAGCTGTTCGGCGCGTGCTTTGCGGTCGCGTTGCACCTTCACGCGGGCGACGGCTTCACGCAAGCGGCTGATGTCGATGGGCTTGAGCAGGTAATCCACCGCCGCCAATTCAAATGCCCGGATCGCATATTCATCGTGCGCCGTCACAAACACAATCTCGAATGTGATCTCATCGATCAGCTTGGCGATCTCGAAGCCAGCATGTTGCGGCATGCGGATGTCCAGGAACACCACGTCGGGATTGAGCTGCCCGATCGCCTCGACAGCCTGCGCAAGGTCGGGACATTTTGCCAGGACCTCCACTTCGGGGCAAAACCGGAGCAATAGGTTTTCCAGCACGTCCCGCGCACTCTTCTCGTCGTCCACCAAGATGGCTCTGATCCTCTCCATGGCTTCAAATCTAGTCAACCACCTGCGATTGTCCTGAGTGTGGCTGCGAAATCTTTCAGGAATGGAAGATTGGGTTCAGGAATGGGGGAGGGGACGCAGATGGACTGGGTTCACAAGCAGGCGGCAGATGGTGTGCTGGAGGGCAAATCGCCGCTTTTCAATCCATGCGTCGCACCGGAATCCGCAAGATCACACGGGTGCCGACGGGCTTGCCATCCTCCTCCATGTCCTCGTATTCCATCCCGAATTGGTCGCGGTACATTTCGCTGAGGATGGCAAATCTCCGTTCGATGGCACCGCTGGAAAACGAGGCATGCATACCCGATTGGCGCCGGGCAATTTTCTCCGCAGCTGCCCGCCCGATGCCATTGTCCTCAATCGTGCAGATCAACTTGTCCTGCAATTCGAAGTGGATCAGCAGTCGGCGCTCGCCCTCCTTGTGCAGGAGCCCGTGTGCGAGTGCATTCTCCACAAATGGCTGGATCAAGAACGGTGGCAGCAACAATTCCTCGACCCCATCCGTCTCGATTTCATAGCGCAGCGTCTGGTCAAAGCGCAATTGCTCAAGCGACAAATACAGCCGCAATAGCCTCAACTCCTGCTCCATGTCGATGAATTCCTTGGAGCTGTAATCCAGGGCATTGCGCACAAGTTGGGAGAAGGTCGTGATGTAGGAGTAGGAGTTCTCGATGTCCCCCTTCAGCACCAAGTCTTGGATGGAATTGAGTGCATTGAAGAGGAAGTGCGGGTTCATTTGTGACTGAATTGCGGTGAGGCGACTCAGGTTCAGTTCGTTGATCCTCGCAGCCTTACGGCGCTGAACACGAAGGATTTGCAGGAAGATGAGGACCACAATGGCCAAAATCAATAAGGCCACCACAATATAGAACGATGGCCTGGCATACAGTGGCGCATCGATTACAAATACAAACTCAATCGGCTGCCCCAATGTGCCGTTGAAGGCGGGCCGGGCTTGGAATTTGTATTCCCCGGGAGCCAATGCATTGTAGCGCAAGGATTGCCCATCGTTGGGCCGCACAAGCCACTCATTTTCATAGCCCAATAGCCTGTATTGGATCTGCGTGGCGGCTTGGTAGCGGAGGCTAGGATAGGCCAATGCAAATTCAAAACTCCGGTGATCGCTCGGCCATGTACGGGCTTCACGGTCAGTCACCAAGGTGCCATTGACCCGCACCTCGGCGAAGCGCAGGGGCAGCACTGCATGGTCCGGCCGATCATTCAGGTGGATCACTTGCACGCCCTCCGCATGGCTCACCCACAGGTCGTCCCCTTGCAATGCAAAATCCATCACCCGGCGGGCCGGCAGTCCACTTTCCTGACTCAGATTGCGCCGCAGCCGCAAGTCCGGCCCCAGCGTGTAAAAGGCCTGGGACGTCATCGCAATGAGCCCATCCCGGTAGCCGATGAGTTTGCGGCAATGTCCCCAAGCAGCGATGGGCACCGTTCCCAATACTTGGATTCGGCCCTGCCGCCAATCCACGACCCTGCCATCGGGCAAGGCTGCGAGCAGGCCGCCACGCCACTCCGCCATCGCGGTGGGATAGATTTCCTCCCCATTCAGACTGATGCCCTCCACCACGCCCTCGGTGGACAGCGACTTCAGCCCTGCGGAAGTGCTTGCGATCACCAGGTCCCCGATGCGCTCGATGTGGTAGGCGCGCATGGTCAATCCTGGCAGGATGGTCATCTCGAATTGCCCGTTGGGATCAAATTCATATCGGATCACACCCTTGTTGGTGGCCAGGATCGCCGTTCGTTCATCCCAGATGATCCCGTCCTTGAGCGACCACTCACCCAGAAACTGCGTCTTTCCGGTTCGCGGGTCGTAGGCCTGTAGCATGGCATCTTGAAAGATGATATAAGGAAACCCCTCACCGCCGATGAGGTGCTGCAGCGACCTGAGTCCTCCAAGATGCAGATTTTCCACCTTCCCCTCCGCAAATCGCATCAGCCTGCCATCCCGGCTTCCCATGAACAGTTCCCCCGACGCGGGTCGTGGATACAGGGCCAACACCGTGGCATCGGCGGCCATGGGCAGTGCATCACGCTTGCCGGGCTGGGGCAGCATCATGATCCCCTTGCCAAATGTCCCCAGCAGCAGATTCCCCTCCCGGTCGAGGAAAACTTCCGAGATGTATTCCTGCTCATAGTTCAGGGCCGCCGCTTGCAGTGGCCATTCATTGGCCAGGCATACCACCCCCGGAAGCGATCCCGCGATCCAGGTCTGCTCCCCGGCTTGATAGACCCTGATCGAGGGACTCCGCCGAAACTCGGGCTTGTCCTCGACCAGACCCAAGCTGAGCGTGGCCTCATCCAGCGTGAAAATGGACTTGGTGCGCACATCCACCACATAGGTCTGCCGACCCACGCGGAAGAAAGTGAAATTGACCTCCATGCTCCTTTCCATCGATTCGGGGATTTTCAGAGACCGGACCACCGAACCCTCAGCGCCCGTCAGCATGATCGAGTCCATGTTGGGGAGGTGATGGACCAATGAGCCATCTCGAAAGTGGAAGGGCAATCCGAAGAATGAGGTTCCCATGTCCAGCCGTTGAATGACCTTGCCCGTCGAATCCAGCCGAATCAGATTCCGCGCCGCAATCACAAGTTCCCCATTCAAGCCGATGGAGAGGCTCATGTCCGCCGCAGCCTCCTCCGGTTTCAGGGTATAGAACAGCGAGCAGCCCCCATCATCGATCTTGAAAACCTGCCTGTTCAGGTTGCTGCAATAGAGGCTCCCATCCGGCGCCGCCACCAAGTTGAATGCCGACAAGCTCTGCGCACCCAAGCAAGGCAATGCCTGAAACCGATGGAAATCGTACCGGATCACCCCCTCATTGGTCGCAATCAGGTACCGGTCGGCATTGTCCTGCGCGATATCATAGATCTCCAACCCATCCAAAGCCGCAGCCCCCATCATGCGGTAAGCAGGCTGCATCTGCCCCATCAACGGCACCCCCAGCATCCAAAATAGACTGGCAAATAGTGCCCACCTCCAGCAATTCTGAAAGGATCGTCCCCGCACCGCGTTTCCCACCACCTCATCGTGACTGTCCCGTTGAAATCGGGAAGCCACCCTCCCCTCCGCGTCGTACTGATCCCCCTTCTCCACCACGCCATCCTGATCCCCCTTCTCCACCACGTCATCCTGAGCCCCCTTCTCCACCACGTCATCCTGAGCCGCAGGCGAAGGATCTAGCACACAATATTGACCAGCCCCCAGCACCCGCGCCCCGCTGACCATCCCCGCAAGATCCTTCGCCCCGTACCGGGCCTCAGGATGACGAGTCCGATGCCGCACCGCAAGACGACGCACCAGACACAAGCGAAGCAAGCATCCCAATGCCCCCAAAAGCACAATGGGCAACCCCAACCAAAAGTGAGAATCGCCCATTGTCAATTGTTAATGATTAATTATCAATTAATAGAGTATCCCGGCGATCGTCCCGGACAGGTAGGAGGCCAGCGTCCCGCCCAGCAATGCCTTGAGGCCCAGCCTCGCCAGGTCCGCCCGACGCTCCGGAGCCAGCGCCCCGATCCCACCAATCTGCATCCCCACCGAGCTGAAGTTCGCGAAGCCACAGATTGCGAAGCTCGTGATCATGATGCCCTTCTCGGTATGGAGGGGCACGGCTTGGCTCGTCATGTTCTTGAAGGCCACGAACTCATTGATGGTGAGCTTCTGACCGAAGAGGGTCGCCGCGCTGTTCACGTCCTCAGGAGGCACGCCCATGCACCAGGCGATGGGGTAGAAGAGCTTGCCAAATATCCAGTCCAGCGTGATCGCCTGTCCAGCCCATGATTCAGGAAGCAGACCCAGCAGCGCATTCAGCATGGCGACCAGGGCGATGAATGCCAGCAACAAAGCCAGCACGTTCATGGCAATCTTAAAACCGTCCGTGGCCCCGTGGGCGATGGCATCGATCAGGTTGGTATATCCACTGTTGACCTCCAGCTTGACATTGCCCATGGTTTGGCTCTTCTCTGTCTCCGGGAAGATGATCTTGCTGATCACCAATGCCCCCGGCGCCGCCATCATGCTCGCAGCGAGGAGGTATTCCGCCTTGGCACCGAAGCTCCTATAGACGATCAGGATACCGCCCGCGATACAAGCCAAGCTACCCGTCATGGACGCCAGCAACTCGCTATTGGTCATGGTCGCGAGGTACGGTCGTATCATCACCTGCGCCTCGATTTGCCCCACAAATGCACTCGCCACGTTGCTCAGGGCCTCCGCGCCGCTCACCCGCATCACGAAGTTCATGGCCTTGGCCACGATGCTCACTGCAAACTGCATCACCTTCAGGTAGTACAGGATCGCCACCAATGCGCAGACCAGGATGATGGTCGCCGTGATGTTGAATGCGAAGACGAACGAACCGGGGGTAGCAAAGTTCTGCACCTCGCCCGTGCCGCCATTCACCGCAGCGATCCCACCATAGACGAAGTCCGCCCCAGTCTTGGCAAAATGCTCAATCTCCTGCATCCCAGACCCCAGCATCTGGAAAAAGTCCTTCACAGGGCCCACCTTGAGGATGAGGACCGCCAACAGCACCTGCAAGCCGATCCCACTCAGCACCAACCGCAGGTTGATCTTTTTCCGGTTGTTGGAAAACAGGAAGGCGATCCCCAAGATCACCACGATGCCAATCAGACCAATGAATCTTTCCATTCTTGCAACTTCTGAGTCTATTGGCAGCAAGATAGGAATTGAATTGAGAATGCCGAAGGGTTCGCGACAGCAAATCCAATTCAATGTCAATCAAAGAAGAGGCGGCGGCATGTGTGCTGAGCTGCTAGAGCAGGCCTGTCGAAGTGGCGAATGCCTTCAAGTAGCATTGTCGTCAAAAAGAAGAGGCGGCGGCCTCTGGCCGAAAGCCGACCGAACCACATGTCCCGAGCGAAGCCGAGGAACTCACTCCGGCCAATGCATACAAGGAGTACAGATCCAGATGCTTCAAGAACCTCAGCACCAGGTACCAAGGGATCGGCACAACTGCCGCCTCAATCGGCATATATCATCGATACACCAGTGAGGTCTCAGGGGTTGCGAGCGCTTCGAAGCCGCGGCCACAGGACCTCACGTCGTGAGCCGAAACCGGTCCACGTGAACGCGCTGCTGAATATTTCCCTTCGGATTGAACTTCCGCATTTCCCGCTTCCAGACGTCCAGCTTCGTGTATTTGGAGAGGACGGCCTCCGGGTTCAGGGCAGCGCGGTTGCTCATCTTGCCCCAGTGGGGGATGCCGCCCTGCGCCAGGTGGAAATCCTGCATCGCGTCCACGTAGGCAGCGCCATTGGGCAACTCGCGGAGGCAAGGATTGCTGAGCCAGGCGGTCTTGCGGCCATGGTCCATACCAGGTAAGCCTTGCCGGGGGCCGTGAACCTGATCATGATCGGACTTGCGCCATGGATGCCTTTGGCCGCGATGTCTTGGACATGCTTGAAGCTGAGCTCTAGGGTCTCGATCCAGTGCGAGGTCTCCCCTTCGTAGGCAAATTCCGCTCCGAAACCCTTGAGCGCCAAGAACTCCATGCCTTGGAACCAGACCTTGAAGGACTTCGCCACATAAGCCTCGTCCTGCATGAAATGCAGACCCTGGTCCAGCGCCTTGGGCAGGGACTCCGGCTTTTTGATGGCCTTGTGGATCAATGCCTCATAAGGGATCATGGTCCGCGCCACGATATTGGTGACGATGCTGCGGGTCGCGGTCAGCAGTCCCATGCTCGGTTTCGAGGGCAAGTGCAGCACCCGACCCACCAGCGCCTGATGATCGCCGCTCGGGGCAAATGGGTTCACCGTGATTTGGATGCCCGCCACCTTCAGGGGCTTGGTTTGGCCATCGATTTCCACTGGATAGGGTTGGAAGAGGCTGCCATCGTGGATCGACTTTTTCAGTGTCCGCCAGCCCTCGACCGACCGCCGCTCATAGAGGTAGTACTGCGGCTTCACCTCGATGATCAGGGATGTGATGATCCCAAATGCCCCCAAATGCACCAGCAGGCTATAAAATGTATCGTCATTCTGCACCAGTTTGGCGCCTGAGGGATCGTGGCTGCCCGGCTGGGTGATCCCATTCGTCGGTTCCACCCGCCACACCTGTCCCTGATGCGCGACCAGCACCATCGACCGCACGATCCCATGCAAGCCCGGCCAATCCAATGCGCAGCCATGCGTCCCCGTCGCGATCGCCCCCGAGATGGTCTGATTGTCGATCGCCCCATGCGTGGGCAGGGCCCATCCGAGGTCGTCCAGCCGCCTGTTCAGGTCGTGGACCGTGATCCCCGCCTCCGCCTCCGCGAGCAGCAGCCCCCGTGCCTCCGGCTTGAGCCGCTCCGGCGCCACCGCCTGCACCGCGTCCATGTGTTTCATGTCCAGCAGCGTCCCGTCCGTGATCGCCACATCGCTGAAACTATGCCCCGCGCCCACTGCCCGGATGCGCATCCCCTTGCTCTCCGCCTCCCGCACGCTCCATACCACCTCCGCGATGCTCGCCGGCAAGTAATACCGCGCCGGACGCGCCGTGAACAGCTCTATCGTGTTCTTCCACACGGTATTCGTTTTCTTATCCATTCGGGGCGGTGATTCAGATTCTTGAATTGAATATACGGAAAGGGCAGGGGATTGTCAAATTGGATTGGGGAGTTGTTGCTGGGGAATGCCTCAACGCGAAGGGATGATGGAAATCGATGATTCCATCTATATTGGTGCCTCCACCATGTTCAGTGATGACAAAACCGATGAACGCTTCCGTATTTGCTGCAATTGCCTTCCATTTCATACGTCCTGTGCGTCATCGGTCAGGGTATGGGTTGTTGTTAGCGGTCGGATCATTGTTGACAATGGTGGCTGTGGCATGTGCACCGACTCTGAGGCCCCCATCAGCTTTGAGCGATTTCCAGCAAGAAATGGGGACAAATGGGGCTACATTGATGCGCAGGGGACATTTGCCATCTCACCGACCTACGATGGCGCCTCCAGATTCGCGGAAGGGCTAGCGGCGGTCAAGAAAGGCAAGCGGTTTGGCTACATCGACCTTCATGGCAAGGAGGTGCTTCCTTTTCAGTATGAATGGGCCGGGCCATTTGAGGACAGCATCGCCATAGTCAAGCAGGCAGGGCAGGCATTTCCCATTGACCACCGAGGCAAGCCATTGTTCCAGATGGATGCAGTATCGCTGGAGCGGACGCCCTACCCAAATTGCTTCATCTATGGAAACAATGAGGAGAAATATGGCTTGGTGGATCGCCATGGAATCATCCTAGCGCCTGCGCAGTTTTCGACGCCCCCATCATTTGAGCAGGGTGTGGCAATCGTCCAGCGGTGGACTCCTGCTTCAAGGGGAAGTCGCCTTCCGGCAACCGAGTATGGGGTAATCGATACGCTGGGGCAAATGCGGATTGCATTTGGGAAGTATCTCCACATCAGGGCGGCAGGCGAGGACTTCTTTTTTGCGGAGAATCTGACTGGGAAAGGTGATTCGGTGAGTGCCTCGTTAGTTGGGAGTGATGGCGTGGTTAGATTCCAGAATCCCACGCTTTCCGGCGGAACTTGGGATGTGCAGGGTGAGCGCTTCCATGAGGGGCTGATTCAGGGCAGGGACCTCGATTTCCATTTCCAAGCACGAGCCCCAGCACTGTTGGATCGCCGTGGCCAGATGGTTTACCATTGTGCTGATTGTGAATTCGTTTACCCCATCGCACCGGGGATTTTGTTGGGAAAGGGGCACTCCGGCAAGTATGCCCTGATGAATCTAAAGGGTGAATTGATCTACCTGGACGCTTTGGACTGGGTGGTCTGGGACCGTGATGAGCCATCGACTGCGTTTGAATCAGGCTGCTTGATCGCGGGTCAGGGCGACCATGTAGTGGGGATTGACACGACAGGCAGCAGGATTTGGGCGTACAAATCCACCCATGCGCCAGCCCCAGCTCAGTTTTGGTTCCGCAAGGGGAACGTCATTTACCTTCAGCAATGGACCCAAAACGAATTCGCAGAGCCCGTCACCCTCTACGGATACTGGCTCCCCAAGACCGGAACAGTTGTAAAACCCAGGTTCACGCATATAGATCCCACCATCGGCCTTTCCAAACTCACCGAAGTCATCGACCAAGGTTCCCAAGCCTATATCAATGACTCCGGAATCGTAATTTGGAAGGAAAAGTTCGTGCTGCGGCTGGAATGAGGGGGTCTGCTGACACCAATCGGTTGCCAATTCTATTGGGATAAAAACGCCCGTTCATTTCCTGCGAAGTCCCCAAAAACAGAAAAAGTCAATGAAAACGGGGTCGGAGCTCCGAGGTTCAACCTCGGCCTTCCGTGGTCAAACCTTCAACGTCCGGTGAAATAGGGTCGGAGCTCCGAGGTTCAACCTCGGGTTTCCGTGGTCAAACCTTCTCCTTCCGATGAAATGGGGTCGGAGCTCCGAGGTCAAACCTCGGGTTTTCGAGGTCAAACCTTCAACTTCCGGTGAAATGGGGTCGAAGCTCCGAGGTCAAACCTCGACCTTCCGAATTCCCACCTTCACTCTCCTAGCAAATGGGCCGGAGTTCCGAAGTCAAACCTCGAGCGTCCGAGATCAAACCTTGCCCCTCCGAGGAAATAGGTCGGAGTTCCCAGGTGAAACCTCGATCGTCCGGGTGAAACCGATCATCCTCCGAGCATGGAGGGTCGAAGCCCCGAGGTTCAACCTCGGGTTTCCGGGGGCAAACCTCCGCCTTTCGAGCAAATGGGGTCGGAGCTCCAAGGTCAATCCTCGACCTTCGGAGGTTAAGGCTTCACCCTCGAAGCAAATGGGTCGGAGCTCCGAAGTCAAACCTCGGCCTTCCAAACAAATGGGGTCGGAGCTCTGAAGTCAAAGCTCGGCCTTCCGAACAAACGGGGTCAGAGCCCCGATGTCAAGCCCCGATCTTAGGAGATCAAATCTCGGATGTCCATGCATCTGAGGTCATAATCCCGACCTCAAACCTCAATTATCCAAGATCAAACTTTGGCCTTCCGCGATCAAGCATCGGAGCCTCAAGGTCAAGGTGTCGGAAGCTCAAGTTCAAAGGTCGAAAACGCACATTTCGCAGTTGAAATCGCCAATGAGGGTCATCAATCCTGCTAAATTGCTAATTGTTTGGGAGCAACAGGATCGGCCCGCCGAAGCGGGCCGATCCTATTTTGGTATCCTGGTATTGCGTCGCTGCCCCTCAAATATTGCCTTCCTTCAAAGGTGGCACAATATCGGGCGGCAATCCCCATATCGTACGGACAGGTTGCGACCTGTCCGTACGATGGGCTGATCACGGCTCCTTACTCCTCCTCCGTATTCTTCAAGATCGACAGCAACTTGTACCCGCCGTGGACCACGACTTGCTGGGTGCCGATGGCGGTGCTGGCGCTGTCCAATGAGGAAAATCCACCCTCGCTGCTCATCACGCGGACTTCTTGCATGCGGTAGTGGTGGTTGCCTTCGGAGATGAAGACGTGGTCCTTGCCGCCAAAGGGGACGATGGCATCCTCGGGGACGGCTTGGGCCTCTGTGGCTGCCAGTTCGATCTTGGCGGTGAGGAAGGTGCCGGGGATGAGCAGGGGATCCTCCTGGTCCAGGTGGACATGGATCTTCACGGTGCGGTCCGGCCCGACTTCGCGACCCAGCAGGTGGATGGTGCCGGGGCGCTCCATGGTCTCATTCCCGATGCGGATGCTCACCTTTTGCCCGATTTGCAGCTTGCGGATGTCCTGCTCATAGACCGTCAATTCGGCGTGGAGGTGCCCGGTGTCGGCGATCTTGAAGAGGACGTCGGTGGGGTTCAGGTGCGCCCCGATGGTGACGAGCATGTCGGTGACGTAGCCGCTGATGGGAGAGCGGAGCTGCACTTGCTTCACAATCTCACCCTTTTCGAGGCGGGGCAGGTCGATTTGGAGCATCTCCAGCTTGGCGCGTTGCCCCTTGAGCCGGGCTTGGATGGTCTCGTAGTCGGCACGCGCCTTTTCCAATGCCTTGCGGGCGTTCACGTTCTCGGCTGCGAGGGTCTGCTGCCGCTTGTACTCGGCGTCGAGGTAGGTGGATTGGCTCAGGTTCTCGAGGTATTCCTGCTGCATGGTCACGAAGTCCGGATGCTCCAGGGTGGCGATCACCTGCCCCTTGTTCACGCGGCTGCCGGGGAGGAGGGAGGACTCCTTCAGGAAGCCTCCGAATGGGGCGGAGATGCTGACCATGTTTTGCGGGGGCACGTCGAGCAGGCCATTGGCGCTGAGGGTGGTGCGCATGGTGCGCGCGGTAGCTGTGCCGAGCTGGATGCCGAGGCTCTTTTCTTGGTCGGGGCTCAGGGTGACGGTCTCGGGGGAGTCCGGTTGGATGTCGGCGGCAGCTTTGGTTTCGGTGGCTGCCTGTTCCTTGGATTTGCCGCAGCTGCCCAGCACGAGGCTCAGGGACAGCAGGATCAGGGCGGCGATATATCTTGTATTCATGGGAATTCTTATTTGGAGATGGAGGAAGGAGGAGTGCCCAGGAGATGGAGAATGCGGGCTACATTCAGGTTGTAGGCGAGCAAGGCGTCCAGATGACTCGTCCGCAGGTCCAGTGCTTGGCGGACCGTGAGCAGCAGGGCCACATGGTCGATCTCGCCTTCCTGGAATGCACGACGGCTGTGCCGCAGCATCTCCTCGGCATTGGGCAGCCCGGTCTGGACGTACCATTCCAGTTGCTGCAGGAGCAGGTCATGCTCCGCCCGCGCCTGGTCGAGGCTCTTTTGCAACCATTGCTGGTACTGGGAGGCTTGGAGGGTCGCCTTGGATTCGAGCAGCTTCTGTGCCTGTGCCTGCGCGGCCACGGGTTTGAACCAGACGGGAATGTCCAAACCGACCGTGAAGCCCTGGAACCGAGACGCCGGGCCGAAATAGACATCCTGCCCATTGACCTGCTGGAAACCGATCAGGGTCTGGTTGAAGTAGCCCACACTCAGTTCCGGCAGGGCCTCTGCAATCTTGAGCTTGCGTTGCGTCTGCGCCACCTGCAATTCCGCCGCGAGGCGGTCGTGGAGGGGATTGGCTTCGCCGGAATTGGTGAGCGCCTCGGGCGGCAGGGACATCATGCGCTCGGTGCTGTCGTAAAAGGCCGAGATCACGCCAGCGCCGATCAATTGCTGCAACTGCGTCATCCACTGCGTGATCTCACCCTCCACCTGCAATGCCTGATTGCGCAGTAGTCCCAGCTGGGTCGCCGCTGCCGTCACCTCGAGTTGGGTGCCCTCGCCGGTGGCTTGCCGTACCTCGGCCACCTTGTTGATGGTGACGAGCAGGCTGTCCCCACTCCGGAGCAAAAGCCGCCGGGCATGGAGGTGCCGCAGGTTCAGCCAGGCCGTGCGCATCGCGTACAATGCGTCCGTTTGCGTGACCGCGACATTGCTTTTGGCAAATCCCACCTCTGCATCCGCCAAGGCTGCCCGTTGCGTGAACACCGTCGGGAAAGGCAATGTCTGACTCAGGGTGATGTTGTTGTCCTTCTTGATCGCACTGTTGTATTGGCCCAGGGTCAGGCTCGCGTTCAGCTTGGGGATGCTGCTTGTGGCGCGGGTCATGGCCTGCTGGTAGGCGAGGTCCATTTGCGCGACCCGGACGTCGGGATGCCATTGCCAGACGGTCGCCTCGACATCCTCCATCGTATAGGGCTTCATCTGCGCATGACCTGCAAATGGCAGCCCCACCACGATCAAGAGCACCGCGACGGCACCTGCCACTTCGGGGCGGACTTTCCTGCGTTTGCCTCCTTCAAAAACCAGGTAGAGGCAGGGCAAGACCATGAGTGTGAGCAGGGTGGAGGTCACCAGGCCGCCGATCACCACTGTGGCCAAGGGGCGCTGCACCTCTGCACCCTCGGAGCCGCTGATCGCCATGGGCAGGAAGCCGAGGGAGGCAACTGCGGCGGTCATGATCACCGGGCGCAGACGGGTGGCTGTCCCCTGACGGATGATTTCCCAGGTGTCGGTCATGCCGTCCGCACGCAGACGGTTGAACTCTGCGATGAGCACGATGCCATTCAAGACCGCGACCCCGAACAATGCGATGAATCCCACCCCCGCGCTGATGCTGAAGGGCATGCCCCGCGACCAGAGCGCCAGGATGCCACCGATGGCCGAGAGGGGCACAGCAGTGAAGATGAGGAGGCTGTGCTTCAGGGAATTGAAGGAGAAGAAGAGCAGTAGGAAAATGAGCAACAGGGCCACCGGAACGGCGATGGACAGCCTTTCGCGGGCAGCCTCCAGGTTCTCGAATGCGCCGCCATAGTGCGTATGGTAACCATCCGGGAACTGCACCTCGGCATCCACCCGCTTGCGGACATCCTGCACGATGCTCTCCACGTCGCGTCCCCGGACATTGAAGCCCACGAGGATGCGGCGCTTGGCAGCGTCACGCTGTATCTGATTGGGGCCGACCCTGAAATCGACCGAGGCCAGCACCCGCAGGGGCACCTGACCGCCGTCTGGCGTCGCGATGGGCAGGTTGCGCACGTCCTCGATGGAGCTGCGGCTCTGTCCCGATAGGCGCACCACCATGTCAAACCTGCGTTCGCCTTCGAAGACCATGCCCGCAGCCTGACCTGCAAATGCCGTGTTCAGCGTCCGGTTCACCTCCGAGACATCCACCCCGAACCGCGACATCTGCGATCTGTGGTAGTTCACCACGATTTGGCTCAGGCCACCGACTTGCTCCACATAGATGTCCTCGGCCCCCGGCACCTCCCGGATGATGCGCCCGACATCCTCTGCCAATCGGCTGAGGGTGTCCAGGTCCTCGCCATAGATCTTGACCACCACGTCCTGCCGCGCCCCGCTCATGAGCTCGTTGAAGCGCATTTGGATCGGCTGTTGGAACCCAAAGGAGACCCCCGGAATCTTGTCCTCCAGCATCGCCTGCATCTTGGCGGCGAGTTCATCCCGCGATTTTGCGCTCACCCATTCGTCCTTGTCCTTGAGGACGATGATCATGTCTGCGCTTTCCACGGGCATCGGGTCAGTGGGCACCTCCGAACTGCCGATCTTGCCCACCACTTCCTTGACCTCCGGAAAGCCATCCAGCAAGACCTAGAACCCTTTTGCACGGTGGAGATCGTCTCTTCCATGCTGCTTCCGGTCAAATGCGCGTTTCCACTGCAAAATCGCCCTCTTCCAAGGTCAGGATGAACTCCGCTCCCAGCAGACCGAATACAGAGACCCCGCCAATGAGGAACAGGACCGCCAAGCCGATCACGATCCATCGCAGCCTGAGCGCGATGTTCAAGGAGGGGCGGTAGAGGCGTTGCAACAAGCCCATGAAGCGATCGCTCAGCGTGGTGCGGTGACCCGTCTTGCGGCTCAGGAACAGTGCGCTCATCATCGGCACGTAGGTCAGCGACAGCAGGAATGCGCCCATGATGGCGAAGGAGACGGTCTGTGCCATGGGCTTGAACATCTTGCCTTCCACGCCCACCAGGGCCAGCAGCGGCAGATAGACGATGAGGATGATCAATTCGCCAAATGCGGCGCTAGCCATGATCTTGCCTGCGCTTTGACCCACCTTGAGGTCCATTTCGGCGCGGCTGAGTTTGCCCTTGGAATCGCCGTGCAGCCCCAGATGATGCAGGGTGCCCTCCACAATGATCACAGCCCCGTCCACGATCAATCCGAAGTCGATCGCCCCGAGGCTCATGAGGTTGCCGGATACGCCGAACAGGTTCATCATCCCGATCGCAAAGAGCATGGCCAGTGGGATGACCGAGGCCACGATGAGGCCGCCCCGGAGGTTGCCGAGCAGCAGCACCAGCACCAGGATCACGATCAATGCGCCCTCCGTGAGGTTCCTCACGACCGTGGAAATGGCCTTGTCCACGAGCTTGGTCCGATCCAGGTAGGGCTCGATCTTCACCCCCTCCGGCAATGTCTTGCCGATCTCGGCGATCCTTTCCTTCACCTTTTCGATGACCTTGCTGCTATTGGCGCCCTTGAGCATCATCACCACAGCCCCCACCACTTCGCCGTCGTCATTGTGGGTCATGGCGCCGTAGCGGATGGCATGGCCGTAGTCAACTGTGGCCACGTCCCGGATCAGGATGGGGATCCCGGTCGGTCCCTGACGCACCGCGATGCTGTCGATGTCGCTGAGTTTTTCGATCAAGCCCTCCGAACGGATGTACCATGCCAGCGGCTGCTTCTCGATGTAGGCACCGCCGGTGTTTTGGTTATTGGCCTCCAGTGCGTCGAAGACCTCGGTGACTGTGACCCCCATGGCCTTGAGCCGTATCGGGTCCAGCGCGATCTCGTACTGCTTGAGGTAGCCGCCGAAACTGCTCACCTCCGCCACGCCCTCCACGCCGAGCAGTTGCCGCCGCACGATCCAGTCTTGGATGGTGCGCAGTTCCATGGCATCGTAGCGCTTCTCGTAGCCGGGTTGTGGCCGCAGGATGTACTGGTAGATTTCGCCGAGTCCGGTGGTCACAGGCGCCAGCTCCGGGGAGCCGACTCCAGGGGGAATCAGGTTGCTCGCCAGCACCAGCCGTTCGCCGACCTGCTGCCGCGCCCAATAGACATCCACGCCCTCCTCGAACACGATGGTCACGACCGAGAGGCCAAACCGCGAGAAGGACCGGATGTTGTGGATGCCCGGGATGGTAGCCATGGTCTGCTCCACCGGGAATGTGACCAGGCGCTCGATCTCCTGCGCGCTCTGCGACGGCGCGACCGTGATCACCTGCACCTGATTGTCCGTGATATCTGGCACGGCATCGATCGGCAACTGCGTCAGGGCGTACAGCCCCCAGACGATCAATGCCACGGTGCCCAAGCCCGTTAACGCCTTGTTCCGGATGGAAAAGGCAATGATTGTATTCAGCATTTGAAATACAAGCTTTAAGTGAATGATTGAGGAACAATGTCCCGGGAAAGCGCATGGAGGCGATCCGGGTACTGAAGGAATGTCCTCAAATCTTAGGCGGCTGCCAGATGTTATGGGAGTAGGCGCTGATGAATTGGTCTTCGGCGGCCACGAGGATGGATTGTGGTTCCTCAGCGGCGGGCGTCATCAGGTTCAAGTGGAAAAAGACGATGCTCGTATGGCAGCAGCTGCAGTGGCAGAGCGGGGAACAGTGCTCGTCAGGTGCCCCGCGTTCGGTATGATGCACGGCCCGGATGGCGTCCACGGAGTGTTCATGGATCCCATGCGCATGATCGCCAGTCTCACCATCCGCACAAGGCGTCAGGGCGAGCACCAGCATCCACATGGCCATCAACCGGGAGAGATACCGCATCATCGAGGGCAAATGTAATGTCTGGCCTGAATGAAGGCAAGAGGATTCCCCGCAACCCGCAGCATGCTCTTGGCAAATCGGCTGAATCAGAGCAAATGGGCGGATCAGAAATAAGTTGTGTGACTTGAGTGACGCAAGAGGAAGACGGCACCTACCGCTTCAACACCACATAAGTCCCCACCTCCTTGTCCCCGTACTCCAACACAATGTAATAGGTGTCCTCCACCAGCGGTTGCAGGTCGCGGCCGCGGCCGTCCCAGTTGTTCTGGTAGTCATCGAACTCGATCAGGGCTTGGCCCCAGCGGTTGAGGACTTGCAACTTGGTGCCGGGATAGCTGCCCAGGCCACGGATGAAATAGGTGTCGTTCACGCCATCGCCATTGGGGCTGAATCCGGTGGGGACGTGCAAGCCTTGCAGTATCACAAGAACGGTGTCGAATTCCGCGGGGCAGGGGGGATTGCTGACGGACCACACGAGCGCAAAGGTGCCACTTTGGTCGGTGATGGCGGAGGCGGCGGGATCCAAGCTGTCGGACAGGATGCCAGGGAATCCGTTCAGCAGCCATTGTCCGGTGCCGGAGGTCGGGGGGACAGCCTGCAATTGCACGCTGGCTTCACCCTGCTGGTCGGATCCGGCTTGGGCAGGGGAGGGCGGCGCGAGCACTGCGGTCAGTTGTGAATCGGCACCCGCACAGCCGATGCTATCCTGGAAGGCATAAACCACCCAATGGCTGCCGACGCCTGCATTGGCTGGATCAAAGATGCCCGCTGCCGCACCCGTCCACGTTCCTCCCGCTGGGTTGCCATTGAGGAGGGTCGCCGGATCACTCAGGCAATACTGCCCCGCCAATGTCCCAAATCCCACAATGGGCTGTGGCTGCTGCGCCAGGGTCATGGTGTCGCTGCCGCTGCATCCTGCTGGGTCTAGCACGGAGAGGGCATAGGTTCCTGCCTTGGCAACCCAGATTGCAGGGCCGCTCGCGCCATTGCTCCAGATCCAGCTGCTCATCCCGGCTGGTCCTGCGAGCAGGATGCTGTCCCCGGCACAAATCGTGGTGTCCACGCCCAATGCCACAAATGGAAGCGCCTGCACCGCGATGGCGATGGTGTCCGCGACGAGGTAGCCGCAGCCTTGGGTATCGGAGACCTGCACCCAAGGGTTGCTGGAGGCATTGACCGTCAGGGTCTGCAAGCTGCTGCCGTCGCTCCACAGCCATTGGAAGCCGGGATTGGTGGCATCGAGGAGGAGGCTGTCGCCAGCGCAGATGAGGGTGTCATTGCCCAGGTTCAGGCTCGGCGGCCCGAGCGGGACGTAGGTCACCAACAGGGAATCCCGGTAGCCGCAACCTGTGCTGGTATTGGTTCCGGTGAGGTAATAGACCGTGGAGGCATTGGGCGTAATCGTCGGATTGGGGGCATTGGGATTGGAGACGCCTGTAGATGGCGACCAGACCCATTGGTTGATGCCGGGGCTGCCAAAGGTTCCGTTGACAGTGATGCTGCCGCCGAGGCAGTTCAGGGTGTCTGGTTGCAGGATGTCGATGGAGTCGCCCACGTTCACGGTGACGGTCACAGCCCCACGGCCGATGCAACCCATGGAATCCGTTGCGGTGAGGACGTAGGTGGTGGTCGTGAAGGGATTCACGGTCGTTGTCGGGGTGATCGCGCCATTGGACCAGAGCAGCGAATAGGGCGGCATCCCAATGCTGGGCAATCCGGTGAGCAATGAGCTTTGGCCGCCGCAGATGCTGGCAGGCACGGCATTCAGGGAAACCAGAGGCGTGTCCACCACGGTGACGGTCACCAGGCCCTGTGCCATGCAATTGGCCGCGTCGGTCACGGTGAGGCCGTAGCTGCCGCTGTTGGTGGGGATGACCGATTGGCTGGGGCCGGGGAAGGCATTGCTCCAGAGGAAGGCGTAGCCACCGGCTCCGCCAATCGCAGTGGTCGAGAGGGTCACGGAGCCGCCCCGGCAGACGGTGTCGGGGGTCGCATTTGGGTTCAGGCTGGGCGTGTCGAGGACGGTAAGGGCCAGGGTGGCAGTGTCGGCGCAGCCTGCTTGCCCCAAGGTGTCCGTCACGATGAGGGTGTAGTTGAGCGGCCCGATCACGATGGGGGCACACCAAGGATTGGCCAAGTTGGGGTTGTTGAGCAGGGTAGGGGGTGACCATGCGTAGGTCAGTCCCGGCGATGGCCCGGCACCGATTTGGATGGAATCGCCAAGGCAGACATCGGCAATGGGGCCGGGATTGGCGGTGGGGATGGCCTCGACGGTGATGAGGGTGGTGTCACGGTCGGTGCAACCTGCTGCATTGGTCGCCTGTGTCCATACGGTATGCGTCCCCGTGGCTGCCGGACCGAATACCGGGTTGGCAATGGTGGCATTGTTCAGCAATGGAGCGGGTGACCAAGTGTAGGAAATGCCCCCGGTGGCTTGGAGATGGGCGGTGTCCCCCGCGCAGATGCTGCGATCAGGCCCGGCTTGGGCGAAATTGGCCCCGACGCAGACCGTCTGTGTCATGCCTGCCCCGCCCGAGGCACCTGTGATGCCCCACCATACATTCGGATTGCCGCCAAATACCCAAGCAGTGAGGTCATAGATCGTGGACAACCGCCATACAGTATTGTTGTCAAAGTAGAGGCGGATGCGGTTCAGCCCCGGCTCCCAAGTCACCCTGAAGGTATGGCAGAGGCCGTCGGTGATGTCCATCCCACTCGCCAATGCGCTCACCGGACCCGCCAATGTGCTCGCCATGTTCCCGTTGAGGTGGATGGCGACATGGTCCTGGGCGATGTCGGCAACTCCGGCGGAGGTATTGTCCCAGGTATCGACTTCAAATGCCACAGAGGGCGAGATCGCGGGATAGCCGGGAGTCGGAGGGATCGACGCGCCAAATCCCAAGGCATTGGCACCTGCGCCGTTTGCCCCTGTCCCCGTGCTTTGCAACACGAGCGCCAGCCCATCCGCTCCCCAAGGAGCCTGATTGATCGTCAGGCTGATGTCAAATGGCTGAGTGAGATTGATTTGTGTATTGTTCCAGACTACGCCCCGGGTGTTGGCCCCGATGGTGATCCTGAAGCAATCGCTGCCCAGCGCGGTTGCCGCATTGGGCACCCCCGCGCCCGTGGCGGGCAATGTCCATTGTGCCCAAGCATTCAAGCCGGGAAACAATGCAGACAGCAAAAGCAAGCAACAAGCGGTGATTCTTGATGACTCCTTCATCCTCAATGCCTTCAACGGCGACAATATAGGAATTAGTTTTGGACAGACAACTCCCAATTGCCTCAGAGAAGGAGAAAGGGCACCGGACTACCCTACGCTTTCGCAGTGCTTGGCGAAGTTGTTCAGGATCGCCTGCCAGCCACCTTGCTGCATTTCGCGGCTGTTCATCTGCTCGGGTTCGAAGTCCTCGATCACCATCACGCCCTCAGCGGTCTCCACGAAGTCCACGGTCACCTTGCGGCCATCCCCAAGTGTGTAGGCAAGGTGGCGATTCGGCTCGACGGCGGTATAGGTCCCGCCAAAGTCAAATGAGAAACTCCCGTCCCGCGCGGCCATGGTGTAGGAGAAGGCGCCCCCGACCCGCAGGTCATTTGTCGCCGCCGGACAATGCCATTCTGCAATCGCAGCATTCCACTGCATCACATGCTCAGGCTCAGTGAACACCCGCCACACCCGCTCAAGCGGCGCAGCAATCAAGGATTGGATACGGATCAATTCCATCTGAAGAAAGGCAGTCCTGAATTGCAACGCAGAATCTGCACTTGCAAACTATCTAAAATCGGTGAACCGATGGCAGGTTGAATTCATATCGCCACAAAGTCATAAAGCTGCGCACTGGTTATCTCGTCCGCTATGCCATGTCGAGTCCCGAGGAAGTCGGGAAGACATCTAGCAGTTATGAAAGCAGGTGCCGCAATTCGTTGAGGTGTTTCTTCTTCAACAACCTTGAATCAGGAATCCCTATTCCCCGGCTCCCCGCTTCAGCACCACATAAGTGCTGACCTTCTGGTCGCCGTACTCCAGGATGATGTAATAGGTGTCTTCGACCAGTGGCTCGCCATTGCTGCCTTGGCCGGACCAGTTGTTTTGGTAATTGTCGGAGGTCCAGAGGACTTGGCCCCAGCGGTTGAGGACCTGGAGACGGGTGTTGGGGAAGGCTTCGATGCCCCGCACCACATATTCATCGTTGACGCCGTCGCCATTCGGGGAAAATCCTGTGGGGATGTGCATGCCCTCGAACTGCACCCATACGGTGTCCATGCTGACCGGGCAGGGGGCATTTTCGGTGATCCAAATGAAGGGATAGGTGGCGTTGCCTTCGAGGAATGCCGTCGCAGTGGGGCTCAGGGTGTTGCTGAATTGGCCGGGGAATGCGCCGATGTCCCAATGCCCGCTGCCGATGGTGGGCGCAGCCGCTTGGAGGTCGGCTTGGGTGGTGACGAACTGGTCAGCTCCGGCAATGGCGGTGCTAGGAGGGAGTACGACCACGGTGGAAAGGCTGTCTGCTCCGGAGCAACCAATGGAATCGGTGTAGCTGTACAA
This sequence comes from Bacteroidia bacterium, assembly GCA_046329055.1. Classification (GTDB taxonomy): domain Bacteria; phylum Bacteroidota; class Bacteroidia; order J057; family JADKCL01; genus JADKCL01. Next base: position 69,312 of record JAXLVK010000008.1, read on the forward strand.
GATGAGGTGGCTGCCGCTGCCCGCGATGCTGGGGGTGAACAGACCTGTGCCGCTGATGCTGCCCGAATAGGTGCCGCCCAAGGGTTGGCCGATGAGCTGTGCCGCCGGATCGGAGAGGCAGTATTGTGGGGCCAATCCGCTCAGGGTCACCAAGGGCAGTTGTTGAAGGGCAAGCAGGAGGGAGTCGCGGCCCTGGCAGCCGAGGTTGTCGGTCACCTCCAGCCATATCCAGCCTGCTTGGGTCGCTTGGATGCTGGCATTGGTGCTGCCTGTGGACCAGGTGCCATTGAGGCCGCTGGCATTCACGATGAGTAGGCTGTCACCGCTGCACAGGGTGGTGTCCGAGCCGATGTTCACCGTAGGCAGTGCTTGGGTGAGGAGGTTCATGGAATCCACACCTTGGCAGCCATGGAGGGAGGTCACCGTCACCGCATAGGGCCCAGCCTGAGAAGCTTGGATGGTGGCGGCGGTAGCCCCGGTGGACCAGAGGTAGCTGAGTCCCGGATTGCCCGCGATCAGGGGGATGCTGTCACCTTCACAAATCAGCCTGTCGCCACCCAGCAGCACAGTCGGGACGGCTTCCACTCCCAAGTTCATGGTGTCGCTGCCTTGGCATCCGGCGGGGTCGGTCACCACCACCGAATAGGGGCCCGCCGAACCAACTGAGATGGCATTTGCGGAGCTGCCCGTGGACCAAAGGAAGGTCACACCTGTATTGGAGAGGCTGAGCGTGAGGCTGTCGCCTTGGCAGATCGTGGTATCGAGGCCAAGCGTCACCGTGGGCGGCGTCAGGAATACCAGGGTGGTGCTGTCCGATGCCGTGCAACCGAGGGTATCGGTCACGGTGATGGCATAGGGCCCCGGCTGCGTCGCCAAGATCGCCTGTGTCGTAGCCCCTGTGGACCAGAGGTAGGTCGCCACAATGGCACCCGGATCCAGGATGATCGTATCTCCAATACAAGCGGTGTCGCTCGCAGGGAGGGTCGGCAGGGGAACCGGGGAGAAGAGGACATTGATGGTATCCGCCACTGGGCAGCCCGCCGCAGGCGTCACGGTCACCGCGAAGGTGCCCGCCACGGTCGTGGAAACGGTCTGCGTCGTGGCTCCGCTGTTCCAGAGATAGGAACTGCCGGGGTTGCCAGCGTCCATGGTGAGGGTCGTGCCTTGGCAGGCAATGGTATCCGATCCGAGTTGCACCACGGGGTAGGGCAGGTGGGTCAGGAGCATGGTGTCCGAGGCCTGGCAACCATTGCCATCGGTGATGGTGACTTGGTAGGAGCCAACGGATTGGGCGTAAATGGTTTGGGTGGTCGCGCCGCTGTTCCAGAGATAGGCGCTTTGGCCGGGACCAGCATCGAGCAGGATGGAATCCAGTGGGCAAATCGCTGCGTCATTGCCCAGTGAGACGGAGGGGGCGGCGAACAAGGCAAGCGTTGCGGTGTCGCTGTCTTGGCAGCCATTGGCATCGGTTGCGGTGACGTCATAGTTGCCTGCGGTGGACACGGTGATGCTGGACGTGGTGGCCCCGGTGCTCCATGCATAGCTGGAAAATGCGCCCACGACACTGAACGTCATCGTCGCCCCAGGGCAGATCGATGCATCCGGCCCGATGTTCACCATGGTAGGTGCATGGAAGCCAACGAGGACGGAGTCAGAGCCTCGGCAGCCATTCATGTCGGTCACGCCCACGCCGAAGATGCCCGCAGTGGATGCCGTGATGGTCTGCGTGGTCGGTCCTGTGTTCCAGAGGTAGCTGCTACCTGGGTTGCCAGCATCCAAGACGATGCTCGCCCAGGGCAGAGCATGGTGTCCGGCCCCAGATTCACCACTGGCAAGGCGAAATGTCCCAATACCATCGTGTCCGCGTCGGTGCAACCATTGGCGGCGGTGATGGTGATACGGTAGGTGCCCGCCGCATGCGCTTGATCGACGGGGTTGGCGCTGCACCCGTGCTCCAGGCGGTGGACGACATCCCGGGAGGGCCTTGGAGCAGGAGCGAATCGTGGGGGGCAGATGGTGGTGTCATTTCCCAAGGAAACCGATGGGGAGGCCAAGAGCGCGACCAACTTGGGAATCCGTTGCAGTACAGCCGTTGCCATCGGTGACGGTGACCGAATAGTTGCCAGTCGCAAGCACGGACAGGCTGGTGGTCGCACCGGTGTTCCAGAGGTAGGCATTGAACCCGCTGCCAGCTTGCAACATGGCGCTGCTGCCCGCGCAGAGTGAGGTGTCAGCACCCAGGTTCACGACAGGCATCGGATTCAAAGTCAGGTTCATTTGACTCATGCCAGTGCATCCGTTCGCATCGGTCACGGTCACGTCATAGGAGCCTGCTGTCGAAACGACAATGCTGCTCGTGGTGGCGCTTGTGGACCAGAGGTAGCTGCTGAATCCGGCTCCGGCATTGAGTGTGAGGCTGCTGCCTGTGCAGATGGCCGTGTCGTTGCCCAGGGTGATCACTGGGTTGGCGAACAGGCTGAGCGCGGCGGCATCGGAGGTGGTGCAGCCATTGCCGTCGGTCACGGTCACGGTGTATGTGCCTGCGGTGCTCACATTGATGGTCTGGGTCGTGGCTCCTGTGCTCCAAGCGTAGGCGCTGAATCCGACCCCGGCATTGAAGGTGGCGGATGCTCCGGTGCAAACGCTCTGGTCCGGGCCGAGGTTCACGGTGGGAGCAGGGTAGAGGGCAACCGCTATCGCATCCGAATTGGTGCAGCCATTGACGTCGGTGACGGTCACGGTGTAGGTGCCTGCCGCGTTGACGGAGATGCCAGAGGTCGTGGCGCCTGTGCTCCAAGCGTAGGCATTGAATCCGAGCGGGGCTTGCAACAGGGTGCTGGTGCCTGGGCAAATGGAGATGTCCGGCCCGAGGTTCACCGTGGGCAACGGATTCAGGGTCACAACGATGGCGTCGGATGCCGTGCAGCCATTGGCGGCGGTGACAGTGACCTGGTAGGTGGCTGCCGTGGACACGGAGATGGTGCCCGTTGTGGCTCCAGTGGACCAGCTGTAGGCCGAGAAGCCTGCGCCGGGATTCAGGACGAGGCTGCTACCCGTGCAAATGGCCACATCAGGCCCAAGGTTGGGAGTCGGGAGGGGCAGGAGGCTGAGGACGGCGGCATCGGAGGCGGTACAGCCATTGCCATCGGTAACGGTCACGGTGTAGGTGCCTGCGGTGCTCACGTTGATGGTCTGGGTCGTGGCTCCCGTGCTCCAAGCGTAGGCGCTGAAGCCAATTCCCGCATTGAAGGTGGCGGATGCTCCGGTGCAAACGCTCTGGTCCGGGCCGAGGTTCACAGTGGGCAGGGCGTTCACGCTGATCACGATGGCGTCGCTCGCGGTGCAGCCATTGGCATCGGTCACGGTGACGGTGTAGGTGCCTGCGGTGCTGACACTGATGGTTGAGGTCGTGGCCCCTGTGCTCCAGCTGTATCCAGAAAATCCGGCCCCGGGATTCAGCACGGTGGGCGTGCCGGAGCAGGTCGCGCGGTCCGGCCCGAGGTTAGGCGTGGGCAGCGAATAATGCACATACACCATGGTATCGCTACCCTGACAGCCATTGGCGTCGGTGACGGTGACTGAATACGTGCCGCTAGAAGTGATGATCGTGGTCTGCGTGAACTGGAAATGGCTCCAAGCATAGGAGGAGAAACCCGGCCCCGCATCCAGCAGTGGACCAAAGCCCCCGCACTGCGTGATGTCCGGCCCGATATTGACCACGGGATTGGGATAGACCCTGATCCTGACCTTGCCATTCAGGAACTCTGCACAAGCCGGATTCACGAAGTAGCCTTGGACATAAAAGGTCGTCGTTGCGGTGAGAATGCCAGTTGGCAGGGAAATGAAGCCGCCTGTCCCGGCCACGGGTAGGCCCACGGTGAGTCCAGTGGCGCTGTCCACGAGTTGGTAAAATGCCCCCAACTGCGAGGTGCCGACATCGATGGAGGTGTTGCCGCCCGAGCAAATGGCAGGCACTGCCGCCGTGAGCGTGTTCACCGGATTGACGTACAGGCTGCACAGGCCATACTTGGCCACCAGGACGTCCTCTTGCCCAGCGAGGGGTAGCGTGGTCACAGGTGCGGTCAGGAATTGGCTGTTGCCGCCGGAGTAGGCCCCGGTCACGTAAGCCATCTTGTCGTCGAATGCGCAGACCTCCCCGGCGCCCTCCATGGACGCTGCCGCGCCACCTTGGGTCGCCCAAACAAGCCCTCCCGCAGGATTGATGGTTGCCAGAAGCAGGTCGGTGCCACCCGCTGATGTCAGGGTCGTGGTCGTGGAGGCATTGCTCGGCAGGTTGATGCTGCCCGAAAAGAATCCCCCGATCACCAGATTGCCTGTTCCGTCGGCGCTGATGTCATTGATCGTCTGCAAGTCCGCGCCCACCGCGCTGCCCATGATGTTCACCCAAACGGCATTGCCATTGGCGGGGTTGTGGCGGGAGACAAATCCATCGAGGAGCGTTCCGGAGGGCTGTGCGCCGAGGGGAGGGAAGGTGGGATTGCCTTGGCAGCGCCCGGAGATGTATGGAATCCCGGCATTCACGGTCACCCCAAATGCCTCATCATCATTGCTTGCCGCACCTGCCGAGTATCCCCAGCGCGCCAGGCCGTCGGTCTTGCGCAGCCCGCATGCCCAGATGTCAAAGTTGCCGGAATTGGAATTGAGAATTGTCAAGCTCCCGGTGGTGCCCAATACGGTTTGGGACGCGCCTGAAAATCCCCCCACGACATATACATCGGTCCCCGCCGGGTCTGCGACGATCGCATTGGCACGGCTGATGTTGACGCCAGCGGTATTGCCCACAGCCCATGTGAGGCCGCCAGTGGTCTTGTTGTAGCGGGCAGCCACCCAGTCTGATACACCCGTTCCCACCAAATTGGCTGTCGCTGAAACCACCGCACCGTCAAAAGTCGCATTGGTCTGATAGACACCGCAGACATAGAGTCCTGATGCATCGACGGAAAGCCCTGAAGCGAGGTCATTGCCCGGTCCGCCCTCGACGGCATACCATTGCATCACCCCTGCCGAATCGAAGCAGGCGACCAATACGTCGGTGCCCGCGCTTGACATCACCGAAGCAGACAGGCCGCTCGTTCCTGTCAATGTGGTCATGCCCGCGATGGTGCCAGTGATGTAGATGCGCTGGGTGAGGCTGTCCACCACGATGTCATTCAGCTCGGCATTTCCAGCCCCATTCAGCAAAAATGCCCACCGCAAGGTGCCATTGGGTTTGAATTTGGCTACCCAGCCGTCCGTGCCAGTAGTTCCGGGCAGGCCCCATTCGGCCATAGCCCCGGCTGCACTACCGCATACATAGACATCGCCAGTTCGTTTGTCCACGTCGATCGCCGCTCCCCTGTCCGTCAATGGAGAATTGGCATAGGTCGCCCACTGCCACGTTTGCCCGTGGCTCATGCCAGGTAGCAAAAGCAAGCCCATCCACAAGGCCATATAGACCATGCGGCCCCTGACAAGGGTCCTTAGGATGTCTCCGGTATCCAAGGCGAATAGTGGTTATTTAGGTTGTCGATACCCGGATTCAATCATCCGACATGCAAACCTAACACTTTCAGTGGAAAAAACTGTCTGCACCCCGAAATCGATGGGGAATATTCGACGGATGAGATGTTTGGGGAAATAAAATGACGAAATGCTGACAAATGTCAGGGTGGATGGCGACGAAAAACTCAGTTACCGCAGTCACCAGCGGGCAAAACCTCCTTCAGGGTGTGCAATCCTTCCTTGTCCCAGGCCCACACCTCCTCCGCACTGCTCCGGCTACCGCCTTCTGTGCGGTCCACCCTGAGGCTCAGCTTGTCCCCGTCCATTTTGCCAGCAAATGAAGCCTGATAATCCTTGGCACTTTCTGTCTCATGGAGGCATTGCAGGGAGCCCGTGACCCCATTGTCGGCAGCGACTTCCAGCTCAGCAGTGAGGCTCACGCCATCGGCCTTGGACCGGAAACAATGTTTTCCCGGCTGCTTGTCCGTGCCATTGTTGGGACGGGCGGGATCCAGTGTCGGCGTCGGAGTGGTGCTGCTCTTGGTTTCCGTGCCACCCGTGCAGGCTGCGAAGAGGGTGACCATGGCCAAGGCGAGCAGGCGGAGGGAAAGGTGCATTTTCATGGATGTTCAGTTGATTTTCAGGGAAATGTCAGCGGAGCTTGCCGTCAAACCAGGTCGTCTTGTCCTCCTCGCCCTTCATGAGCCGGACGATGTTGCTGCGGTGCGTGTAAACCACCAAGAGGAACATCCCGAATCCCATGCCCACCAGCAGCCAATTGACAGGATGACTGGAGCTCAGGTCACGGATGAGGAGGAAAATCGGGTAAATGAGCACCCCGCCCATGGAGGCGACAGCCACATACCGGTTCACGTAGAGGATCAGGATCCAACCCGCGAGGCAGATGAGGCTCGCCTGCCAATTGGTCACGAGCATCATGCCCAGGAGGGTATTGATGCCCTTGCCGCCCTTGAAGCCGAAATAGACCGGCCACAGGTGCCCGATCACCGACAGCAAGCCACAGATGATCGATTGCAATTCCAGGTCAAATCCGCTCAAGGCATGCGGCTGCGACGGCAACCACCAATGCGCAAAAAACGGCAATGCCGCTGAGAGCGAACCCTTCCCGATGTCCACCACCTGCGTGATCGCCCCCGCCTTGAAACCCAGTTCGCGGAACATGTTGGTGCTGCCCGCATTCAGCGAACCCAGCGTGCGAATGTCCACCCCATACAGGCCACGGCTCACGATCACAGCCGCATTGATCGACCCCAACAGGTACGGCACCAGGAGAATGCCAATGCTCAAAGCGATTTCCACGTCCCGAAAATAGAAAGAAAGCAATGAGCAATGAACAATGGAGAATGAATAATGAACAATGGAGAATGAACAATGAGTATAACTTAGTGCAAGGCGGCAATGTTGGGTAGGCGTAGGGTAGGGGTAGGGGTAGGGGTAGGGGTAGGGGTAGGGGTAGGGGTAGGGTAGGGGTTCAGAATCCTGAACCCCTACCCTACGACGACGATTGTTCATGATTCATTGTTGGTTATCAACTGTCAACTATCACCTATCAACTGCAATGCTATCCAGCAGATGCGAGATCTTCTTGTAATAGTCATCAAACCGTGGGTTTCCGGTATGGACCTGCCAATAGGCGATGGCTTCGCGGGCTTCGAGGAATTGGTTGGAGGCCATGCGGACCTCGGTGAGGTTCATGCGGACATCCTCGAAATGCGGGAAGAGCACAAGGGCCTCCTCCAGTTTGGCTTCCGCCCTGGGGTAGTCGCCCAGCATGGCGTAGGCCGCGCCGAGGTTGCTCAGGACCTGTGGATGCCAGGGGTGCTGCCGCTCGGCATCCTCCAGGAAGGGCACCGATTCCGCGACCAAGCCCTGATTGAGGATCGACATGCTGCCGCGGTACCAGACGATGGGGGTGCCCGAAACGCAGTCCTTCAGGGATTGTACGGGGACAGGGATTGCCGTGCCTCACGCTCCACCCGCGGCCAATCTTACCGGCTCAGGCGACCATGACTTGTAGATTTCTTGGTCACCCTGCAGCCAAATGCCAAACATGGTCAACGATCCCACCGACAATGCCGCGAATGCACCCGCCAGCAACTTCCTCGGGTCCAATCCCTGCTTTTCCTCCGTGGGAGCAAGGGAAGGCTGCCCGACCAGCATCGCCACACAGACGACCATGTACACCACCAACTCGGGCCGCTCGGCGAGGAGGTTGGTCAGGGCAAATACCATCCAGGCCGTGAGGCCCACGCACAACCAGATAAGGGAGGTTTGCCCAGCCGCCCGTCGCAGCGCGCCAGCCACGCCATGCCAGGCCCAGCAAGGTGATGAATCCCCAGCCCGCCGAGTATGCCCCGCTCCGCCATCAGGTGCAGGAAATCGTTGTGCGCCTCCATGTAGTAGCAGGTCGCGAAGCTATGAAATTGCTCACCAAGCCCAGCCGCAGGATATGGTAATGCCAATGCCCGGCCCCGACGCCCAAGAGCGGCGATCCGGCGATCATCTTGCCTGTTTTGTTCCACAGCGCCAATCGTTCCACGTGGAATCCATGGTCACCAGTGTGAGATCGACCGCAGCCACCTTGGTGTACATCCAGGCCAGTGCGACCAATCCACTGAGCATCGCCACCCCGATCAATGCCGGGCGCAACCATTTCAGCCGCTCATGCAAGCCCCGCAGGGGCCCCATGGCCAGGACACCCTCCGCCAACACTGCCACCGCAGCAGCCAATGCCAGCACAGCCCCGCTACTGCCGCCGATCGCCGTCAGCACCCCCGCCAAGGCCGTCATCGCAGCCCCCAATATCCGCCAGATGCCCCTGTCCATCAATGCCAACCCCAACGACATCACCGTCAAGATCGCCATCACACCAGCGAGGAAGTTCGGATTGGCCATGACAGAGGCAGTCGGGTCGCCACCTCCAGGGATGCCACCTGCAATTCCCGCGATCTGCAGGAGCCGCACCCCGCCGATGATGACCGTCGCCACCGCAGCAGCGCGGAGCGTCTCCAGAAACAGTTCCTTCCGCTCCTGATAGCCCCAGGCCAGCACCATCACCAATCCCATGATCATGGTCCAGCGCATCACGTCCCAGAATGCCTCCAGCGGATGCAATGCGACGGTCAGGCTCAGGAATCCCATCCCCAAGAAGACCAGCATTGCGATCAAAGGCCATTTCCCAGTCGTCCGGACCACCTTCGGCCAAAGCCTGAACAGCGTCGCCCAGGCACCTGCGGCCACCAGTGCGATCACAGTCCACCGCACCGGACCGTACAGGTCAGGCATATTCGGCAGTGCCAGCAACGGCAACCCCGACAACAATACCCAAGGAATCCAGCGGACAAGCGACATGATTCAAAGATAGAGGCTGATCCCAAATAATCGTTCGGTCATCATTTCAGCTGTAGGGCAATCGCTCTCAATTTCGCCCGGGATTGAGGCGGCGGCCTCCGGCCGCACGCCGACCCTGCCGCTGGCATCTTGCCAGCGTAAACCGATAATCCGATTAAATCTTCGGGATTCTGGAGTCCCTGCGCCAGTCCCGATAACCATCGGGATGAGCAGGATAGCCCGGCGCCTGCCCTGAGCCTTTCGAAGGGGCCGGGAGGCCACGGGCTCGAATGCGTTGCAGTTAAAAGCGATTGCCCTGATTTCAGCGACAAATTCACCACAAAGGCACAAAGCCTACTGCACCCAGCTCAGTGCCTTGGTAGCAAAGACCAAGAAGCAGCAACCATCAAGCAACCAGGAATTTGATCCCCGCCGAAACCAATACCAGGAACAAGCATCCCAAGATCACCCGGTTCCCATACCGCTTGGTCCCCAAGTACGACCCGACCAATCCCCCGACCACCACCGCCGCCACCCACCAGGCCATGCTCCCATCCAACAGGGAAAGTGAAGCCCGGTTCCCCAGCAAGCCAGAAATCGAATTCACCAAGATGAACAATGCAGAAACCCCACCCGCCTCCTTCACGCTCGTCCACCGGGCCAGGATCAGGATAGGAGAGAGGAAAATGCCGCCACCGACCCCAATCAATCCCGAGATCCATCCCACCACCGCCCCGATCGGCAATGCAGCCAGCAAGGGCATGCGCCGCTTCTCCTCAGTTGCAGGCTGCAAATACCCCTTGAGCAGCATCACCACCCCCGACAGGATCAGGAACACCCCGGCACCCAGCTTGAAATAATGGGCATCCAACTTCATCGCCCCAGCGATGTAGGCCATCGGCAATGAAGCAACCGCAAACGAAAGGAAGACGCGCAGGTCGAAATACCCCGCACGGATGAACCGGAATGCCGCGATCCCTGCCACCACGATGTTCAGGACCAGGGATATGGGCTTGATGGAATCCGTCGGAAATGAAAGCAAGGCCATCACCGCGAGGTAACCGGAAGCACCCGCATGACCGATGCTAGAATACAGCGTCGCAATCACCAGGAACAAACCAGCCGCCAAGAGAATGAGGTCCATGCTCATGCCAGCAAGTTACGACAATGTGGGTTTGTGATGGTTGAACCACCATGTCATGTCGAGCGCAGCCGAGAACTGCGAAGCACATCACGAGTACCCGAGAAGATGGACGACAACGAGTACATCTAGCGAGTATAGTAGCAGGCCACGCATTTCCAGCAACGGGACCAATCATGAATTATTACACGCACCGCTTCAGGAGGAGGTGTATCAGCATGCGCTAGATGTCTCGGCTCCAGCCCCTTGGGCTTCCGCTCGACATGACATGGTTGGAAGGATTCCAGCCCACCAAGGCACAAAGCCGCAAGCTGAGTCCCAGCATGCAGCTTCGTGCCTTGGTGCCTTTGTGGCGAAAAGAGAGACTTACCGCCCCTCGGCGATGTCCTTCAGGATCGCCAATGCCTTGGGGAAGGATTCCTCCATGAATCCGCTCCATGCCTCCAGGGACTCCAGGACTACGTCTAGCCGGGTGCCGGATCCATTGCTGCTCAGAAAATAGCTTTCCTCGGCATTGGCCCAGCCACCTTCCGATTGCGGGGGAGCGACCACCAATTGGCCCTCCTTCATTTCGCCTTGGTGCCGGAAGGTCATCTGCACATTCGGGATGAGGCGTTCGATCACGGCGGCCATGCCTGAGTTGGCGTCGCCGAGGAATTGGATGGGGCTGCCTTCCTTCCAGTCGCTGATGGCATGGGACTCCGCACCAAATGCAGAGGTCCAGCGGCGATAGGTAGCGTCCTCCCACAATGCCAGCCACACAGCCTCAGCCGGTGCCGCGATGTCGATGGTGAATTCGAGTTTCTTTAAAGACATATCAATTCGGGGTTATAGAGTAAGCTCACTGATCCCCATCCGCCGCGGCGCGCAGCACGGCGATGTCGATCTTGTTCATCCCAAGCATTGCCTGCATGGACCGGGATGCCCTTGCGGGGTCGGGATCGCCGAGGCATTCCATGAGCGCATTTGGAATGATCTGCCAGCTCACGCCAAACTTGTCCTTGAGCCAACCGCAGCGGCTTTCTTGTCCGCCGTCGGCAGTGAGGGCATTCCAGTAGTAGTCCACCTCTTCCTGATCGGCGCAGCGCACGAAGAACGAGAATGCCTCGGAAAGCTTGAAATGCGGCCCGCCATTGAGCAGGGTGAATTCCTGATCGGCCAGGCGGAGGGTGGCGGTCATCACCGACCCGGCAGGCATGGGCGCGCCAGCACCATAGCGGGACACGGCCAAGACCTCGGCATCCGGGAAGATCGATGTGTACAGGTTCATCGCCTCCTCGGCATTCTGGTCAAACCAGAGGAATGGGGTAATTTTTTTCATTGGGCAATCATGGATGGGTGCAACACACGGGCGCAGACTTCCGCAACCCGATGGAACAAAGGTCGATGGAAACAGTGGATGTTGGCGCATACCATTTGCGACAAATCAGAGAGGGGATTCCGAACGGGCAAATTTGGAGGCGGCGGTATTGCCTGTTTCCAGATTGCATTTGCAGAGATCAAGAGTCGCCTTGCCTGCCAATGAACAGATGGAATGGATTGTCTGATCGCCTGAGGCCCATGGTATTGGGTTGGACACTGCTGTTGCTGTCCGCTTATGCGGGGCATGCACAAGTCCGGTTTTACAGGGGTGATACATTGCCCGTGAGTTCGGGGATGCGGGCATGGTTCCTGGACACCATCCAGAACCAATTGTACATGGACACCTTGCCTTATTGGCAACGCGTTCCTGTGTCCGGCATCCGCAATGTGGAGGTGCTGGGTGAATGCCTCGTGGTGCATACCAGCGCTGGCTACGAAGTGTGGCGGGGCGCAAGCGGACCGAGGTACATTTTCACGCAATACCATGCGGACGGCAACGGCTTTGTCGCGTATCAAGACGAAAAACAAGGCAACCGCATCCTGGCTGGACCCGACCTGGACCGGATCACATATTCCTTCCAGAATTGGAGTGCATGCGAACTCAAGGTGCAAGCGCAATCCATCGCGGGTTCCGTGGGGTATTGCCTGCCTTATGATCCGAACCTCGTTGCCTTCAGTTGTAACGAATGGCGCTCATGGGGTCTCATTGGTCCGGGCGGTCAGTGGCTCATCCCACCGCAATATGACGGCCCCTTTCGCTTCAAGAACGGCTTCGCCACCGTGCAAGCCTACGGACAGCGCCTTACCATCAATGAAAAAGGCACCCGGGTGGAGTAGGGGGGATGAGGAAATGCAGGCGGCGCAGGAATTGATGACACGTTACCATACCCGACGCCGAATATTTGGCGTTGTTTTGCAAGGTGTAATTTGGGATCGTGCCATCAAATATCAACGCCTAGATCCCCACTGCCGGACCAGGCTTGCTACCACACAAGCGAAAAATAGCGACAGTCCTCCCAGAACCAGCATTGCCCCCCAAGGGAGAAGCGCATCGGTCACCTCATTGGGTTCCAAAGCATTTTGACCCATGTGATAGTATCCCGCTCCAAACGTGAAGAGTGTGAATGCGGTGGATCGCCGCTGGGTCAGGATCAAATCAAAGGTCCAGGGCCGGATGATCGCCATGAAGGCCGCTACTTCCAAGCACATGACCAGCGTCCCCAGCAAAAAATCCGCCTCCAGGTCTTGGTGTGGTACAAGTGTTCCTGCCAATTTACGTTGCTCCAGAAATGCCGCTATCATCCTGCATTGGCAGATGGCGGCGCAGACCATCATGCACACAAACAGTGGCCACGCCGGGCGGAAGGTTGCGAGGGACGCAGGTGGGGTATGTTGTGGTTGTTCCATGTTTCGATCAGTTCAAAGTAGCCCCTTCCGTTTCAAATAATCATGCCTCATTTGCCTGAAAAACCATGCGCCGGCACCAAGAAGGAGCAGCACAAGCGCACCCAAAAACAGGAATGCGGACCACAGGGCTTGTGCCTGATTGACTCCGCTGGCATGCGTCAAGTTCATAAAGTGGTAGAATGTAGCAACGAACATAAGGAGGCAGAGTGCCAAGGATCGGCCAAGATTCTGGAAGACTTGGTAGGACCAAGGTCGTAACACCAGCAGGGTGACGACGATTTCCACAACCATCAATAAGGTATTGTTCGGCAAGTCGGAGCGGACATTTCCATAATAGGATTCATACTTGATCCGCTCTCCGATCATGGGATCCAAATAATGACTCCGTATCATCCAATACTGACAAACCGCCGCCCAAGCCAGCACGCAGAGGAAAATGGGCCATCCAAGGCGGAGGGAAATTAGGAATCGTAGGAGGGTATCTAGTCGATGCGCCATACTTCAATGGTTCAGATATCCCCTCGCCTCCGCTTTCGTCCATCGACAATGCGTTTCACCAGTCCCGCACCTGCACCCAAGAACAGCAGCGCAATCGATCCCAACAGCATGCCCCCGGTCCAGCCCAGCTGAATCTCATTCACCCTTCCTGAAGATTGTGTGGTCAGGAGGTGGTAAAATGAGGCCACAAACATGATCAAGGCCAATCCTCCCGCCCTCGTTGCAGTATCCAATATCTCGTAGGACCAAGGCCGGATGATGGCGAGGAACAAAATGAATTCCAGACAGGTGAAGATCAGATTGTGGGGCAGGTCCCAATCCATGTTGCCATTGTCGCCGGGGTTGCCCGTGGAGCGGTGATCTTTCAAATGACTCCGAATCATCCAATACTGACAATAGGCCGTCCAAATCACCACGCACAGGAAGATGAGCCACCCGAAGCGGATTCTTGGGAAATGAACGGTATGGACTGTTGGTGGTGGCCTCATCTCGAAGCGGTAAACGGAATCAGGACTCCAAAGGTTCCTCCTCATCCAGGAACGCCTCCATCTCCTCCGGGAAGTCATAAAGGTCGCCCAGCTTGCGGTAGATGATCTCCATGCTCGAATCGTCCACGCACTCCGCCGCTTTGCGGAGACTGATGCCCAGCACTTGGGCGGTCGCCTTCAGCAGTTCCTTGCCGAATGTCTCGTCATCCCCCTCATCCAAATCCGCAGTGAGGGCATTGAGTTGGGACAACTGCGAAAAGGTGAAGCTGCTCCCCACCTGTTCGAAACTGCGCATGAACTCCGAGATGTCATCCGTCTTGATGTAGCCTGCCTCCTCGTAAAACGTGGCATCGTGGTGCAGCGAAATCACCCGGCCCGTCTCCAAGACCAGCCAGAAATCAATCCCATCATCGCCCCCAACATTCATCGCCGGAAACGGCACCTCCCCAAACCGATGCAGGAGATGCTCAAACGAAGGCACCCATTCACAAGCCCGCTGAAAAGAGGTCAACAGGAATGGTCCCCTCGGCGGTTTCTCCCCCGCAAGCCAAGCATCGAGCTCAGGCGCGATCGCCGGAATCTGGAAGAATGCCATCAATGACGTCTTGAGAGCGGAGAGGTCATTGTCCTGCTTGAAGGCAGCGATGGCGGATTGGAATGCGGTTGTATCCATGGTGTTGTTGAATTTCGGGGTAAGATAGGGAATTCTTCACTATACCTTGCCCAGGATACGGGTCCCCCAACCTGCGCCAGCGTCATAGCTGCAATGCGCAAACCCCAAGTTCGCGATCGCATGCACCACCTCCGCATGCATGCACAGCCCGTCAAATCCTATTCTTTCACAAACCTGCCCTGCTGAATCCGGCCGGACAGGTCTGTGAGTTGGTAGCGGTAGATGCCTGCCGTAAGTGATGTGGTGGGCAGGGTGACAGTGGATGTGAAACTGTGCTGCCACAGCAGGCGGCCTGCGAGGTCATGGACAGTCAGTTCCAAGGGGTTGCTGTCGTACGCGGCAATTCGCAGATGTTGAGAGCAGGGATTGGGGGCGACTACAGCCAAGTCAGCGGAAAGCGCCGAAGGGGTGATCCCTACCGGTGTGAGGGAATCGCAATCCGCTAGGACGAGATTGGTGTTGTTCACAAACCGCTTGATACCGTTTTCCTTGTGGCAGATGAGATTGCCGTGGCCACCCTCGAAGTCGCAATTGGGGACCATGCCAAATGAGATGTCGCCGATGTCTTGGATCCACCGCAGGGTATCCGTGAGATTCCAATTGTCCCTGCCATGCAAGACAAATTTCGGTCGTTGAGAGCCGTCAAGCAGCGTCACAGTATAGACGCTGTCCACTTCATAGAGACCCCGGTGGCAGAAGCTCTGCCGGATGCTGATGGTATCCCCGACCACAAGACCGAAGTCAAACAGCAGGTCGTCAGGCCAATTGCAGTCGCCGCCGATGTAAATGCGGGTGCCAGTTTGCCTCAGGAAATCCACAAAGGTGCAAGAGCCAGAAGTGGACCATGTACCCCACCTGCAGATTTTGGCATAGGTGTAGCCACACTTCGTCGTATCACTCACATGCCGCACCGATGCATTGCCCGGCGGGGGAGAGTTGAAACTGTTCCCGTTGAAATAGACACCTTGCTGCCAATCCATGGGCAAGAAGGACTGAGCGGAAAGAGGGGATAAGCGAGGGCAAAAGCAAGAGCAAGCGGCCAATCGGCGCAGATGGATTTCATTGACAAATGGGAAAGATGATGGAGACGTATTGATCCATGGAGAAATTAGCATCCGCCTCGCATCTGTGGTTCACTTGATCCTCCATCGGTCAGTTTCTGTGTGCGAATGGGTGATGGGGGCTATGTTCGTCATTCAGCGCAGCCGGGTCAGCCAATAGATGCTGGCGTCATCGAGGGGTTGCATCGATGACTTTGGGAGAGCGGATTTGTAGGTCTCGATGCTCGGGAGGAGATGTCGGAGAGGAAGTCTTGTTGCTGCATGAATGATGGAGCGTTGATTTTTGGGAAGTGATGGGAGAGGATTTTTTGTTAGATTATTGGCAATCATCGGAAGTGAATCGAGGTGCGAGCCCGGCGATGAAGATGATGTCAAAGGGTGGTTGGTGGTGGGGGCCTTGCGCTTTGCGCTGCAACCCCCACTTTGGGGATGGCGCCCTTTCAGGGCTTTCCATTGCGCTCCCAGGGCGCGGGAACTGAAGGGGCGAAATCTCGTCGGGTGGGGTCTGGCCCAGCCGAAGGAAAATGTCCTCAATCCAGCTTATACCGTTCATCGAAGTCCGCCATTCCATTTCAACAAACCTCGGTATTCATCTTGAAATAAAGCTTTGTTGCATGAGTAGTATGTTGGTTGTAATGTAGGTCACTAGCTTATCGACTCCGCTGGGCTCACGGAAAATGCTCCATAGCCGTTCTGCCAATAGAAATTGGATAGGCCTGGATCTTTCGTTTTGTACCATTTGGAGGAATGTGACTTGATCTCCTCGACCAATTTCATGAGTGCAATTTTCGTGGAGAGCTTACAAAGCACATGCACGTGATCCACCCATCCGCCGACCTGGATCGATTGGCATTCCAAACGATTACAAGTTCCGCCGATGTATTCGTGCAGCTCCAACTCATTGGGACCCTCGATGAAGGGTATGCGGTGTTTCGTGCTGAATATGATGTGAACGTAGTTATTCACCAGTGATTGTCCCATGGTGCTAAATAATTGTTTCCTTTCAGTTATTTGGCAAATGTGGGAATTGATTGCTGAAAATGCAATTCAAAATTGATAAGCCCTGAAGGGGCGGAAATCCTTCGGGTGGGGTGTAGCCCCAGCCGGATGATCATGTTTTCGAGGATTTTTGGTGGTGGGGGCCTTGCGCTTTGCGCGCAACCCCCACTGTTGAGATGGCGCCCTTTCAGGGCTTTGCCGTGTGGTGACAGTGCGCGATAAGCCCTGAAGGGCGAAATCTCTTCGGGTGGGGTGCAGCCCCAGCCGGATGATCATGCTTTCGAGGATTTTTGGTTGTAGGGCCTTGCGCTTCGCGCTGCAGCCCCACTGTTGGGATGGCGCCCTTTCAGGGCTTGCCGTGTGGTGACAGTGCGCGATAAGCCCTGAAGGGGCGAAATCCCTTCGGGTGGGGTGTAGCCCCAGCCGGATGATCATGCTTTCGAGGATTTTGGTTGTGGGGGCCTTGCGCTTCGCGCTGCAACCCCCACTGTTGGGATGGCGCCCTTTCAGGGCTTTCCATGTGGTGACTGGATGGGAGAGAAGCCTGAAGGGGCGAAATCCTTCGGGTGGGAGTGCAGCCCCACCACTATCAAGACCGACTCTGTTGGTAAGAACCGAAAACTGTCTATGATATTCATAATATGAATTTTCCAATAACCATAAATCAAATCCGAATGCAAGGTTCAGCACAATTTGGCATCTGCAAAGTTTAAACAGAAATGCATTGAAAATCAACTAAATGGGTGGGAATGGAGAGCCCTACTCTTCTACGATTTGTGTGGGACTCCCGAGCTTTCCCCGACTCGACGCTGGTGATTGAAACAGCGACGTCAATGCGACATTTCCGTCATTCGTCGCACTTTTTCTGCTGTCTGCTGCTAATCACGTGGTTGAAGGTGTTTGCGAAGCGCAATGAACCCCTTATGCTCCTACCTTTGTAACAAATCATTGGAGAGTATGCATCAGATTTTCAATCGTGCCGCCGCGTGCAGGCTCGCTTCCCTTGTTATTGGGCTCTTGTTCACACGGTTCGTGGTGATGGCGCAACACTATGTGATCACTTATGCTGGCAGCGGTGTGGCTGGATTGGTGGATGGGGATACGCTCGGCCCAATTTGGACGGCCCAGTGACATCGACGGGGATCCGCTGGGGAACTTGATCGTGGTGGATGCTGACAATTCCATCCGTAAAATCAGCCCCGCTGGGGATCGTGACCACCATCGCGGGCAATGGTGTCGCAGGCTATTTTGATGGGCCGGGCAGCAGTTCCCCTCATCAATGGCGCAACCAATGCTTGTATCGACAGTGTGGGCAATGTGTATTTTGCGGATTTTGCCAATCAACGCATCGAAAGATTGACCTCTCTGGCAATGTATCCACCATCGCTGGAAGTGGCGCGATTGGCTACAAGGACGCCTTACGGCCATGTTTGCCGCATTTCGCTACCCACGCGGCATCTGCATGGATAGTCATGGCAACCTGTATATTGCGGACGGACGCGGAACCACCGCATCCGCAAGCTGGACCCGCAAGGCAATGTCACCCTGGCCACTGGAGGCGGCAGGCTCTGTGGGCGTGCAAAGCCCTGGGGATTGGGTCGATGGGCCGGATACCACTGCGCGGTTCTGGACGCCCTGTGGACTGGAGATCGATGCTGCTGACAACCTGTACCTCGCCGATGCCTACAACCACCGCATCCGCCTGATCGACCCACAGGGCATGGTGACCACATTGGCAGGCAATGGCCCTGGAGGTTCCACATCCGGGGCGTACCTGGATGGCTCAAACGCTATCGCAAGATTGAATACCCCGACAGGACTCGGCCTCGGGAAACCATGGTGAATTGCTCATCGCCGACTCTTTCAACCACTGCATTCGGCAGGTGAGCGGGGGCATGGTCACGACACTCGCGGGCAACGGTAGCGCGGGCTACCTCAACGACAGCGGCCAACAGGCAATGATGGACCGTCCGCGGGCGGCTTGGATGGATGCTGCGGGGACCTCGATCTATGTCGCCGATGGCGGGAACCATGTGCTTCGTCGCATTCTCCTGGACCCAATGACTGCAATATCACCTGCCGCATCTGTCTTGTCGGGTCTTGCTTTTCCCAATCCAGCGTTTGACCAAGTGGCGTTTCAGGTTGCAGGCGCAGTCGGCACAGATGCAATGCAGCTTTCTGTGATCGATTTGACGGGAGCAGTGGTCATGGAGCCGCGCCCTTATGTCGCTGAGGAATCGATTTCCATCGAAGGTTTGGCCCCTGGATTGTACTTTGCAAGGATTCAAACGGGGACCGGGATGTATGTGAGCAGGTTTGTGAAACATTGAGCAGGGGCACCGGGTTAATGCTCTAAACGCAATGCCCATGCAACCGCCCATTTACCATACCCCTAAAATCTGGACCTTGCCGGAATTCCTCACGCCTGCCGAATGCAATGAACTGATCGCCCAAAGTGAGGCGATGGGGTACGAGGAGGCCAAGGTTTCATTGTCCTCAGGTGCTGTGAAAATGCCGGGCTTGCGCAACAATTACCGCTTGATCTTCAGTGACAAGGGGCTTGCCGATAGGTATTGGGAGTTGGTTCGGATGGCAGTGCCGGAAGAGATGGATGGCGCATTGGCTGTGGGCTTGAATGAGCAATTCCGTTTCTACAAATATGGCTCCGGTCAGCGGTTCAAGCGGCATATTGATGGGCGGTTCCGCCGGAATGAGAAGGAGGAAAGCAGGATTACATTCATGATTTATTTGAACGAGGATTATGAGGGAGGGGAGACCGCATTTGACGATGTCACGATCCATCCCCGGACAGGCGACGCGCTGCTTTTCATCCACGAGCAAAAGCATGAAAGCATCCCGATTCGCAGCGGGGTGAAGTATGTATTGCGGAGTGATGTCATGTACGCGAGGGAATGAATAATTGATAATTAACAATGGATAATTCAACGCCGTTCCATTGAGAGGCGGCGGCATCCTGCCGCACGCCGAACGAACCTTTGCCTCCGGCGAATGGAGGTGATTCAGGCTGTACAGACCACGCATGTCAGAGGTAAATGTTCAATAGCCCTGTTCCGAGGATCGGAACGGCTCCCCAGCCACGTCATCCTGAGCGGAGCGAAGGATCTAGCACAGGAGATTGTCCATTCTTCACCCCTCAGCGCAACGCCATCATCCAGCGATTGCCATCCCACCGCATCACGATGTCGGGCTTCGCATTCTTCACAGTATCCGCATATTGGGGTTGTACCAGCAAGATGGAATCCAGCAGTATGGTAGCCATCCGTGCTAGATCCTTCGGCCCGTCCCGGGCCTCAGGATGACGCGGGTAAGGACCGCACGATGACATGACTCGCATCCAAACATTCCCTATCTTCACCCTCAATTGTTCATTCTCCATTATTCATTATCCATTGGAACATGGTTATTTTGTTCGTCGCGACTACGATTGATGGGTACATTGCCCGGCCGGATGGGAACATCGATTGGTTGAATGCCATTCCGGAGCCGGATTCGGGGGATTATGGGTATGCGGAATTGTTGGCGGGCATCGGGAGTGTGGTGATGGGGCGCAAGACTTATGAGGAGGTCTTGGGATTTGGGGTGGAATGGCCGTATTCGGATTACAAGACGGTGATTGTGACGCGGAACCGGGAGTTTGCGGTGAGCACGCCGAGTACTTATGTCTTGCAAACGGGGATTGCGGAAGGGATGGCGGAGCTGGAACGGGAGACGGGCAAGGATATATGGCTGGTGGGTGGCGGAGAATTGGTGGCCGAGTTCCTGAGGCTGGATTTGGTGGACAAGATGGTGATCTCGGTGGTGCCGTTGGTGCTGGGTGAGGGAATTCCATTGTTCCCGGGCCGGAGCAAGGAGTCCGCATGGACCTTGGTGGAGGCGAAGGCATTCAATACCGGGTTGGTGAACTTGGTCTATCTCCGGAAGGATGGCGCAAGGAATTCTTAGATTCGGCATCCAATGGGCATGAAGGTTTCACAATGGCTCCTGACGGCGGCTTTGGCCGTGGTGCTGCATCTCTCGGGATGGGCGCAGAGCCTGCGTTTTGACCTGCGAATGGGGGAGGAGGCATTGGAATTGGATGCGGAAAAGGCATCGGGGACAAATGGCGGGGTGACGATCGAGGCGTTCCGGTTTTATGTTTCGGATGTGGCATTCATGGCGGGGGAGCGGGTGGTATATGCGTTGCCGGAACGGTATCATTTGGTGGATGCGGAGGTGCCGGAGTCTTGGGGGATGTCGTTGGGTGCCAAGGGAATCCCGGCGGATTGCGATGGTATCCGGTTTGCTTTGGGCATTGATAGCCTGACGAATGTAAGCGGCGCCCTTGGCGGGGATTTGGATCCGACGAAGGGCATGTATTGGGCGTGGCAGAGTGGGTACATCAATATGAAGATGGAGGGGACGAGTCCGGTCTGTCCCGCGCG